>NZ_JAYQDQ010000005.1:0-40278 GCF_038138445.1 Vibrio sp.
GCATCTACCTTAACTTGATGATTTTTATCTAAATTATCAGGGGATTCCTCAGTATTGAGCTGCCAATAAGGGAAAGGCATTAAATGTCAACATTAACAGTAATAACTTAATGAGATTGTTTTTATATTTAAACTTATAGAGCATACACTTAATCCTTGTGCTTTATTATATCAATGATGTTATATGGTTATATTTAACTGTCAAAGTAAAATAATAAACCCACTTAGACTTAGCCAAAGCTCATGATAAACAAGGTATACAGACTCATTGCTGCCATCATAATGGTAATCAACCAACCAAACACCGACATCCAGACTGGGTGTTTATAGTCACCGACAATCGCAGATTTACGGGCAGCAATCAGCATAATGCTTAATGTGGCAGGAAGAATAAAACCATTCAACGCACCCGCTACAATCAAGAGAGTCACTGGCTTACCGATAAAGCAAAATATAAGGCTCGACGCTAATATAAAGCCAATAATGAAACCTCGTGTGTTGCGAGCAATAAAAGGGTGAAGGGTTTTCAAAAATGATACCGAGGTATATGCTGCCCCGATCACTGAGGTTATAGCAGCAGTCCAAAGCACTAAACCAAACAACTTGTAGCCAATATTGCCTGCCGCATGCTGAAACATTGATGCTGTGGGGTTTTCAGGGTCAAGCGTCACACCTGTACTTATGACCCCAAGTGCAGCAAGAAACAGTACCACCCGAACGACAGATGCCAAGCTTATTGCAGAGATTGAGCCGCTGTTAACCTGTGGCAAGGCTTCTTGCCCTGTCACGCCAGCATCGATCAATCGGTGTGCGCCTGCAAATGTGATGTAACCACCAACAGTACCACCAACCAAAGTAACAATAGCCAACACATTGAGCTTCTCTGGCCAAACAGAGCGATACAGCGCCTCACCAACAGGGGGTGAGGTCGAGAGCAAAACATATAACGTCATTACCATCAGTGAAGCGCCCATCACTATGGTAAATCGGTCCATCTCTTTCGAAGCATCTTTTAATAAAAAGAGACTGATCGCAATCACTGCACTAATTGCTGCGCCTGCTACTGGCGTGATATTCGGAAATAAGACGTTCATTCCCATACCTGCGCCGCCTAAGTTACCTATGTTAAATGCCAGTCCCCCCAAAGCCACAGTACCAGCAATGACAAAACCTAAACCTGATAACAGATCATTTGCAATGTCTTGCGCGCGCTTTTTCGAGACCACAATGACCCGCCATATGTTCAGTTGAGCGCCGATATCAAGAAAGATCGACACCAAAATAACAAAAGCAAAACTAGCGCCAAGTGTTTGAGTAAAGACGGTGGTTTGAGTAAGGAATCCAGGACCAACGGCAGAAGTTGCCATCAAAAAAGCAGCGCCCAAAATCAATGACCAATTAAAGCCCCCTGTCGTTGACGGCTTTAAGATCGAGTCATTCACCGGTTGCTGTTTCACTTTATCTATAGACATGTACTACTCCTGTAATTATTACTCTGCAGAGATCGGGATAGCGCCAAGGGCGATCCCTTCTAAGATCAAGTTACGCTTTGGCATTCAATGGCTTCACCAGATAATCGACACCTCATCTTATCCATTTTTAGTGTAAGGGTATATCTCGCACTGAAAAATCTCTGGCATTGCTTGGGGGTAAATAGGTAAAACTGATAACAGTGGTGCACTTTCAGTATCACTTATTGGCTATATTGCGCAATAAACTGGGTAGTACTTGCTTGGTCTCGCTGACGAAGATAGAAAGGGGTATAGCGAATATAAATAATTTTTCACTCCAAAAAGAAGTCGCATAAGGAAGTTAAAAAGGTGCTGCAGTAGTTTTGGGGTTAGGTATAATAGCGACGATATCTTTTGGATGGATAATGGATCAAATAGATAGGGAAACAGATTTTAAAAATAATTCAATGGAATTTTTAAAAGAAGCGTTCCCGAATTTTACTACTGAGACAGTACTTGAGTATATGTTTGGTGATGCCGTTGACAAAAGTATTGAGTCAGAGCAAAAGAAAATTGATCAGTATATTGGTGAGCAAGCACTAAAAGGCTCAGGCATGTTTGGATTTTAGAGGTAAGATTGTGAATAAAAAAGACATAGAGGAAAGAATTGATAGATCTAGAAAAGCTATATTGGGTCTTTTTGGGATTTTCGGAACAACAGAGTTACTAAAGATTTTAATCACAAAAGATATCAATTTTTTATCAATATGCCCTATGGCTATATATCTTTTAGTATCAGTCTCATTTATTTCATTATTATTTATATGCCGGAGGAAAAGTCTAGAAGTTAACTTTGTTGAATATAGTATAGTTTCTTTCGTTTATATAATATATACATTATGCATTTTTATTTTTTCATCCGTATCAATGCATATATCCAAAGCGTTTGATATTCACTTTTATCTTTTCATTTTTTTAATTTTATCTTTACTTCTAGGTTATTTACTAGGGAGATTTTTTACTCATAATCAAGATCTAAAATCAATTGGAAAAGAAGTTATAGTGAGGGAAAATGAAGTTGAGTTAAGACATTTTAACCCATGGGCTAGACTCAGCCTAGATAAGGCTCCTTGGCTAAGAAAACCACTCAAACATTTGGGTTATGCTCTGGGGGCTTTAATTATGCTCATTGGTGGCTCTGCAGCAGGCCTGTCGCTGTTGATTGCAGAGGGTTTAAAACGGTCAGGAGTTATAGGTGTCGAAATTGATACATATGCCTTCTTATTCTTTTCTATCGGTATGCCAATCGGAATAGCAGCAGGAGTCTACCTAGCCCCATTATTTTCTTACTTTAATCATTGGAGAAAGTTGATTCTAGGATTAAAAAATAAATATGGGAATTATACTGTCATCATAAATCATGAGAAGAAGCCATACTCTGAGATAAAGCAAGAGTTGAGTGAAAGTTAAAGTGGAAATTTATTCAGATGATAATTATAACCCTAAATCTAAAAGGTCAGATATAACCATTATTTCTGTAATGATGGCGTTAGTTCAAATTACATATGCTTTTTTCGATTCGCAATATTATGCTACTGTTTTCTGCTGGCTAGCATTTTTGAGTGTGATATTTTTTCAAAGTTTCCTTTACACTCGTTTTGGGATAGAGTTTCTAAGAAGAAGGGTCGCCTCTCAGGCAATAGTCATGGGTTACTGCATCATTGGCCTAACAATGTTCATACTAAGCTCAGTAATAGTTCATTCAAAAAAAGTCTTTGACCCCATATTCTATATGTTTATATTTTTAACAATGTTATTTATACTGGGAATATTAACTGGATTACTATTTAGCGATAAAGCAGTATTATTTAATAACAGTAAATATGTCAAAATTAGAAACAACGAAATAGAGATAAGAAAGATTGAACTTTTCGGAGTTTTAACGCTAAAAAGAATGCCTTTTCTTAGAGTACCATTAAGAAAGCTTCGCAATATTATCGCTATTTTAGCTGCGCTTATCGGCACCGGCGGTGCTGGCATTGGAATGGGGATTGCGGAGACGCTTAAGCGGTCAGATGTACTTGCCCCTGATATGAGTGTACATGCGGTGCTATTTTTCAGCCTTGGTATCCCAGTTTTATTTACATTTGGCATATTGATTTACTCTACAATGACATACCTATCCGAATGGCGTAAGTTGGTCGCAAGCATAGATAAAGAGTATGGCGAACATAAAATAATCTTCAATTCCAAAAAGAAGTCATATAAGAAGATCAAAGAGATAATGGCGGAGAAAAGGGTTAATACAGGCTGCGAAGGATGACTGTAAAAATGGATGGGTAAATATATTGTGTTAGGTGCGTGATGAGTACAGACTTATGTTGCAAACAACAAAAGTGGCGGAGACCCCAGCCACATCTCGGCACACAAGTCACTCGCTGCGGCTGCTTCCTTCCGGACCTGACCGAGTTCACGAGCTATTGTTGCGAGAGGACCAGAGCCTCCATAGATACACAGCCTTGGTATTACCAAGGTGTGGAGAGATTATGTGTCATCGTTATGACCAATTCAAGCAAAAAAAGTGAAATACGGAGGATTTCCTGTTAAGTGCTTAGGAGTTAAACAATTCTCACCGATAACGCTGACTTTTCGGCCTATTCCACTGCTCACACAATTGGCTCAGCTTATAGCTCGGTTTCCTCATCAAAGCTGCGCAAGACGTAATCTGTCATCCATGCCGCCCCTAGCAAGCATACCCAAACCACAAAAACGGGGTTAGGGACATCAAACCAAGGGGCAACAATCAAGGTCGCAAAACCAACCGTCGGTAAAGTCCAGCATAAGAGTTTGCGCCAATTAAAAGTTTTTAACTGCGCCATGCTTTGTATGCACGCCACCATGCCAGTTAAACATAAAGCGACCACCACGGAGTCACCATAGCCTGTAATCCACAGCGGGAGTATCAAACCGAGTGCCCACCAACAATGTTTATCACTTGAAGGCCAACCCTGCACTGCCCACCACATCACAATCACCGATAGAGCCTGAGCTAGGGTCATCATCGGCTCACCGGCAAGCTTTCCCCCTGCTTGGGTGATCATCACGCCAATTTGCAGCGTCACTACAATTAAAGATACGGTCACTAACACACCGAAACTGCTGCGCCTTGAAAACACCACCATAAGTAGTGGAAATAAAATCCATTGACTGATCGAAAGCGAAATCGGTTGATAAGCTAATGTCATCCCATAAGCAGACATAGCGGCAATCAAAACAATGCCACCAATTACTCGCTGCGGAAACACCCATATCACGGGGATGAGCAAAGCAAGCAGGGCAACCTCTTCTTGACTGGCGCTGACTGTCAGTGCACACAATACGGCAAGTAGGCTTGTGATCAAAAACTGAAAGGCGGAAAATATCATGCCCTCTCCTTATCCATTCCTTGGAAAATTGAACTAGGACACAATCAGTATGGACCAGTTTTTGATACAAATCTTTGCGGTGATTCACCAAATTCCTCGTGGAAAAGTAACCACTTATGGCGAAATCGCCAAACTAGCGGGCTATCCGGGGTATGCAAGACATGTTGGCAAGGCACTAGGCAATCTACCAAAAGACTCGACATTACCTTGGTTTAGGGTCATCAACAGCCAAGGAAAAATATCGCTCAAAGGGGAAAATTTAGCGCGCCAAAGAGCGTTATTAATGGCTGAAGATATTGAGGTTAGCTGTGAGGGCAAAGTCGCTCTTCGAAAGTATCGCTGGCAGCCTTAATCAATATTACTATCTAGTTTTAGCGCCTCGATCTAACTTCCCCAATGACAAAACCCTCCCAAATATCATGAAAATATTTTTATCATTTTTGCCTTAATTTGCTGTTTAAGTTATCAATTTGAGCTTAGAATAAAGCTATATTGACCAAATTGTTAGGGTGTAAAATGAGTCAACCTCTAGACGAGCTGCTTGAGTTACTAAAACTAGAAAAACTGGAAGAAGGGCTGTTTAGAGGTCAAAGTGAAAATCTTGGCTTGCCTCAAGTCTACGGCGGTCAAGTAATTGGTCAAGCACTATCAGCTGCGCGCTATACTGTTGATGACGACCGAACCGTTCACTCATTTCATAGCTACTTTCTCTATCCTGGCGATTCTGAAAAGCCGATTATTTACGATGTTGAAACACTAAGAGATGGCCGCAGTTTTAGCACGCGAAGAGTCAAAGCACTGCAATCAGGTCGACCTATTTTTTATCTGACCGCTTCATATCACGGCGAGGCGCCCGGTTTTGAGCATCAAAATGCTATGCCAGATGTCCCTGGGCCAGATAACTTTTTATCGGAATCTGAGCTTGCCAAAAGCATTGCTGACCAACTACCCAAAAAGCTTCAAGCTGCATTTTGCGGTGAAAAGCCGATAGAGACTCGACCAGTTAAAGTGGTTAACCCTCTCAAACCACACAAGGAAGACCCTAAACAGTATTTGTGGATTAAAGCTAATGGTTCAGTGCCAGATAACCAATTGATTCACCAATACTTACTTGGTTATGCCTCCGACTGGGGCTTTTTGGTTACCGCACTGCACCCACACCAAGTGTCACTGATGACACCTAAGTTTCAAGTCGCCACCATAGATCATTCTATTTGGTTCCATCGCCCGTTTAAAATGGATGAGTGGCTGCTCTATGTTATCGAAAGCCCCACCGCTAGCAATACACGCGGCTTAGTTCGTGGTGAAATCTACAATCGACAAGGAGATTTGGTCGCTTCAGCCGTTCAAGAAGGCGTAATGCGGTTTAAATAACCGCATTTAGTTTATAGGCAGGGCTGTGGTGTATTTAAGCGGCTCCATAGCAAAAGTTGAGGTGACGTTGGATATTCCCGCAACACAGTTCACTAGCTTTTTGTAAAAATTATCAAAGCACTGCATATCCTTAACTTGCACTTTCATCATGTAATCGTATTCACCCGCCATGCGGTAAAACTCCATCACCTCAGGGAAATCGCTTGCCGTGCTTACAAAATGGGTATACCACTCATGAGAGTGATCACTGGTTTTAACGAGTACGAAGGCGGTGAATGACAAATTGAGTTTATCTGGGTTTAGCAATGCTACGCGCTTTTCTATCACCCCAGATTCTTCGAGTTTTTTTAGTCGCTTCCAGCAAGGTGTGGTGGTCAAATTCACCGCTTCAGCCAAGTCGTTAAGTGATAACGTACTATCTTGCTGTAGCAAAGCAAGGATCTTCCTATCAACTTTATCCAGTTCTATACTCAAAAGAGGTACCTTATGAAAAAATTTTCTCCAAATAAAGCAGAATAGAAGAAAATAAGCAAAGTTTTTCCGCCGTTTTATAGGTAATATATCAGCTTTAAGTGGCCAAGGATGGTATAGCATGTGTAAAGATCACCAATGGATTAATGACGCGATAAAAAAAATTGAAGCCGACTTTCAACGCTCGGCCGACACCCACCTCATCAAGCTTGATTTACCCTGCTTAACAGACATCGATATTTATTTGAAAGATGAGAGTACCCATCCAACTGGTTCTCTTAAACATCGCCTAGCCCGATCGCTGTTTCTTTATGCCCTTTGTAATGGTTGGATTGGTCCTAAAACTACCATCATAGAATCATCGTCTGGTAGTACCGCCATTTCAGAAGCATATTTCGCGCGTTTGATTGGTTTGCCCTTTATTGCTGTGATGCCAAAGTGTACGGCTAAGAAGAAAATAGAGCAGATTGAATTCTATGGGGGTAAAGCGCATCTTGTTGACCGCTCAGACCAAATCTACGCTGAATCAAATCGGTTAGCCGATGAACTCAATGGTCACTATATGGACCAGTTTACTTATGCAGAGCGTGCAACCGATTGGCGCGGAAACAACAACATCGCCAATTCTATTTTCAGCCAAATGATGCTTGAAGCTCATCCCGAACCCAAATGGATAGTCATGAGCCCAGGTACTGGCGGCACATCCGCAACCATTGGTCGCTTTATTCGTTACCAGCAACATCAAACTAAGTTGTGTGTCGTCGATCCTGAAAATTCCGTTTTCCATGCATTCTTTAAAAGCGGAGATCCCAATCTAACCAGTGATCAAGGCAGTAAGATTGAGGGTATAGGCAGGCCACGTGTTGAGCCTAGCTTTATCCCGGGTGTGATTGATGAGATGCGCACTATTCCAGATGCAGCGTCTGTCGCCACAGCCCATTGGCTAGAAAACATCATTAATCGCAAAGTGGGCGCTTCAACCGGAACCAATCTATTCGGCGCGATACAACTTGCCAGTGAGATGAAATCTCGTGGAGAAATAGGGTCAATTGTCACTTTGCTGTGTGACAGCGGAGAACGATATCTCGATACCTACTTTAATCCCGATTGGATAAAACACAATGTCGGCGATTTACAACCCTACCTCAGCAAATTAGCCAAGTTTGAGCAAACCGGACAAATTTAGCCTCGCTTTAAATGAGACGCCGCCTTATCTGCGGCGTTTTAAGCCTCTATCACTAATGTGAAAACATAACGCTTCTTTGACTACCACCCCCAAAAATATAAAACAATACACATATCACAACAATATGAAACACAATGAAACAATGTTGATGTTGAATACACACAAGTTGCATATGTATCATCAATAGAACCAACTAACCACAATAGTTAAAATAATAACTTTTCTTTTTTCAATGAATTAATTCAAAGGCTCTGCTGCACTATTCAATGGAGCGCCATCATAAGCCCCACTAACTCAGCGCTTGTATGTCGCGACTACAAGACGTGGAGTTATTAGCAAAGAAGAAAACCAATATGCAACATTCTCATTTTCAACATCCCAATCAACGTCATATCGCGATATTAGGTGCCGGATTTTCTGGCTTAGTCATGGCTCACGAATGCATCAAGCGTGGTTTTACAGTCTCAATTTATGATAAAGAGTCTTACCCAGGTGGTAAGTGTGTCGGGACGGCGAAAGATGGCATTGTCCATGAGGTAACACACCGGCAGTTTTTCGCCAAAAACAGAAATCTTATCGAACTTTTAAAGGAAATTCCGTCACCCAAAGGCACTTGTTTTCATTCCCTATATCCCCAAAACAAGGTTCAGTTTCACTGGGCAAAAAAGCCGAAGACAATGCAGTTTCAACGCGCCTATTTCAGCACTATTGAGAAACTTCTTGATGATGCAAAGTCTGCTTATGCCATGCACTATGCGAATGTGCCCCTTAAAGACATTGTTTGGTTTAAGAAGCAATTAACAAGCGATAAAAGCCAAGAAGAGCTGCTGAAAACACCAGTAAGTCAATACTTTGAATATCAATCGAGAGTTAAATTAAGTGAGTTTTTAAGGCCAGTACTCGTTGGCTGGATAGGCGCAACGGACAATACCCCCGCGCTTGCCGTGTTGGATCTACTCAACAATAAAATAGGTGAGCTACATCCAGAGGCACCAGGTGCTTATAGCCTTGGAATTGATGAACCAATCACTGATGCCATCATTACTCCTTTCGCCGAACACTTAAAATTGCAAGGCGCGCGCTTTCATTTCAACAGTGAACTGGCTCAGCTAAACACTAATGAGACTGGCACATTACTGGATCACGCTAGCTTAACTAATGGGCACAACATCAAGGCCGATATTTTTGTCTCTGCTCTTCCTGCCCACGTGATGCATAACTTACTTGGAGAACATTGCTCGCATCTTGACTATGACTATGTTTTTAGCCATGGATTTCAGTTTCACTTCTCTTCCATGCCAGAGCAACTAAAAAGCAAAACGGTCGGGATAGTGATCGATTCTCCTTGGGGACTAAGTTACAACATTACGCGTAGGCAAGTCGATCAGGGAGAGTGTATTTGCTTATCTGTTACCGCGACTAACATCAGTTGTGCTAAAGGGAGCAAGTATCAACGACCTTTAATTGATTGTAATCAATCCCAGATAAAAGAAGAGTTACTTATCCAAATATTTGGTGATACCGAGCTTCTCAGCAACGCTGATTATCAAGGCTTTCATCCTGGACCAGGTGCAAAATTAGTAATACCTGAAGAACTAAGTACTGTCTATTCAAACTGGTTTAAAGGAGATGTGTTACGTGATGAAAAAGGTGACGCCAAGCACTGGGTTTTTCAGCATGCTCTCACCCAACCAACCACGAGAAATAGCCAAGGATTAACCGCTAAGAAGTGCAAAAACTTATTCTTCGTCGGTGAATATCTTTCTGATTCCAAACAAAACTGGCGTGTACCCGTTACCCTAGAACGCTGTGTTGAAACAGCTCGGTTGTGCTGTGAACTGATTGTAGAAAGGGAGAAAGCTGCATGAAAGCCAAACTAGCCTCCCCTCTTTCAACAACGCTCTTTCTCACACTAAGCCTTATTTATGCAAGCGGCTACTATGAGTTAGTTCAAAGCTCTGTGTGGTTAACCTTATTGTTGACATTGCTCTTTCCGCTTATTTTTTGGCCTCTGATTAAACCTGTCGATAATAGTGACGAAATCAAGCGTATTCTCTGGTTAGAATCTGGATTTAATTTGGTGTGTTTTCTGATAGTGGCGAAGTGGGTAGACATCCCCTATCTCGACAACGCATTAATTGTATTCTTTGCCGTTCAAGCGATTGGCTTTATTAGCGTGCAGTTAAAAAAACGAGCCTATTTGTCTGTTGCTATCTCTTTGTGTCTCTCGATCGCTATAGCACAATGGATTTATGCAAGCACGAATACTCAACACTTGGGAGATGCGAAGCTATTACTGTTTGGCACGCCAGTTCCATGGCAGCTCAAAGTAATTTATGGCGCATGGTTGGTGCAATTACTGTTTGTGGAATACAAACACGTTTTACCCAAAATGACGCTAGCCGCGATTCATATTGCCTCATACACAGTAGCGATCTTTGCTGATGATTTCTTCCACGCCCGAATCATAACTGCAAGTCACTTCTTGTTCTTGAGCCTATGCTTTGATATTAAAGCGCCAAATTGGGGAGGAGAAAGCTTCGCCCGTTTAGAGAAAGTCGCTACCGCTTTACATGATAGGCGGGTTCAACTGTCCATATCAGGTTTGATGCTTTGCACCGCAGTTGTAAGCACTTGGTCGCTACTTAGTTAATACTGCAACTTTAAGCCATACCTAAAACATAGTTTTATCTTCATACTACAAAAAAGCCCAAGCATATTGCTTGGGCTCTCATCTAAGTATAGGTTTAACCTTGTATACCGACAATTAACCAAGGAGCGTTTTCAGTAGTCAAATCACGCTCTAGGTGCCAAATATCTTCGATGTTCTCTTCAATATTTTCAACCGCATCACGGTAGCGACCACTGAACTGAATACTTAATTGAGCCTTGCTACCATCGTGCTCTGCTCGCACAATTTCTGCGTCAACATACATAACATCCGTATGCTGCTCACCTTCAAGTTTTGCACGCTCTTGCTGAAGATCTGCAAACAAGCTTGGTGATACGTATTCTTTTATGGTTTCGAGCTGGTTGTGGTTCCACGCTCCTTGAAGGATACGGTAGTGCTCACGTGAGCCGTTAATAAAAGCAGCTTGATCAAAGCCAGGTGGGTAGTTGTGAGGTACATCTGACGTAGCACCAAAGCCAAATCCGCCTTGCGCACCTTGCTGAGGCTGCTGTTCGAAGTTATGGACATTAGGCTGCTCAAACTTAGGAGCATTACCGCCAAACGCAGGTTGCTGCCTTTGCTGGTTCATACTACCTTGTTTGGCTCCTAGCATGCTCTTCATCAGCTTGAAAATCACAAATGCGATGAGGCCCATGATTAGAATATCCATAAATTGGATACCTTCAAAAGCTCCGCCAAAGAAAGCAGCCAAAAGACCACCAGCAAGTAGACCACCCAATAAACCACCCATTAGGCCTTTTTTGCTTGAACTCGGCGATTTAGTCGCTTGATCCTTACCTATGGTATTGTTGTTTTGCTGTTGCTGCTTTGGCGCTGGAGCCGTTTTGTAGCTTTTACCAAATGACTTGCCGCCACCGAACTTCTTAGCTTCAGCGATAGGAGTAATGGCAACAGAGACCATTAACAGGGCAACAAGGGAGAAAAGTCTTTTCATAGTTTTAGTTTGCCTTAGGGTTTCTCAAATGAGGTAATAGTTATACTAACTCTGCAATAGTAGCGCGTGTATCACAAGATGAAAATACCATCAATGCCGAGACATGTATCAAAGTGTTGCAAATTCAACGCTTGGTCAGTTGCGCTATGCTAAGAGCCTGATAGAATATCGAACATTGTTCATTTTCGACATTTCGCCATGGCCCGTAGAAACGACCATACACGTGAAGAGCTTATATCCCTCACGTTAGACACTGTTAAAGACTTCCTTAATGACAACTCTTATCACGAGCTAAGCCTCCGTAAAGTCGCAAATATGATTGGTTATGTGCCAAGCACATTGGTTAATGTTTTTGGTAGCTATAATTTGCTGTTACTTCATGCTGTTGCTCAAACCTTGGACGAGCTAGCAAATGAAGCTAAGACTGTGGTTGAGCAAAGCCCTGATACTAAAACCGCTTTGTATCAACTAGCTTATTGCTACCATGATTTTGCCGAGAAACATCCCCATCGATGGCAGCTTATTTTTGAGCACAATATGAATGGCGAAGTATTGCCAGAATGGCAAGCAGAAAGAATCGCCAACATGACAGGTATGCTTGAGCAACTTCTATCTCATTTGGCGCCTCAGCGGACTAAGCAGGAAGTCCTGCAAGCTAGCCGCGTTCTCTGGTCCGGTGTGCATGGCATTACTTTACTCAGTGTTGATGATAAATTTTTTGCCGCAGAGCCAATTGACGGCAAAAAGCTGATAGACAATTTGCTGTCGAGCTATATTGCCAACTGGTAAAAGCCCTCTACAGGAAAAGGAAATCCATGTCACATAAGCAAACATCGCTGTTAGGGAAAAGGCGATTTCTTCCTTACTTTATCACTCAGTTTTTCGGCGCATTCAACGACAACATTTTCAAAAATGTCTTGTTGCTATTTGTTGCTTTCGCGGGCGCTGATGCCCTTCCCATATCCAGTGATCTTTTTATCAATCTAGCTGCTGGGCTATTTATCCTGCCTTTTTTCCTGTTTTCTGCATCCGCTGGTGTTTTAGCCGATAAATATGAGAAATCATGGTTCATTCGCAAAGTTAAACTAGTCGAAATTGGCATCATGTGCCTTGGTGCAATCGGCTTTATTACAGAAAGCTATATTATTCTTCTCATTTTACTGTTTTTAATGGGTATGCAATCGGCCTTTTTTGGACCAGTCAAATATGCTCTCTTACCCCAGCAATTGAAACCCCAAGAGCTGGTACCTGGCAATGCGTTGGTAGAAACAGGGACTTTCCTAGCCATCTTACTAGGTACTTTAGGCGCAGGTATTATCGCTTCAGCCGATGGAGCAAAATATATCGCCGCAACTGGCGTTGTTGTTTTTGCTTTGTTGGGATATATGGCAAGCTGCGCTATTCCAACAGCAGCTCCGCGTGCTCCTAATCTTGAGTTTCGTTGGCAGCCGATTAAACAGCTTCGTAATACGTTAGCGATAGCCAAATCTGATCGGTCTATTTTTCAAGCTCTGATAGCGATCAGTTGGTTTTGGTTATTAGGTGCAGCCTACCTCACTCAGTTTCCCAATTTTACTAAAACCTACCTCAATGGCAACGAAAGCGCGGTTTCCTTTCTTTTAGCGCTCTTTTCAATTGGTATTGCTCTAGGATCACTCGCTTGCGATAGATTATCTAATCATCGTATTGAACTGGGTATCGTACCCTTGGGCAGCATAGGTATTTCGGTATTTGGGTTAACCATGGCATTATCGGTGCCAAACCAACTCCCTGAAATGCATACATTCAGTGCCTTTGTTTCTTATTCCCCCTTATGGCCAGTGTTCGCTTCACTACTTATGCTAGGCATCTCAGGCGGCATTTTTATTGTCCCTCTCTATGCTTTCATGCAGCAGAGAGCAAAAGTTAGTCAGCGTGCACAAGTTATCGCTGCGCTTAACATCTACAACTCGCTCTTTATGGTCGGTAGTGCGGTACTGGGTATAATTTGCTTGGCTGTTATTGGAATGAGCATTCCAGCACTTTTCTTACTTTTAGCCGCCATGAATCTCTTCGTCGCTATCGCCTTATTGTTTCGAGTGCCCATACGTACGGTTCGTTTTATCACTTGGGCTGTCACCCACACCATATATCGAGTTAAACATAAAAACCTACATCACATACCAGAAAAAGGCGGCGCACTCATTGTATGTAATCATGTCAGCTACATGGATGCCCTTCTTCTCAGTGCTGTATGTCCCAGATTAATTCGCTTTGTGATGGAAGAGGAATATGCCCATCTGCCACTTCTACGCCGGTTCCTTAAAAAAGCGGCGGTGATACCCATATCAGCGTCTAACCGCAGTTCAATACGTGATGCATTTCGCGAGGTTGAACAGGCTCTTAAACAAGGGGAGCTTGTCTGCGTTTTTCCCGAGGGCCGATTGACAAGCACGGGAGATATGAACGAATTTATGCGCGGAATGGATATTATCCTCCACAGAAGCCCAGTGCCTGTTATTCCAATGGCACTAAAAGGATTGTGGGGTAGCTACTTCAGTCGCTACAAAGGAAAAGCTTGTCAGGGTTTTCCATCCCGGTTTTGGTCAAAATTGGAGGTTGAAGCTGGGGCCGCTGTTGAGCCAAGTGATGCAACATCAGAACGTATGCATGTCGAAGTCTCTATGCTTAGAGGAAATTGGAAGTAGAGCTGATAGCACATCTGATCAAGGCGACCATTATGTTCAATTTTTCTAAACATAGGTTCAAGCAAATTAAATCTATTTCTTCACCTGAGTCCGCTAAACTTTAGCACTATTTATGAAAAGTACTTTTTCGATGAACTTAGTAAAAAACCAACTTGTATTTTGGCTTGCCTTAATCGCTTGTTTAACTCCTTTTGTGACATCTCCAACTGCACTTGTTATCGGCTTTTTGCTTGCAACTTTAGGTTTAGTGCCTCACGAGTTTAACCTCGCTAAAGTCACTAAAAAGTTGCTCGCATACTCTATTGTCGGGTTAGGTTTTGGGATTCATTTTAACGATGCGTTAGCCGTGACTTCTGATGGTATCGGTTTGATCGTCGCAACCATTGCCGGTACTCTTCTTATCGGCTGGTGGATAGCAAAAGCTTTCAAGCTAGATAAAAAAACTGGCTACTTGATTTGCTCTGGTACAGCGATTTGTGGAGGCAGTGCCATAGCAGCCGTTGCACCGGCAATAAAAGCCGATGATGGGCAAATCGGCTTATCTTTAGCAACAGTGTTTGTGCTCAATTCGATAGCCCTATTTATCTTTCCTGTTATTGGTCATGCACTTGACCTTGACCAACATACCTTCGGAACTTGGGCTGCCATTGCTATCCACGACACTTCATCTGTAGTGGGGGCAGCCTCTGCTTACGGGGAAGAAGCATTAACCACAGCAACAACGCTTAAGCTCGCTCGTGCATTATGGATCATCCCAGTAGCATTTTTCAGTGCTTTTCTTTTTCGTAGTGACTCTAAAAAAATCACCATCCCTTACTTCATTTTATTTTACTGCCTAGCTATTGCCGTTAGCGATCTTCTACCTCAGTTTGAGTTTGTTTATCAAACTGTGTTTGATATCGCCAAAAAAACCCTAGTCATTTGCCTATTTTTAATTGGCTGTGGTATTTCAGTTGAAAAGCTTAAATCAGCCGGAGCTAAACCACTCATATTTGGTGTGACGTTATGGTTCGGAATTTCATGCAGCTCACTCGCTTGGCTTTTGCTAACCTAATGCTCGTGGATCTTCATCTCACTCGGGCGACTTTTTTGTCGCTTGAGTTTAGGTTCTAAGATTAAAGAAATCAGCATAAGAAATGCTGACAACTCAACCAGTGATCTCATTAATCCCTCACTTTGCGTTGCGATGAAGATTTGTAGCAAAGTCACTAGTACTATGATGATTTTTGCTGTCATCTATATATCCATTTATAAAGTCACTGGATTTTATTATGAACTAAGGTTATAAGGATGAGAAAGATACATTTGGACTATAAAAGATCCATTTCAACTAAGTTTTGTTTTGCATTAGGCGTTTACAATTTATGTTAATCACACATAATACTCTCAAGTGATGTGACAAGCGCTTGTAATCACAACGGCAGCGAATAGGAGACTTGGTGCAATACGTTAGAATAAAAGATTTACTTGTTGAACAAATTGACACTGGCATGCTTTCTCCAAGTCAAAAGCTGCCGTCAGAGCGCAAGCTTGCAGAATCATTTGATACGACACGCGTCACCCTGCGAGAAGCTTTATCACTTCTCGAAGCTGAGGGAAGGATTTATCGTGAGGATCGCCGAGGTTGGTTTATATCACCGCTACCGCTGCGCTATGACCCAACCCAAAATCCAAGCTTTTCGGATATCGCCCATATCCAAAATCGTGTACCTGCAACTGAGCTAGTGACAGCGAAAAGTATGATGGCCAATAAGCAAGCAACACACCTATTAAACTTACCTCCTTTCTCAGATGTTTATCATATTGAACGTGTTCATTACTTGGAAAAGCGCCCTGTTGTTTATGTGACTCACTACATCAACCCCAAGTATTTTCCAAATATTTTGGACTATGACTTAACCAACTCGCTGACCAAGATCTATCGGGACCATTTCGGTATCTTCTATAAAAAAAGCCACTATCGTATTTCAACAAGCACACTACTAGGCGAAGTAGCTCAAGCCTTACGTGCAACGTCAGGCACCCCGGCTATGGTCATTGAACGCACTAATCACAACCAAGATGGGGACGTAATCGATAGTCAGATTGAATATTGGAGACACGATGCGATCAAGATTGAATCGATCGCTGATCTCAATTAATCGAAGGGATCGACCGTATTAATGACTAGCAGCATGATAACCTTGCTTCCACACCCATTGATTCACCGCTAGCCTTGAGACTTTAATACCATGACTTTCAAGGCTTTCCGGCATCTTATAATAGGCAATAGGCCACTTGAACTTGATCAATTCTCGGCCTAAATACTGTTCTATATCGGCGATATTTATGCCCTTATGACTTTTAATGACAGCAACAGGCCTATGGCCGTATTCCTTATCTTCAATAGGGACTACGAGCGCCTGAGTAATAGTAGGTATTTGATTTAATACCGCTTCAATTTCTTCACAGTGAATGTTTTCCCCACCCGATATAAACATGTTATCTGCCCTACCGATAACATGCAGCTCATCGTTTTTCCACAATCCTAAATCTTTACTATCAAACCAAGTATCATGGGTAATGGATACAATTTCACCTTGTTTGTAATAACCGCTAGCCAAGGTTTCGCCTGAGATATAAATCCGCTGATGTTTTAACTTTACGAGGCGATGTTTAAGTACTTGACCAACACCATCACTACCATCAACTTTCTTTGCCGTCACCGTTGATGCCGCTTCTGTCATTCCATATCCAACCCAAGTTTCAATACCTAAACTCGACGCTTGTTGACACAAAGATAATGGAATATGACTGCCTCCAAGGAGTACATGGGAAAGCCCTTGTACTGCGTTATTTTCCAACACTCTTTGCAGTTGTGTTGGAACAAAAGAAGCGTGTGTCACCCCAATCAGATCGCTTGGTAAATCTCCACTAGCAAGCTTTAAAGCCGCGCCACTATGTAACCAGCGGTAAACAATCGCCAATCCAGATACATGATACATGGGTAGACTGAGTAACCAAGTGTCCTCCTTGGTAAAGGGTAATGTATCTAGTAAACCTGATGCGGAAGAAAAATGCTGACGAGACGTGTGGGCAACTGCTTTGGGTGTACCCGTTGATCCCGATGTAAATATTATCGACGCTAGCTTATTTTGATCATACTCTCGCGCAAAGCTCTTAGATGATGAGGATTGCACATCAATACGATATGACTCCATCTGTGACAAGTTAGGATCCGTACAGCAAACTTTTATTGGTGTTTCTCTTGGATAAAGTGTTTTCAACTTAATATCCAAATCTGTTCTCGTTTGCGGCATAACCAGAGTACAGATTACCCCAAGCTCCATGCACGCTAAATAAGTCAGCAATATTTCTAAGCTATTTTTCCCCACGCACGTCAGCACATCTGAAGACTTAACACCTTGACTGAATAAACTTGCTGCCACACCATCCACTAAATCATCAAGTTCAGACCATATATAGTCTTTGTCATGCGACTTTAAGGCGATAGAGGAAGGGCGTAACTGAGCCCACTCCTTAATTGGGGAGCTATTTGCCACTACACCTGCCACACTAACTGGTGCTGCGCCAATTTAGAAACTGGCAGCTCGCAGCCTGGCCAGCTGACCTCGAGCTGCTCAGCAAACAAGCCTACTGTATCCAACCCGGGAACTTCATCCGGTAACAGCCATTGAGACAACCGAGCTAGCTGCGTTAGCCCTACTGTTGACTCTATACTCGAGCTAATAATAGGCTTAATACTCAAAGCCTTAGCACCTTCTATCAAAGCAATACAATCTTGCACTGAACCGAGGAGTGTTGGCTTGATAATGATAGCCTTAGCACCATCAAAGTCCTCGAGTTTAAAGTCAGGCCTGCGCACCGCGTGTTGAAGTGTTTCATCCCAAGCGATAGCAATTCCAGTATTAATCGCAAACGAAAAACTATCTCCCGGCGCTTCGCACGGCTCTTCAACAAAAGCGATTCGTTGACGAAGAGACGGCGCGACTTTTTTGGCAAACAGCTGAGCTTGTTCAGCTGTCCACGCACGGTTAGCATCCAATCGCAAAGTAAGATCTGGAATAGACTCAAGCAGCAAGCTTACAATCAAGCCATCACGGATCGGCTCATATAGGCCCACTTTCACTTTGGCGACTTTCTGACCTGTCATAGCGCTTAACCTAGGCAAAAGCTCATCAGGATCTCCCGAGCATAAAGGCGCCGCCTGATAGCAGCCTTCTTCAGGTAAACGCTTGTCCAGTTCTAGCTGCGCCATAGATAAACCAAAAGCGACCGATGGATGCAAAGACTTATAATCAAACCACTGACCATTTTTCCAAAGCGTTAACTTCTCTACCAATTGTGGATAAACATCATCAATGCTTTCGTGGCTAAAACCCGGTAAAGGAGCAACCTCTCCCAAACCAAATTTTCCATCCATTTCCAGCACAACCACAAAGCCCTCTCGTTCCGTGAGTCTATGCTCTCTCAGTATCACACCACTGTCCATTGACAGCTGATAACGAAAAAGTTTGGCTGTTCTCATATCCATATACCTTGTAGTTATTTTGTACTCGTCAGCGTTCACTAACTTATGGTACAACCAAAAAATGAGGGAGTTATCCACCTCCCATCTCGCTATGGATTCCTCGGGAACTGCTCAAAGTCCGGGCGACGCTTTTCGTTAAACGCATTGCGGCCCTCTTGGCCCTCTTCAGTCATGTAGAACATCATAGTCGCATTACCCGCCAACTCTTGCAGACCTGCTTGTCCATCGCAATCTGCATTGAGAGCCGCTTTAAGGCAACGAAGCGCCATAGGGCTGTGTTGCAGCGTTTCTCTACACCAGCGAACGGTCTCTTTCTCCAATTCTTCCAAGGGAACAACCGTATTCACAAGGCCCATGCTGAGTGCCTCTCCCGCATCATAAAAACGGCACAGAAACCAAATTTCACGAGCTTTCTTCTGACCGACAATACGCGCCATGTAGGCGGCTCCCCACCCCCCATCAAAGGATCCAACTTTAGGGCCTGTTTGGCCAAACTGTGCATTGTCTGCTGCAATGGTCAAGTCGCACATCATATGCAGCACATGACCACCTCCAACAGCCCAACCTGCGACTGACGCAATAACAGGTTTGGGGCATGTCCGTATTTGGCGCTGAAAATCTAATACGTTCAAATGATGAGTGCCAGAGTCATCTTTATAGCCACCGTAATCACCGCGTATTTTCTGATCGCCCCCTGAACAAAACGCCTTTTCACCAAGTCCAGTTAGTATAATGACTCCTACTCTTTCATCGTAGCGAGCATCTACCAATGCTTTCATCATTTCATTAACCGTCTGGGGTCGGAAAGCATTATGAATCTGAGGACGAGCAATGGTAATTCGCGCAATACCATCTTCCGATTTGTGGTACTGAATATCCTCAAAGTCACCACCGCAATCATTCCAATACACTGGCGCGTACAATTCCTGCTCCGAAAGACCGACTGTTTTTGACATCATGACTCCTGTTGGTTAGGTAGCATCTAATGATAGGGCTCTAAGATTAGATTTAACAATATTAGTAAAGGCTTGCGGATCCTCAATATGAACATTGTGACCGACTTGATGAATGCAGGTGTATGGCAATCCACTACTTGCATTCAGTTGTTTGAATTTCCTATCTTTATCGCCGCATATGCAGTGTATGGGGGTACTCGAATTCTTGAGAGTATCGAGTAGAGCATCTTGTTTAGCTAATGTCGTGGCTAACAACATAGAAGCGACTGATGAACCGACATTTTTTACACGCTTACTGATCAATGCTTTTCTCTGTGCATTGCTTAGTGATTGAAAAACAATCTGTTGATACCAGTCTTCAAGGACGGCTTCTATGGTTTCGTTGGTAAAACGATTAGCCCAGACTCTGTCATTAATTAAGCGCTGTTTTTTTTGTCCTTCACCATCAAGACCGAAATGGCCGGATTCACAAATCAGCATTTGAATATTAAAGGCCGAAAAATATTTCTTAGCGAGCCCTGCCATCATGATTCGAGCCCCCATTGAGTATCCCACTAAAACTATAGGTGCTTGGTCAGGAACTTGGTGGGATAAAACATGAGTTATTTGATCGCAGCAGGATTTAAAATCGACGCAATGCACGTTTTTGCTTAGGCCATGACCGGGAAGATCGATACATAAAACTGGGTAGTCAGAAAGAAGCTCTGCGCATTGGCTCCAGTCACCACTATCGCCAAGAAATCCATGCAGGCAAACAATGACAGGTAAGCAGCTGCGGTGATCACGATTGTAAAAACGGCTAGCAAGCATCAAAGTGACCTATTAGCTCTTTTAACTGCTTTGATGCTTGCTCTGAAGGTGTTATCACCTCAATCATAAGAGCACCTTCCCCGTTGGTTAAGTGCTGTTTAACAACATAGTTGTAGTCTGCAAGACTTTTAGGTTGCTGATAGTTAAGTCCAAACTGCTTTGCTGAATATTCAAACTGATACCCATGCGGCATTTGATAGAGCTGGCGTTTATGTGCTTTAGAAACAGGGAGCAAGTCAAAAATTGCTCCTCCATCATTATTGATGACGACCAATACAACAGGGGTTTTTATATGAGTATACAAAGCCAAAGAATTAAGATCATGCAGAGCAGACGTATCACCGAGATAGAGAATACTTGGCCTATTTGTAGAACGCACTATCCCAGCAGTAGTAGCCACTAACCCATCTATACCTGAAGCGCCTCTATTACTATAAACTCGTGTGTTGGGGATAACACCGAACATATCGACGAGACGAACAAATAAGCTGTTGCCTAGCACGATTTGTGTATTGACTGGAAGATTTTCTAGCGTAGTAGCTAGACCTATTTCAGTGATAGCTTCGTTGGGGTTCACATGAGCTTTAACAAGCGTGCGTACTTTTTGGCTACATACATCGAGCTCTCTACCCCATGATCCCTTGGGCTGATAATCCCCTAACGCAGATAGATAGCTATCAATCCAAGGGCAAATCTCAGATATGTGATGAACTTGAGCCAAGTGATTAGGGTTATTGCGTTCAGCTTGCGGAGAAACATAGTGATATTGAGCTTGTTTGGCTTTGACTTGATATTCGACCCATTGATTAAGTTTCTTTGAAACAAAGCGGGAGCCAAACTGGAGAATAACTTCGGCTTGGCTAAAAAACTTTCTCTCTTCAATACCGCGTAGCCAAACATCATAATATGCTTGAGAACTGGAAACCCCAGATTGAGGATCGCATAAGCAGGGCCAACCTATGATTTCAGCAAGTTCCTTGGCTAACTTCGCTTCTTCCAAAGAGACATCACCCACTAAAATCACACCTCTTTGAGTAAAAGTCTCTAGGTCTTGAGCGATTAAACTCGAATGAGATATCGCCTTGCAACTGAAGGGATACCCTGATTTCCACCAAATATTCACACTGTCTAGGTAAGATTGATACACACGCTTTGGCGATGCCTCATACAGCGGTTCAGGAAATGGGCAGTTGATATGAATGACGCCGCCTTGTGTTTCTTGCCTGTACATAAGTTGGTCTACAGAAGTCAGAAGCCAACTAAGCGGCACGGAGATACTAGGACTAGGAAGGTTGATTGCGTACCTAGCATGAGATGAGAAAATATCTTTTTGATTTATTGCCTGATTCGCGCCACAAGCAATAAGCTCAACCGGCCTATCTGCGGTAATCACTACCAATTTTTCACCAGTTAGATTTGCTTCTACAATCGCCGGCAGTAAATTCGCTACAGCCGTTCCAGAAGTAACGATAATGGCAACCGGTCTTTTGCTAACTTTAGCAAGCCCGTGGGCCATAAATGCCAAGCCACGCTCATCAAAATGAGTATGCAGGGCCAATTTCGGATTATCACAAGCCTCTATAACAAGCGGGGTAGACCTTGAACCAGGAGCGATACATACATCCTCAACGCCAAGTCGAGCAAGCTCTTCGAGCAGGACTTGGCTCCAGATTCGATTAATCGTAGATTGCTCTCTATCACTCATCTAAGAAGCCACCTCTAATTCATGGGTATCATCAAACAGAGACAATAATGTCGACATCTTTTTGTCCAATTCATCCCACTCATCAATAGCAACAGACCCAGAGACAATTCCTGCTCCAGTAAAAAGCTCAATTTCACTCTGTTTCACTAAGGCACTTCGAATCGTGACACAAAACTCGGCATGATGACGCCCGATAAAACCCAAGGAGCCTGCATACCAACCTCGATTAAAAGGCTCATGCTTCTGAATAAACGTCATTGCCTCTTTGCGAGGTAAACCTGCAACAGCAGCAGTAGGCTTGAGCGTATGCAACAACTCTACAGCGCTCGTTTTGGGTTTTAGATGAGCATAAATATTACGTTTAAGATGTTGAACCTTACGCAGCTTAATTAGGTGGGCTTCTCTATCTGTATCGATTTCGTTGGCGTATGGAATCAGGCGCTCAACAATATCATCAACGACATGACAGTTTTCATGTCTATTTTTGGTATCCATACACAACCAATTCGCTAGAGCCATATCTTTGGAAGCACTCGCTCCTCGGCCAACCGTTCCTGCTAAAGCCTCTGTAGAAAGGTTTTGCTGATGCTTTACAAACAAACGTTCAGGGCTAGAACCAACAAAACTGCACGATTCATCCATAGAAAACATAAAGTGAAAGCTGTTGTAATTGTTAGCACGGCTCGATTTAAGCAGCTGTGCAGCACTCGCTACACTATTCATCTTTAGAGTGGTTTTACGCGCAAGCACTACTTTTTTGAACTCTTGGCTATTAATACCAGTGAGAACTTTATTGACAAGATCGCACCAATCGGCTTTATCTGGGCAATGGGTTAGCTTGCTTGTATTTATAGATAAGGGCGGTAGAAGAGGGGTATCCGTGACAACCTTTTGCAGTTGGGCCAAAATATCTTGTCTATTTTGGTTCAAATTGACTGCGATTGACCATTGCTTACCCTGCCGAATCAATTCCACTAGTGGCAAAATAAAAAAATGAGACGACGGGATACAGTCAGAGATAAATGGCTCATTGAAAGGGCTTCCTCCCCATACACGCTGGCCTTGCTCTAATAAGTCAACATTAATAGGACCAGAAAAGAACGCTAACTGTCCTAGAGCAACAACCTCTTCATCAGCATCGCGAGACTGCCAATAAAACTTAGGATAAAGCGGCTGAGCGTCAGCCCAATCAATGCTGTCAGCTTTCGGTGTCTCTTGAAGACAGTACACCAAGCGCTTTTGATCGGACTTTGCTGTTTTTACACACTGAATTAGATGCCTAATTGCTTGACGAAATAAAGACAAAACCACCTCTTTACCCATAGAGTTTAAGGCCAATTCTACATCGCCAACTTCTTCATTGCCCCTACTCAGATCAATGTTATAGCTCAGGATATAGTAGATCCTTCAAATAAAGCGCCTAGCGATAAAATACGCATTAATACAGTTTTTTATTCTAAAAAATATGTTTTTGATGTAGTTTAATAAAGAAATCAAAACATTTTTAGGTTGTATACAATGCAAGATATCGAGATGTCGTCAAAACTCGATAATGTCTGCTATGACATTAGGGGTCCTGTACTCAAACATGCTAAGCGTATGGAAGAAGAGGGGCATAAAATTCTAAAGCTCAATATTGGAAATCCAGCTCCTTTTGGTTTTGATGCCCCAGATGAGATTTTGGTCGATGTGATTCGTAACTTGCCTACATCTCAAGGTTATTGTGATTCAAAAGGGATCTACTCAGCCCGTAAAGCCGTAGTGCAATATTATCAACGCAAGGGCATTCGATCTCTTGATGTGGAAGACGTTTATATTGGCAATGGCGTTTCAGAACTTATCGTAATGGCTATGCAGGCACTGCTCAACAATGGCGATGAGATGTTAGTGCCCTCTCCTGACTATCCACTATGGACAGCTTCTGTTGCACTCTCAGGCGGCAATGCTGTGCATTATCGATGTGACGAAGAATCAGACTGGTATCCAGATTTAAACGATATACGTAAAAAGATCACACCTAAAACTCGCGGAATCGTACTAATCAATCCAAACAACCCAACTGGCGCCGTTTATAGTCGCGACTTTTTATTGGAAGTGATTGAAATTGCTCGCCAACATAAACTCATCATTTTTGCAGATGAAATATACGATAAAGTGCTTTACGACGGTGCAACTCATACCTCAGTAGCGACTCTTACAGAAGACCTGCTGGTAGTCACTTTCAATGGTCTTTCCAAAGCCTATCGTGTTTGTGGGTTCCGAGGTGGCTGGATGTTTATAACTGGCCCTAAGCACCTTGCTCAAGGTTATATTAACGGATTGGAAATGCTCGCCTCTATGCGCTTATGTGCCAATGTTCCAATGCAGCATGCCATTCAAACCGCTCTCGGGGGATACCAAAGCATAAATGAATTGATCCTTCCCGGTGGACGATTGCTAGAGCAGCGCGATCGCGCTTATGAACTAATCAACCAGATCCCAGGAATATCATGCGTTAAGCCTAAAGGGGCCATGTACCTATTCCCGAAAATCGATACTAAGATGTATAACATCAAAGATGACCAGCAAATGGTACTCGACTTCCTAATTCAAGAAAAAGTTCTTCTGGTGCAAGGGTCAGGTTTCAATTGGCCTGAACCTGACCATTTCCGCATTGTGACATTACCACATGTCGAAGACTTAGAAATGGCAATAGGACGCTTTGAACGCTTTCTTTCAACTTATAGCCAATAATTAGACAAGTTCTATTATTTAGGTCAAGAGTACTGGATTAGTACTCTGCCTACCCTAGAGCTGGGATTTAATAAACTGACCTACAATTAAAAGAAATCAATACCATAGGGAGTCAACGTGGAACAAAGCACTTTTATGGCATGGGTGACGCGCATGCCGCTAATAAAACGCTGGGCCTTGATGCATTGTTTTCAAGAGGAAAATGTGTCTGAGCACTCCCATCAAGTGTCAGTGATCGCACACCTTCTCACTGTGATAAAAAACAAACGTTACAATGGTAATTTAAACCCAGAAAAAGCCGCAGTTGTAGCCATTTACCACGAAATTTCTGAAACGAAGCTTCAAGATATCAACTCAAAGACCAAATATCATAGCCCTGAATTTACCGCAGCCTTTAAGAAACTTGAATACATAGCAGAGCAAGAGTGCTTAGAAACACTACCAGCAGATTTGCGTGATGAATTCTCAAATTTGTTAGTACAGAAAAATGTAGAAGCCGAGTACAAAGCTATAGTCAAAGCCGCTGATATCCTTGCAGCTTATATAAAGACATTAAATGAGCTCAGATTTAACAATAATGAGTTTTTACATGTAAAAGAAGGGTTAGAACCACGTATTGAACAATTAGTGTCAACAATGCCTGAAGTCAAAGACTTTATGAATATCTTCTGTGATAGCTGTACTACCACATTTGATAAAATCTCTGGCTGAAAATGTCGGTTAAGGGTCTTTGGTATTAAAGCTAAAACCAAATAGTACGAATCGTTCAATCTCACTGGAGTAATTATTTTTTGCTAGACCTGTATGTAATTTAAGCTTGACGCTTTTCGACAGATTTTTAACAAAGCCAAGGTGATGAGACTGATACTGAACTTCATTAAGAGATTTTGAAAGCGCTGCTCCCGTGTTAGGCTGTTGACTTAAAATACCAGTGTAATCATTCTTTGCTTCACTTTTACCGTACGTATAATACAGGGTCCAAGTTTTAGAGGGCCTAAAGGCGGCGTGCATTCTTAACCGATACCCATCAAAAACCGTATACACATCCTCTTTGTAATCATTTACCGTGTATTTCAATGAAAATATAAACGGCTTAATTGGCACATTGAGTACCGCGTTATAATAGTATGATGATTTGTCTTTAAGTTCGACAGTATTAGGAAGGCCAACTAAACTGCCCTGGATATTAGTCAGAGTTGTACTTGTAAGATCTACTCTAGTTTCAGCAAAGCTCAAAATAGTCGAAAAGTACTTCCATTTGCTACGAAACTCGGCACCATAGGGAATACGCATATCAAGAGTATTGGCCCCAAAGTCATTATTGTTTGAACGTCCAGAAAAAAAACGAAGATGATGCTTGTCCCAGTCATAGCGCCACTGAAAGCCATCATAGGAAGTAACGCTCAGAGGGGTAACCTCTCTCTGTAAAGATAGCCATGGGTAACGCATCGCGTTATAGATATTTTCATTAAAAATATGCAAACGCCCTAATGCGAACCAACCTAAAGGTTCAACAGTTTTGGCGGCATAGACCTCTGAAACTTCAATTTCATCTTCGTACAATGTAGAGAGGAAGGTGGTGTGAAAGACAATACTATTCTCCTGCCAAGATTCATCGAGTGTAAACTTAACGTATGAATCACCTATGCTTTCTCCTTTGATGTAGTTTTCATCGACAGGTGCATAAAATATATTGCCACTAAATGTCGCCTCAAGCCCATAGCTAGGTAAGGCTGTGAGAAAGAGATATCCAGCAAGCGGATAGCGTGGAAGCATTGATCGCAAACTCGATTTTATCATTATTTGGAAAATTGGCTTATCGCTTGTGATAAGTCAGAAGATAAGTCCGCCAACTCAACAGATAGGTCTCCAACCTTACCAACGGTATCCAAAGTTGTACCTCTCGCCCCTCGAGAATTCACTGTATTCGATTTCACTTTTTCAGTGGCGCGGTTTTGCTCTTCTGTCGCTGATTTAATTGAAGCACTTTGAGCCTGAATATCCTTCACTTGTTGAGAAATCAATTGTAAAGATTCTCCGGCTTTAGAAACCATTTCAGCGTTCGATAACGCTCTATCCATGGAAGTTTCAAGCACAGAATTGGCACTCTGCACTGATTCAATTAAGTTACTTAATAATGAATTAATTTGTTCTGTTGATTTCACAGTTCGTGACGCAAGCTCCCTAACCTCTTCAGCAACCACGGCAAACCCTCGCCCTTGCTCACCAGCACGAGCCGCTTCTATAGCAGCATTTAAAGCAAGTAGGTTGGTCTGATCGGCAATATCATTAATAACACTTAATATACTGGTGACGTTTTCAGTGTCTGATGCCAAATTTTGTATGACTGAGAAGGTATTTTGTAAATCTTCTTGTAATTGCTCTGACTGAGTAACAGATTGGTTCATTTTCTCTTCACAAGAGTTCAGCTCTTGTTCTGCTTCGATAATAAGGTCAGAAGTTTCAGTGGTCGACGTCGCCACATGCTCGACACTTAGTGCCAAAGCCGACATTTCATCGACCAGCTCTGTCGACAGGTTACTCAAATCTTCCATCGCCTTACTTGAGCTCGAGGTGCTGACTTTAAGTTTGTCAGAGATATTGAGCATAGGGTTACAAACAGCTACAACTGCCGCGACTGACTTTTCAAGGTTTGCTATAAAGGCATTAAAATTGCGCGCAAGCTGGCCTGTTCCATCATTACTTTTCGGTTTCAGACGGTAAGTCAGATCTCGCCCTTGACTTAACTTGGCTAAGTTGTCTGAAATATTCAAAATAGAAAAAGATACATTTCTTGCTATTAGCTGCGCGATAACAATAACGAGTAACACAGAGATAGAAGATATTGCGAGAATGATTTTTAATTGATTCTCGAGTGCTTGGTTACTTTCTATTGCAAGCTGATTTAATTTTTCACGTTCCTGGTCTACCGCGACATCAATCTCAGCAACGAGTTTTTCGTAGATGGTACTTTTTTGGTTTGCTGCCTGACTGAGTGCTTCAAATCCCCCTTCGAAGTCTCCACCGAGCATTGCTTGAGACACCATCTCTGACAAGCGAACATATTCATTAAGATCGTCCAATACTTGCTGGTCAACAGTATCAGAGCTTGTCACTAATAAATTGAGCTTTTGAGCCAAAGCATCTGCACTTTCTCGAGCGTCATTTAAAATATCTTCATCACCAAAGGTAACACTTTGCGTGAAAAGGTCTTCAACTCCTTTGATGGCAAAGCTGGAAAGCTCAGCGGCAATAGTATTGGAAAATTGTTGTCCCGTTAGTTTGTCAAGAAAGACGGTATTAGAAGAGATAGAGCTAATGTTGAGATAACCAATAGATAAGAATGCGCATAACGCAATAGCCGTGATCGAATGAATCTTCATTCGGATAGAAAGAAACATTGACTTCATAGTGACTCCAAACACCAGCGAAGAGGCTTAACACAGAGACATCAGCTAAGCCTCTCAACATTTAAAATTCACCAACTACTTCGACGTTTTTATCTACTTAAAACTCACCGATAACTTTGACACTATCCGTTACGCTGCCTTTATCGATATAGCCTATTAAGTCGGGATTATTGGAAATTAGCTGGATCACATCACTGTCGCTATCGACTTCCTTAGGAGGTGTTCCTTTTCCCGTAAAGATAAGCTTAGACCAATATGCTTTATACTGTGAGCTAGTCTAGAAAATGAGAAAAGCCTACTCAGAATCACTGTTCCTCTCACTACAATAGATATTTATTTGTATTCTGTTAATGGGAAATTTTTTGATAGCTTAGAAGAACTAGAAGGTGAAACTATCGTTGCCTCTCATGGTAGTCGCTTTGTCCAAACGCTAAAAAATTACAAGCGCCTCTACCTAGTTCACGACGTCGAGCAAGCAGCATTGATGCTCGCAAAGGGACGCGTCACTGTCTGGATAGCATCAGAATTCAAATATTTTGAGATAGCCAAACAATTCCCCAAAATTAAGGTGGCCAGCCCTCCTGTATTTCAAAACAAGCTATACCACTACATCCATACTTCAAAAGCACACTTACTAGACAAAATTGAAGCCTCAGCCAAAGCTTATATAAAGGCTAAACCTCCACATAAAAAGTTAGACTAGATAACATCCTTTTCCAGATAGATTCATTAACTAAACTATAGTTTTAAGGTGAGTACAATCTATGAGGTCACTATGAATCGTTGGTTGGTGTGTGTACTTTTATCTACTTGGTTTCATCCCCCCATCGCAACTGCCGAAGATAGCAAGCCAATAAAAGTGGCCATCGGAAACATTTATCGTGCCCAAGATGCAACATCTGAATACGGTATACAAGCGGAGAACGACCTTCAGGCTATCTATTCAGGTGCAGGCCTTGAAGCCACTTTCACTTACTTACCTAATGAAAGGGCCATTCAGTCGGTCATAGAAGGCAAGTATGATGCGCTTGATATGCGTGTTTCAAGGTTGGAAAAAAATCAAGAACTCATTAAGGTCAATGTGCCATTGGCCAGTATTGATGTTTACCTTTTTTCAATTGAAGACAAATTTTACAACAGTCTAGATGAAGTCAAAGATGAGACCATAGTTTCGTTTCATGGCACTCGCTATACCAAGATACTAAAAGATTATAAACACCTTTATCTAGTACACAAAGCCGAACAGGCAGCATTGATGCTAGCCAAAGGAAGAGCGAAACTTTGGTTGGCCCCTAAAGTTACCTACTTGTTTTTGAAAGACAAATTTCCTCAAATAAAAGTGGTTAGCCCCGAGGTTGCTCATATTGACTTGTACCACTTTATTCATGTGTCTAATACTCACTTACTGGATAGACTCGAAGACTCCGCTAAAGAGTACATCAATTCAAAGGCTAAGGAGCAATAATTATTTTAAACGCTTCAACCAGTTTACATTCCTGTTCATTATTCAATGTTATCTATTATTTTCTTTGTCATTTTCATTGTATTTCAGTCTGTTATGTAGTCCATGTAACCATAATCAGGACAAGTTATATTTGGTGTTTTACAACCAGCTTACTCTCTGCCTATGGTTATTGGTAACGCAAGCCTCTGATTTATAGAGAACAGCTTGTTAAAAATTCAACTCAGTATCGTTTCATAAAAGCTCAGGTATCCGATGATCACTCGTCATAAGATGCCATTAGAAACGCAACCTTATTCTGGCACTTTGCAAAGGGGGGTACTATGGATTCCGTCGATCCACTCTTGCTAGGATTTCTTCCCAAAGATGTACGAAATATGTTCTTCCCTTATGCCAGCGTGCAATTGGGGTCTCTATTAATCAACCTGATTTTAGGCTTTGGCCTAGCCTCTCTGATCGGTTATCACTTTAGGCGATATGCATCCGCATTTTGTAATAGGCAGGATTTCTCTCGGCTCTTCCCTTTGCTCATGTTAACAGTGATACTGATTATCACAGTGGTAAAAGCTTCACTAGCACTCGCCCTTGGCCTTGTAGGCGCACTTTCTATAGTCCGATTTAGAACACCAATAAAAGAGCCAGAAGAACTGGTTTACCTTTTCCTTAATATTGGTGTCGCAGTTGCACTGGGAGCGGGACAAACATTGGCTGCGGTTATTGCTTGTATCATTACTTTGCTGCTCGTCACTATAGTCAAACGGCACCAATCTCAGATATCTGAAGAGCAAGGACTATTCCTGTCATTACAATACAATGCTTCAGAAGCTCAAAACGTCCCAATAACCCAGTTGAAAGAGCTATTGTCGAGCAAAGGAAATGGATTGGATCTTAGAAGGTTTGATACGCAAGAAGATATGTTCAGCGCCACCTTCTTCATTACTGCCTATCAATCTCAGCACCTCGATGACATGCTTTCCGAACTTAGACAGAAATTCCCTGGTATACAGATTTCTATGCTTGAGCAGCATAATATATCCGGAGTATAGCGATGAAACTGACACATGGTCGTGATGCATTGAAGCCAAAAGAATGGTTAGCCATTTCTCTGGGGTTAGTCTTGGTCTTTGCTCTGATAACCCCCTCTTTAGACAGTATTAAAATATTCCTCTTACAACGAGGTTATACTGCGTTATCTGAGGAGCCTAAAGAGAAGTTAGTACAGTTTGCAACTGATATGGCAAAAGCCCCTATTAATTTTGTTACGGCAAATCATCACCTTCCCACTGTACGTGTTGATATCACCTACCCTAATTGGTCACTTCTAGTTAAAGATAGAGAAACCGCCTTTAACCAAGGATTCATCCCTGCCAAGCGTTCGGAAGTTAAAGCAAGGATCTATTCTGACAATAAGGTTCTCGATGCAAAAGTGCGCTTACAAGGTGATTTACTCGACCATGTTAATGGTGTAAATCGTTGGTCTCTAAAGTTTAAAGTGGATAATAAGCAAGCTCTTTTTTCCTCTCGACGATTTGCTTTAATTAGCCCACATGTGCGAATTAGCCACGGCCCGACGCTTTTTGCAGAAACTATGAAACTGGCTGGCTTTGATATTATTTCACCACGCTACACTCCGGTGAATGTGATCGTCAATGGAGAAGAATGGGGGGTGATGTACCATGAACAAGGTTTTGGGCAAGATCTCCTCGCAATCAACAAGCGCACCGAAGGATTGATTGTTCGTCTTGATCTAGCAGAGCAAAAAGATAGCGATGGAAAAATCCATCGTATCTTTAAACCTAGAGTTTTACAGCGAAACACTATTGTTAACAGCACAGCACTTGGTTATCAACGCCAAATAGCGCTATCGCTGATTGGTGATTTTATCAATGGTAGACTTGATGCGAGTGATGTTTTTGATTCCAAAAGACTTGGACAATATCTCGCGGTCATTGATACATGGGGAGCATGGCATGGATTAGCGTGGAACAATTGGCGCTGGTATTACAATCCTCATACAGCAAAGCTTGAACCTATCCAAAGCGATGTTAATGTGTCACCAGCTAAACATTCTCTGATGATGAAACCACCTAGCCATCATTTCTTGCTCAGTAGGCAAATGCTCGAAGATAAAGAGGTCAGGCAGCATTATGACTCTGCCATCAATATCTTAGGCAAGCTACTGGCTGGAAACACTCTCCAGAAGCATCTCACAAAAGTACAGACGCCAATTTTAAAAGCGCTGCACAGTGGACTTCCTCTCACCACACCATTCAATCCAGATAACTTACAAGCTCAAATGGTGTGCTTACAATCTGATTACAAAGACAAGTCATGTATTAATATCTCCAATGTCAGCAGCGACCTTCACCAACAAATGGATTCCATGGCATCTTTACCTCTGTGGGATTTAAACACACACTATGTTACTAAGCCCAGCAATAGCCTTATTATTCGAAACCCAGAAAGACAACCACTTCGTATTTTGGGCCTCACCGGATGGACAGACTTTGATGAACGTTCAAACCTTGAAGAAGCTAATTATTCTTTCCCTTTAGAGCTCGCATCGGGCGAAAGCTTTTCTGTTACGCTACCAAAGCATATTAAAACTGTTGAACTGCGTGCCTCTACGACTGGTCAGTCAATGGGTAACTACCAATTTAGGCGCAATATTGAACCCATGAGTTTCCTCCCTAGGCCTGTAGATACGAGTAAAGTCAATCAATATGCTTTTATTCAACAAGAGAAAGAGGCTTGGCGCATACCTGCGGGTAACTGGGTGATTAATGACTATCTCGTCACGCCTGAAAACTGGACTCTGTACCTTGAAAAAGGTGCCAGTATTCAGTTTGGTAAAAACGCTGGAATTATGGTGTTCGGACAACTGGAAGTCGAAGGCACCAAAGCCAGGCCTGTTAAATTATCCAGACAGGGACAAATACCAAATTGGTCGGGCTTAAGTCTGTTTAATGCGAACCAGGAAACACGCTCGACAATACGTAATTTGCATATTTCCTACGCTGGCAGACCAAATCTTGGCTTGTGGCAACCCAGAGGCGCAACCTATCTTGTCGGCGGAAAACTATCTGTTAACGGACTTTACATCTCCGACAACGTTTCTGAAGATGCACTCAATATCGTCAACAGCGACGTAGATATTTCTCATCTTTCCATCAAAGAAGCGCTATCTGATGCATTTGACTGTGACTACTGCACGGGAAAAATTTACGACAGTGAGTTTGCAAACATAGGCAAACGCTCTGGCGGCGATGGCTTGGACGTAAGTGGATCGGATCTCGATGTTTCAGGCATCAACTTCTCCGATATTCGTGATAAAGCGGTTTCTGTCGGTGAAGAAAGCCTGATGCGACTAAAAGACATTGAGTTTGCTCGAGTTAACTTTGGTCTTGTAGCCAAAGACGCATCGGCAGTAGAGGCAGAATCAATCACGGCAAAAGATGTAAGCCATTACGCGCTCATGAGCTACACCAAAAAACCACTATTTGGCTCAGCAACACTGAAAGCATTGGAATTTCAATGCTCAGGGTGTGAGAAAAAAATCATCTCCGAGCTGGGTAGCGAGCTTAATGTCAATGGCGTAGTCATTGCTAGCCAAGCGCTTGATGTTGGAAAACTCTACAATACAGTAATGAAGTCGGATAAACCTTTATGAGTAAACGATTTGAAATCAAGGTCCCAATTCCACTCAACCGCTTACAAGTAGTTGAGAACTGGCTTATGCTTCATGCCTATCAGTTCCAAACCCATCACCCAGACAGGTATGTCAACAGCTTGTATTTAGATAGCCCAAACTTAAGCCGTTATGAAGAAAACCTAAGCGGTATTACCCAACGTAGGAAAACTCGAATCCGTTGGTATGGAGAACTCGCACGTCCAGAAAATAGTAAGTTGGAGTTTAAATACCGACGCGGCGGAAAAGGCTCTAAGGACATCTACCCGGTGGATATTGATTGGTCCAAGCACAAGTCATGGCGCAACATCCTCAATCATTGTCGCCAACAATTACCTATCAATGCTCAAGTATATTGGGAGTGTGAGAGTATTCCTGTATTGATTTCGCGTTACAAACGACGTTACTTGATTTCAGCCGATGGCAACATTCGCGCCACATTCGATGACAATATGCAGTGCTTTGATCAAAGGTATTCTGACCAAGTCAACGTGCATTCAGGTAAAACTTTAGGTGATTATGTACTGCTAGAAATCAAAACCAATGCTGAACATGAAAGTGACTTATCAAAGCTGATAGCGACTTGTCCACTGCGTCCATCTAGGCACTCAAAGTACGTCAATGGAATTCGTCAACTCATGTGGTATTAGATTGTCATAGGTTGAAAACCGTTTGATCTTTGTAGTTTCTCAAGTTTTTGTGTACGGTATCATAAAACCCTTGTGGAAATATTTATGACATTTCAAATCAGCAACTTATGGCATGAACGACATGATGATGAGCATAAGATTCGTCGCGATGATCACCGTACCCCTTACCAACGTGACCGAGCGAGAATACTCCACTCAGCCGCATTTCGGCGCCTACAATCCAAAACACAGGTACATGGTAACAGCTTCGACGATTTTCACCGTACACGGCTCACTCATTCTTTAGAAGCTGCACAACTTGGTAGCGGTATTGTTGCTCAAATTAAGAAAAAGCAGCCCGAGTATCGCGAACTTTTACCTAGTGACAGCCTGATTGATTCATTATGCCTTGCACATGATATCGATACCCCTCCTTATGGCCATGGAGGTGAAATTGCTCTGAACTATATGATGCGAGACCATGGTGGATTTGAAGGAAACGCCCAAACATTTCGTATCGTCACCAAACTCGAACCCTACACTGAACATTTTGGAATGAATTTAGCTCGCCGGACACTACTGGGATTAATTAAATACCCGGCTTTACTGAGTGAAACCTGTTCTAGCAAAACTCCAGAGAGTGTGACACATCAAAGGCAACTTAAAGCTAAGCAATGGTCTCCAGCAAAAGGTTTGTACGATTGTGATCAACCTCTATTTGACTGGGTATTATCACCATTAAATCAATCAGACAAACAACTGTTTGGTCAAACGCTTTCTGAGCCAAGAGAAAAGCATCAACACAAAAAAACCAGCTTTAAATCTATAGATTGCTCTATCATGGAATTGGCAGACGATATTGCCTACGGAGTACATGATCTTGAAGATGCAATTGTGCTAGGAAAAGTGACCCAAACTCAATGGATTGATGGGGCTCAAGACGCCCTGTTTAACTGCGGGGAACCTTGGTTTAGAACACATATAGAGTCGATTACCAATATGCTATTTTCTGGCATTCACCATCAGAGAAAAGACGCGATTGGCGGTATAGTGAATGCCTTATTGACCAGTATTACAATTAAGCCTGTTGATGCTATTTTTGCCAGTGATTTACTCGCGTTTAATGCTTACCTAAAACCAGAAATGGCCACTGCATTACAAATACTTAAACGATTTGTACATGACTATGTCATTCAAGTCCCACAGGTACAGATAGCCGAATATAAAGGACAGCAAATTATTATGGATGTCTTTGAGGCACTCAGTGCTGATCCTGAAAGGCTACTTCCGATTTCGGTTCGTAAAGACTGGCAATCAGCCAAGAGCAATAGTGAAGGCTACCGTGTGATCACCGATCACATATCTTCAATGACTGACGGCCACGCACAAAGACTTCACCAGCAGCTATTTTCATCCTATTGAGCGGCTTGAAAACTCTTCTAAGACACACTGCATACGATGCTTTTCACTTTCACTAACAAAGCTTGCTTCTATGGCATTTTGCGTTAGCAGAGTCAGTTCACTCTCTGTCAGTGAATGACTCTGTGCAACAGCAAGAAAATTATCCGTCATGTAACCGCCAAAATAAGCAGGATCATCTGAATTAATCGTAACGCAAAGATTTTGCCTTAATAAATCAACCACATTGTGTCGCTTCATCTCATCAAATACTTTAAGTTTTATATTTGATAATGGGCACACAGTTAGAGGCATCCGAGACTCGGCCAACATGCGAACCAAGTGACTGTCGTCAGAACAGCGAACACCGTGATCAATACGTGAAACTTTTAGTAAATCAATACTATTGTAAATATTGTCTACCGAACCCTCCTCTCCTGCATGTGCGACAGTCAAAAAGCCTTCTTCAATCGCTTTAACAAATACTTGAGTAAACTTCTCGGGCGGATGACCAAGTTCTGAGGAATCTAATCCCACTGCGATGATTTTATCTTTATGTTTTATTGCCTGATCTAAAGTCAAAAAAGCACTCTGCTCATCCAAATGGCGTAAAAAGCACATAATAACCCGGCTACTAATACCCATTTCTTGTTTGCCATCTTCAAGAGCACGATGAATTCCGTTAATCACAGTATCAAAGGAAATACCTCGTTCAGTATGAGTTTGTGGATCGAAAAAAATCTCAGTATGAATAACGTTATCTTGTTGGCAGTGAAGTAAATACTCCCAAGTCAGATCATAGAAGTCTTGCTCATCAATTAATACATTTGCACCTTGATAATAAATATCCAAAAACGACTGAAGGTTAGTAAATTGATAGGCGGTCCTAACTTCTTCTGGTGTATTAAATGGCAGTGGAATTTTGTTTCGTTTGGCCAACTTAAACATCATCTCAGGTTCTAGAGAACCTTCGATATGCATATGCAATTCAACCTTAGGTAATTGACGAATAAATGTAGCTTGATCCATTAGCTTATCTCCATCATTAGTAGGCACTAAGAAGGATCACTTTCCCTGAGTCTAAGAGATATTCATACACGTACCGATTGCTACTCTGCTTTTCACCTTAGGATTGGTGTTCTCAGTCAAATGATCATCGTGCAATACGCACACATTATTGAGAGTATTATTACAAGCGTAGCACAATGCAACATGATGAGTATCGGTTGCCATCTAAAGTCAATAGCCCATGATTCGTTTTTTCCGTGTGTGCTCCTGATAATTAGAGGAGCTAAGATCATATATCTATATTTAGGTAGAGGGAAAGAAGTGCTATATCGGATTAACTATCATGAATAGTTCTGTTTAAATATACCTGCTGGCATATTACTAATTTGAAAGTCAATCATATGATTAAAAGCATCAAGTAATGGCGAGAAGTCACGCTCGGGTTCAAGTAAGGACAATACGTGAAAACCTGCCTCTACCGTCGATAAACTGTTGTTACTAGGGGCTTTACGAATCCGATAGTTACCCTTTAAATCCTTGGGTAAATGAAGCATTGGCAGATTTTTTAAGTTACTCGATAACTGCCAGATTTTATAAGCCTTTTTCCAAGTTCCATCGAGAAGAATAATACGAACTTTGTTGTTTTTATTCATAACTTCTTCGGCTTTAGATATGTCTGAGGACGAGTCACTTGGATAAAGAACGAAATGTTGTACGCCACTTTCACAGAGTAACTGATTAAACTCCACATGCTGAGTAAAGTTTTCACCTTGGAACAAATAGCATCCTGCTAATGAAAGCGTTAGGATCTTTGCAGTCCCCATAGGCTTCTTAGCTTCTGTAGGATGCTGTAGAATGATCAGTTCCACATTGGCTGACAGGCTATGTATCCACTCACAGATACAAGCTTTGGTTGACTTACCACATTTTAAACAATATCGAGACATAGAGTGCGCTTATTTCTTCTACTAGTTGTAATTAGCTTAATTTGCTTGTGTGTGCAATTTGAACCTTTAGCTAACCTAACATATTGGCAAAATGAACTTATCGAACAAGGCCAGTGGTGGCGGATCCTAACAGGAAACTTTACCCATACCAACTGGATTCATTTCACCATGAATATCCTAGGGCTTTGGGTCATCTCCTACTTGTTTAGGCCCAGCCCTAAATCACTTCTTTGCATCTTATTACTTGTAAGCTTATCGGTTGGTGTACTTAATCTTACAACTTCTATGAATTCTTATGTCGGCTTGTCAGGAACGCTGCATGGTATTTTCGCCTACTATGCACTTTGTGAGTCTTTATCTGGTAGAAAAAGTAGCTGGCTATTGGTTGGGGGAGTGCTAGTGAAAACGGGTTGGGAAATGACCATAGGTGCATCTCAAACCACCAGTGAGTTAATTAATGCAGCCGTCGCAGTAGAGTCTCATCTATTTGGCGTATTGACAGGGCTCATACTCGCTCTCATTGCCAACAAGCATCAGTTGCTCACAATATTCAAACCTCCACAATGATAATTTCTGTTGATGTTGACCTACAAAGGACTCACAATAGCGCCCTTTTGCAGCTCATTATGGCTGCGTGAGCATGAGCTCAACTTATTACAGAGACATATTTATGGGTTTTACCTCTTTAGGCCTTTCTGCTCCAATCCTTAAAGCCATAGGTGATCAGGGTTATGACAAACCCTCACCAATTCAAGAGCAAGCAATTCCTGCCGTCTTAGCAGGAAAAGACGTAATGGCTGCTGCGCAGACAGGCACAGGCAAAACCGCTGGCTTTACGCTACCTATTCTTGAAATGCTTGATAATGGGCAAAGAGTCAAGCCTAACCATGTTAGAGCATTGGTATTAACACCAACACGTGAACTGGCTGCCCAAGTGCAAGAAAATATTTATAAGTACAGCCGGTATCAAAAGCTAACTTCTAATGTGGTTTTTGGTGGTGTTAAAATCAATCCACAAATGATGAAGCTTCGAAAAGGTACCGATATTCTTGTCGCAACCCCAGGTCGCTTACTCGATTTATATCAGCAAAACGCCATTAAGTTTTCGCAGTTAGAAGTTCTCGTATTAGACGAAGCAGACCGAATGCTAGACATGGGCTTTATACGCGATATTCGCAAGATACTTGAATTGCTACCACAAAAACGTCAAAACCTTCTTTTTTCTGCTACCTTCTCGGACGAAATTCGAAAACTCGCGAAAGGTCTAGTCAACAATCCTGTAGAAGTCTCTGTTGCTCCTGCAAACTCGACAGCTCAAACGATTGAACAGTCTATATACCCAACAGACAAGCGAAAAAAAGCACCTATGCTGTGCAAATTAATCCAAGAGGGTGATTGGAAACAAGTATTGGTTTTTTGCCGAACAAAACATGGTGCAAATCGCTTATCTTATTACCTCAATGGTCAAGGTATTACTGCTGCGCCTATTCATGGTAATAAAAGTCAAAATGCTCGAACCAAAGCACTGGCCGATTTTAAGTCTGGTGAAGTACGTGTATTGGTCGCAACCGATATCGCCGCACGTGGCATTGATATCCCCCAGCTACCACAAGTCGTTAACTTTGAACTCCCTCATGTTGCCGAAGATTACGTACATAGGATTGGCCGTACTGGCCGCGCCGGAGAAGTTGGTAAAGCAATATCTCTAGTAGAGGCAGCAGAAGCCAGCGAATTATTCGCTATAGAAAGGCTTATCCAACAAATTTTGCCTCGTCTTGAGCTAGAAGGTTATGAAGCTGTCAACGAACTGCCTAAATCTAAGCTAGATACTCGACCAATAAAGCCCAAAAAACCTAAAAAGCCCAAAAAACCTAAAAGCGACCATGTAGATGGCCAACGGTCTGGCGATAACGCTCGAGGTCACAAGCCGGCTGGTAAAAACAAGCGTCATTTTTCACCTAGTAATAAGCCACAAAGTAGGAACATGAAAGGCGGTGCTAAGGAACAAGGTAAAAAATAATGTTTCGGGTTGCACGCACACTGCTTTTCTTTATCAAAGTCAAAGAGTAAGCACTGCTATTATTCTTTGAAGCAGTGTCTCTACTGCTTCTCTAGCACTCTCCTATCATGGCAAGGTTCGATGTCCTATTCAGCAGCATGTCTTGTCATATTTATTAAGAAATAACATGAAAATCTATGATTTTTAACCTGTTGCTAACACAACCTATTTTATAGAGAAAAAAGAACAACACTATAATCATTGAAATAGTTATCATTAAATTAAACCTTTAGAATTAAGTTAACAATAAGACCTATTAAAAGCATCATTTTCTGTTAGGTTATTTCAAATAAATTCCCATGCACTTAGTAATAAGTATCTTTATAGTCCATTGATGAAATTTACAGTTACTATCTTCTTAAGGGATAAAAGCATGCCTAACTTTAACCACATATCCGGGACCAGCTCCGCCAGTAGCTCCGAAATTAATCGCACTACAGCTACTGATTACAAATACGAAGTTAAAAGTGTCCAGCGTACCAGCGTAAAAGATTTAGCGGGCTTTTTTGGTGGACTAGCACAAGAACATCAAAAGAAACAGACTACGCACAAAATAAAAATTGGCAACAGCAACTCAAAGCAGCCATCTTCCGAGTCGAAGCAATTAAAGCCTCTATATTCAGCTAAGAAAGATGTTGCAGATAGTGTTTCATCGACCGTCCAAGAAATGGAGTCAAACAACACAAAACAAACTCCACAACCGATGGCAAAAATGTTACCACC
>NZ_JAYQDQ010000005.1:40378-103112 GCF_038138445.1 Vibrio sp.
ACCACCACCACCACCACCGCCACCTCCAATGACAGCAGCAGTATCACCGCAGATAACACAAAGCAGTACAACCTCGACAGCAGGGGAGAAATCTGGGGGGAGCTTGCAAGAACAATTAGCTGCAAAAATTGCGGCTAAGGCAGCAAAAGCATCCGAATCAAGGGCTAGTGAGAGTTCGAACCAAGCAGCTAAGACAACAGAGTCCAATATGACCAGTTTCGAAACAGCCTGTCGTGAGTTAGCTGATACATTTGGTTTCACTTTAGACGCTGTTCAATACATGAGTACACTGGCAACAAAGACAGATTTAAAAGACCCAAGTGATATCCAACAGTTTCAGGAAAAGTTCAACTCAGATAATGATTTCCGTCAAAACATCACTGATAAGGCAGTTCTGAATATACTTGTAGCTCCATTTTATGCGAGCCATAAAGAACAAGTAACACAGTTTAATCAACAAGTAGAAAGTAAATTAAAAGATGGCGTTAAGTTGGATCTGAAACAGGAATTTTCAAAGTTCCAGAATCAGCTACCAATAGACAATGCAGTACTGGGAAATACCGTCCGCTCACATTATATGTCTTCAGATGAAAGCACGTTAAATTCATTGGTAAAGGCTAACAACAAATTATTAACGAAAAAATACCCTCAAAAAAGCAATGATCTGCAAGTTAAGTTGAGTGATATTAGTAATGCTAGACTCAATGAACCTAAGACATACCTCTCTCTTCTTCAAGGTGGATTGACGAGTAAGGAATCACCGCGTGATAAAGCCGAAAACTTAGTTGATCAACTCACGAGTACTGTAGTTGAGCTCGATGATAAAGATAAAGGTATAGTCAAAGCTAGACTGGCTGCTCTACTAGCACAAATGAGCTGATAGCTCATTTACTTTCATTGTGAGTCACATACATAAGCCCTCAAAACGAGGGCTTACTTTTAATTGCGACTAGGCATTACACTATCGGACGTTGGCCTCGATCGATAAGCTTCAACAAAACATTATCAGCGGCTTCTCCCGCCAAGCCCGCTAGCTTTGATGTAAGCTTTTTCTTCTCAACATAACGAATAGATAATACGGTCTTATCTTTACAAGCCGCTACTACCAAATCATCAGAGGTGCTAACTTCATCAACAAGACCTAGCTCATGCGCTCGAATACCGAACCAGTGCTCTCCAGTTGCAACTTTCTCCAACTCTAAAGACGGTCGACGTTCACGGATAAAGTCTTTAAACAAATCATGAGTGTCTTCCAACTCTTGCTTAAATTTATCGCGAGCTTTATCTGTATTTTCACCAAACATGGTCAGAGTGCGCTTATACTCTCCAGCGGTCAGTTGTTCATAATCAATATCATGCTTTTTCAAAAGCTTATTGAAATTTGGTAGCTGCGCGATCACTCCAATTGAGCCCACGATTGCGAAAGGAGCAGAAACCAACTTATCTGCGATACAAGCCATCATGTAACCACCACTGGCAGCAACTTTATCAACAGCAATAGTTAATGGCAACTGAGCGGCTTTAATACGATCCAACTGAGAAGAAGCTAATCCGTAGCCATGAACCATACCGCCGCCAGATTCTAAACGCAGTAGGACCTCATCTCCCTCTCTTGCAACAGAAAGAATCGCTGTGACTTCTTCTCGCAGTGAAGACACTTCTTTAGCATCAATGCTTCCTTTAAAATCAAGCACGAATAAGTGAGGCTCTCTTTTACTATCTAGATCCCCTTCTTTTGACGCTTGTTTTACTTCCTTTTCTCTGGCTTTGAGCTTTTCTTTTTCCTGCTTCTTTTCCGCTTTATCACGCGCTTTAAGAAACGCAGAGTCATGCAAGTGATGTTCAAGCTGCTCGACCGTCTCTTTATTCTGCTCAGTCAGATTGGTGATTTCTAACTCACCTTTTGCCGCACCGTTTTTTCCGCCTACGGTTTTAGCAACCACTAACAGTGCAATTACGGCAACGACCACGGTTACAATCTTGGCCAAAAACAGCCCATAGTCCAACAAAAATTCCAATGTAATATCCCCTAAGATGCGAATTAGTGTATTGTAACCATCATCCTACTGATTCATAAAGCAGAACGTAACAATTAAGGACATATGACGTGAATTATTCTATTCCCTCAGATGCGTTACAAGGAAAAGTCATACTTGTAACAGGCGCTGGTGACGGCATCGGAAAGCAAGCGGCTTTATCCTATGCTCAACATGGTGCCACTGTCATATTGCTAGGCCGCACAGTCAAAAAACTTGAACAGACTTACGATGAGATTGAAGCACAAGGCCTTCCCCAACCAGCCATCATTCCTCTGGATATGAAAGGAGCATCTAAACAAAACTATCTCGATATGGCCGACACTATTGGCAGCCAATTCGGTCGCTTAGATGGCGTTTTACATAATGCCAGCCTGTTAGGTGTATTGAGCCCGTTCGATCAGATCGGTGAAGAAACATACGATGATGTAATGCAGGTGAATGTCAAAGCGCAATTTTTAATGACTCAAGCTATATTACCACTTCTGCATAAATCCAATCACGCGAGCCTTATTTTTACTTCTTCCACTGTGGGTCATAGCGGACGCGCTTTTTGGGGAACGTATGCCATGTCAAAGTTCGCAACCGAAGGTATGATGCAAGTCCTAGCCGATGAGCTCAGCGATTCTCATATCCGAGTAAATGCGATTAACCCTGGCGGCACAAGAACAGGAATGCGTGCAAAAGCTTACCCTGCTGAAGATACCGATTTGCTCAAAACACCGCTAGATATTATGCCTTTGTATCTCTATTTGATGTCGAATCAAAGTCAGGACATCACAGGCCAATGTATTGATGCTCAACCCAAAAAATAAATCCTTCTTTTATTCAACGCCTTGTTAACAAACAAGGCGTTTTTTTACCCGTTTACCTACCCTGTCTCTTGCCGATTAATAATAAAAACATATACTGCATGTATATACAGGTATTTTGTTATGTATGAATTAATCGAACATCTTAAGAAAAAACAATGGCTTTGGCAGGGAAGCTCTGAACTGCAATCTAAAGGAGCCTATCCAACCGGTTATGAGCTTTTAGACGAAAGGCTAGAGGGCGGCTTCCCGCATCATGGCGTCGTAGAGTTACACTCAAGCTCTGGTATAGGAGAGCTTCGATTATTATGTCCTCATCTAAGAAATAACCATAAAGGGAGGCTATCCGTATTCATTCAGCCTCCAGGCAATCTCTCAGCACAACACTTAATTGCCCAAGGCATTGATCTAAACTATACCCTATTGCTCTACCCAAAAACTTACAAAGAAGCGTTATGGGCCGCTGAGCAATGCCTTAAAAGCGGAGCTTGTAGCAATGTACTTCTATGGCAAAATCAACTAGAAGTACATCATGTTCGCCGCCTTCAGGTTGCCAGTGAAACAGGTACTAGCCTGTCATTTTTGTTTAAACAATCCAGCACTCTTTTCTCTCTACCTGTTAGTTTGAGCATGACACTTGTACCACACGCTCATGGGTTAGAAATAACCATCACTAAACGTAAAGGAAGCTGGTCACATTCAAGTTTTTTAATCGACATGAGAACTTACTGGCCCGATCTTGCTGAAAAAGAACGTCAAAATGTCGTGTTACCTTTTCAGAGGCGTAAGCAAGGCTGATGAAGCAATTGTGGCTTTACCTGCATTTTCCAAAATTACAACTGGATACTCTGTATTCAGACAAGGATCTTCAACCTCTAGTGGTTCTTGATACGAAGTGCTTTCAAATCGTACAGTCGAATAATACGGCTCAACAGCAAGGCATTCAGAATGGTATGGGCCTTGGCAGCGCAAGCACACTTTGCCCATCACTTTTAGTGCATCCTTATGATGAAAGCGTCGAACAGCAAGCTCTTTTAGAGATCGCCCAATGGCTTTATCTTGTCACCTCTGATCTCGTCTTATTTCCACCTAAAGGACTTTTACTTAAACTAACAGATATGCTTACTCTATACGGTGGGCTTGAGTCTTACTGGCATATTGTTTCTCACCACTTACAATCCCTCAACATTGAATTTTGTTATGCCACGGGTTTTTCTCCATTTTCAGCTATTTTACTAACCAAATTAGGTTCAAACTTTCTCACAGAAGACCAAGATGACATCAACATTAACCTGAGAGCTTGTCCTATTTCTGCAACAGAACTGAGTAAAAAGCAGGTTGAAAAGCTGTCTCGTGTTGGTGTGATTACACTGGAGGATTTACTTAAGCTTCCAATGCCTGAAATTGCTAGAAGATTCGATATTGAACTAGTGAATTACATTGGCAAGCTGACGGGTCAATTCAAACACCCAGTGGATTTTTACCATCCACCAGAAGAGTTCCATCACTGCCTAGAGCTACTCTTTGATATCGATAATAGGCAGTGGCTAGAAAAGCCCCTGAGAAAACTGCTTGTCAAGCTTGAGCACTTCCTTACATTACGTAGCCAAGTCGCGTATGAACTTGAATTACAACTGCACCAGCGTGACACCACATCAGAGGTCGTTACTTTAACATCAGCATGTGGTGACTACCTAGCTGATAGGTGGGAAAAGCTCAGTCAGCTGACTATGGAATCTCTGCAACTTAATGGTTCTGTCTATGCTCTAACACTTAAAGTCATTCGTAGCGGTGAACTTAAATCTATCAGCCAAGATATTTTCTCAGGCTATAAAGGCCAACAAACACCTCTCGAACTTATCACAACACTACAAGCCAAGTTAGGTAAAACGCGAGTATGTAAGATCGCGCCAACTGATGATCCGAGACCAGAAAAATCTACCGTACTTTGTTGTCCAGAGAAGACGGTTTCAAATGACTCTCGAACAACTGGACTAAGACCCTCATTCGTACTCAAAACCCCAGAACTCTTAGTCGACAAAGTCACCATTTTGCATGGTCCTGAACGTATAGCTACTGGATGGTGGGATGGTGAAGATGTCACCCGAGATTACTTCATTGCGCGCAGTAAAAACGGTCGTTGGTTATGGGTATTTCGAAATCAGAAAATGCAATGGTTTCTCCATGGTATATTTAGCTAAGCAAGAGATTAAGACATGAAATATGCTGAACTGTTTTGCCAAACTAACTTTTCATTTCTCACTGGCGCTTCTCATGCAGAAGAGCTGATTCTACAAGCAGACTTTCTGCGTTACCATTCGCTTGCTATTACCGATGAATGCTCTGTTGCTGGCGTTGTAAAAGCTTACAATGCAATCAAAACACATAAGCTCAATATTCAGCTCATCATTGGTAGCATGTTTTGGCTACATCAAGAATGTCAGATCATCTTGCTTTGTCCAAATCGCAAAGCCTATGCTGAGTTATGTCGGGTTATCACCAATGCGAGAAAACGCTGTCAAAAAGGACATTACCAACTCGCCGAATGGGACTTGATGTCAATACGCCACTGCCTCATTGTCTGGCTACCTAACCACACACAAGACAATCCAAAGTGGGGACAGTGGTTGACTCAGCACCATCAACCTAGGCTGTGGTTAGGCGTGCAGCGCCATCTAGGCTCAGATGATAAGCAGTACCTTACTCACTGTGAGCAACTTGCTCAAAATCTCAAGTTACCTATTACCGCTGTTGGCGGGGTATTAATGCATACTCCAAGTCGGCTACCTTTGCAGCACGTCTTAACCTCAATTCAGCACAAAAGCAGCGTTGAAAATATCAGCCGACACCTTTTAAGTAACTCTGAGCGAAGTCTGCGTAGTAAAGACAAGCTTTCTCGACTATTCAAAGCACAATGGCTGAACGAGAGCATACATATTGCCAAACAATGCCATTTTAGTTTATCGGAATTGCAATATGAATATCCAAGTGAACTTGTGCCTGATGGTATAAGTGCAATGTGCCACCTGAAAAATTTGGTTGCAAAAGGAAAGCAGCGACGTTTTCCTAATGGTATACCTGATGAGATTGAAAATACTATAGATAAAGAGCTCAATCTCATTGAAAAGCTTAACTATCCATATTACTTTCTAACCATCCATGACATTGTTCAGTTTGCCCAGAAAGAAAATATTCTCTACCAAGGAAGAGGTTCTGCTGCTAATTCTGTTGTCTGTTATTGCCTCGAAATTACTGCTGTAGACCCAAGGCAGATTTCCGTTCTTTTTGAGCGATTCATCAGTGAAGAGCGTGATGAGCCGCCCGATATTGATGTCGACTTTGAGCATGAACGCCGTGAAGAAGTCATTCAATACATTTATCAAAAATATGGCCGAGAGCGAGCAGCACTTGCCGCTACCGTGATCACTTATCGATTTAAAAGCGCAGTCAGAGATGTTGGTAAGGCGCTTGGGATTGAAGAGGCTCAACTCGACTATTTCATCAAAAATGTTAACCGTCGCGATCGCGATCTTGATTGGCAAGCGCAAATTGTTGAACTTGGTTTGGAGCCAAATTCGCTCAAAGGTGAGCAATTTATTTCCTTAGTTAATAGTATTCTTGGGTTTCCTCGTCACCTTTCACAGCATGTCGGCGGTTTTGTTATTGCAGCAGGTCCTCTTTATGAATTAGTCCCTATTGAAAATGCAGCCATGGCTAATAGAACCGTCATTCAATGGGACAAAGATGACCTTGAGAGCCTTAAGTTGATGAAAGTAGATGTGCTTGCATTGGGTATGCTCAGCGCGATTCAAAAATGCTTTAAACTGGTTAAACGCCTACATAATCAATCATTAACTATCGCACATATTACTAATCTAGAAGACGATAGAAATGTATATGAAATGATTCAACAAGCAGACACCATAGGCGTCTTCCAAATTGAATCTAGAGCACAAATGAGTATGCTACCTAGACTCAAACCAAAGACTTATTACGATTTAGTTATCCAGATAGCCATAGTCCGGCCTGGTCCAATCCAAGGGGATATGGTCCACCCTTTCCTCAAACGGCGAAACGGTCTGGAGTCTGTCACTTATCCTTCAAAAGAAGTGAAAGAAGTGTTATCACGCACAATGGGCGTACCTATTTTTCAAGAACAGGTGATCAAATTAGCTATGGTAGCCGCTGGCTTTACTGGTGGTGAAGCAGATCAGTTACGCCGAGCTATGGCCTCTTGGAAAAAAAATGGCAAGTTACTCAAGTTTCGGAAAAAACTGATCCAAGGAATGCAAAATCGTGGTTATGAGACAGTATTCGCTGAGCGCATATTTGAGCAGATACTTGGCTTTGGTGAATACGGTTTTCCAGAAAGTCACTCTGCCTCATTCGCCGTGCTAGCCTACTGCTCTGCATGGCTAAAGTATTACCATCCAGAGGTTTTTTATACCTCGCTCCTCAATAGCCTTCCGATGGGGTTTTACAGTGCATCCCAATTGGTCCAAGATGCAAAGCGTCACAAGATCACCATCCTACCCATTTGTATAAATCATTCTCTCCATGACCACCAAGTGGTGCAACATAATGGCGGATTAGCAATCAGGCTCGGCTTTCGTCAAATCAAAGGCTTTAGTAAGCATACTGGTCAACGTCTTCTCAAAGCTCGCGGGTCCACAGTATTCCAAAATCTAGCACAACTGAAAAGCATTGGTTTAACTAAGCAAGAGTTAGAACAACTTGCCTCAGCTAACGCTATGTCATCGATTGCCAATAACCGCTTTCAAACTCGCTGGGAAATAATGGATTCGTTATCAGATTTACCTTTATTCAAAGAGTTACAAGAGCCTAAAGAAAAGGGGCTGCTTTACCCGTCTGAAACACAAACCTTACTGGAAGATTATGCTGCAACCAACCTCTCCCTTAACAAGCATCCGATAACACTTCTAGAGAAAGCCAACAAGCTCGGACGATTTACTCGCGCCTGCAATCTGATACAACTTCCCCATCGCTCCCTTGTGACTATCGTCGGTGTTGTGACAGGTAAGCAAGCTCCCGGAACTGCTGCAGGTGTCACTTTCCTAACGCTAGAAGACGATACTGGCAATATAAATGTTATCGTTTGGCAGGCAACAGCTCGAGCTCAAAAGAAAGCTTATTTAACAGCCAAGATTATGATGGTAAAAGGGATATTAGAGAAAGAAGGTCAAGTCACCCATGTGGTTGCTGGCAAACTAATTGATATCACGGATAGACTTAGCGGCTTGACCACACACTCACGTAATTTCCACTAATTTCAAACATAAAATAAAGGTTAGGCCAAAATGCAGAAATACGCGCCGAGATTAAAAGCTTGTGGGTTAAGTAAAGGTGATGACATCACTAGCTCGACAGCACATCTCGCAGCCTATCTTGTGCAACCTGAACCAACAAGTCTGGTTGGAATTTGGATATAAAACGGTCACAACCTACTTTCTTAACCATGGCATCGTTAAAGCTACCACTGAGAGAAGTATTCAAAGTGACGTAAAGATCCTTGAGCTTGGGATCATTACGGATCTCATAGGTAAGTTTATAACCATCCATCTCTGGCATTTCCGCGTCTGTTATCATTAACAGCAACTCACGCGGGACGTCTTTACCTTCTTCGGTCCATTGTTTTAGAAGCTTCAATGCTTCAAGTCCATCACAACACTCTAAAATGTTGAGCCCCAGTTGTGATAAACACCCTTTGACCTGAGAGCGCGCTGTAGAAGAGTCATCCACAATCAGAACATTTCGACCCACCATTTGAGCCGCAAGCTCTTCATCAAGCACACCTTCAGAGATGGAAACATCATACTCAATGATTTCTGCCAAAACTTTCTCGACATCGATTATCTCAACAATCGCCTGATCCTCATTATCTTTAATGTGGGTAATTGCCGTTAAGTAATTGGCTCGACCAGCACTCTTTGGCGGGGGTTGAATTTCCGCCCACGTCGTATTGATAATGTTGCGCACTTGACCAACTAAAAACCCCTGAATGGACCTATTGTATTCTGTGATAATAAGGTTATATTCCACATCTTCTTCACGAAGAGGAGGAAAACCAATGGCGCCGCGAAGGTCAATCACTGGTACTGGAACCCCGCGCAGAGACGCAACGCCAGTAATATGATGATGACAACCCGGCATCTTAGTCAATGGGGGAACTTGAATTACCTCACGAACTTTAAATACGTTGATCGCAAAGATCTGCCGACTGTTTAGACGAAATAGCAATAGCTCAAGCCGGTTCTCACCCACCAAGTTGGTTCGCTGATCAACGCTATTTAAAACTCCAGACATACGACTTCTCAACTACTATGTAATATATCAAAAATAGACTAAAGCTGGCCTAAACCAAAATAAACACGTGCAACTAAAATGCTATATGTTCACAAAAAAGGTATAAATACCCATAATAACAAAAGCTAACCTTCAATAACTTTCATTAATAATAAACCATCATAAAGAGCTTGTTTGATTAAAGCTGCGCCTGGCATTGTTGCTTGCTTGTAAAAACGAGATTCTACAACTTGTAGGCCTTGCTGATAGACAGGTAGACTTTGCTCCTTTATACAATTTTGAATCGCCGGATACAAAATATTTTTCGCTTGATTGATTGCCCCGCCTATCAAGACCTTCTCTGGATTAAACAAATTAATCACTATCGATATTGCAGTTCCCAAATAACGACCAAGTTTTTCTATTACCTCGACCGCTAAGGCATCACCATTAGCAGCGGCTTCACAAATGTCTTCAACAGAAACTTCATCAATGCTCGATAGTATTGACTGCTCTCCTCTAGCAAGCCGCTCAGTTACCTCATCTCGAATAGCTTGAGAGCTCGCGACTGTTTCTAAACAACCTCTATTCCCACAATGACAAGGTTTACCATGGGGATCTATTTGGATATGGCCTAATTCACCAATATTTCCATGACGTCCAAGAAGAACACGGCCATCAAGAATAATACCCGCTCCGAGACCATGGTGAATTGAAATAAGTACCGAGTTTTCATTATCTTGTGAATGACCAAATAACCTTTCTGCCAAAGCCCAAGCTCGCGTGTCATTAGCAATAAAAACTGGCAACCCCGTAGCTTTGAATATTTCGGGGCCTAGAGCAAGGTTTTCAACGTTATAGTGGGGCATTTGCATGACAATACCTTTCTCTGAATTGACCAGTCCAGGTAAGGTTAAAGCTATGCTGGTTACGCGACCAAGTTGATCCGAGTAGCTCTGAAAAAACTCTTCAATTTCATGTAACAACCGAGCTAAAACATCCTCTTGATCGATTTCATGAATATCAATCTTGGTATCGATAAGCACTTCACCGCCCAGCTCATGTAACGCAATCGTGAGATAACCACGCCCAAGACGCATAGAGAGAAATTGCCAATCTTTATTATTGACCTGTAGACCAACCGCAGGTCGCCCGCGACTGGTTGCTTCCTGAACTGTTGTCTCGTGAATCAAGTGAGCTTCAATCAATTCACGAGTGATTTTAGTAATGCTGGCAGGGGCCAGCTCACTCTCTTTGGACAAATCAATTCGGGAAATAGGACCTTTTTGATCGATGAGTTTATATACACGGCCAGCATTGACCTGCTTAATGTGGTCAATATGACCTGGTTGAGCCATGTACATAGGGTGCTCCAAATATCAACAACATCGCGATTTTTTTACTTTGCGAAGTAATTGTGAAGGACTTTACTAAATTGCCGTGACAGCCATCACGGATAAAGATGATTGTTTGAGCGTTTCATCAAATTGCTAAACAAATCCGACATTTGACACTATATTTTTTTGCATTAATAAATATGTACACAGTTAATTGTCTATATCTCCCACAACTCAGTATTTTGCTTATACTCAAATAAGGCTTGCGTCGAAAAAGCCGTTTCACTCCTAATGTGATCAAGGAAGATGTCATGACCTGTATTCAAAGAAGAACGAAAATAGTCACTACTCTAGGTCCTTCAACAGACAAAGAGGGCATGCTGGAAGAAATTATAAAAGCGGGTGCGAATGTCGTTAGAATAAACTTTTCTCATGGTTCGGCCGAGGAGCATGTCGAAAGAGCAACACAAGTACGCAGTATTGCTGCCAAATATGGAACTCATGTGGCAATACTTGGTGATCTTCAAGGGCCCAAAATACGTGTTTCAACGTTCAAGGACAACAAAATCCATCTTTCAGTCGGCGATACTTTTGTACTCGATAGTGACTTACCACAAGGTCAAGGAAATCAGAACTCTGTCGGGCTCGATTACAAAGAGCTCCCCCAAGATGTCACCACTGGTGATATCTTGCTCCTCGATGATGGTCGTGTACAACTAGAGGTCACTAAGGTATCAAGAAACCAAGTGATCACTGAAGTCATTGTCGGTGGGCCACTATCAAACAATAAAGGTATTAACAAAAAAGGCGGTGGTTTATCAGCCGATGCACTAACAGAAAAAGACAAAAATGATATTAAAACTGCCGCCAGAATCAAAGTAGACTATTTGGCTATTTCCTTCCCGAGAAATGGCGAAGATATGAAGTATGCCAGACGTCTTGCCCTTGATGCTGGCCTTGAAGCCAAGCTTGTCGCCAAGGTAGAACGTGCAGAGACCGTAGAAAGCGAAGAAAACATCGATGATATTATTCTCGCCTCAGACGCGGTTATGGTTGCCCGTGGAGACTTAGGAGTTGAAATTGGTGACCCAGAGCTGATTGGTGTGCAAAAACAACTCATCCGCAGAGCAAGAAGCCTTAATCGAGCTGTCATTACTGCAACGCAGATGATGGAATCTATGATTGAGAACCCAATGCCAACACGAGCAGAAGTCATGGATGTCGCAAATGCAGTGTTAGACGGAACCGACGCTGTCATGCTATCTGGCGAGACTGCAGCAGGAAAATACCCTCTCGAAACGGTTCGTTCAATGGCTGAAGTCTGCCTAGGTGCAGAGAAAATGTCAGCCATCAACCGCTCGACATACAGAATGGATACCGTCTTTGAAACATGTGTAGAAACCATTGCTATGACGACCATGTTTGCAGCCAATCATTTAAAGGGCGTTAAGGGAATCGTTACACTCACAGAATCAGGCTGGACTGCACTTATGATGTCGAGACTCAGTTCAGGATTACCTATCTTTGCCTTATCGCGTAATGAGAGTACTCTGAACCAAGCCGCCCTATACCGAGGGGTGACACCCGTTTATTTTGATTCAACAAGTGATTCAGGATTGTCTACCGCCAAAGATGCCGTTCAGCGCTTAAAAGATAAGGGCCTACTCCATGATGGAGACCTTGTGATAATTACTCTCGGAGACGTAATGGACGTGGTCGGTTCAACTAATTGTATGCGAATACTATCCGCCTAATGCGCTTATACGCTGTAGAGTTAGTTATGGTGAAAATGAGAAGTTATTCTGGTCGATACAGAAGCGTACGTTTCAACAAACCGGAATCCAGCGTCAAGTCCCATTTGATAGTCATGCAGTAAAGCCTCTCTTTCACTCATCAAAGAGTTCGATAAAAGTGGCTTTGCTGGCTTTATCTGAACGATGAAGCAATCATCAGGAGGATTGTGTAAAAAGTCTTGGGTTAGGGAATATGTCTGGTAATGAACCATCAGCATATCTGCGAGTCCAGAGTCAAACTTCTCTCCCAGTAGATAACTTAATCTATAAATATCTTCAGCGCCAAACAGCCATCGACCACCATTAAGTGCTTCAAGATGAACATGCCTGAGCTTTTCTTCTTTCGAACGCTGCAACTGCTCAGTGAAAAAACTTGCCCAATCTTCCTTCCAACTTGACAACTTCTGCTGCCATCTTTCTTGAATAAGATTGAAAGAACCTCTATACCATTGCGTGTCTTCAGCGCGCATTTCTTCTTCAACTTCAGTTTCTAAGTCCTCTCCTTCTGTTCTTATTACAATGATACAACGAGCTTCTTTACGCCAAGCTTCTTGAACAGGAATGGATGCCGATACCCCCCCATCAACATATATCCCATGTTCAAACTCAACCGCTTGGTTATACAGTCTAGGAATCGCACAAGTGGCAATCATCACCTTTCGCCAGTCTTCTTGCAACATGGGCAAATAATGATCGAATAAACGGCTGGTATCAGTCACCGCCGCAAAAGCTTTTCTGTCACGTAATACTTTTCTACCCATATCTATGTCCAACTTGTATGGATAGTCGCTGATTTTATCCACCGCCCAATCTATTCCAAGGTGCTGCTTACGTCTGATATAACGAAATAGATTGAAAAACAGAGGATCAGTAGTGAGATCAAGGATGAAAGCACGACCTATGCCTCTCTGACGACAGAGAAAGCCACATAGGTTAAGCGCTCCGGCAGAGGTACCATAAAAAACATCAAACGGGTCAAAATTAGAGAGGAGAAAAGCGTCAAGTACGCCAGAAGTAAAGATACCACGTTGACCGCCGCCTTGAGCCACAAGCGCATTTTTACCCCCTGTGTACTTGGCAAGGCGATCAAGGTCTAATTCAATAGTCGCACCTGTAACAATGCCGCTATTGCTCATAAGTCAGGCCTAAACGGAAGTAATAGCGACCAAACCAAAACCAATTAGTATAGTAAACACGATTACTGTGATAAGTATCGCATACTTTAGCTCAAGCTCCATAAACACCTCCTTGTTATGTAACAAAGTAATAACACCCTTGTGAGCTATCTTCAAATATTCCTTTTTTTTTGTGCGTATTTATGATGTTAGTATCACAATTACCAAAACGTCTTGTTCCAAGGGACTACTAAAATGAGTAACAAGATTAGATATTCTCTCGTCATAATAATAACTTATATTTCAATGCCTGTTTTAGCTGATATTTATCTGACTCCTTGGGTAGGATACACAGGAGGTGGAAAAGTCGTCGCTCAAAATGAGATGATTTATGATTTAGAGGGCTCAGAAAGTTATGCAATCACTGGAGAAATTGATTTAGAAGATGGACGAGTTGGGGTTTTCTATTCTAACCAAGACACAAGCGTCGACTCCATAAACTTAGATTCAAAAATTCATTATTTGCAATTCCAAAGTAGCATCTACTACCCGACAGAAGAAAAAGTCTCATTTTACCTTGGTATTGGATTGGGCGCTTCGTATATAGATGCAGACTGGGTAGACGATGAGTTGGGATTCTCAGCAAGTATTTTTGGAGGGTTTGAATACCGCTTCCACAAAAATTTAGCTCTAAATTCCCAACTACGCTGGCTAGGAACTGTGGTTGATAATGATACCAGTGGTGTGTGTAACTTATCCGCTTCTGAATCCGACAACTGCATTATTAAGTTTAAAACAGATTGGATGAACCAATTTTCTGCCAATTTAGGGCTTACTTGGAATTTCTGAACTTGACGAGGAGATCCTCTACACGGGCTTAAGCTTAGGTCAAACTATCCCTGTTCATTATGGTGACTTTCTAGGTTTTTGTTGGTAATCATCGACTCTAAACTAAACGGATGTCACACCCTACGCTTCATTTATTTTATTCACTTACCTAATTTAGGTTAACTGCAAGATATTAAGTTACTTTTTACACATCTATGCTATTGCGTTAAGTCATTTTAGTAGTTAATCTTTTTATTACATAAAGCTGATTATTTCAGATTTGGTAAACACACATCAAACAAAGAAGCATAAAAACCTAATGTAAGGCGAATTTATCAGTACATATAGCTACCCAGCTATTTATTAGCAGTGAGTTTTTATTTAAAATGCCACCTAGAAAGGCATATCCACTTCTATGTACTGGATGCGACAAGCTAACGTTCAGCTAACGCATCGTTTTCATCGCTTTACTCATAGGATATTGGATTTACAGGAGTCCTATATGAAAAGAGAACAGTGGGGATCCCGAGCTGGCTTTATACTGGCCGCAGTGGGATCAGCGATCGGGTTGGGAAACATATGGCGTTTTCCATACATGGCTTACGATAACGGTGGCGGAGCTTTCTTTATTCCCTATCTTTTTGCCATGATCACAGCAGGTATTCCCTTCATGATACTCGAGTTCAGTATGGGGCAAAAATACCGTGGAAGTGCACCTAGAACCCTTGCAAAAATTCATTCGAAGTTCGAATGGCTTGGATGGTTTCAAGTAGGTGTCGCCGCAGTCATAGCCGTGTACTATGTGGCCGTCATTGGTTGGGCTATTTCTTACTTTAGTATGTCTTTCAACCAAAGCTGGGGCACAGATACGAATGCTTTCTTTTTCAAAGAGTACTTAGCACTGGGAGACAACTCTCCAACTAACTTAGGCGACATTCAGTGGAAAATAGCCGCTGCTATGGCTATTGCTTGGGCTATCACATATGCGGCTATTGTTGGTGGTGTGAAATCAGGTATAGAGCGCGCTTCAAAAATTATGATGCCAATCCTCTTTATTTTGGTTATTTTGCTTATTGCTAGAATGGTTTTTCTTCCAGGAGCACTTAACGGCATAAACTACATGTTTGAACCTGACTTTAGTAAGATATGGGATGTAAAGGTGTGGGCGGCTGCATATGGACAGATATTTTTCACGCTGAGTATTGGATTTGCCATCATGCTCGCTTATTCCAGTTATTTGCCTGAAAAGTCAGATATTACAAATAATGCTTTTATGACTGTCCTCATTAATTGTGGATTCTCAATTTTAGCCGGTATTATGATCTTTTCGGTCCTGGGTTATATGGCTTTCGAGCAAGGAAAACCTCTAACTGATGTGGTTTCTGCAGGTGTTGGCCTAGCGTTTGTTACTTTGCCCGCAGCAATCAACTTACTGCCTGCACCTTATATCCTAGGGCCTCTGTTTTTCTTTGCCCTTGTTGTTGCGGGGCTGAGCTCGCATATTTCAATTATGGAAGCGGTAACGTCCGCAATCATGGACAAATTAAACTGGAGCCGGAGAAAAGCGGCAACAATAGTCATAGGTATAGGCGTTTTTGTATCAATGGCCTTTGCAACCAATGGCGGACTGCTACTTCTCGATCTAGTTGATCATTTTGCCAACAATGTCGGAATTATGGCTGGTGGCTTAGTGGAAATTGTCTTGATGGCATGGCTTTTAAATAGAGTGGCTGATGTGCGTCAATACGCTAATGATATCTCGGATTTTTCAATCGGAACTTGGTTTATCATCTGCCTTAAGTTCATTACTCCAATAATGCTAGCCATTATCCTAGTAACCAAACTACACACACTATTTACCGAAGGTTATGGTGACTACGATCTCACTTTAGGCTGGGCAATGATAGCTGCGCTATTTGTCATTGGTATTTTAATTAATGCGACGAGTAAACAAGAGGAATCACTATGACCACTGGAGCAATTGTCATGATGGTACTAGGGCTGGGGCTTACTTGGGGCGGCGCTGCCATATGTATTATAAGAGCAATGAATAAGAAAGAATCATAAGTTTCCTTTCCGATTAAAAGTGCCGACATAGCTATGTCGGCATTTTTTTGATGAGCTAGAATGTATACTTAACGCCAAGTGCTCCACCAATCTGTAGCTCTGCGCCACTATGTAAGTCTAGTTCTGGGTGAACTTGACCATACATATCCCAGTTTTTGTGGAAGTTCCAGTTCACGCCAAGAGGAACTCGAGCTCCGAACTCATCATGGTCCCATTCACTCCAAGCACCTGCGCCGACATACCAAGTAAAAGGTACATCCGCATCAAACTTTCCTCTGGCAAAAATGTAATCGAAAGCTGCGCCATCATTACCTAAAGTGAGACGATACTTATCATCCAGTTCAACAACAGCGCTCAAATCTTGATCAAACGCCATACCTGCAGACCACTGATGGCTGCTTTCACCTTCAGCTAACACTGTCGTACTCACAGATAAAATGGTACCAAGCAAAGCGGCTCTGACTAGATTATGTGTCTTCATTACTCTCTACTCTTATCTAATAAAACAGCGTTCAAATCTACAGATAAGAAACTACCATATGTCAGACTAAAGTTAAGGTAAGTGATAAATTTGATAATTTTTAATCGATTTAGATTGGATTAAAAAAGGAGGCTAATGCCTCCTTTTTTCACACGAGATGTAAGTAAATTAGCCGTTGTTACGGATCCACTCATCCATTTCTGTTTTAAGGTTGTCTGACTTAGTGCCAAATATTGCTTGAACACCACCAGCAACCACAACAACACCAGCAGCACCCAGCTGTTTTAGCTTGTCTTGGTCAACTGCTTCAGCGTCTGCAACTGCAACACGTAAGCGAGTAATACATGCATCCAAGCCAGTGATATTAGCTTTACCACCAAAGGCAGCAACAAGCTCACCAGCAAGCTCAGAGCCAGATGCTACTGCCTCTTCTAGCGACTCATCTTCACGTCCAGGAGTCTTAAGATCCAGAGCTTTAATCACTACACGAAACACAACGTAGTAAATAACCGCATAGACGACACCTGTCGCTACCATTAGACCGACTTTTTGAGCGTTGCCTGAAAGAACAAGGAAGTCAATCAAACCGTGTGAGAAAGACGTACCGTGCACAAAACCAAGAGTGTTTGCTACCACGTACGCTGAACCCGCTAACAAAGCGTGGATACCGTATAAGATTGGAGCAACAAACAGGAATGAGAATTCAATCGGCTCTGTAATACCTGTAAGGGATGACGTCAATGCCGCCGAAGCCATAATACCCATAACCTTTACTCGATTCTCTGGTTTAGCAGAATGAGCAATAGCAATCGCTGCTGCAGGTAGACCAAACATCTTGAACATATAACCACCAGCTAGCTGTCCAAAGCCATTACCAGCAGCACGAGATGCTTCATCAGCCACTAAGTAACAGGTAAGAACACCAGTTTGAGGTTCACCAGCTGCATTTACACAAGAGCCAGCTTCAAAGAAGAAAGGTACGTTCCAAACGTGATGCAAACCAAATGGGATTAAAGAACGCTCAACAATACCGTAAATACCGAAAGCTACCTGTGGATTTTGGTGTGCTGACCAATCAGAGAATGACTGCATAACCGCTGCAACAGGAGGCCAGATCACAGACAGAATAAGTGCCAATGCAATAGCTAGAAAACCAGTGATAATTGGAACTGCGCGCTTACCGGCAAAGAAGCCCAAGTATTCTGGAAGCTGAATTTTAAAGAAACGGTTAAAGGACCAAGCTGCAATACCACCAACTAGAATACCGCCAAGCACGCCCGTTTCGTAACGTTTTAAGATCAACTCTACCGCTTTGTCATCTAATACGTTTCCAGCCGCAAGTGCCGCTGCTTTAGCAGACTCCACATCTAACTGAGCAAGCGCTCCTAGAGTAGCTGTCATGATGCCATAACCGACAATGGCTGCTAGACCAGCAACACCATCGTTATTGGTAAAGCCAAGTGCAACACCGACTGCAAATAAAAGCGCCATTTGGCCAAATACAGAACCACCCGCTTGTGCCATCAGATTCGAAACAATCTCTGGAATAAAGCTTAGATTGGCTGCACCAACCCCAAGCAAGATACCTGCAACAGGTAATACTGATACTGGAAGCATCAGAGCCTTACCCACTTTTTGCAGGTTAGCAAAAAGATTCTTAAACATATATATGCTCCTGAAAAATTATAAGAATTCTTGGGTTCTAACGGCACACCCCCGTAGCCTTAAATGTTAGCACCCGTGGAAAATGTAACCACATATGACAGTATATTTTCCGGCTCTAAATATATATTGATGGTAAACAAACTTTCTAGCGGCTTACGAAAATAAGTTTCAAACTAATAGATAGATCACAGTCTAAAAGTAGGGTGTTTTGCACAAAAATTCCAATAAACCACTGAAAACAATAGACTTAAATAGTGATAATATTAATTTTACAGTAAAAATAAAATCACCAAGCTTGTTATTTCACGTAACAAAATTACATCTCAGACCTATTCACACCACGAGTTCAACATTTTTCGTAAACAAGCATAATATTTCTCATTATCGTGATATTTAACATGGAAAAGTGACCTTTTGTTCTTTTTCCACTCAATTCTTTTTTCTCTTCGAGAAAAAAGAATTTGGGAGTTTTGGCTAGTTTCAAGCCTATTTCTGATGACGACACTCCCTGAACTGTACTACGTAGTATGCAACCTTTATAGGCATAGGCTGGTTAGCTTTCCAAGGAGAGGCACAGAGGCTAAATATTGGGAGTCCGTCTCTATTAATATGAGTTCTAAGGGAAGCGCTTTAACAACCTCTTTCAATTCGGTTGTGTTTAAAGGTGACTGCGGAATCTACGAACATACTTCCTCGTTAAACTTGATTAACCAATCTAGAATTAGCAATTCACTGTTAAGCCCTGAGTATTCTCTGAGTTGCTCTGTTAATTTGCTTAAATTCTCTGTTTGTTGGAAGAGCTTCTCATAGCTTAAGTAGTGTATAAGCTCTTTTGCAATGGGTGAAAAGTATGGCGCATCTAGACCAAAATAAACTTTCTGCGCATCAGTAAGTATGTACCACATCCAATCGAGAGATTCCTCATGTGAGCTTGCGAGTAGTTTAGCCAGAGCGACCAGATCACCGTCATGTTTTAGAATATCTAATAAACTTTGCTCTAATTGCTGGTAAAGCGCTTCTTGTCCTCGGTCCATGAATGACTGAATAGTGGTTGGAGCATTACCGTTAACATGCGCGATGTGAGGAGCAATAGTGAATGATACCTGCTGACTTAACCAATCAGCGACTTCGTGCGCCGAAGGTTTAGTAACTTGCCATCTTTGACATCGACTACTCACCGTCGGAAGCAGCCTATGTGGCTGATAGGAGATGAGGAGGAATATACAGGTACTTGAGGGCTCTTCAAGAGTCTTTAAAAGCGCATTCGCTGCAGATTCTGTCATTGCCTCTGCGGGTTCAATAATAAATATACGCTTACCCGATAACTGCGATGACTCCTGCGCTAATCGGTTACAACCTCGAATTTGGTCCACACTGATTGATTTAGCACTTTTCTCTGGCTTGATAAGATGATAATCGGGATGGTTGCTTGCCTGCATTAACTGGCAACTATGACAAACACCGCACGCTTCACTAGCATAATTGCTACACATCACAGCCTGAGTGAATATTGAAACCAATACTTCAGTGCCCATTCCTAGATGGGAGCTCAACAAAACAGCGTTTGGAAAGGTATCCTGCTCTAGACTAGATTGCCATTCCTTCCAAATGCTACTTAACCATGGATACGTGGATATCATTGCTGCCGTTTTAACCATTCGTTAAGTTGACTTTGTATATCACTGGCAACAGCATCAATACTTTGATTCGCGTTGATGGTGACTACCCTGTCATCACTAGAAGCTAATTCGAGATAGCGCTCTCTTGTGCGCTCAAAAAAACTCATGTCCATCTTTTCAATGCGATCCAGCTCGCCTCGGCCTCTCGCTCTGGAAAGACCAAGCTTGGGGTCAATATCAAGATAAATGGTCAAATCGGGTTTAAAGTCACCCAGCGTTGTTTGCTTAAGATCTTGCAGTATCTTATGTGAAAGCTGTCGTCCTCCACCTTGATAGGCTTGAGAAGACATATCATGTCTGTCACCAACCACCCAATCACCACAAGCCAAGGCAGGCTTAATCACATTTTCAACTAACTGAACACGAGCAGCATACATAAGCAAAAGTTCAGTCATATCTTGAAGTGATTCGCCTTCATGGTCTTGTTTGACCAAAGTGCGCAGTTGTTCTGCTAATGCTGTACCACCTGGCTCTCGTGTTGATTGAATGTTCTTTATTCCTGCATTCTCAAGTGTCTCAAGTACTGTTTTAATCGCTGTACTTTTTCCTGCGCCTTCTAGACCTTCGACAACTATGAATTTAGCTTTGTTCATTTATTACTTCTTAACTGTTTTAAATAAGCACGAACGGCTCGGTTATGTTCGGCCAATGTTTTAGAAAATACATGCCCACCATTACCACTCGCGACAAAATAAAGATAGCGACTCGCTTCTGGGTTAAGTGCAGCTTTAATGGATGCTTTCCCCGGCATAGCGATTGGCGTAGGTGGCAAACCAAAAATAGTATAGGTGTTGTACGGAGTTGGCGTTCGCAGATCTTTCTTGCGAATATTACCATCGTACTTGTCCCCCATACCATAAATGACGGTCGGATCGGTTTGTAATCGCATTCGCTTATTAAGTCGATTAACGAACACGGCAGCCACTCGTTCTCGCTCTGACTCTACTGCGGTTTCTTTCTCGATAATTGAAGCTAAGATTAAGGCTTCATAAGGTGAATCAAGTGGAAGATCTTTCTGACGCAAAGACCACTGCTCATCGAGTACTTTTTGCAGTTTGTTGGCTGCCCGCTTTAATATATCGAGATCAGAAGTACCCACAGTGTAATGATACGTTTCTGCTAGCAGCAAGCCTTCCAGTTTATTCTGTTTTACACCTATATTCTGCGCAATTTGAGCCTCTGTCATGCCTTGAGCTTTATGGTCAAGGTGTGGAGCTTGCTGCAGAGAGTCGAGCCATTCAGAAAATGTCGAACCTTCGACAAAGGTGATGGCAAACTGGTGCTCTTTACCCGTGTTAAACAGCTCCAGAGCTTGCTTTAGCGTCATTTCCGGTATCAGAAGATAAGTGCCAGCTTTGATCTCAGCCATTTGCGGGTAAAATCTGTGTACCAAGGGAGTGAGTTTATCAAATTCGATCAGTTGCTCTTTTGTCAGCCCAGATAATACTTGGTTAAAGCTCGCACCTGGCTCAATTGTATATATTTTCTCTTGATCCAATATGAGTGCTTGGTTGACATATTGCTCCATGTACTTTGTTAAGTAGGCATAACCAGCACCTGCCAGCACTAAGCCACTTAACAACAATAAGGTGAGTCTTTTTACCACTGGTTAATCATCTCCTGAATAGTCTTTGTCACTGAGCTTTTTGCATAAGATTGCTGACCAATAGCTTTGACAGGTGCTATACGAAGAAGAGAGTTCGAAATAAAGACTTCCTCCGCTGCATACAGCTCTTTAAGCGAATAGTCCCCTACTCTCACCTCTATGCCATTCTTAACCGCTGAATCAATAATAACACGTTGCATCACTCCTTTTACGCCAGCGTTGGTAAGATCTGGTGTATAAACAACATCTTGGTTAACCCAAAAAACATTAGCCATTGTGGTTTCTATGACATTAGCTTTGATATCAAGCACGATTCCATCAGAAAGGCCTTTTTCATCCATTTCAGACTTGAGTAGTACTTGTTCAAGCCGATTGTTATGCTTGTGACCTGCGAGCATAGGGTTATGGCCAAGGCGCTGGGAACATACACCTAATTTTACTCCCTCAGTCATCCACTTTGTATAGTGAGTGGGAAAATCAAAAGTACTGATAATTACATTGGGTCCCTTAACTTTGTTGGGACTATACCCACGACCGCCTTCGCCACGGCTGATATGAAGTTTAATGCCAGCTTCAACTTTCGCAGTACAGGCATTTCGCAACCAGTCTTCTACTTGATGCCAATTTGGCAGGGAGATCCCAAGCAGCTCCATACATGACTGCATTCTTTCTTTGTGCTTATCCCAATACTGTACCTGCTCTCCTTGAACCAACATAGTGGTAAAACAACCATCACCATATTGAAAGGAGCGATCATGCAAAGAAATCGTCTCTGACAGTCGTCCATTTACCCAGTACATATTTTCTTCCATAGATAGAGAAACGGCCTAATGCCTGCGCATTAAGCCGTTTTATCATAAATTGCTCTAAGACTCTTTAGATTTTTTTAAAGACCAAAGAACCGTTAGTTCCGCCAAAACCAAATGAGTTACAAATCGCGTAATCTGAATTAATTGGCTTTGCAGTATGTGGGACAAGGTCAATATCTCCTAACCCTTCTTCACAATTGTCTAAGTTAATCGTAGGTGGCACCATTTGATCAACCAAAGCCATAATAGTAACGATCGCCTCTACAGAACCTGCGGCGCCTAAAAGGTGGCCAGTCATAGACTTGGTAGAAGACACTTTTACTTGTTTTGTGCCTTCTTCACCAAGCGCGCGGCGAATACCTTTAGCTTCTGCGACATCACCCGCTGGTGTAGAAGTTCCATGCGCATTGACATAACCGACTTGAGTACCTGTGATGCCAGCGTCACGCATTGCCGCTTCCATCGCTAAAGCACCGCCAGAACCGTCTTCACTTGGAGAGGTCATATGATAGGCATCGCCAGACATACCAAAGCCAACAAGCTCAGCATAAATTTTGGCGCCTCGGGCTTTCGCATGCTCATATTCTTCTAATACGATAACACCAGCTCCGTCACCCAAAACAAAACCATCACGCTCTTTATCCCAAGGACGCGATGCTTTCTGAGGTTCGTCATTGCGAGTAGATAGTGCTTTAGCAGCACCAAATCCTGCCATACCGAGCGGTGTTGAAGCTTTCTCTGCTCCGCCAGCGACCATAGCATCAGCATCACCATAAGCAATCATACGAGCGGCATGACCAATGTTGTGAAGGCCAGTGGTACATGCTGTTGAGATAGCGATGTTAGGACCACGGAGGCCACGCATGATCGATAGGTTTCCAGCAACCATATTCACTATGGTTGAAGGGACAAAGAAAGGACTGACTTTTCGCGGACCCTTTTCGACTAGAGCGGTATGACCTGCTTCGATGAGGTCAAGTCCACCAATGCCTGATCCTATAGCCACACCAACGCGCGCTGCGTTGTCATGACTAATTTCTAGGCCTGAGTCATCAAGAGCTTGAATGCCAGCAGCAATGCCGTATTGGATAAACAAATCCATTTTACGAGCATCTTTCTTTGACATGTATTCTGTGCAGTCAAAACCTTTTACTAATCCCGCAAAGCGAGTTGAAAAGTTTTCTGTATCAAAGTGCTCGATATTAACGATACCACTCTGACCTTCTAGCAGGGCTTTCCACGATGATTCTACTGTGTTGCCGACCGGTGACAACATACCCATGCCAGTGATAACAACACGACGCTTGGACACGATTTTATTCTCCGGAATTGATATGATTCTATGAAAGGTATAGAAGAGTTAAAAAGAACACAGGCGGCCAGAAGGCCGCCTGGGAGAGATATTACTGAGCGCTGTTTACGTAGTCGATTGCAGCTTGAACAGTTGTGATCTTCTCAGCTTCTTCATCTGGAATCTCAGTGTCAAATTCTTCTTCTAGAGCCATTACTAGTTCAACAGTGTCTAGAGAATCAGCACCTAGATCGTCAACGAAAGAAGCTTCATTTTTAACTTCTGCTTCATCTACACCTAGCTGTTCAACAATGATTTTCTTTACGCGTTCTTCGATGTTGCTCATTTTTCTTTTCCTTTACAGATTTCGCTCAATGCGATGGTTCCGTAGTTTATTCGAACTATTGAAAGTTGCAAGGGGGTACTTGCTGGTCAAACCACAAATTTCGCGATTTTTACCGAAATTCAATACATTTTTGACTTATATCATGCACAAATCTTGCGCACATAGATGCTGGTCATCACAAACTATAGGCTATTTTGTGATAGTTAATAGCCGAGTTAGCTCAACTTAGCATCAAACCATATACATGCCGCCATTAACGTGCAAAGTTTCGCCTGTAATGTACGCAGCTTCTGGAGAGGCAAGAAAAGCAACTGCTGAAGCAATTTCTTTAGGATCTCCAAGACGACCTGCAGGAACATTAGATAATGTCGCTGCTCTTTGCTCGTCGTTAAGCGCTTTCGTCATATCGGTTTCAATAAAACCAGGTGCAACAGTATTTACTGTCACACCACGAGATGCAACCTCACGTGCCATAGACTTAGTAAAACCTATCACTCCTGCTTTAGCAGCTGCATAGTTAGCTTGTCCAGCATTGCCCATTGTGCCGACAACAGAACCAACATTAATAATACGACCAGAGCGTTTTTTCATCATGCCACGAAGCACTGCTTTTGACATACGATATATAGGCGTTAAGTTGGTATCAATGATGTCATTCCACTCGTCATCTTTCATGCGCATCAGCAAGTTATCGCGAGTGATACCAGCATTGTTCACTAAAATATCGATCGCACCAAACTCATCGTTGATGTTTTTTAGAGTTGCTTCAATTGATTCGACATTGGTCACATTCAGGGCAAGACCCTTGCCTTTGTCTGCTAGGTAATCACTGATAGCCGCAGCCCCATTTTCAGAAGTCGCAGTACCAATCACTGTCGCTCCCCTTTCAGCCAGAAGTTCGGCGATAGCACGACCGATACCACGGCTCGCACCTGTCACCAAAGCAACTTTGCCTTCAAGATTCATCATAATTGCTATTCCTCAAATATTTACTTAACAGCGTCAAGCGATGCTAAATCATTAACCGCTGCACCACTGAGTGTTTTGACAATTCTCTTTGTCAGACCAGTCAATACTTTGCCTGGGCCAAGTTCATATAATTTCTCAACACCTTGCTCACTCATATGCTGAACACTTTCCGTCCAACGAACTGGGCTATGCAGTTGGCGAACCAGCGCCTCTTTAATTTTTTCTGGATCAGCTTCAGCAGTCACATCAACATTATTGATAACGGGCAGCTGAGGCACATTGAACTCTATTTCTTCCAGAGCGATAGCAAGTTTGTCCGCTGCTGGTTTCATTAATGCACAATGAGAGGGAACAGAGACTGGTAAAGGTAATGCCCTTTTAGCACCAGCTTCTTTACATAATGTTCCAGCCCTTTCGACAGCTTCTTTGCTGCCCGCGATAACAACTTGTCCTGGCGAGTTGTAGTTTACAGGAGAAACAACATCTCCTTGGGCAGCTTCCTCACATGCTTTCGCAATAGATTCATCATCAAGACCAATGATGGCGTACATAGCCCCTGTGCCAGCAGGTACCGCTTCTTGCATTAGCTGTCCACGTAACTCAACCAATTTAATGGCCTGCTTGAAATCAATAACACCAGCGCAAACTAAAGCTGAATATTCACCCAAACTATGACCAGCAATGCAACTTGGCTGATCCAAGTCTAACTCTTGCCATACTCTCCAGATTGCAACTGAAGAAGCCAATAAGGCAGGTTGAGTGCGAAACGTTTGATTCAAGTCTTCTACAGGACCGTCTTGAACTAGGGACCATAAGTCATAGCCCAATGCCTCAGACGCTTCTGCAAATGTGTTTCTTATTACATCATACCGCTCGCCAAGCTCAGCAAGCATACCAACAGCTTGAGAACCTTGACCTGGAAAAACGATAGCAAAATTGCTCATTCTATTTACCTTAAAAAAGTAACAAACGATGCCTATTTCTAGAGCCTACTTCGCACACCGCATCGTTGGATGACAAAAGGGAGACTCTAGACATCAAAAAAACTCAGAAAATACGCGTTAGTTTAGAATTTAACTAACGCAGAACCCCATGTAAAACCACCACCAAAGGCCTCAAGTAAAAGTGTTTGGCCTCGCTGGATTCGACCATCTCGAACTGCTTCATCAAGAGCAGTCGGGACCGTAGCTGCAGAGGTGTTACCATGCTTATCAAGGGTGATGACTACTTGATCAAGAGACATAGACAGCTTCTTAGCCGTCGCTGAAATGATCCGGTAATTCGCTTGATGGGGCACCAGCCAGTCTAGTTCAGATTTGTGCATATTGTTGGCTGCCAGGGTATCTTTGACCAATTTTGAAAGCTGAGTAACCGCGACTTTAAACACTTCGTTACCCGCCATATGTAGCCACTTATCTGCATCTTTGCCGCGCTCAGGTACCTCTAAGCTCAATAACTCTCCAAAGCGACCATCAGAATAAATGTGTGTAGATAGGATCCCAGGTTCATCACTGGCCCCCACAACAACAGCCCCAGCGCCATCACCAAATAAGATGATCGTTGAGCGGTCAGTTGGATCACATGTTTTCGACAAGGTATCAGAACCTATAACCAAAACATTTTTACACATACCCGTTTTAATATGCTGATCAGCGACAGACAGGGCATAAATAAACCCAGAGCAAGCAGCTGCGATATCAAAAGCTGGGCATTCCGAAACACCAAGCTTGGCTTGCACCTGACACGCAGATGATGGGAATGTGTGGCTACTGCTGGTCGTTGCTACGATGATAAGGTCAATATCATCAGTTTGAATTCCCGCCATCTCAATAGCATGTTGTGCGGCGATAGCGCCCATATCCGCAACCGTTTCATTCTCAGCAGCAATACGTCTCTCTCGTATACCAGTACGAGTTACGATCCAATCATCACTTGTATCTACCATTTTCTCTAGATCTGCGTTGGAACGCACCTGAGATGGCAGGTAGCTGCCAGTACCTAAAATTTTGCTATACATGAAGACTAATAATGCCTCTCGAGTAAAACCGCTTCCAAACGATCGCTAATACGGCTTGGTACTTGTCGTTTGACCTCGTGTAATGCTTCGCCAATTGCATTGACAAGAGCTTCTACATCAGCACTTCCATGGCTTTTTATTACAATGCCGCGCAATCCTAACAAACTTGCGCCGTTATACTGGTCGGGGTTCAGCGTTTTCAGGTCATTAAATAACCCAGAAAATAATTTTCTTGCAATCCAACCTTTTATTGATGAGGCCATCATACTCGACCTCAGCTTGTTGATAAATATCTGCGCCGTACCTTCACAGGCTTTAAGGCAGACATTACCCACAAAACCGTCACAAACTACCACATCAGCGACATCACTCAAAAGTTGATTACCTTCAATATAGCCAATGTAATTCATCGAGTTGGTTTGAGAGAGCATTTCTGCACAGCGTTTTACCAAGTCGTTCCCTTTAATTTCTTCTGCGCCGATATTGAGAATTGCAACGCGAGGAGAATGCTCTAAGTATTGCTCGGCCAAGGCACTTCCCATAATAGCAAACTGAAACAAGGAGTCTGCATCGCTGGAGACATTAGCACCAAGATCTAGCATCCAAGTATTCGATCCCGAAGCAGTAGGCAGCGCAGAGATAAGGGCTGGGCGGTCTATCCCAGGCAAGAGTTTGAGTTTAAAACGCGACAGCGCCATCAAAGCCCCAGTATTACCACCGCTGACACATGCGTCTGCTTCGTGTTTTGCAACAGCATCAATGGACTGAGACATAGATGTACCGTCACTATTTCTTAACGCTAAAGAAGGTTTTTCTGTATTAGAAATAACGCGATCGCTGTGCTGTATTTCCAAGCGTGGGTTGGGGTGATAGCCAAGTAACGACAGTTGTTTAGCGATCGCTATATGATCACCTATGAGTATCACTTTTAGCTCAGGGAAATGAGACAATGCCTGCACGGCGGCAGGCACTGTTACGCGAGGACCAAAATCCCCGCCCATTGCATCAAGTGCAACGGTTATATTAGGCAAAGGTCAACCTTACTTGTTGATAACCTTTTTGCCACGGTAGTAACCTTCAGCGGTTACGTTGTGGCGCAGGTGAGTTTCACCTGAAGTCGCATCTACAGATAGCGCGGCTGTGTTTAGAGCATCGTGAGAACGACGCATGCCACGCTTAGAACGTGATTTTTTGCTCTTTTGTACGGCCATTGACCCTACTCCTATGTTAACGCTTAAAGAATTAATTCTTTAAGTTTTTTAAAACATCGAATGGATTCGGCTTTTCTTCCACAATTTCTTCTGGAATTTCACCAAATACCAAATTGTCTGATTGAACGCTACAATCCGCTTCTTCATGCTTGGCAATTTGAGGTAAGTTTAGAATGAACTCGTCTTCAACTAACTGTATCAAGTCTATTTCACCGTACTCGTTCAGATCTACCAAATCGTACTCTTCCGGTGCATTTTCTTCACTTTGTTCACCTTTATAAGGTGTGTAAGTGAATGTAACTTCGCATTCATGAGCGAAGTTCTCGTTACAGCGTTGACACTCTAAATCAACTTCGATGTTAGCTTTACCAGAGATAACAACAAGCCGCTGTTCATCTAACTCAAATGACAATGACACTTGAGCGTCGCGTTTAACGCCTTCAACTGATTCGAATAAGCGCTTAAAAAGGCTGACTTGGATGATACCATCATAGTCTAAGCGTTTCTGTGCTGCTCGTGCCGGATCAACCGTTCGCGGTATTTTTACCTTTTGCATAGGGCGCGAATTCTATCTTCCTATTCATTTTTAGTCAAAGAAAAAGGGCAAAAAGTTATAGTTTTTTTCATTGCTATCAAAACACCAGAGACGAAAAGCACAATATGTTTTAATCTTTTCGCATCTGATGAAAACGAAATGTAATTACATAATATGACGAATTTCCAACTTGTCCTAGCCTCTACTTCCAAATACAGGCAGCAACTTATCGCCAAGTTATCTATGCCTTTCATCACTGCGTCTCCTGACTGTGATGAAACTCCCCACGAAAACGAAAGTCCAGAGTGCTTAGTTACACGACTCGCGAAGACTAAAGCAGAATCTTGTACAGTCGACCAACCCAGCCTGATAATAGGAAGTGATCAAGTTTGTGTTATTGATGGGAAAATTATCGGCAAACCGCTTAATCGACAGTCAGCAATTGAGCAGTTGAGCAGCCAAAGTGGAAAAGTCATCCAGTTTTTCACAGGCCTAGCCGTTTTCAATAACGTCAGTAAACAATCTCATGTCCACCTAGATACCTTCTGTGTTCACTTTCGAGAACTAACACAAGCCCAGATTGAATATTATGTCGACAAGGAAAAGCCCTATGACTGCGCAGGCAGTTTTAAAAGTGAGGGATTGGGTATAGCCTTGTTCAAAAAGCTCGAAGGTAAAGATCCAAACACGCTTGTTGGACTACCTTTAATTGACTTAATCGAAATGTTAAATGACCAAGGTATAGACGTTTTAAAAGCGTAAAAGCTAAATACTTGCGAGATGCTAGCCTGCAATATGCAGGCTACCGATTTCAGGGGAGTTGACGTAAACTCATCAGGACTTTGTCAAGTTTATCGCCCATTGGCGCATCTATCTCCATCCACTGCTCATTAGACGGATGCTGAAATTTGATATTGGCAGCGTGAAGAAACAATCTATCTAGGCCTACTTGAGACATATAGGCATCAAACCTTCTATCACCATAACGATCATCCCAAGCGATTGGATGCCCCGTATATTGAGTGTGAACTCGAATTTGATGTGTACGCCCTGTGATTGGACTGGCTTGCACTAATGTCGCTTTAGAAAACTTCTCAATAATTTTAAATCGTGTTTCAGAGGGTTTTCCTTGAGCGTTAACTCGCACTATGCTGTTGACTTCGTTTTTCAACAATGGCGCAGTCACCTTTTTACAACTCGGCTTCCAATGCCCCATGACTAAGGCAAAATAATACTTTTGCACTGTTTTAGCACGAAACTGAGCTTGGAGATGCCGAAGTGCTGACCGCTTTTTCGCGACCAACAATATTCCCGACGTGTCCCGGTCGATACGGTGCACTAACTCCAGAAAACGTGATTGAGGCCTGAGCGCTCTAAGTGCTTCAATTGCTCCAAACTTAAGTCCACTTCCACCATGGACAGCTGTACCTGAAGGCTTATTAAGAACGAGTATATGTTCATCTTCGTAGATAATCAGATGCTCAAGCTCTGCCACCTTGTTAAGCTTGATATTTAGCGGTTGCGACTCTTCCTGCTTTTGTTCAATGGTGACTGGAGGAATACGGACTATGTCTCCTGCTTGAAGTTTATATTCCGCCTTAATTCGTTTTTTATTTACACGTACTTCTCCCTTGCGCAAGATCCTATAAACCATGCTCTTAGGGAGGTTTTTTAGTTGGTTACGTAAAAAATTATCTATACGTTGGCCAGCCATGTCTTCATCGATATCGACAAACTGGACTTGGGTTCTAATTTCACTCATCTAGGCATTCTATCACTGAGGCGACGGTAAATTCACGTTTTCTGAATACTAAATTGTTCACTCCCTTTTAAGGCTGATTTTATTGAGGCTGAGCTTAAAAACTAGTCATAATAATTAACGCTTCAGCAAGAAAATGTTATTTTCATTAAAATTCAACAACTTAAAAATATATAAAATAGGTTTTTTAACCTTTTGTGGTAAAGCAGATTGCTGAGTTTAGTGGGTACTGCTATAGTTCACACCTGCAATGGATGCTTAGGTTCTATTTTACAAAACCTAATCATTATTGAGCAATATATTGAGTAGCGGCTATTTTACCGAAATGCAGCATATGGCGTAAGACATTTTGAGAATTAGTCAAGATTGTTGCCCTACTCAGAACTCTTTCATGTTGAGTATTATCCGCCACAATATGCGGCTCACAGGCAAAGCGTTTGTGAGGCTGATGTGCCCAAAGAGCACCCCTCCAGCCGGGAGGCTGCACAGATTTAGCCATGGGGTCAGGCACCTTGAAAGAAGCATAAAGGCAACAAAGCCATAGAATGACAACGAGATTTATTAATGAAAAGAATGTTAATTAACGCAACTCAAAAAGAAGAGTTGCGTGTTGCTTTGGTAGACGGTCAAAGGTTGTATGACTTAGACATCGAAAGCCCAGGGCACGAATCAAAGAAAGCAAATATATATAAAGGTCGTATTACGCGTATTGAGCCCAGCTTAGAAGCTGCGTTTGTCGACTACGGCTCAGAAAGACACGGTTTCCTACCTCTTAAAGAAATTGCACGTGAATACTTTCCTGAAGGATACACCTACCAAGGCCGTCCCAGCATAAAAGAAGTGCTAACCGAAGGCCAAGAAGTTATCGTTCAAGTAGAAAAGGAAGAGCGAGGCAGTAAGGGCGCAGCTCTAACTACGTTTATTTCTCTTGCTGGTAGCTACCTTGTCTTAATGCCTAACAACCCTCGAGCCGGCGGTATATCTCGTCGTATCGAAGGGGATGAACGAACTCAACTTAAAGCAGCCTTAAGCACATTAGATCTGCCGCAAGGAATGGGCCTTATCGTTCGTACTGCTGGCGTGGGTAAAAGTGCAGAAGAGTTAGAGTGGGATCTTAATGTCCTTCTTAACCATTGGGGAGCGATTAAACAAGCCTCTGATGCTCACCCTGCTCCATTGCTCATCCATCAAGAAAGTAACGTCATCGTTCGCGCCATTCGAGACTATCTGCGCCGTGATATTGGTGAGATACTAATAGATAGCAATACTATTTATGAGCGTGCCTTAGAGCACATTCGACTTGTACGCCCTGACTTTGTTAATCGAGTCAAAAAGTATGATGGCGAAATCCCTCTTTTTAGTCACTACCAAATTGAGAGCCAAATAGAGTCTGCTTTTCAAAGGGAGGTTCGACTCCCTTCTGGCGGATCAATAGTCATCGATCCGACCGAAGCACTTACCTCTATTGATATCAACTCTGCTCGCGCAACTAAGGGCGGTGATATCGAAGAAACGGCACTCAATACCAACCTTGAAGCAGCGGAAGAAATCGCACGCCAACTGCGTCTACGTGACCTGGGTGGTCTAGTTGTCATTGACTTTATCGACATGACACCAGTCCGCCATCAGCGTGAAGTAGAAAACCGTCTTCGTGATTCCGTTAGATTGGATCGCGCACGTGTCCAAATTGGTAGGATTTCCCGATTTGGGCTTTTAGAGATGTCGCGTCAGCGCCTAAGCCCGTCGCTAGCAGAAGCAAGTCATCATATCTGTCCTCGTTGTAGTGGTACAGGTGTCGTTCGTGACAATGAATCTTTAGCTCTCTCTGTTCTTCGTTTAATCGAAGAGGAAGCACTTAAAGACAACACGGCCCAAGTTCTTGCGGTTGTCCCAGTACCTATTGCTTCCTATCTTCTTAATGAAAAACGTCGCTCAATAAACCACATAGAGCGTATTCAAGAAGTGAAAATAACGGTTGTTCCTAATTCAGATATGGAAACACCGCATTTCGATGTGATTCGTGTTCGTGAAGGCGAAGAATTTGACCTTCTATCCTATTTGCTTCCGAGCAAACTGGATGCAATCAAAGAAGCAGAAAGTAAAGAAACCACTGAAGCTGAGGCTAAGCCAAGAAAGCTTGAAGAGCCAGCGTTGAAGGGCTTTGCCGCGCCATCTCAATCTGCACCTGCACCGAAGCAGTCGTCAAAGGCATCCAGCAAAGTGCAGTCTGGAACTAACCAGCCAGGTCTGGTGACTCGATTAATCCAAGCTGTAGGTAAGTTCTTATTTGGTTCTTCAGAAGAGCAAAATAAATCGGATTCTAAACAGGCGAGAGATCCGAAGAAAGATGCTCAGCGCAATAATCGTAATCGTCGTAATCGTAATAACGATCAACGCCGTCGTAACGGTAGGGATAACCGTAAAGACAATCGCGACGACAAGCGCGAGAGCCGTCACAACAAGCAGCAAAATGAAGAGTTCAACACTGAAGTAAAAGCTTCTTCTACTGAGCGCAAACAACAAAACCGTAAACCTAAGCAAGAACGTCGTAATAAACCACGTGACGACATGAATGCAACTAAGGTAGCCGAAGAAGGCCTAAAACTTGCGGCTGAAGCACAAAGTGAAGACAAGCCTAAACGTGAGGAAAAAACGGCAAAGATCAAAGAGCGCCGTCAACGCCGCAAATTAAGTAAGCAAGTGCGAGTCAAAGACCAAAAAGCTCAGGCAGTTGCAGCAGAAGAAGTGAAAGAAGTTCAGACTTCTGCTAGTCAAGAGGCTGTGATAGAGAACAATGATGCGGTATCAGTTGATGAGACAGAACAGCCTAAACAACGCCGCAATCGCCGTTCACCACGTCACCTAAGAGCGAGTGGTCAGCGCAGAAGACGTGGAAGAGAGCGTCGCCCTAACCCTTTCAGGCTCCGCAAAGGTGGTGTTGCATCTCCTGAAATGGCAATGGGTAAAGTTATGCCGAGTTATGGCATTAGTAAGCCACGACCAAAACAGGCAGATAAAGCTGATCCTATTACACCATTGGAGACAATCAGTGGTGTTGCTTGCCCCGAAATGGCAATGGGTAAAGTGATTGTCAGCCGTAATACGCCTATACACACAAGAGTTGAGTCAACCGCCTCTGCTGAAACCCCAGCTCATGTAGAAACTTTATCTACGGATAATAGTGTTGAAATCGCTACCGAGTTACCTGCTGTTGAGCTAAACCCAGAGCAGAATAAGTCATCAAGTGTTCAACCACCTTTTGAAGAGAAAGCATGTTCGGAGATTGTTTTACCTAAAGCATTTAAGGGCCATGCTTCGGCACCTATGGTGAAGGCTCCAGGAGGTGCCGAAATGAAGGAAATCACTGTTATTGCAGCCCCCTTCCGTGAACATAGGTACTTATCCAAAGGAGCAGGTAGTCAGGTTGCTCGTAATCAATCTAGTGCAAAAATGGCTCGACCTCAGCACTACTAGTTAGTAATAAAAAATATGAAACAGCCCCTTCAATGGGGCTGTTTTTTTAGATTTTTATGCGGCTGACATATGATACAAGCCAAACTATTCATTAGCTCTTACACCTAGCTTCTGGCTCATTATTGAACTTAATCACACTTTTATGTAGCATGCGTCAATCTGATTTGTCGCTTTTTCTTAATTTTCAATGCTCTTTTTCCGCTTATTTTGCTTCGATGAAAACTAAGTCAGAGCCTATACTTTTATCTATTAATTTATCGTTATCTTGTTTTTCGGATAACTTTTACCATAACTGAGCAAACATGTTTGAATTCCCACAATTTTCAAAACACTCTGTAAAAAATGATGTGTTATCCGGTTTAACCGTTGCACTCGCATTAGTGCCTGAAGCTGTTGCTTTTGCCTTCGTGGCTGGCGTTGACCCTATGGTCGGGCTCTATGCTGCCTTTATTGTTGGACTAGTTACCTCTGTATTTGGTGGTCGTCCTGGAATGATCTCTGGTGCAACTGGCGCTATGGCTGTAGTCATGGTGTCACTGGTCGCATCCCACGGAGTTCAATACTTATTTGCAGCTATAATGCTGGCTGGTCTTCTTCAGGTCACCGCTGGCATATTTAAGCTAGGCAAATTTATTCGTATCGTCCCTCATCCAGTAATGATTGGCTTTGTTAATGGTTTAGCTATCGTCATCTTCCTCGCTCAACTAGGGCAGTTCAAAGTTCCTGATGTTAATGGTGCCCTAACTTGGCTTCCACAGGATCAAATGATACTGATGCTAGGCCTAGTTGCTCTGACTATGGCCATCATTCACTTTTTACCTAAGTTCACAACCGCCGTCCCTTCTTCACTTGTTGCTATTGTGAGCGTCACAGCATTGGTTGTTGGTTTAGATTTAGAGACAAGAACTGTGGTTGATTTTCTGCGGACCATGTCAGGGGATGATCAAGCAACGCTTGCTGGCTCGCTGCCTACATTCGCATTACCTATGATCCCCATGACGCTTGAAACGCTTCAAATCATTCTCCCATATGCCATTATTCTTGCAGCAATCGGGCTGATTGAGTCTCTTTTGACACTCACTGTACTGGATGAAATGACCAATACTCGAGGACAATCAAACAGAGAGTGTGTCGGTCAGGGAATGGCGAACATTACCTGTTCCGTATTTGGTGCCATGGGTGGATGCGCCATGATCGGACAATCAATGATTAACGTCAATTCTGGAGGTCGTGGTCGCCTTTCTGGTATTGTTGCGGCTATTGCCCTTCTGACGTTCATTTTGTTTGCTTCTGCACTTATCGAGATGATCCCTCTTGCAGCTCTTGTAGGCGTCATGTTCATGGTAGTGATTGGTACCTTTGAATGGGCAACATTTAAACTGGCACGCCGTGTTCCAAGACAAGATTTCTTCGTCATCGTACTTGTTACTGTCGTTACGGTATTAACTGATCTTGCAATTGCGGTTGGTGTAGGTGTTATTGCATCAGCACTAATGTTCGCTTGGCAGCATGCAAAACACATATACGCAGACACAAAGATTAACGAAGAAGGCTCAAAAGAGTACAACATTCACGGACCAATTTTCTTTGGTTCAACGGCTAACTTTCTTGAGTTATTCGATGCTCAAAATGATCCTGCTGATGTTATCGTTGACTTTGCTGATTCGAGAGTAACCGATCATTCAGCGATAGAAGCGATAGAAACACTTGCTGAAAGATATTCATCGGTTGGAAAGACCCTTCATTTACGTCATTTAAGCCCTGACTGCCGAAAACTACTCGACAAAGCAGGAAGCTTAATAGAAATAAACGTAAAAGAAGATCCGAGCTACAAAGTTGCCACTGATGTTCTAGCTGGCTAGTTAGATTTTCTACATCGGGGCTTTCAATTGAAGGCCCCGTTTAAACTTCTCTACAGTAACTTATCCAGCTTTTCGCCCAATAAATCCAAGCGCCATCCTTGCATCAAGTCAGGGAGTTGTTGCGGATCGCGGTTTTTCTTCCACACCCATGAGATCAACTGATTGAGCTGTTTTTTAGACGCTAAAAATTCCGTTGCTAGACCGGACGATTGGGCCACTTTTTTCACTTCATCTTTAAGCGCTTTGAACTTGTGCTTATACATCGGCATATCCATTAAACGCTCTATCTTATCTGGATAATCAACCGCCGACTGCATCCGCGCACTTTTAACTATAGATATAATACGTGTACTATGACGGTCAACAGAGCGGCTATCTAGCCCTTCATCTTCCATACTTTGCTTGCTCTCTAAACCCAGCTTGGCAACCGACAGCAAGTCTTGTTCCTTGAATATAAAGTTCAAAGCTAAGTCACGTCGTATCGCCTCTTTATATCGCCAAGTTGCAAGAGGTTTTAAAATGGCCAACTGTTTGGGTTTTAGCTGCCAAGCACCTTTCACATCAAGATAGACGTTTTCAGGATCGATATTCTTGATTCTTTTTCTGGCAAGTGATTCACTTTCTAGTTGAGCAGCTTCTAACCATCCTGCTTCGCTCACTGCTTTAAGTAGTTTTTCATACAAAGGAAGCAAATAAAATACATCACCAGCCGCGTATTCAAGCTGCTTACTTGTCAGTGGTCTCGCCAACCAGTCTGTGCGGGATTCACTTTTATCAAGAGAAATGTCTAGATACGATTCGACCAAAGCTGCAAAACCCGTCGATAAGCCATGCCCTAAAAATGCGGCCATAATTTGAGTATCGATCATTGGGAATGGTAAACAGTTAAAGCTATTATTAAAAACTTCCAGATCCTCCCCACATGCATGTAATACCTTAACTACAGCCGTGTCTTTTAGAAGATCAATAAAGGCCGACATATCATCAATCACTGTCGGATCGATTAAGGAAAGATGTTCACCGTCATATAACTGTATGAGGCCAAGCTGGGGATAAAAGGTACGTGTTCTAACAAACTCCGTATCCAACATGACTGAGCCTGTCTTTCTCGCTTTCTGGCATAGCGAATTTAACTGTTCTGACTGGGTAATGATCTGATAATTCACAACACTCTCACTGTGAGTAATAAGGTAAGTTAGATATGTTGATTTAAATATCCACAAACCTTCGGGTCGATAAAGAAAAATGCCGACTCATTTAGCCGGCGCTCTTTATCACTTGGTATCTACTTATTAATATTTTACCGTTTACCGGCGAGATATCCGATAAGTATTTGGTTCTCTTTGTATTTAAATCTAGCTAACTTTGTCGAGTTTTGCATCATTCTCTTCTCGCAGTACTCGTCTTAGTATTTTTCCAACGTTTGTTTTGGGTAGCTCGTCTTTAAATTCAACCAGCTTAGGAATTTTATACCCAGTCATATGCTGACGACAGTGAGCAATGATCTCATCTTTGGTCAAGCTAGGATCTCGTTTAACCACATACACCTTTACAACTTCTCCAGAGACATCATGTGGCTGACCAATAGCAGCGACTTCCAAAACTTTACCATGTAAGGCAACAACGTCCTCAATCTCATTAGGATATACATTGAAGCCAGACACCAAAATCATGTCTTTCTTACGATCAACGATATGGATTAGGCCCTGCTCATCAAACTTAACGACATCGCCCGTTGAAAGCCAGCCGTCGCCATTTATCACTTCTTTCGTCGCTTCAGGTCTCTGCCAATAACCTTGCATCACCTGAGGGCCCCGAACTTGAAGCTCTCCCACTTGAGTGTTCGGCAGCACACTACCTTCTTCATCAACAATACGAACTTCTGTTGAAGGCACAGGCAAACCAATAGCTCCAGTATATTCGCCCGTATCGTATGGGTTTACTGTAACTAAAGGAGAACACTCTGTGAGTCCATAACCTTCCAGCAGGCAGATACCCGTTGTTTTGTTCCAATTTTCAGCAACAGCCTTCTGCACAGCCATACCACCGCCAATAGCTAATTTCAGTTGACTGAAGTCAAGCTCATGAAAGTCTTCGTCATTGACTAGGGCATTAAACAAGGTATTTACACCTGTTATTGCAGTAAAACGATTTTTTTTCAGTTCTTTAACAAAACCAGGAATATCTCGTGGGTTGGTAATTAAGAGGTTACAGCCTCCTAATTCCAAGAAAAACAAGCAATTTACCGTTAGAGCAAAAACATGATAGAGCGGAAGTGCTGTTACAATCGTTTCCCTGCCTTCAATTAACACAGGGCCATACATAGCTCTTGCCTGCATGACATTAGCAATCATATTGCTATGGGTTAAAATAGCGCCTTTGGCGACTCCGGTCGTACCGCCTGTATATTGCAAAAACGCAATATCATCCCCAGACATAAAAGGCTTAACATATTGAAGGCGACGACCTTTTTGTAACGTTTTACGCATTGAAATAGCGCCGGGCAAATTATATTTAGGTACCATCCCTTTGACGTACTTCACCACAAAGTCGACCAAAGTGCCTTTTGCTCTGGGAAGCATTTGGCCAAGACTGGTTAATACAACATGCTTAACTGAAGTTTTCTCAACCACCTGCTCCAGCGTGTTAGCGAAGTTCGACACGATAACAATCGCTTTAGCTTCTGAGTCATTAAGTTGGTGTTCTAGCTCTCGCGGTGTATATAGAGGATTTACATTGACCGCAATAAGGCCAGCGCGTAACACTCCAAATAAAGCCACAGGATACTGCAAAAGGTTGGGCATCATTAAAGCAACCCGATCGCCTTTCTGTAGCTTCAGTTCATTTTGCAAATACGCCGCAAATGCGCGACTACGCTCTTCCAGTTTACGGAAAGTCATCACCGAGCCCATATTGGTAAATGCAGGCTGGTCAGCAAATTTCTGCACTGACTGCTCAAACATTTCCACTAAAGACGGGTAGTGATTTGGGTTGATGTGCTCTGGCACATCGCTAGGATAACGAGACAACCAAGGTTTATCCACGAAAATACTCCTTGAAGTAATTAGGCTGTTATCTATCTAACGCCATGTTTATTCTAATAGGCCAGTATTACAACACAGCCACATAACTAGGGCACGAAAGGCTCGGCTACTAATTTAAATTCTGTTAACCAAAGCAAAAATTAGACTAGATACTCTAGAGGAGGATTCTAAATGGCAATGGTGCCCACCTTCAACAGTTGCGACCTCCACGGTTCTCAGTTCCCCTTCTTGTACCTGACGCAAGTATGGGAATCCATTTTGACCCAATACAACTAAGTGAGGACACACTATTCCTTTCCTAACAGACTGCGCATGCTGATGTGACATACGATAGAGAGATTGGCCTTGCAGTTTTTCATCATGTCGCCACAGCCAACCATCCGATACTTTCTTAAGCCCTCGTTGCACTATTGGACTGATAAGAGCTGAAGGTATTTGGTTAATCTTAGCTCGAACGTCAACAGCATCATCCTGTGACAAAAACGCTCGATTCGGTCTGCTACGAATTTTTTGTCGATTCAAAACACCTTCCCTTAGACGTGAAACTGTATTCTCACTATCTTCGGATAAAGGGCCACGCCCTTCGATCTCGACAAGTGCGCTAACTTGCTCTGGAAAAGCCGCACTATAGCAACTTGCCACCAAAGCACCAAGCGAATGACCTACTAAAACCAGTTTTTTTGGTGATAATTCAGACAAAAACTGATAAATATCATCAATGTAGTCATGAAATGAATAAAAATTGTTACCCGACTTATGACTGGATTGACCGTGACCAGGGAGATCAATTGCACATAGATGAAGAGCCGGCTCTAACCCATGCAATTCTTTCATAACTGATTCAAAACTGGCTGCATTATCAAGCCAGCCATGTATAAAGACTAGAGAACACTTAGCCGAATCACTGTAACCGTACTCAACTGCACTCAAATATCCCTCTGCTAGGGTATATTGGGTATTTCTATAACTCATTTAACTTCCTGGATAACAATACCTTGCTGCGTCCCGCGAGTGATTTCACGGCAATAGAGACTGCGACAAGAATAATTATAAGGGCCAAAATCATTATGCATGATTACTCGCTCTTCAATTTTCCATAAATGGTAGTTTTTCACCTTCATCACAGGAAATTCATAGCTATAGTCACCCACTGGTGCAATTTCCTTATGGCCGTTATCTCCAAGTAACGTAATCAAACGCCCCTCTGACAGTTTTACAGGATCTGCAAAGCCGTCAATGTAAGCGACAAAACGCCCTTGTGGCTCTTGATTGATATCCGGTTTACCACTTGAGCCTATCGGTAAGTTAACCACCTCTACCCTAGTTGTGTCTTTTAAGTTAGTTACATTTGCAATCACTCCACCCAAGCGAAGTTCTTGAGTGACATCCAATGATTCTCTCCAGTTTGAGTAACTGGTCTGTACATTTGGGTTACTCGATACTAAGTCTTCAGGAAGAACACTACAGGCACTCAGTGCGATAATAAGAAGAGTGAGTACAGAACATTTAAATACATTTGATTTCATAGGGAGCCTTTTCAAGCCGTTAAATATAAAGGTCAACGCCCAAGAGCTGTGACAACTCCTCACGTTTCGTTTGATTCATCACATTCATATACTCTTCCAGAGCTTTTCTTCCTTGCCCTTCAGGAAGATCATACTGTAGCTGTGCTTTATGGATATCTGATTCATTAATATGGCGAATGGAGTGTGCTACAGCACTAGCCACTTTACTTGGCTGATCAACGGGTGTTTTACTGTGTGATTTTTTTACTCCATCTTTTTTTCCAGTTTTATTGGCTTTATTCGGCCCTGGCAGTGATGGAGGTAATCCATTGATAGAAACCATACTCTCCCCGTCTTAAATCCTCTTATTCTCTACCTGGTAACTTCTTCCATGCTACTTTATCACGCAAGTAAACTGGACTCGCTTGCTCAACCGTTTGGATATTACCCTTTTCAAACTCAAACTTGGCCAATACAACAATATCTTCAGCATCTGGGTACAGAATATTACCCGTCACAATATCGAATTTAACCGTATCCAACAATTCTTTATAAGCTTCCCAGCCTGTTCCAGCTGTAACCCAAGACATGTCATCAGTTTGACTATTGTCAGCCGCTACAGCAGGAGGGATAACGGCCTCGTCATCGACAGAAGCCCAAGTGCCATCTTCTTGACGCATAAAACGCCCCCAATACACTTCACTCATACGAGCGTCAATCGCACAAGCTACATGCGTTGCGCCCATATTACGATAGCTACCTTGAGCCATAGCTTGTAATGTGGAGATACCAATCATAGGCAGCTCAGCTCCAAACGCTAAACCCTGTGCAATACCAATGCCAATACGGACCCCAGTAAAACTACCTGGACCTCGACCAAATGCCAACGCATCCAACTCATCTAAGTTAAGACCCGCTTCTTTCAATACTTCGTCCACCATAGGTAGAATTTTTTTGGTATGGTCTCGAGGTGCAACTTCTCTACGTACGTACACACGATCATTAACAAGTAATGCGACAGAGCAATTTTCAGTTGCTGTATCTAAGGCAAGAATTTTTGCGCTCATTGAATTCTCTAACTATCTGTTTGTTTCTTTAATTTGTGCAAGAAAATCTTGCACGACTGCCAAATCTCGAGTCCGTGGAATTGGCGGTAAACTGGCAAGAAAAACGCCACCATAATCCCGAGTGACCAGCCTGTTATCACAAATGATCAACACACCTTTATCTGTTTTATCCCTAATTAAACGCCCCACTCCCTGTTTCAAGGTGATGACAGCGTCTGGAAGTTGAACCTGTGAAAATGGCTGACCTCCTTTTAACTGACAATCCTCTATCCTTGCTTTGAGTAAAGGATCATCGGGTGCTGTAAAAGGCAACTTGTCGATAATAACACAGCTGAGGGCATCACCTCTAACATCAATACCCTCCCAAAATGCTCCTGTCGCAACCAGTAATGCGTTCCCCAGTTCCATAAATTCACTGAGAGTTTTTTGTTTACTGGTTTCTCCTTGCATTAACACAGGGATTGACAAGCTATTGCGAAACCTTTCAACCAATTCCTTCATCATATTATGAGATGTACAAAGGAAGAAGCACCGCCCCTGATTCTTTTCAATCACTGGTCCTAACATCGACGCTAACTTATCCGCCATATTAGGGCTATTAGGTTCAGGTAAGTAGCGAGGAACACACAACTTTGCTTGAGTGTGGTAATCAAACGGACTAGCCAAGGCTAACTCAGTATCAGCCTTAATACCAAGCCTAGAGGTAAAGTGTCCAAAATCCCCATTTACACCTAAGGTTGCTGACGTGAAAATCCAAGCTCCTTTTGTTTGTATAATCTGCTCTTGAAATTTATCAGCGACCGACAAAGGAGTGATATGTAAACTAAAATGTCGCGGTGTTGTCTCATACCAATATGAGTATCCGGTAATGGAAACGTCACACATTCTAACTAAGCGGGCATGGATTACACAGGCTCTTTCATAGGCTGTATCGAGAAGTTGGCTTCTGCCAAGCGCTAATTTTAGTACTTCTATACAAAATTCAAGCGTCTCGCGCAAGCGTTCAAGATCCCTTTCAATTGCAGCAGACTGTATCGCTTCACGCCAATTACCCCGATAACCAGGCTCTCCCAAAGCTACCCTGAGATCCATTGCACCTTGTAGTAGTTTCTCTCCGACTTTTTGTAACTGACGCATGTCTTTAGCTTCAGTTCGGTAAGCTATTTCAATATCTTTAGATAATTCTTGGATCTGTCGACTGGACAATGACTGGCCAAAATACTGACTAGCAATATCAGGTAACTGATGTGCCTCATCAAAAATAAAAACTTCAGCTTCGGGAATAAGCTCGCCAAATCCGGTTTCTTTTATTGCTAAATCAGCCAAGAAAAGGTGATGATTCACCACTACCACATCGGCATCCATAGCTTTTTTACGAGCTTTGAGAACAAAACAATCTTGATAGCTGGGGCACTCTTTGCCCAAACAGTTATCATTGGTTGAAGTGATAGATGAAATCACTGGGCTATCTTCAGCTATGTCACTGCATTCACCAAGGTCCCCACTTCTTGTTTCACTCGACCAAGCTCTGACTTTAACCAGTTGGCTAAGAAGGTTAGTGTCTATTCCTTCTCCATGGCTTTCGACCATTTGTCGACTTAAACGATCAAGGCATAAATAGTTTGACCGGCCTTTTAACAGAGCGACTCGCCCGCCAAAACCGAGAGCATCAGTCACTAAGGGTAAATCACGGTGAAACAGTTGCTCTTGGAGATTTTTTGACCCTGTGCTAATGATGGTCTTTTTTCCACTTTGAAGTGCTGGAATAAGGTAAGCAAAAGTCTTTCCTGTCCCTGTGCCCGCTTCAATAACCACTTGCTGACTAGCTTGAATCGCAGTAGAAATTGCTTCAGCCATCTGCAGCTGGGCTTTTCGAGGTTGAAAACCCTTAATTACTTTACCTAAAGCACCTTTAGCTGAAAAAATTTTTGAAATCATCAAGGAGGAATGTGAATCTGAGATTGGGTAAAAACGGATTATGTCAGGTTCGAGCTCGGGATGCGAATATAATTAGAGCGAATAAACACAAATCCCTCATGTCAAAAGAGGGTGTGAACATTTTATTTTCAATTACTTAACGTCGATTCAAATAACGCGACAGCCAAGCCGGGCCTTCAAATTCATTTTGGCAATCTGTCATTGCGCGAGCAGCTTCACTAGGCGACGCTTTATTTTCCCACATTTCATTGAGAAGTTCTTCATTAAGCTCTTGATCACCAAGTAGTGCACTCACTCTTTCGCAGTACAACTTGCGCGCAAGTAGATCTCTATCCATATCTACTACCTCTAAGGGCTGAGATCAGTCAGTTTCTCGACAAATTCACCAAGCCAATCGGTTAGCTAGGATTAATGCTTGAAACTATCACAACATTAGGATAATTGTAGTTGCTATAGTTACAGACTGCTTAATAGTTCAGTATCAAATTTTAGTTTTAAACTACAAATAACATAATTCACGGAAGTTACATCCCAATGGAAAAGAAAACACTGCTTACTCATTGTAAAGATGCGCCAGGCCTTATATCAAAAGTAACCAACATCTGTTACAAACATCAGCTCAATATTATTCACAACAATGAATTTGTCGACAATACAAGCGGTCACTTTTTCATGCGTACTGAATTACAAGGATACTTTAACGATAGTATACTCCTTGAGGAACTGGATCAGGCTTTACCTCAAGGTGCCTCAAGAGAATTAGTTGGCACAAATCGAAAGCGTATCGTGGTTATGGTGACCAAAGAAGCACATTGCCTTGGTGACATTCTGATGAAAAGTTACGATGGCAGTCTCAATGTCGATATTGCCGCAGTGGTGGGTAATTACGATGTCCTTCAAAGCCTTACAGAAAAATTTGATATCCCTTACCACCATATCTCACATATAGGATTAGATAGAGAAGAGCATGAGAGGAAAATGCTTGAGGTGATTGAACAATACCATGCAGATTATCTTGTTCTCGCTAAGTTTATGCGTGTATTAACACCTTCTTTCGTTGAAAACTATCGCCATAAGATCATTAACATCCATCACAGCTTTCTCCCTGCGTTTATTGGAGCTAGGCCTTACCAACAAGCCTACGATAGAGGTGTGAAAATAATTGGAGCGACAGCGCACTTTGTCACCAATGATCTCGATGAAGGCCCTATCATCAAACAAGATGTCATACCCGTTGATCATAACTTTAGCGCGCAAGACATGGCACAAGCCGGACGTGATGTTGAAAAAAACGTTCTGAGTAAAGCGTTAAGTAAAGTGATCAATGACCATGTGTTTGTAATGGGAAATAAAACCGTCATTCTTTAACCTACAAATGGGAAGCCCTTCTGTGAAAGGTCTTCCCACTGCACTTGAATTTACAACTTTATGGCAAGCTCGACACCTTGACGAATCGCCCTAACAGCATCTATTTCTCCAGCGTGGTCCGCCCCACCAATAATGTGAAGTTTATCGCCCATTTGTTGCCATTTGTCTTCAAAAGGCCTGACCGACTCTTGACCAGCACATATTATGACCTTGTCAACTTCAAGCAATTGGGACTTGTCATTGCAGGTGATATGTAAGCCTTGCTGATCAATTTTGTCATAACTCACACCACCAAGCAGATTCACCCCTCTTTTCTCCAACGTTCGTTTGTGAATCCAACCTGTTGTTTTTCCAGGACCTTTACCCACTTTTCCAGCTCTTCTTTGTAGAACCCAGACATCCTTTTCAGTGTGAGAATCTGGGTATGGGAACAAACCTCCTGGATGAGCTATATCTTTATCTATCCCCCACTCATGAAGCCAATCATCAAGGTTGTGTCCAGACGGTTCTGTTAGCATGGTAGCTACATCAACACCAATACCGCCCGCCCCCACAATCGCTACTTTTTCTCCAACGTAAGCTTTCTCTTTGATCAATGTTTGGTAATCAATGACTTTATCAGGGTTTTCAATTCCTTCTATCTTCACCTTACGTGGCTCAACGCCAGAGGCCATCACCACCTCATCATACTCAGCAAGCAAATCAAAATTGGCCTCTGTTTCAAGGTGAAGTTTTACTCCCGTTTCATCAATTTGATTAGCAAAATACCGAATGGTTTCTCGAAACTCTTCTTTCCCTGGGATCTGCATAGCGAGACGGAACTGGCCACCAATTCGATCATTTCTTTCAAACAAATCCACATGATGACCTCGCTTAGCTAACGTCGTAGCACAGGATAACCCAGCTGGGCCAGCTCCAACGACAGCAATATTTTTGGGAGAACTGGAGGGAGTCACTCTGAGTTCATCTTCCCGACAGGCAAGCGGGTTAACTAAACAGCTTGCCCTCTTACCTTTGAAAACATGGTCTAAACAAGCTTGGTTGCAGCCAATACAAGTGTTTATCAAATGAGCCTGTTCATTCTCCGCTTTCACGACAAAATATGGGTCAGCCAAGAACGGACGCGCCATTGATACCATGTCTGCATGACCACTGGACAAAATACGTTCAGCTTCTTGCGGGGTATTAATACGATTACAAGTCACTATGGGAACCGATACATGTGGACGAACCTTTTCTGTCACCCAAGTAAAAGCACCACGCGGCACTTGTGTTGCAATGGTAGGAATTCGCGCTTCGTGCCAGCCAATGCCCGAGTTGATGATAGTCACTCCCGCTTTCTCTAACTCTTTGGCTAGAGTCACTACCTCATCAAAAGTACTGCCTTCTTCGACTAGATCCAGCATGGATAGGCGGAAAATGATAATAAACTCCTCCCCAACAGCTTGTCGCATCGCTCGGACAATCTCTTGTGGGAAGCGAATACGATTCTCATAATTTCCCCCCCAATCATCGTATCGAGTATTGGTGCGCTTACAGATAAATTGGTTAATCAGATATCCTTCAGAACCCATGATCTCGACCCCGTCATAACCAGCTGATTTTGCAAGTACCGCGCTATTGGCGAAAGCTGCAATGGTTTTTTTTATTTGACGGTCACTCATTTCACTCGGAGCAAAACGAGCAATAGGTGCTTTAATTGCGGATGAGCTTTGAGAAAAAGGATGCATTGCATAGCGACCAGCATGCAAAAGTTGAAGCGCGATTTTACCGCCATGCTTATGAACAGACTCAGTGACGACTTTGTGTGCTTTAGCATGTTTTGTCTTGCTAAACTCAGCGCTAAACGGATGTAGCCTACCCCGTAAATTGGGAGAAAAACCTCCTGTAACAATAAGGCCAACACCGCCCTTCGCACGTTCAGCGTAAAAAGCAGCCAGTTTTCCCAGCCCCTCTTTATGTTCTTCAAGGCCAGTGTGCATAGAGCCCATTAAGACTCGATTTCTAATCTGAGTAAATCCTAAATCCAAGGGCTTTAACAAGTTTGGGTACATAGCAGACATCACTTCATTATCTTTTTCTGGTCTGACCACAATAGATTTGACTGCAATTAAAATCAAACAGGCGTTTACATTTTTGTAACAGTGATCAATCTTGTAGTTGTTCAGGTATACTAGTTTAAGTAGGATGTATACCTACTTACACTTTTATGCTCAAGCGTATCTAGATTTATACCTGCGCACGCGCGCAGTGGAGCCAGAATGAAAAAAATATTTAAGTATATTGGCATGATTTTCAAAGGCTTTTGGAAAGCCATCACCTTTGTCCGCCTTGCTTTGGTGAATCTTATATTCCTAATTACACTCGGACTTTTGTATTTTATATACTCAACCGGAAGTTCGGTTACTCCAAGCATTACTCAAAAGTCGGCGCTTGTTCTCAATATTTCCGGCCCAATCGTGGAGCAATCAAGATACGTGAACCCTATGGATTCAGTTGCGGGCTCTCTATTCGGTGAAGATATACCAAGCGAAAACTTACTGTTTGATATCGTAGATACCATCCGACACGCGAAAGATGACGATAAAATTACAGGAATTGTGTTAGCTCTTGGTAACATGCCAGAAACCAACTTAACTAAGCTTCGTTACATAGCAAAAGCACTTAACGAATTCAAAGCTTCCGGCAAGCCCGTTTACGCTGCTGGTGATTTTTACAACCAAAGCCAATACTATCTTGCCAGTTACGCAGATAAAATTTACCTTGCTCCAGATGGTGCAGTACTGATTAAAGGCTACAGTGCATATTCAATGTACTACAAGACATTGTTAGAAAAGCTTGATGTAAATACGCATGTTTTCCGTGTTGGCACCTATAAGTCAGCTATCGAGCCATTCGTACGTGACGACATGTCAAAAGCCGCAAAAGAGTCAGCTTCGCGCTGGCTAGGACAACTTTGGGGAGCCTATGTAGATGATGTCGCAACCAATAGACAAGTATCAAAAGAGACCCTAAACCCGAGTATGAAAGAGTTTTTAGCTCAACTAAAGGAGCAAGATGGCGACCTCGCAGGCCTGTCTCTTGAGCTTGGTTTAATTGATGAACTAGCGACACGTCAACAAGTAAGAGCAGACTTAATCGAAATCTTTGGCTCTAATGGCGAAGACAGCTATCAACACGTCGATTACTATCAATATATAACAACAATCAAACCTAAGTTTGATACTGCAAAAGATGACATCGCTGTAGTGGTCGCAAGTGGAGCCATTATGGATGGGTCACAACCACAAGGTACAGCAGGCGGTGACACAGTATCATCTCTTCTGCGTCAGGCTAGAAACGATGATAACGTAAAGGCTGTTGTCCTGCGTGTTGATAGCCCAGGTGGTAGTGCGTTCGCATCTGAAGTGATACGTAACGAAATACAGGCTTTAAGGGAAGCTGGTAAACCTGTCGTTGCATCTATGTCAAGCTTGGCTGCATCTGGTGGATATTGGATTTCTATGAGTGCAGATAAAATTGTCGCCCAACCGACTACCCTGACTGGCTCAATTGGTATTTTCAGCGTAATTACTACATTCGAAAAAGGGCTAAACAAGCTAGGAGTATATACAGATGGCGTTGGTACTTCCCCGTTTTCAGGTGTTGGCATAACAACTGGCTTATCTAAGGGAGCAAGTGACGCATTTCAACTCGGTATTGAGCATGGATACCATCGTTTTATTAATCTAGTAAGTGAAAACAGAAATATCGATATCAATGACATGGACAACATAGCTCAAGGCCGTGTATGGACAGGGCAAGACGCAGAAAAGTTTGGCTTAGTTGACCAAATGGGGGACTTTGATGATGCAATAGCATTAGCTGCCGAGCTCGCCAAGTTAGATGATTACAACTTATATTGGGTTGAAGAGCCGCTGACCCCAGCCCAAGAATTTATTCAAAACTTAATGAGTGAAGTGCAAATCAAACTTGGTCTAGATGTTTATGCTCTTATTCCTCCTACACTAAGACCTGCAGCAACTCAAATAATTCAAGATACAAGCCTATTAAGCAGCTTCAATGATCCTAAAGGTCAGTATGCTTTTTGTTTGAATTGCCAAGTTGAATAAATAACATCCACTACAACTATAGCGCCTATATCAGAAACATAATATATAGGCGCATTTTCTAACCACCTTTAAATTGTTTTTACTTCCTGATTTAAATCTATCGACTTCTCAACTATTTATCAGTTAAACTTCTAGAAAAACTCGTTTCATTGTGTATGATACGCATATATTTCTTAGGCTAAAATATAACTTTGTCCACAAAGTGGATCCCCTCAATATGGATATTTTAGTCAGTATTTTAATTACGCCATTACTTACACCTAATCCATATTTTAGATTGAGAGATCTTGGTAGTCTTTATAAAAAGCCAGCAGAAATAAGCTAAAGATAGAGGAGAATATTACATTGTCGTTAACATGGAAACAAAGAACTAGTGCCGTACTTGGTAATGCGATGGAGTACTACGATATTGCGGTATTTGCGTCAATATCTATGTATATTTCTCAGCTATTTTCAAACCAAGGAATTGAACATTCGGAATTTATCGTATGGGGAGTATTTGCATTAAGATTCTTAATTCGCCCAATTGGTGGTGTTGTCATTTGTCGCTATGCTGCACAGTATGGGCGAAAAAAAGCGCTGGTTTTCTGTAATCTACTAACAGGCTTTGCGACTGTCTCAATGGCTTTAGTCCCAGTGGAAACTGTTGGTCAATATGTAGTAATTGTATTCTTAGTCCTACAAATGCTCCAAGCATTTAGCTTTGGTGGAGAATATCCAACGCTTTTTAACTACCTTTTGTATGATGCAAATAAATCTGAGCGTTCTAGAATCAGCAGCTTAATTGTATCCAGCTCAATTTCAGGCGTTATCATATCGCTACTCATCGTTGCTGGGCTGGAGTACTTACTTAGTCAAGAACAAATGATGGATTGGGGTTGGAGAGTGCCGTTATTTATCGGTGTGATAAATATTCTCGTCAGTCTATATCTTCGCCTTTCTTTGCCTGAGCTACCTAAAGCCGGAAAAATAGCGACTCAAGCTAACTACAAAGTTATTACAAAAGTTTTTTGCTTATCCGTTCTTGCTGGTGTCATATTCTACGTACAAAACTTAGCAAGTGGTATTTTAGGCAAAGCAATGAATATTGAGAATTTGGCATTAATTAATTCTTCAGTGTTGGTATTGTTAATATTTATTTTTTCCTTTGTCGTAGATAAATACTTTTCTACCAAACAAGCATTAAAGTTTGGGGCAATAGCCATGTTGTTTTCTGCTATTCCACTCTTTGCACTACTTGGCTCCGAGCAATTTATCTTACAAGGATGTGCTGTTTTAGGTATTAGTACTTTATCTGCCGTGATATTGGGCAATACAGTAGCCGTACTTTGGCAGTATTCAGAAAACCACATCACAAGTTTAGGGGTTGGTTACAATATCGCCTTATCTATCTTTGGTGGTCTTACACCACTAATCGTAACAGAAGCGATGGAACATGGGTCAGCCTACGTAGGTTTATATCTGGCCATGGCTTCAATTCCTTGCCTAATCGTGCTTTACCTAACAGATACAAGGCCAGAGCTCTCTCTTGCTTAAAAACTTTATCTGCCGCAGACTCAGAAGATCAAATTCTGAGTCTGCATCCATTCTAATCTATCTCTATGAAGTGGCACTTTCAATCTCATGCAAAAGCGTCTCTTTCCTAAAAGGCTTGGGTAAATAAGCATCCATCCCAGAATCAAAATAGCGACGGATATCATCATCTATGACACTTGCTGTCAGCGCGATAATTGGCGTTTTAGAAAGCCCTGTGAACTGTTCAAATTCACGAATCTTTTGTGTCGCTTCAAACCCATCCATCACTGGCATCATGCAATCCATAAGAATAATATCAAAGTCACTGTCTTGTTCATATTTGTCCACCGCAACCTGCCCATTTTCCGCGATTTCAATTTGATAGCCCGCTTTGCTAAGCATAAATGATGCAACTTGTTGATTAACGCTATTATCTTCTACCAACAATATGCGTCCTAAATAGTCAGATAACGACTCACTAGGTACTTTAGTCATACCTTTAGGCTCTGCCTCTAATTTTGTTGGTTGTCTATGCGTGAGATCTTGAGGTATCAGTGTCGACAACTTTTCTCTAAGAACATCAGCTTTGAAAGGTTTAGCTAGATAATCGTCCATACCGACGTCAAAACACTTTTGAATATCCTCATCCACCACGCTAGCAGTAAGTGCAATAATGGGGACCTGGCGGTCGCGCTTTTCCTCTCGCTCTATTTGACGAATTTTCTCTGTTGCTTCAAATCCATCCATTACGGGCATCATGCAATCCATAAGAATTAGTGCGTAGTCATGCTTCTTAAACATTTCTAAAGCCTGATGACCATTTTCAGCAAGATCGAAGCTAAAGCCAGATTTTTCAACATGAATTGTGGCAATCTTTCGGTTTACCTCATTATCATCCACCACTAATATCTTGTTGCTCTTTACCTCTTCAGGCTCTTTTTGTGATGTTAAAGTTATAGGTTTAGCAATGCTTTGTTCTAACCGTTCGATCAGCTTCACCAAACGCTGACCAAGTAAAGGCTGCGTAATCACAGTACTAACACTTTCCCCAAAATCAAACTGGTGGCTATGGAGGTGCTTTATCAAACACACTTGTATACCCAACTCATTGATATAACGTAAAAGACTCTCACTTTGAGCTGCAGAGTTCGGCCTAGTTTCAACATAGATAACAATAACATTATCTTTTTCATACACCCATTCGGGTAACTGATCCAGTCCCGTTACCGATTGGTATGCAGGCGCATGATAGAAGTTTAAAGATTCACACAACTGCTCTCGCTTAGCTTTGTCATCACAGACTAAACACAGTGGGCTGAGACGTGAAACATTTTTCGAGTCAAAGTCCATTTGAGCAATAGGTAGAGAAAGTTCGAAGAAAAAACGGCTGCCTTGATTCTTTTCGGACTCTAAACGAATATTTCCTCCCATCAGCTCAACTAACTGGGTGCTGATCGCTAACCCCAAACCAGTACCACCAAATTGTCGAGTTGTAGACTCATCTTCCTGAACAAAGGGCTCAAAAATTTTCCTCTGCTGCTGCTCATCAATTCCTATTCCTGAGTCTTGTACAGAAAATTCTACTAAGGCATTAGTGCCATCCACTTCTTTTGTTTTCACACAAAGATGAACTTCACCCACATCGGTAAATTTCACTGCGTTGGACATAAAATTCATTAATACCTGACGTAGGCGATGATCGTCAACCATCAGACAATAAGGGGTATTGGGACTCACTATAACTTTGAGATCAATGCCTTTTTCTTGAGCTTTAGGTGACACAATTGATGCGATATCGTAAATAGATTCTCTTATATTGGTGGCGTTGGGGCTAATGACTAACATCCCAGATTCAACCTTGGAAAAATCCAAAATATCATTAATAAGATTGAGTAATAGGTGGGATGACGTCTCGATAGTACAAACGTAATCACGTTGAATAGCCGTTAACGAGGTATCGGAAAGAACTTCTGAAATACCTATCACACCATTTAGAGGTGTTCGAATTTCATGTGACATATTTGCCAGAAAGCTACTTTTGGCTTTACTGGCCTTAATCGCATCATCTTTTGCTCGCTCTGCATCTTCCCTCGCTTGATTAAGTTGGGCGTAATGGCTTTCAATCACATCGCTAGAATGATTATATCTATCCGCTAAGTTCGTAATTTCATCTCTAAACCATGCATGAGGCAGCAGAATTTTATTTGGAGCCTGAGCATTTTCACTATTACTCACTGTTTTCTCCATCAGATTAATGCGCTTGATAACGAAGAACCAAGTGAAAGCAAGAACGCTGGTCAGTAAGAGTAAAATGCGAATACTTTCTGCAAAAAGAATATGAACAAACTGCAGCCACAAACTATCATAGGTGGGCGTTAGATCTGATTGGATAATCAAATTGCCCAGCACGTAGCTTTTACCATTGAGCTGATATTCCAATGGCCATACTTGCGCGATCGCATTTTCATCCAGTCGCTGACCTCTTTCAATCACTGACTCTTTATCATTCCAGATGTTGGCGTAGTCTACTCCTGGCAAGGTTAGCAAACCTTCAATCTGCGATTTGAGTAAAGCTCTATCTTCCACCCATAAACTACTGGTAATACTCGACAACTGACTCACTTTTATATTAGATAGCGCGTTATTGATATGACTTATATCGAGTTGTAGTCGGTGATAGAGGTTGTAACTGGTTGTCGTCAGGGCAAGAAATACACTAATAATGGTGACGGCGAAGAGTAACTTTTTATTAATACTCAAGTATCGACGTTTGCCTTTCATATGAAACCTAGCTCTTATTTTATCTAGTCTCAAATAAGGATAGTCGGATGTACGAAAAGTGTGAAGTGCTGCCGAAATTCTTCACTGCCAAAAGTCTTTTTATACTCTAAAAACTGACTTTCGAGCGACAAAGGGACTTTATATAGCCAGTATTCATTGTCAATACTGGCTCATTTTTTAGATCAAGGTTACTTTTGGTTGGCGTAAGGATTTAAGTTCATCTCATTAACAATGTAACTCACCGCTCTTTGTGCTCGCACACTATTACCGAATTCATCAAGTGGTGGAGACACCACACCTATCGACATTTTCCCTGGTATAATGGCAATAAACCCACCACCGACACCGCTTTTAGCAGGTACTCCCGTTTCATAAAACCAGCTGCCTGAATTGTCATAAACCCCCGACATAACCATTGAAGACAATATGTTTGGTACATAATCACCATTTAATATTTGTTTATGTGTAATTGGATGAGAGCCATAGTTGGCAAGAACTGAACCCATTACTGCTAGATCATGTGAGGTGACATTAAGTGAACACTGCTTCGTATACGTGGTCACTGCATCGAGGGGGCTGGAACCAAGTTTTCCGTACGAGTCGAGCAGAGTAGCAATACCGAGATTACGTTTGTTGCCCTCCATCTCCGACTGCAAAACATCATTGTTAAGGCTTAGCTTTTTTCCTGCAAAGCTATCCATATTGCTCTTAATCACCTTCCAACGATCTGTTTCATTTTGAGGCGTTAACCAGCTCACAGTAGAGATAGCTCCAGCATTTACATAAGGGTTTGATGGAGAGCCATGCTGATTCTCAATCGCCAACACAGAATTAAAAGGCATGCCTGTAGGCTGAACTCCGATTGTCTCTTCAACAAAATCTGGCCCTTTGTCTTTCATCAACAGTGCTAGAGTAAACACTTTGGAAACAGACTGAATAGAAACTGGCGCGTCGTAGTCTCCAAATTCACAAACACGTCCGTCTACTGTCACAACCGAGATGCCAAATGTTTTTGGGTCAACTGACTCCAGAGCCTTGATATAACTTGCATTAGTGCCAATATCTAGCCCTCTGAACTTAAAATAGGCCGCTTGTGCGGCAGCACAGATCTGGTCGCCTTCTTGCTGACTTGAAAACGAGGGAGTGGTAAATAACACAAAAAATAGAGAAAAAAGCACCAAAAATTGTCTAGGCATACAAAACCTCATACTGCTGGCTAATTAAATTACAATTCATATATGGGAGAAAATAGGCACAATACTTATATGAATTTCCAAGAAATAGTCTGTGTTCTCGCTAAACCAATTATTTACCTAAGTATTACTATAAAAACCAAAAGATTGGTTTAAGTCACATATAAGCTTTGGATAGTAGCAAAATTTAACGCATGTCATTTTACAAACAACTGACCAGTCCAATTTATTGGTCATACCAGCCTAGTGAAGAGCTTATCCACCGTATGTTGCAGTCCCTTAACAAACGATAAACACCACCTTAGGGCTTTAGTTAGTACATTTATTGACAATTCAACAGATAAAAGAAAGCTGATGAGGAGCTACCCACTTTTTCTTGGCTTATATTAATATATAATCCCACGCTCTGTTCCCCTACAATTGACTGGTTTTTTAAGCTATGGCAAGAAAACATATATATATCGCTTATACTGGCGGAACCATCGGAATGAAAAAGTCTGACGATCACGGATACGTTCCCGTGGCTGGCTTCATGGAAAAGCAGTTAGCAAGTATGCCGGAGTTCCAGCGTCCTGAAATGCCAAAATTTACCATCCATGAATATGCTCCTTTAATCGACTCATCGGATATGACTCCAAAAGATTGGCAGCAAATTGCAGATGATATCCGAAGCAATTACGATAAATACGATGGATTTGTCATCTTGCACGGCACTGATACTATGGCTTATACGGCATCAGCTTTGTCATTTATGCTTGAAAACTTATCAAAGCCTGTAATTGTAACAGGATCCCAAATTCCATTGGCAGAGCTTAGATCTGATGGCCAAGCCAATTTGCTTAATGCTCTCCACATAGCGGCGAACTATCCAATTAATGAGGTCACGCTTTTCTTCAATAATAAGCTAATGCGTGGTAATCGAAGCACTAAGTCACACGCAGATGGTTTTAATGCATTCACCTCTCCAAACCTATCTCCCCTTTTAGAAGCTGGTATCAACATTCAGATCAGTAGTGATATTGTTGTGGACGAAAAGCCTGCTGGTACATTTAAAGTACACGATATTACACCACAGCCGATTGGCGTGATCACCATGTACCCAGGGATCTCCCATGAAGTAATTCGTAATACACTACTACAACCTGTTAATGCTATGATTTTGCTTACTTTTGGTGTAGGTAATGCCCCACAAAACCCAGAACTTCTGTCTCACCTTAAAGATGCATCAGAACGGGGGGTTATTGTAGTCAACCTTACCCAATGCTTGGCAGGTAAAGTCAACATGGGGGGATATGCCACAGGCTGTGCTCTTGCTGAAGCAGGTGTGATCAGTGGATATGACATGACACCAGAAGCTGCATTGGCAAAACTTCACTATCTACTCAGCCAAAACCTCAGTTATGAGCAGGTAAAGGCGCAGATGCAGCAAGTATTAAGAGGCGAAATGTCTATTTAATTCTTAGCCGCTTGAGCAAAGCATATCAAATAAGCCGATGACTTATCGGCTTTTCAATAAATTGATCTGATGAGTTTAAGTCCACTTGTTCACTCGGACAATTCGGTTCATGATGTGGCTTTAAAAATAAATGAGCCCAAGATATGCAAATAGACATCCAAATATGGGTTTGGCTAATACTCGCAATTTCAATTGCAGCAGCTTTTCTCAAGGTAAACAAAGCTTCATCGATTCTTCTCGCCGTCGTTCTGCTTAGTGCCCTGTATTTTGGGGTTGTAACGCCCGTTGGCTTTATACTGGTTAGCACGCTTTTTACCGCTCTTTACTACTTAAGAAACAAAACATGGATGCCATCAACGGCTCTATCTGCTTTTGCAGTTATCTGTTGTGTCGCTCTTTTCCTTCATCTAATCCCTGGCTTTAATAATCCTCAGGTACTAGAAAAAGTTCAAGCAGGTCCTCTCAGTGCAGACTTCAATATGTACATGAATTTGGACAAGCCACTCGTATTTTTTGCACTACTATGCATTTTCCCACCCTTATTAGGTAAGCCACGGCAAGCAAATTATCGCGGGTTATTGATTGTTTGTACCTTGCTTTTTGCTCTACTACCCATCGCATCGCTACTTGGTGCTATCAAGCCTGAATTGACTATACCATCATGGTGGTGGTTATTTGCATTTAACAACCTAATGTTCACCAGCGTCGCCGAAGAAGCACTATTTCGAGGCTTTATTCAGCAAAAGCTAACGGATAAATTTGGCTTATACATTGCTCTCGTCATCACGAGTTTGTTATTCGGTGTCGCTCACTTTGCAGGAGGCCCACTACTGATAATATTTGCCACGCTAGCAGGACTTGGTTACGGATTGGTTTTTCATCTAACCGGAAGGCTATGGGCTGCCGTTCTGATTCACTTCTTGTTTAACTTTAGCCACTTAGTTTTTTATACGTACCCTATCTTGCGAGGGTAATGATACAAAAAAGCCAGCCCTTGGGCTGGCTTTTAGTTGAATACCGCTCTTACCCTATGTGAGTCACACCACCCATATACTTCTGGAGGACGGCAGGAATAGCAATGCGACCATCGGCTTCTTGGTTGTTTTCCAGAATCGCCACCATAGTACGACCGACAGCCAAACCTGAACCGTTTAATGTGTGTAGTAGCTCTGGTTTTTTCTCACCTTTACGACGAAAACGAGCTTGCATACGACGAGCTTGGAAATCCCAAGTATTCGAACAAGATGAAATCTCACGATATGTCTCTTGTGCTGGAACCCAGACTTCTAGATCATAGGTTTTACGAGCGCCAAAGCCCATATCGCCAGTACATAGAATAACCTTACGATATGGCAGTTCTAGCATTTGCAGTACTTTTTCAGCATGTCCAGTTAACTCTTCCAAAGCCGCCATTGAATCTTCTGGCTTGGTAATTTGAATCAGTTCAACCTTATCAAACTGATGCATACGGATCAGTCCACGCGTATCACGGCCATACGAACCTGCTTCAGAACGGAAACATGGCGTATGTGCCGTCATCTTAATCGGCAAATCTGCTTCATCAACTATGGTGTCTCTCACCATATTGGTCACTGGCACTTCCGCTGTAGGAATAAGAGAGAGCTTACGTGGTTCTTCATCGTTAACTTTTTCAGTTAATGGCTCGGTATGGAAAAGATCTTCGCCAAACTTAGGTAATTGTCCTGTACCATATAAGCTGTCGGAATTAACCAAATAAGGTACATAAACTTCTGTATAGCCATGCTCTTCTGTATGTAAATCAAGCATAAACTGAGCGATAGCACGGTGAAGACGCGCAAATTGCCCCTTCATTACTATAAATCTTGCGCCAGTAATTTTTGTTGCGCAGGCAAAATCAAGGCCACCGCCCATCTCGCCCAAATCTACATGATCTTTAACCTCGAAGTCATAAGACTTGGGTTCACCCCAGCGCGACACTTCAACATTATCATTTTCGTCTTTACCTGCAGGCACTTCATCATCAGGTAAGTTAGGCACTGACAAAGTAATGTATTCCAACTTATTCTGGATCTCTGCGAGTTGTATTTTTTTAGCTTCAAGATCACTGCCGAGTGTACCTATCTGCTTTTTAATCTCTTCTGCACCTTCTTTGTCTCCTGCCGCCATTTTCTGGCCTATCTGCTTGGAGATCGAATTACGACTGGATTGTAAATTTTCAACTTCGACTTGGATCGACTTACGTTGATCTTCAAGTGTACGGATTGTCTCTACGTCTAGCTTATAGCCACGACGCGCCAGTTTTTCAGCTGTATCATCCAGCTCTGTACGAAGTAATTTAGAATCCAGCATTGTTAATCCTATGCTTTGGTGTAGTGAAATTTACGCTTAAACATCGTGCCCAAGCGCTTTGATAATTAGCCTGACAAATGTATCCAAAAAAGAGGCTTATTCATAGCGCTTTTGTGGGCTTTTTGCATCTAAACTTGCTAGATAATCTAACTTTTCCGCAATTTTTACCTCTAAGCCTCGATTTGTCGGAAAGTAATAGCGTGTATCCTGCATCTCTTGAGGGAAGTAATTCTCGCCGGCCGCATAAGCTCCGGCTTCATCATGGGCATAACGATACTCTTCACCATAACCAAGATCTTTCATTAATCCGGTTGGAGCATTACGCAGATGAACAGGAACCTCGTACTCAGGCTGATTATGAGCATCTTGAAGTGCTTGCTTCCAAGCCGTATATACCGCATTACTTTTGGGAGCACAGGCCAAATAGACAATAGCTTGCGCAATCGCTCTTTCACCTTCCGCTGGGCCAACTCGAGCAAAACAATCCCAAGCAGATAAAGCCACTTGCATTGCCCTTGGGTCAGCATTGCCAATATCCTCTGATGCAATTGCCAACAAACGGCGAGCAATGTATAAAGGGTCACACCCAGCAGCAATCATTCTTGCAGCCCAATAAAGCGCTGCATCAGGGTCTGAGCCTCGAATCGATTTATGTACTGCAGAAATTAAGTCGTACCAAATATCGCCTTTGTTATCAAAACGAGATACCTTCTCTCCTGCCACTTCAGCGAGCAGTGGTAAGGTTATCTGCTTGACTCCTTGTTCATCCTCTATCGCCATGTCATAGAGTAACTCCAGATAGTTCAGTGACATACGAGCATCGCCATTGACTAATTCAGATAGACGGTCAAGTACGTGGTCAGCAAAGTGAGCTTTAAATTTGCCCAAGCCCAATTCTTCATCATTAATGGCTTGCTCAAGTGTTTGATAAATATCTTGTACTGATAGAGAAGTAAGCTTATACACACGTGCGCGCGATAGCAGGGCGTTATTCAATTCAAATGATGGGTTCTCTGTCGTCGCACCAATAAAAGTAATGGTGCCATCTTCAATGTGAGGCAAAAAAACATCTTGCTGAGATTTGTTAAACCGGTGAACTTCGTCAACAAACAAGATGGTGCGAAGCCCGGCTACTTGGTGCTCACGCGCTTTCTCAATCGCCAAGCGTATATCTTTAACACCTGAAGTAACAGCAGATAAGCGCTCTACTTCGGCATGAGCATAATTGGCCGAAATTTCAGCCAAAGTCGTCTTTCCTGTACCTGGAGGTCCCCAAAGGATCATAGAATGCAGATGTCCAGACTCAAGAGCACGGCGCAGGGGCTTACCTTCCGCTAAGATATGTCGCTGCCCAATATACTGCTCAAACCTTGTTGGGCGCATTCTTGCGGCAAGCGGCCGAAAGTCCTCTTGCCCTGTAAAGTCCAAACAATAATTACTCATTGCTATTTCCTTTGATCATCAACCTCAACCCCTTTAGGAATGGTAAAAGTGAAACGCTCGGAGCTCGGTTTAGATAAACTGACATTGTTAAATTTGAAGTCACTTCTCTGACCGTCTTGTTCAACAATACTAAAACCTTTTACCGCTCCTTTTTTATCAATTTCAAGCTTGAAGCTACCTTGATTGCTATCAACTGAGGTTGGAATTAATGTAAAGAAATCACCTTGCTGGGAAACTTTATAGCTATCCCAATCACTGGGTTTGTTACGAGTCAGCAACACGAACGGTGTTTGCTCTGTGGCTTGTTCCTGTGAGTAAATACTTACCTGCTCTATAAACGGGCTGTAGTACCACAATGACTTTCCATCAGATACCAACACATTTTCATCAGGCGAAGTGGTTTCCCAGCGAAACAAACTTGGTCTAGAAATATCTACTTTTCCAGCACCTTTAGTTAACACATCGCCTTCTGGGCTAATTAACTTCTGGGTAAAATCAGCGCTAAAGCCTTCTGACAGTTGCAGCCTTTTACTTAGCTCGTCTTTAGGCGCTGCAAACACAGAAAAGCTCAGCAAAAATAGTACAGCAAATTTTTTCATTCTTTTTATCCTATTAAGTCGACACTACAACTTTACATCTTGATATCAGGATGTTTGACCGATTTCGGTTAACTTTGTTCTATTGGCCACAACACTGTTTAAATTTTTTCCCGCTACCACACGGGCACTGATCATTGCGGCCCACACCTTTAAATGGATTGAGTGACTGCGCTTTCGTGCCTAACATGATTTCATCTGCAGCAAGTGCTACTTCATTGATCATTAAATCAAGTTGCGGAACTAAATCATTTAACGCGGGTGGAGAGTCAACGCCAGCGGCTTTCATCTCATCTTGAGTCTTACTTTCATCAATAGCCAACATTAATGTCGTGAGCAAAGCTTGAAGCATTCTTAATGAGCCATCGACAAGGTTCACCTCTTGCCACTGTGGCTCTACCTTGGGCCACATAGTCATAAAACCTTCCGCGAAGTCCGCCAATTGCTCATCCTTTTGAGAAGCATCGAGCAATGACAACAACGAATACTCATTGCGTTTTAAATAAGCATATTGCTTGTGAATATGCTGCTCGACCTCAGTTTTAGCATTGGGCGTATGGTTAGGAAGAACCTCTGACAGCCATAGTTCAGGATCCAATGGCTTTGTCGCTAAGTTAGCCGCAAGGATCACGCCCTCGATGAAAATCTCAGATTCTTCAGTTTCAAGTTTTAATAGTGGATAAGTCATGCATGTACTTCAGACGTCATAATAGCTTTGGCCATTATAACCTGACCAAATGACAGCGGTCACTGTTGTCTTTACAGCTAAAGCATATTCGCAGGTTTAAAGTTAACCTATAGACAAGTCTCTCAGGTAATTAGACATCTTGCTGGGAAATCTCTAAAATCACGCCTCCTGATCAAGAGACATTGTTTATGCGAGTAGTTTTAGGCCCTATGGAGGGCGTTTTAGACCATTTAATGCGCGAGATCTTAACCGATATTAACGACTATGACCTTTGTGTTACTGAGTTTGTTCGCGTTGTTGATCAATTACTGCCTGAGCATGTTTTCTATCGTCTGTGCCCTGAGCTAAAGCAAGGGTCTAAAACTAAGTCAGGAGTACCAGTTCATATTCAGCTACTAGGACAAGACCCGCATTGGATGGCTGAAAATGCCGTCAGAGCTGCAGAGCTTGGTGCTAAAGGTGTTGATATTAACTTTGGCTGTCCAGCAAAACTGGTCAATAAAAGTAAAGGCGGTGCAGCATTACTGCAACACCCTGACCTAGTTCATCAAGTCGTTAGGGCCTGTCGAAACGCACTTCCATCACATGTTCCACTTAGCGCAAAGATTCGCTTGGGATGGGATAATCCTAACGACTGCTTTGAGATTGTTGATGCGATACAAAGCGCAGGCGCTAATGAGCTTACAGTGCACGCTCGGACCAAAACAGGCGGATACAAAGCCAGTGAAATAAAGTGGTCTTATATCAATGAAATCCGCCAGCGCTTTGACATTCCTCTCATCGCAAATGGTGAAATATGGAATTATCAAGACGGGCAAGCTTGCATTGAAACCACAGGTGTCGATTCTCTGATGGTTTGCCGCGGTGCGTTTAATGTCCCCAACTTAGGTAATGTAGTCAAACACAACCAAGCGGCCATGCCTTGGCAAGATGTCATCAAGCTATTACTGCTTTATTCTCAGTACGAAATGAAAGGTGACAAAGGGCTTTACTATCCCAATCGTGTCAAACAGTGGTTTTCTTACCTGCGTCAAGAATACCCTCAAGCAAACGAGTTGTTTCGAGAAATAAGGACTTTCAATAAAGCAGCGCCTATTGTTGAACGGATAAAGGAATACCAAAGCGCCGAACCCACAGCATAGATTGACATAACTAGTTGAGAAGGAGACTATCATCCGACAGCTCCTCTCCTTTAACGTGAGAAAACATATCGAGCAAGTCTGTAACCTGTAAATTGGCTCTTTGCTCACCCGAAACATCGAGAACAATTTCTCCTTGATGCATCATCACAGTGCGATCGCCACATGCTAGAGCATCTTTCATTGAGTGGGTTACCATGATCACAGTCAATTGAAACTCACTCACAAGAGTTTTGGTGAGTTCGATAACAAACATCGCCATTCTAGGGTCAAGTGCAGCGGTGTGCTCATCAAGGAGCAAAATCTTGCTATCAGCTAACGTAGCCATAACAAGGCTCACAGCTTGTCGCTGCCCTCCAGAGAGTAAACCAATGCTATCGCCCAATCGGTCTTCCAAACCAAGTCCAAGAATACTTATTCGCTCTTGGAAAATTTTACGCCTTTGACTAGATAGAGCAAATGCCCAGCCTCGCTTTTTCCCTCGCATATACGCCAGCGCCATGTTTTCTTCGTAAGCTGGCGGTGAGCCCCATTTAACTGAAAGCTGGCACCGACTAAAAATA
>NZ_JAYQDQ010000006.1:0-26199 GCF_038138445.1 Vibrio sp.
AGCCGATACCCCAGAAAAAACAATGCCGCTCACCTTAAGTGAACGGCATTAGTGCACTGGCACCGTCTTCAGAGTTTGATCGGGAATTAGGCCGAGCACATCTTGCTATTGGTAATATCCAATTCGCTGAAAGTAAACTGTTTGATGCTGTTGAGACAAATAAAATGGACGACGTAGCATTAAATAGTTTGGGCGTGGCTTACTCACTACAAAAAGACTACATAAAGGCTCGTGATGCGTTTAAAAGTGCGATAAACATCCGGCCTGATAGCATGGAGTATCGAAATAACCTAGCGTTAGGTTGGCTCTTAGACGGTCGCCCAGAACAAAGTATTCAAATCTTATATCCTATTTACAGCCGAGGGGAAGCAACAAGTAAGATGCGACTGAATCTCGCTTTATCTTATGCGTCTAGCGGTAAACTTGATGCGGCTAAAACTATTGCCTCCGCAGAGCTCAGCCGGTCTGAACTCGAAAGTACGCTTTTTTATTACCAAGCTCTTGCGAAACAAGGAATTCGTTAATGATGTTTCGTCGCAACAAAGGCAGTCAGACGATAGAGTTTGCGATGGTAATATTGCCGCTGATGATGCTTGTGTTGGTCGGCTTTGAGCTGATTCGGCTCATGTGGGTGACTATGGTTTTCGAATCTGCGGTATCGTCAGCGATTCGTGATGCCCGAACCATGATACCTTCGCCTACCGTCGCAGAAAAAATGCGCGAACATATTGCTCAGTTTCCTTTATTGAATTTGGATAATATCCAAATTGATGCTCCAAGCTATGCCGATAGTGTGGCGTCTTTAGCATCAGGTCAGTTGGTCAGCTCGCCTCAGGCTATGCTTGCCCAATATCGTATTAACTATCAATTCCAGTTTTTGTTGGCTCCCAAATTTTCAGAGTCTTTGCCATCTCTGACCAACTTAAGCCGAACAGTGTTGGTTAGTTATGACGCGTAAAGTATACAGGCAATGCGGCTCTGCTGTTATCGAGTTCCCTGCAATGGTTGTGGGGTTTCTGGTGATCGTACTGGGCTTGTTTGCGGTTTACAAAATCTTGTATCTACAAACTCGCTTAGACAGCACGGTCTATTCTCTGGTCAGTGCTGCATCGCGAGCGCTAGTGTCAAATAGGCAAATCACACCTTACTACTCGGATAGTGCTGACCACCTAATGGTTTTGGCGAAACCCTCCTTACCGGCTGATTTGGATTTAAGCCGCGTAGGTTTGATATTGGAAATGCGCTTTTCTTCAGGGAATGAGACCCAAATCATCACCCAACGCTCAGGCAACGATTGTCAGGGTGAAAAGCAGATTGAATCACTTGCCGCTCTTGCTCCCAAAAGTCAGAGAATGATCGCGTCTCTTCAAGGAAAGACGGCTGACCTTTACCAAGTAACTTTGTGTGTGTCTAAACCTTTAGAATCTGTGAACTCGATTTTTGAGTGGTTAAGTTTGCCGTTGCCTACAAAGCTTCAAAGTCAAGCTGCGGTGATTGGGAGAAAGTACAGTGCGTAATCGGGTGTTTGGTTCTGTTTCTTTGTCTTTTCTTGCTTTGTTAGTACCTTTGTTAGCATTAACACTGACTACCATAATGGTTGGGTTTAATATTCAGCTCCACAATCGTGCGATGCAAGCAGCTGATACAGCGGCATTAGCTTGTGCATTTAGTGCCACCTCTGAAGCCGATCTTTCCCAGGCTTACTTAGACTATTACCAACCTAAAATACGTGGGGTGAGCGGCGAGTATCAGTTTGGTACGGACTGTGAGATTAGCATCAGTTATCATCTTGATAGTCCCTTTTCTCTATTGGGCATTGGTCAGGGTTCTAACGCCGCTGAGTCTCGAGCAATGGAGCATACCTACATTCATCATGTAGCAAAAGTGACGCCTACAGAAATGGCGCTAGTACTGGATATTTCTAGTTCCATGGTCGGCTCCATTCAAACCCTGAAAAACATCCTTAGCCGAGCGGTTAATCGCATTGAACATAACAATGTTGAGCTTGCTGGGCGCAGAGCGGTGAGTATCTCAATTGTCCCTTTTTCTGACGGTGTGTCGATTGTTAATCCCGCATGGGCAAATGTCACGGGAGTGCAATGTGCCAATGGGATAAGCAAAGATGAAAACGATAGGTTTTCTGCCGAAAAGACAGTATCTAACTTAGATAAAATTCACTCAGAAAAGACAGTGGAGCTGAAGGAACAAAATGATTTTCTTCTTGATTGCAGCGGCTCTTCACCCGTTATGCCACTGACCGACAATATGAGGGAAGTTAAACACGCCATTGAAAATTTGCAAACTACAGGTGGAACAAGTTCATTTCAAGGATTGATTTGGGGCGCTCGACAGCTCATACCCAAGTGGCGTCAAGAGTGGAATTATCGTCCGTACGCTACTCATCCTACACAAAGGTTAATTTTGATGACAGATGGTGTCGACGGCAGTTCAGCGTTGGATGAGCTTATCTCCGCAGGAATTTGTGATCGCTTGGCAAATGAGTTCGGTATTCAATTGAATTTTATAGGCTTTAATATTCCTGATTATCGACTGGAGCAGTTTAGTCGCTGCGTGGATGCCGCACTCAATATCGAATTGAAAGGTCAAGTTTTGTCGGCAACCAATACTCAGGAACTGGATGAGTATTTTTCAAAAGTATTGTATGTCGACTATGACACGACTCTTAACTTTGGGCAGAAATAAGTTCAGAAAACATAAGGAAATAAAAATGGTTAAGTTATTGGCTATGGTGCTCGTTATATGTATCCCTTTTACCACGTTTGCATTTCAAGAAGGGGAGACACTGACAGAGAGTGCTTCGAATGAATTAAAGTTGGATCCTAATCGACTGACTATTGTCGATTTCTTTGCCGAATGGTGTGTGTCTTGTCGCCATGAATTACCAGTCGTTAATCAGTTATATGGCGAGCTATCTGGTACAGGCGTTACTTTTGTGGGTGTTGACGTTGATGAGGATATTGAAGTCGGGCTGGAATTTCAAAAGTCTTTAGGGCTTAACTTTCCAGTGATCAATGATCCAAAGCAGCAGTTAATTGCACAATTTAAACCCGTAGGGATGCCAGCTCTGTATTACGTTTACCAAGGACAAGTGGTGAAAGTTCGTTTTGGCGCTATTACGGATATTCGTAGCGTTATTTTAGATGATTTGGCCCAAATGGGAGTTCAGTTATGAGGCTAAGCATAGTGATATCAACTCTTTTGCTTACTCCAGCTGTGTTTGGTGCAGCGCCCAAACTCGATTTGAGTCATTTGGGTAAAAAAAGCACGGTGGAGAATGAGCCTTCAGCGCAGCAAAAGACGGTTGAAGAAGAGGTTATTTCAACTCAGGTATATACCAGTGGCCGCTCTGAAGTTGGGGTTCGGCGCAATATTGAATTGGTGAAACCAAAGGCAGAGAACTTAAATTTACCCAAGTTAGCACCCGAGGCAGAGACCAATGACGCCTCCGCCTTGGCTTTTGTCGATGAAGCGCTTGGTATTGAGGCGGTCAAACCCTGGCAAAAAGGGACACTCGCTAAAAAAGAAATGAAGCCCGGTGGGCCTGTACCTGAATTCGATTTGTTTTCTGAAAAAGTCTTTTCGTACAAACAAGGCTCAGTGGGTGGCAGTGGCGTCGGTGGCGGCGGTTGCGGTTGTAACTAGATTATCAAACTAAATAACAATGAAGAAATTACCTATTACTCTGCTTGGTGCAGCGGCTGTGGCCAATAACGTAATGGCTGAAGATCATATTTCAGTACACTACCTGAATTACCAAGAATACGATGACAAAGTGAAAGCTGGTGACAGTATCGTTTCGATTGAAAAAAGCATTGGTTTGGATTGGACAATTAACCTTGAACTGGGCTACGACACTGTCTCTGGGGCATCTCCAGCATGGGGGCCAACAACACCGATCGCGAGTGTGGCGGATAAAAATAATCGAGCACTCAAAACTTTGCAAGCACAGGGGATGACAGACCAAGTTATACGTGCAGGTTATGATCCAAACAGCAGTAACTACAAAGTGCAAAAGTACGAACTAGAAGACACTCGTCAATCAATTAATGGCAGCGTCACTTATCGAGATGAGCTGCGTAATGAATGGACTTTTGGTGGTAACTATTCCACCGAAGAAGACTATAGAAGTCTTGGCGTGAATGCCAAAGGGTTAATATATGCAGACTCCCAAAAGAACCGGTCATACAGTTTGGGTATGTCAGCTTTATTTGATGAGACCATGGCGTTTGGTAAGTATGAAACTACGGGAAACTCTCAAGCTTGGGAAGATATATTTACTGCCAACTTAGAAGCTGGATTATCGCAAACTTTTACGCCTAATTATTATATGATTTTAACGGCTTATGCGGGATATCGCTCCGGATATTTGAGTAACCATTACTTGACCGTCCTAAGGGAAGTAGATATTGATGGCAATGGTAGTATAGGGTCTGATGAAGTCTTTTTGGGTCAGGATTCGCGTCCAGATAAACGCGTGTCTGGTGGTGTAAATATTCAAGCTTTCTGGTCCCTGGCTGAGTCCATTGTGCTGCGTCCGCGTTACAAGTTTTTCAATGACGACTGGGGCGTTAGCTCGCACCAGATTGGAGGCAAATTTTCCTGGCAGTTAAATAGTTGGCTAACACTAGCGCCTGGATATTTTTGGTACACACAATCGGCGGCTGACTTTTACCGTGACCCTGATGGAAGTGACCCAACTTTTGCATCAACAGGATATGCAACATCGGATTTGCGCCTAGGAGATTTTACCGCTAACTCGTATGAACTTGGAGTGAGTGTAAAGCTACATAAAACGCTACGTTTGAATCTATTGGGCGCTTATTATGAGCAATCCAATGGATTTGAAGCCCAGTGGTGGGCGGTTGGAGCAACCTATGAATTCTAATCTTCCTTTTATACATAGGTTTCAAGCCATGACAGTCGTGTGTGAAGTCCAGCTATACGGCACTACTGATGCGAAAAGTATCGTGGCGATGATCGAATCCAATACCCGGCGATTAGAAGAAAAGTATAACTTCTATTCACAGTCATCATGGCTTAACCAAGTTGTTAATCAGCGTAAAACTTCTACCGTGATTTTGGATGATGAAAGCCACACAGTGTTTGAAGTTGTTAGACGTTTAGTCGATGGAACCAAAGGAATATTCGATCCAACGGTTGGAACAGTTAAGTCGCTAATCAATAAAAAACCCGAACTGGATAAATCTACGGCTTATGAGAGTGCTAAACACTTTATGGGGCCTCAAGCTTGGTCGATAGCAGAACATACGCTTACTGTCCCAGCAATAGAGACTCAGTTTGATCTTGGTGGGGTGATTAAGGAATTTGCCGTTGATCAAGCGATTAATATCGCTCAGTCACTGGGTGTATCATCAGCATTGGTTAACTTTGGCGGAGATATTAGAGCCTTGGGTCAAAAGCCAGATGGCTCTGCGTTTAATGTGGCGGTCAGAAACCCAAAGAATAAAAGTGAACCGTGGTTCTCTTTGCCATTAGTGAATGCGGCGCTGACCACTTCGGCTCATTATGAGCGGAATTTTCAATTTGCTGATCAGCAAAGCTCGCACATTCTATCTCAATACGGAACACATCCTAACGTACTCTCAGTCAGTGTATTGGCTCCGACAGCCCTAGAGGCCGGTGCATTGAGTACCGCACTTACTATTGATCCCAAACTAGAAGTACCAAGCGACGTTGGGGTTGTATTTATTGACGATCAATTATCCATCCATCAGGACACGGAGTTTGTCGCATGCTAAGGACGTTTATTCTTGCTCTTTTCATCTACTTTCCTTGGTTCTCTTTGGCGCAGGAACAAGAGTTTCTGCCCGTTGAGGAGGCCTTCCCTTATCAATGGTCTGTGACAGAGCAAGGGGTACAGATCCATTTTGCTATCCAGCCGCAATATTATCTCTATAAAGGCAGATTTAAGTTCTCTACCAATAGCAAAGTTTTGCTCAGCGAACCTCAGTTTTCATATGCGGGCAAACCTAAGCAAGATAAGTATTTTGGTGATGTGGTTGTCTTCAATCAGCCTGTAACAGTGCTTATTCCATACAGTGGGGAAGGGAAAATTAGAGTCCGCTATCAAGGCTGCTCTGAACAAGGTTTATGCTATTTACCCCAGACAATAACACTGGATTTACCAGCTCGTTTGTCTAGTTCATCACCTATTTTGAGTTGGAAAAATATTAATGTCTTAGCGGAAAATACCACAGGATTATCTGAACTATTGGCCCATACGCCCAAAGCACAAGCCTTGTTGATTTTCTTTTTGCTCGGTCTTGGTCTTTCCCTTACCCCCTGCGTTTTACCTATGGTGCCAATCCTTTCGAGTATTATCGGCGGTGATGCTAAGATGACCGGCAAGAAAGGGCTGTTGCTGTCAACTTCCTATGTGTTTGGTATGGCTTCAAGCTATGCATTGACAGGTATTTTGGTGACCACCTTAGCCAAAGGGGTCAACCTTCAAGCGGCCATGCAGCAGCCATGGTTATTGTCTCTGTTCGCTATCGTATTTGTTCTCCTTGCATTGGCCATGTTTGGTTTTTATGAACTACAGCTTCCATCGACACTACAGCAAAAGCTGACTTCTCGTTCAGATAACATCGGTGGTGGTAAAGTTGCTGGTGTCTTTGCCATGGGCGCTTTATCTGCTTTGGTCGTGTCACCTTGCGTGAGTGCGCCATTAGCAGGCGCTTTGTTGTACGTGTCGACCACACAAGACTGGGTGTTAGGTGGTGTGACCTTATTTGTTATGGCATTAGGCATGGGGGTACCACTGATTTTAATTGGGATTAGTGGGGGTAAGTTGCTGCCTAAGTCCGGACCTTGGATGGTCGTCATCAAGCAAGTATTCGGTATTTTGTTACTTGCCGTGGCGATTGTTTTGGTCAGTCGATTTGCGCCATCATGGCTTATTATGCTTTTTTGGGCAGTGCTTGCCATTGGTAGTGGTATTCATTTTGGAGCTTTGGACTCTGCTCTACCTGGTTGGGCGAGAACGAGAAAGCTAGCGGCATTTATGTCTTTGTTTTACGGCTTGATTATTTTTGTGGGCATGTTACTTGGCTCACACGATCCTCTTAAACCTCTGAACCTTGTCTCTGCACCAACCAAACAAGGGCAAACGTCTGTATTGCCTTTTGTCAAAGTGGATTCTGTACGCGCATTAGATCAAAGCTTAGCTTTAGCGAAGCAGCAAAACCAGCGGGTAATGTTGGATCTGTACGCGGACTGGTGCGTGTCGTGTAAGGTCATTGAAAGCGAAGTGTTTACTGATCGAATGGTACTTTCTAAGTTTTCTGACTGGAAGACAATAAAGTTTGATGTCACTGAGAGTACTCCTGAACAGATGGCTTGGTTAGCAGATCGAAACGTATTTGGCCCCCCTGCGGTCTTCTTTTATGATGCAAGTGGATCAGAAATTGCTCCGCAGAGAGTGGTAGGCACTATCGGTCTTGAGCATTTTAAGTCGGTTATAGCTAAGCTGTAATGCCGTTAAAGTACATAGATTCTGATGACTTGATTAGAATTGTGTTTTTGGTCACTGCGCTTCGCAATGTGGGCATACTATAGTTATCGGACATAAGGGGCAATTGAGTAATATAACCAGATGGAAGGCGTTGTTGATTTTAGTCGCTGGCAAAAAGAGCATGTCCGCACTCAAGAGGAGCTTTACCAACTCTATGCGGAGGTAAAAACATATTATCAAAACGATCCTTTTTCGACCTATAGTACCCGTGTAGAGAGGCTGAAATCTCTCAAACGGGTATTGGTTGAAAACCAAGACGCTCTTGTTGATGCACTGAGTCTAGATTACGGCTCAAGAACTCGCTTCGACAGCCTAGTTTGTGATTTACTCCCAGCAATAATGCACATCAATTACACCATTAAACATCTCAAAAAGTGGATGCGATCGAGTCGGAGAAAATCTGGTTTGTTCCTATTTCCATCTTCGGTGAGAGTCGAGTATCAGCCTCTTGGTGTGGTGGGGGTGATCGTCCCATGGAATTTTCCAATTGTTTTGAGCATTGCCCCAATTGCTACCGCTATTGCAGCGGGCAATCGCGTCATGGTTAAGTTAAGCGAGCATACTCCTCACACCAATCTTGTATTAAGTAATATCTTTACCAGTGTGGAGGGGCATATTTATCCAGTTGAGGGTGAAGCTGATATCTCAAGCTATTTTTCTAAGCTGCCTTTCGATCATCTTATTTTCACTGGTTCAACTCAGGTCGGGAAATTGGTTGCTCAAGCTGCGGCGCACAACCTGACTCCCGTTACCTTAGAGCTGGGGGGGAAGTCACCAGTCATCATAGATAATGACATCGATTTAAGATCTGCTGTGGATGCGGTATTACTTGGTAAATCGATTAATTCAGGGCAAATTTGCGTCTCACCAGATTACGTACTCCTACCTAAAGGAAAAGAACAGACATTTGTTGATCTGTATCTTAAACGCTACCAAGAGCTGTATTTGCAAAACAACGACACGACTAGTATCACACACATCATTAACTCTGCTCAATATCAGCGGCTTAGCAGTATGTTAGAGGATGCTCGTGATAGAGGCGCTGTTGTACACACAATTGAAAATGTTGCCTTGCAAGAGGGCCAGATGCTACCTCACCTTATTACGGGTGTCACAGAACATATGCAGGTAATGCAGCAAGAGATCTTCGGCCCTATTTTACCTGTGATTGGCTATAACCACCTCTATGAAGCATTGAGCTATATTAATTTCAACCCCAGACCACTCGCTTTGTATTTGATGTCAACCGATAGAGTTTTGCAGCGCCAAGTCATCGAGCAAACACACAGTGGCGGTGTTGCTATCAATGATTCCTTGCTGCAGGTTGCCATCGAAGATGCCCCTTTTGGCGGCATTGGAGCATCGGGCATTGGCCAATATCATGGGAAAGAGGGCTTTTTGACCTTTTCCAAAGCGAAAACGGTTTTGTATACACCAGCTTGGTTACCAAGAAGCGCCATATTACTTCGCTTTAGAAACGCGGCTGAAAAGCTCCTCAGTTGGTTGTTTATTCGATAAAAATGTATAACTTATATATTTCGATGGTTTTCATCTGTTGCATAGTGTTTTTGACTATCAATAGAAAACTCAAAATAAACTTACCTTGTCATAGAGGCTTCAACGAAGTGAAACACAACTGTCACAATTGAGTCCTAAAGTTAGCATCGATCATGTGAAACAAAGTGGCAATGATGCCAACTAAGGAAATTGTGATGAAAAAGACAGTTATCGGTGCAATAGCACTTCTAGGTGCAATGGCAGTGACTTCCGTTTCTGCTAAGGAAACGATCTCTGCGGTAGGCTCTAGTAGCGTAACGCCACTGATGGAAGTTTTCTCAGAAACATACATGAAAACACACTCGAACGTGTTTGTTGAAGTGCAAGGCCCAGGTTCATCAGCTGGTGTCAAAGCGGCAAAAAATGGCTCGGCAGATCTTGGCATGTCATCTCGCAACTTAAAAGCATCAGAAAAGGAACCTGAGCTTAAAGAAATGAAAGTGGCGCTTGATGGTATAGCGGTTGTGGTTAACCCTAAAAACACGCTGCAAGCTTTAACTGCTGAGCAGGTTAGCTCAATTTACAAAGGCGAAGTAACTAACTGGAAACAGGTTGGTGGTGAAGACAAACTTATCGTTACCATTACTAGAGACACGGCTTCTGGTACACGCGGCGCGTTTGAAGACATCATGAAGCTTACCAAAAAAATCTCTGGTACCAAGGTATCGGCCATTTCACAGCGCGCGCAAGTGGCGAACGGTAATGGCGCACTGAAAACTATGGTTGCTTCAAACCCTTACGCTATCGGCTATATTTCTCTAGGTACAGTGGATAACTCAGTCCATGCTTTGCCAATTGATGGTGTGGAAGCCACTGTCGATAATGTGAAAAATGGCTCGTACAAAGTAGCTCGTCCATTCTTGGTTTTGTACAAAGAAGGTAAGCCTTCAACTGAAACACAACAATTCCTAGACTGGATGCACACTCCTGAAGCTCAATCTCTGGTTGAGAGTAATGGCTACATCTCAGTTCACTAATCATATTGATATTTTTATTGCTCGGCCTGCTTTGGGCTGAGCTTTTGCTTTACTTCGAGCAAACTCAGTTTGTAAGAAGGGTATGACGATTATGACCATTGCAACAAATAGTGACGAGCTTATGAATACTCAAGCGACTCAGTTACCCAAGCCACGTTTGCGCACTAAACGTCGCGTTGATGTGAAAGAGCGTATCTTTCATGGCTTATTCCTCACTAGTGCCGTGATTGGCATTGTGTCTCTGGCGGTTATTGCCTACTTCATTGTTCAAGAATCCATTCCTGCCTTTGAGGAAGCTGGTGTCTCTGGCATTGTTCTTGGACATGACTGGTTGCCCCCAGCGCTTTATGGTGTGGCGACTATGATTGTCGCCTCTGTAGTTTCAACGTTTGGCGCTGTATTAGTCGGCGTCCCTGTGGGGGTTTTGACCGCTATTTTCATCGCTGAAATTGCGCCTAAACGTCTTGCAGATATTATCCGTCCTGCGGTAGAACTATTGGCAGGGATCCCATCGGTTGTGTACGGGTTCTTTGGCCTTGTCATCATAGTACCTTTAATTCAAGATATTTTTGAGGTGCCGGCTGGGAATACCATCTTGGCTGGGATTATTGTTCTAGGCGTGATGATTCTTCCGACCGTTATTACTGTTTCTGAAACGTCAATTCGCGCTGTGCCTCACACCTATAAAGAAGGCTCGTTGGCACTTGGCGCTTCTAAAATATTCACGATTTTTAAATTGCTTGTTCCCGCTGCGCGTTCAGGGATCATGACGGGGGTTATTTTAGGAATTGGCCGTGCGCTTGGCGAGACAATGGCCATCATTATGGTGATGGGTAATGCGCCTGCTATGCCGCAAGGTATTTTAGATTCAGCGCGTACTTTAACCGCCAATATCGCGATTGAAATGTCATACGCGAGCGGTGTGCATGCCAACGCTTTATATGCGACTGGCGTAGTGCTTCTGGTATTTATCATGATGCTAAATGCTGCACTGCTTTATCTCAATCGTGAAAAAGCCAAATAAGCGGACGAGGAAGTAATCATTATGGATCGCACGGCATTAAAACAACATCGCCAGTTTAAAGATAATATTTTAAACGCTTTAATCTGGACTGCTGCGGCATTGACCGTTGGATTTTTATTCTGGATCATCTGGTACATATTATCCAATGGGCTCCAACACGTAGATTGGAACTTTATTACCGACAACTACACTCGTACAGGTGAAGAGCATGGCATCTTCCCTATGATTGTCTCCACGCTTTATATGGTTATCGCTTCGATTGCGGTTGCCGCTCCGATTGGGATCATGACGGCGATTTATCTTACCGAATATGCCAAGGTAGGTAGTAAGCTCGTTAAAGTGATTCGTTTTTGTACCGAATCTCTCGCAGGCATACCTTCTATTATCTTTGGTTTGTTTGGTATGACTTTCTTTGTAGCCATTCTCGGACTGGGCTTTTCGATTCTTTCCGGTGCTTTGACCCTAAGTATTTTGATACTGCCGGTGATTATTCGTACCACAGAAGAAGCCTTGATGGCGGTGCCTCAGACTTATCGGGAAGGCTCATATGGCCTAGGTGCTTCCAAGATTTATACTATTTGGCGACTTATTCTGCCAAGCGCTATGCCGGGGATCATTACTTCTGTTATTTTGAGTATTGGCCGAGTGATTGGTGAATCTGCACCAGTATTTTTGACCGCAGGCATGGTGGCCCGCATACCTGACTCGCTTCTTGACTCAGGTCGAACCCTAACGGTTCACTTATACAAGCTCACTACGGAATTATTTACTATTGAAGAGTGGAATCAAGCATATGGTACAGCGACAGTGCTGATTGTGGTGGTTCTTGTGATCAACATGATCACCAAGCTCATTGCGCGCCGATTTAACACGGCGAACTATTAGGCAACAGAGCGTTAAAGACCCATTTAGATTTAAGAGATAAAGATCATGAACAAATTTGATATCGAAAACTTAGACCTGTTTTATGGTGACAATCAGGCACTCAAGTCGATTAATTTACCGATTCCTGTTCGTCAAGTAACCGCATTAATTGGACCATCTGGCTGTGGGAAGTCAACCTTGCTTCGTTGTCTTAACCGCATGAACGACCTGATCGAAGGTGTTAAAATCACAGGTAAGTTGGATATGGATGGCAATGATATTTACGGCAATATCGATGTGGCAGATCTGAGGATAAAAGTTGGCATGGTATTCCAAAAGCCCAACCCATTCCCAATGAGCATCTATGAGAATGTGGCTTATGGCCTAAGAGCGCAGGGCATCAAGGACAAAAAACACATTGATCAGGTTGTTGAGCGCTCATTACGCGGCGCCGCTTTGTGGGATGAGGTAAAAGACCGTCTCAAGTCACATGCGTTTGGTTTATCTGGTGGCCAGCAGCAGCGCTTATGTATTGCGCGCACCATTGCAATGGAGCCAGATGTGATTTTGATGGACGAGCCAACTTCGGCGCTTGACCCTATTGCGACCCATAAGATCGAAGAGCTAATGGAAGAGTTGAAAAAGAACTACACCATAGTGATTGTTACCCATTCAATGCAGCAGGCTCGCCGAATTTCAGATCGCACCGCTTTCTTCTTGATGGGTGAGCTGGTGGAGCATGACTCTACTCAGGTTATTTTCAGCCAGCCTAAAGATGATCGTACTAAGGGCTACGTGAATGGTGACTTTGGCTAAGTTTTAGAATCGTAAGATTATCACTATAACAAAAAGGCGATGGTCTCTTGCCCCTCATTACGAGGGGCTTTTTTGTGGGTGACTATAGTTTTCAGGAGGAGAGAGTACTTCTGGTTTAGATAACTCAGTTTCTGGAATATTGGTGTCCCACTGATAATTTCTTAGTGGTGAGGCACTGCTGCTATTAACTTTACCAGTTTGGCTCCAAAGTCGATTGGGATAGAAGATATAGCCAAGTTTGAGCATATCCTTGGCTAGCGTTTGTAACTCTTGCTGGTTGGTCGCGCCAACCACTTGTTCCCACGGGGTAAAAGTAGTAATAGGATAATCTAATTCGGTGACAGGATTATCAACTTCACAGCCATGATGAATCACATGACTAGCGCCGGCCTTCTGATTGATTTCCTGTTTCACTTTCTGAGTAAGATGTGAAATTTTGCCTAGGTCAGCATCGACTATTCTACGCTCTTTTTGGGCAAGTGCGTTTTGTACTATTTTTACCATGGGCTTAAGCCGTGTTGGTTTGTCAGAATTAAATTGGCTTAGATGTGGAGCGACGCAGAAGAAATCATAGTCTGCAGTTAAGGGGACACTATTTGATGGCTCTGCCAGTACTATAAGTGGTTCTGTGCTCTGCCCTTTCTTAGTCATTACCCAATAGCCTTTTTTAAGGTGTGGCATCACTTTAAACATGGGTAGAATATCTGCGTGATACCGACGATGAAAATGTGCATACTCGCTAACAGGCATACGTTCATTTGGATAAAGAATAAAATCTTGGTGAGGCTTTCCATGACTGGTGACTTCAATGGCCCCCTCACTTTTCGATATCACATGAAGCATTTGTTGTTTAATGAGGGACTGCAATCTTTCACCAGAGATCAGCAAAGGTACTGCTTTTGCATAGCCGTCACGTATAGATTCAGTGACTTTGAGATTGAATTTCTCTATCTCTTCTTGGCCTTTATGAACCAACTTACTATAGGATTGATCGCAACATATAAAGCCAGCTTGTGGGCCCCAATCTGAGGACTTGCCTTTTACATGCAAATCTTTGGTTGCGTAACCTTCTTCAATAAGAGCGGTAGAGAGCGGGTTTACAGGGCGAATCATAACAATACAGTCGTGTCTCTTAGCTGTATTTATAATAATATTTTTGTGGGCAGGAACGATTCCCGATTGTTGAACCGCAGAGTCACCGAAATACATAATCGTTAAAATAGTGATGGATGATACAGGTCAATATATCCAACGAGGTGGCTATGAGCTTGGCAATTTCGCCCAATACTTATGTAACTTTAAACCAATGAAGAATGGTTAGGCTTTGTTACTCGAGTGAATTAGGATAATACTGCCAGTGCTTCTGCAGATACAAAAAAGCCCCGATATTCGGGGCTAAGTATTCAATCGAGAGGAGATTAGGCGTGTTGCTTGTGCTTGGCTTTGCATACAGCGGCAGTAAATACTACGTCTGTTGAGCTGTTTAGTGCTGTCTCAGCAGAGTCTTGTACAACACCAATAATAAAGCCTACCGCGACAACTTGCATTGCGATCTCATTTGGAATGCCAAATAAACCACATGCCAGAGGAATCAGTAATAGCGAGCCACCGGCAACGCCTGATGCCCCGCATGCAGATACTGCAGCAACAATGCTAAGAAGCAGAGCGGTAAGGATGTCGATTTCGATCCCCATAGTATGTACAGCAGCCAGCGTTAATGTGGTAATGGTGATTGCAGCACCCGCCATGTTTATCGTTGCACCAAGTGGGATAGAGACAGAATAGGTATCTTCATCAAGCTGTAGCTTCTCACATAAGGCCATATTCACTGGGATATTTGCCGCACTTGAGCGAGTGAAGAAAGCCGTAACACCACTTTCGCGCAGACATTGGAACACTAGCGGGTATGGGTTTTCGCCAGTTTTAACCAACACAATAATTGGGTTCACAACTAAAGCGATAATGATCATAGCGCCAAGTAAAACAGCCAATAGTTGTGCGTAGCCTGCTAATGCATCAAAACCTGTTGTAGCAAGTGTCGATGATACAAGACCGAAGATACCAAATGGAGCGAGACGAATAATAAAGCGTACGATTTGTGAAACGCCATGGCTAAGATCTTCAAACACGGCTTTGGTTGTCGAAGATGCGTGGTGCAAAGCCAAACCTAGACCAATTGCCCAAGCCAAAATACCAATGTAGTTTGCTTCCATTAGCGCATTAACTGGGTTATCTACGATCTTAAATAGCAGCGTATTCATGACTTCGCCGATACCTTGAGGTGGCGTTGCACCTTCAGCACCAGACACGAGAGTTAATGTTGTTGGGAACATAAAGCTTAATGCGACGGCTGTCAGTGCTGCGGTAAAGGTACCAAATAGGTACAGTACGACAATTGGGCGCATGTAAGTGTGTTGGTTCTTTTTCTGGTTGGCGATTGAAGCGGCAACAAGGATAAAAACAAGAATGGGGGCGACAGCTTTTAAAGCACCGACAAATAGACTTCCAAGTAAGCCAACATTTTGTGCATATTCAGGAGATATGGTGGCAAGACCCACACCGAGAACGATACCGGCTAAGATCTGTAACACCAAATTTCCACGCGCAAAACGGGCAAAAATTGAGTTGTGTTGCATAGTTTTCCCTGCAATGAATTGTTATATAAATTTCACGTGATTTCAGTTTTCGATAACTGACAGCGCTAATACTAGCGATTTGAAATAATGTGTCTAGGGTTAATTGACATAGAGAATGAAAATTCGGACATATGCACTGATGGCAAGGACAAATCTTGGTGCAAATGCTCTTCCGGTATCCATTGTTAAATAATTCTTTTTTACTGTGAAGTTATTATTATGAGCTGAACTTAAGCTATATATTGTGGGTAAGAGAGAATTAGGTATACACTTTAAAACACGGCAAATCTTATTGTTTGGGCTGATACCATGGCAGAAAAAAAGCCAAAAGAACCGGAAGAGGCAGTAGAGCTTAAGCAAGGTGGAGAAGAGCAAGACGCACAACCTCTTTCACCGGAAAGTATCCAATGTGGTGAAGATGTTTTCAGCGATGTGAAACCACTGAATGAAGTGGCTTTCTTTATCATGACACCAACAGGGAAAATATTTAAGGGTAAGACCAAGTATGTTGGATTACATTCGAATAATCTGATGCTGCTTGAGCCACCTAACGCGTCACCAAAAGAACTCGCTGTTTTTTTCAGCGTGGATTTCCTATCAAAGCTTGTGCGATTTCTTCACAAGTGCTTGAAGCTGTGGTTCGCAATGTTAAGACGACAGGTCGCTACAATAAGAACAATAAGATCGGTGTGAAGTTTGAAGAGAGCAGTCTTGAACCTGTGGCAAATTTAATCGATAACCTGCATTTTTGCCGAATGAGTCAAAAATTCACTTTGTAGTTTTTCTCACTAAGGCCATGTTATACTTTATTTTTCAGCCAAAGCCTAACTTTAATTCCGTTTGGCTTTGGCAAACGTAACTGAGTATCAGGGGCTAAAAACCTTTGATATTTTCTGCTTCTAGTTCAGTAAAGTACTTAACAGTTTTTACTTTCAGCTCTTGCGTTGAAGGTTCGTCACAAACAATCACAGATTTAGGATGAAGTTGTAGAGCAGACACTGTCCAAAGATGATTAACACATCCTTCCACAGCCGCTTCTAGTGCAAGAGCTTTATTATGCCCAGTCACCAAAATCATAATTTCTTCAGCATCGAGTAGTGTGCCGACGCCTATGGTTAAAGCATATTTAGGAACTTGATTGATATCTCCATCAAAGAAACGAGAGTTAGCAAGACGCGTCTCTTCAGTCAGTGTTTTTATTCGAGTTCGTGAAGACAGAGAAGAAGCGGGTTCATTAAAAGCAATGTGGCCATCATTACCGACCCCCCCCATGAACAAGTTAACATGGCCATAAGATTTTATTTTATCTTCATAGCGCTGACACTCGGTTTCATGATTGTCGGCGTTACCATCTAAGAGGTTGATATTCCGTTCTTGAATATCAATATGATTAAAAAAGTTCTTGTACATAAATGAGCGGTATGATTCTGGGTGATCGGCTGGTATGCCGATGTACTCATCCATGTTAAAGGTCACAACGTTTTTGAAACTCACTTTTCCTGCTTTATATAACTCTATCAGTGCTTTATAAGTTGCTAGTGGTGTACCGCCAGTTGGAAGCCCAAGAACAAAAGGGCGTGTTTCCGATGGATTAAATTGATTAATGCGTTTGGCAATATGGGCTGCAGCCCACTGACCAACTTGGGCGGCTTCACGTAACGGGATGAGTCTCATTGGTAACCTCTGATGAAAAATAATAGCACTCTATTTGTTATTTTTTATTATAAAATAAGATCCGAGCCTAGGCTATTGTTTTCCACTAATCTTACTAAAAATTTGATTTCCTCGCTTTTAAAATAGTCTTTTTTGGAGATTTTGTTAATAAAACTTTTCATCGAGAAATAAGAGCTAATATTTGATCTTGAGGGTGATTTTTTACTTTATTCATCAACTAATCTCAATAGTACTGTACACTTAGATAATAAAGATAAATACGTCAAGCCTCGGGAAAATCCTGGGTTTATAGAAATAGAGCAATTTTGAACTATATAAGAAGAAAGTAAGCTGATGAATTTGATAGGGATCGCGATTGGCGCAACGGGTTTGTTACTACTGGGCACATTTATATGGATGCTCGTGCTACAAATGCGTAAAACGAAGTTAGAGCAAGAACGCGTAGAGCGTGGCATTGCCAAGCGCAAAGCACTGGAAAAAAATCGCCAGCAAGAAGAGAAAGATCGCGTCCAAAAAGCAGAAGGTGGAGATATACCCACGATTTTGTTCCTCGCTAAAGAAGCTGAGCGGATGAACCAAAAGGATGCAGTTTATTGGTACACGAAAGCGGCACAGCTTGATAATACCACTGGTATGTTTGGTATTGTACGTCTGAGTGAGAAACTCAATGATGTTGTTTTAAAAGAACAAGCAAAATTTTGGCAAGTGTGTATCCAAGCTCAAGAAGGTAGTATGCCTCATAAATTTGAGATGGCGACTGCACTCTTTAATGGTCTGGGTACAGAGCAAAATGTGGAGAAGGCCGTTCAGGTCATGCGAAATGCTGCAGATAGTAACTATGTCGAAGCTCAGCTATTTTTAGGTGAATGGTTCGTATCGCCCAGGAACCCAGAGCCTAATCCAAGCCTGTCGACTCAGTACTACCAAAAAGCAGCTGCGATGAGAAGCAATGAAGGGCGTTTAAAGCTTGGTCAAAACTATCTGAATGGGATTGGTGTTGCACCTAATTTCCTCAAAGGCTGTTACTGGATGGAGCGGGCTGGTGAGAAAGGGCATACAGAATCCATGTATCAAGTCGCTGAAGCGTGGATGAAAAGGCCACCTGATGGAGAATGTGTGGCATATATCTGGTTGTTTGTTGCTGCTCATCTTGGCCATAAACAAGCTGCAGGGCTTCGTGATCAAATCGCTCTAACTATTGGTGTTGATACGGTTGTGGGCTTGCAATCTCTTGCTAAGCCGATTTTGAAGAAAATTCGAGAGAATAAGGTGGGTAAGCACTCGGTGATTAAAGCCTTAAATAAGCTCTATAAGCGGGGTATTATCTTAGAAGATCAAGAAGTTTTGCAGGAACAAGATCCTGATACCGATGCCGAAGCTCCTCAAGATACTGTATCTACAGAACCGGCGAGTGATGAAGCTTCAGCTAATGCGCCGTCTTCTGATAAGAACCTTGATTTTACTCAGTCAAATATAGATAAAGCTTAGCGGTTTATTACTCCGGCATTGGTGTTTTTATGACCAAATATTTACAGTATTACAAAACCACCTTCTTGATTTACATTTATTAATAAATGGTAACTTTTGATTGATTATTATCGCTAATTCGCTCACATTAGGCGAAAACAATAGCGAGGTAACCAATGTCTACAGCGAGCTTTGTACGCTTAATTTGTCTTGCTGCCATTTGGGGCAGTTCTTTTCTCTTCATGAAGATTTCGACTTTTACCTTTGGCCCGGCATTTCTTATTGAGTTTAGAGTTGGTTTTGCCGGGCTTAGTTTATTTCTGGTTTCTATTTATTTGCGTAAAAAGCTAGCGTTTTTGGATAACTTTAAGCATTTCATGATAATAGGCTTATTCAATTCAGCGCTACCATTTTTATTGTTCGCCTATGCAGCTCAAACCCTTAACGCCTCAACTCTTGCAGTGCTTAACTCTACCGCGGCGATCTGGGGAGCTTTAATAGGTGTGTTTTGGCACAAGACTATTTTGACACTAAAAGCCTTCGTTGGTATGGGTTTTGGAGTCATTGGTGTGGTTGTACTCGTTGGGCTAGATGCGGTGAATATAGGTATCGATGCGACTTTGCCAATTGCTGCAGGTGTGATGGCTGCTTGCAGTTATGGTTTAGCAACCAACTATACCAAAACAGCGCCAAGTATTGATTCCTTTGAAAATGCGCATGGCAACATGTGGGCAGCGGTGCTTTGGATTTTGCCTTTGCTTCCTTTTGTACCTATGCAAGGAGAGCCTTCTATCAAAGAAATGTGGTCGGTACTGGTGTTAGGAGTTCTGTGTACGGGTGTAGCCTACTTGCTTTACTTCAGATTAGTTGTTGATGAAGGGGCCTCTTCCGCGCTGTCAGTGACATTTTTGGTCCCTGTATTCGGTATTCTGTGGGGGGCGCTTATTCTTGATGAACCTATAGGATTGAATACTTTTGTTGGTACATTTCTAGTTCTATCGGGGACTATGTTAGTGACTGGATTTTCACCTGCTCAACTTATTCGTAAAAGACAAAAGATTGAGCAGGTATAGTTATCATCACTTAGCTTTACGGTTAACAGCTTAGCTCTAAGGTCATAAAGTTACTGTTAGGGTCGGGTTGATAGTTTGCAAAGGGAGAGCAGTACTTAAAGCCGAATTTTTTGTACAACTCTCTTGCTGGTTTGAAAAATGACATGGAGCCAGTCTCTAGGCTAATACGCTGGTATCCATCATTCTTCATTTGAACGATGATATGTGACAATAATGCGGATGCGACCCCCTGATTACGCGCCTTTTCAGCAGTGCGCATTGATTTTAATTCGACATGTGAGTCAGAAATGGGTTTGATCGCGGCGCAGCCTAGCAATTCATCTTCTTTCCAACTTGTCCAAACTATGGTGCCTTGTTGTTGCAATTCTTTTTGATCCAATGCATGAACACTCTCCGGTGGTGATGTGGCATTCATATCTTCCATGTGTTCTTCAAGGAGTTTTATTACTTTAGGGTGATTTAATTTATCTACTTTAATTTGCATTCCTTGCCCTTGTAGACGATTTAAAAACGTCACTCATTCTGCATCATACTCTTTTTGAAGACAAATACTCTTCTAGTTGTATATGTGAGTTACATCAAACTACTGATTGCAGTACGATGATTTGTATAATAAAGCCTTAGATCTCATAAATAACAATTCACTAGGTTCATCTTTCAATTGATGCTTGATTCTAATCTCATAAATCAATCTTATAGATCAGCAGCTCAAAAAATCGATATCTCATATTGAAATTACCAATAATAGGACGAGTGAATTAAGATGAAAGAAGTTAAATTTAGGACGATAGATAAATTGTTCATAAAAATGTCTATCAACGACAAAGTATGGATACTGTTCGTTCTTTTTTTAGTTGCCATAGGAAGCATTGCAGGGAAAGGGCTTTATTCGCAATTGCAGCAAATAGAATCTCGGGCGATTGAGATTGCACATCAGCGATTGGATGCCATCATTCATGCAGTACCTGTCAATTCAATAGAGAACCAAGTCGACATTAGTAAGGTTGAACGTGTTAGTGAGCCTAGATATAAAAATGGCGTCGCAACCGTATCTAAAAAAAGCTCTGATGGTTCGATTTACCAACTCACATTTGATAATCAAGCACAGGATCGTCAAGCACGCTCCCGAGCTATATATGATTTAGTTTGGGCGAGTATTTGGCTGGTACCTTTTGCTCTTTTTTCCTATTGGACCGCGACTTTTATTGGCGGTGCGCTATGGGTTTTGCATACTACAACGCAGAAAATAGCGGCTGGAGATCTAACCTCACGTTTGGGTTTCCACCCCGGGCGCGATGAGTTTGGAACTATTGGTTGTGCGTTAGATGATGCTATGGATACGCTAACTGATCTGGTGAACAACGTTAAAGCCAACACCGATACTTTAAGTGAAACGTCAGCATGTTTTGAGCAAGAAGCCAAGCTCAGTGAGGATCAGATTCATTATCAATATACTTCTTTAGATTCGGTTGCTACGGCGATGGAAGAAATGACGGCGTCTGCCAAAGAAGTCTCTAGCATAGCCCAGCAAGCAATGCACAGAACGGAAAGTGACATGCAGCACATTGACCAAAGCCAAAAGCGTGTTCAACTTACCATTGATCAGATAGACCAGCTTTTGGGTTATATTGAGCAATCCTCTCAATCGGTAGAAGCTCTGAATAAAAAGACAGCCGAGATTCATGAAGTCATTACTACGATTAATAGGGTGTCTGAGCAGACCAATTTATTGGCGTTAAACGCAGCGATTGAAGCGGCAAGAGCGGGAGAGCAAGGCCGTGGCTTTGCTGTAGTTGCAGATGAAGTTCGAGCACTTGCTGGCAGTACACAATCAGCAACCATTGAAATTCAATCAATGATCGAAAAGCTACAATCTGAAAGTGGTACTATTGCTCATATCACTCAGAAAACGGTTGAACAAGCACGGACAAGCAGTCAAATGACCCAAGAGGTTGGTGATGATATACGCTCGATTTTTAATTCTGCACAATCACTCATGGATATGAACATTCAAATCTCAACGTCTGCTGAGCAGCAAAGCACGGTAGTTAATGATATTGCGTCCGAGTTAAGTGATATCCGCTCTACGGCGAATACGATTCGTGAAGTGGCTGAAAAATCATCAATTGGAACCCGTAATCTGACCAAAGCGTCATGTTCACTGGCAGGTATATTGTCGAAATACTCAACGTGATAAAATAAACGCTTTAATGTGTTAAATATTATTGAGTGTGTTTACCACACTCTTTTTTATTATGGAACTGCTCCTACTAGTCATCAATACTTTATATTTATAAGATTAATATAAACTTTAATGGATTGTGATTTTATAATAAATGATATGGTTTTTATTATTTTTATAACTAATTGGTGGTATTTTATATGAGGTTTTTAATTGGCGAGTTTAGTTTATATATTGGAATGTGACTATATGAATAAAGTATATGATGATCATTCTTTTACTATCGGTAACACACCCTTAGTAAGATTAAATAGAGTCAGTGAGGGTAAGGTATTAGCCAAAGTAGAGTCTCGTAATCCAAGCTTTAGTGTTAAATGTCTGATTGGCGCTGGATTTGTTCCTCAGAACTTAGACTTGAACCTTATCGATCGTGTTGAACTAGTTGAGTCGGATGAAGCCATAGAAATGGCAAGGCGCCTGATGAAAGAAGAAGGTATTCTAGCCGGTATTTCTTCTGGAGCCGCTGTGATAGCAGCGAATTGTATGTCAAAGCTGGAAGAGTTTGAGGGAAAAACGATAGTAACTGTATTACCTAGTTCTGGTGAGCGTTACTTGAGTTCTACACTGTTCTCTGGAGTTTTTTCCGAAAAAGAGATACGCCAGTAAGTAAAGCTGCTATTAAGAATGCATTACTATTCTAACTTTAAATCTATAAAAATATAATTTTCCTATTTTTTCTTTAATAATCAATACACTAATTTAGTTTAATTACACTATTTTGAATGGTTTTTATAGGTTTATTTTACTAAAACCATGTATTTTGATTTAATAATAAGTAACGGAAGAGGTGGTGTTTCCTTTGCAAATGGAAGAGTGAAATATGCCTTTCCAATTTGTAGCTTTTCTTATGCTGGAAGACTAATAAGATACTGAATTTACATAGGTTCGAATCTACATGTATATTAAAGTATAAGCTTATAAAGCTAAATTAATTATAAATATTATTATAGTGAAAAGATAATATTTGATCTTATTAATTTATTTTTAAGGTGTAAAGATGTCATTTAAAAAAGTTATGCTTGCAATTGAATCTTATCAAGCGGTTACTGGTCAAGAAGGTCAACATATTGATGAATTTTACTTGGCAGTAAAATGTTTTTTTAGTCAAAGTAAACTATTAGAAATTAGAGATAAAGAAAGTTTAAAAAATAGGGTGCTATATCATATTAATCAAGAAGAGAGATTTTGCCAATTGATAAGTAATTATGAAGCCGAGGATATAATTCAAGATATTAAAAGATTTATTATTCCTGCTTGATAACTCTAATATTTTATCTAATAGATATTAATTTTATAACGTGGTCTATTGGTCACGTTTTTTATTTTTTAAATAATAGTAATGACAATTAATTGTCAGTTATTAGTGATGTATAAATTTAATTAATAGAATAAAAACAATAATCTCCCCTAATTCTACCGATTTAGTTAACCTCAAATTTTTTGAAAAAATTGGACGTAGGACCAATAAACCTCTTAGCAAAACTAAAAATTATTCATTCTAAATTATGATATGGACTCTTAATATGCATTTAGAAGTTCGTTGAGTGTATAGATGAGATTTGATACAAAGCTGTTGATTGACTTTAGAAGCAGAATTTTTGTATCAAAAAACTTGAACGAACGGCTTATAAATTCTTGAATGCTATCTCCGCACCTAGAAAAGCGTATACGCAAACCATAGAGCAAAGACATTACTTACGAAAATCACGAAATTTTTCTGGAAAGTAATATAAGCACGAAAAATCCTTGGAAATATGACTTGATAGTAGTTTAATTACTCTAAATTAAGCATCTGATTTATAAAGGTTAAAGTTACTTAAAATTTATTTTCTTCTTCATCTTTATTTTTTTGGTTATTTTTTGACCTATCGATGGTTGTTCAAACTTTCGTAAAGATAATCCAATGATGAGGCAAGGTGAATGATGAGTTCTTTTCAAAAAGCAGTACAGCACCAAACTTGGCCAATTTTGCCATTGGTATTGATGGCTCAGATAACATGTCAGCTATGTATATCGGCTACTGGTTTAGTTCTGTCGAGTGTTATTGGCAAGTTAACTCGTATCTTTGTGACTATCGTTATTCTTTTCTTTGCTATTTCTGGACATAGTCAATCTGTGAAGAATACAGTAAAACGTAAACCCATGTCTCGCTATTCAACATTGACACAGCGAGTTTCTGAAAGTTCTCCTTTGTTAGGCATAAAGGACGCTCAATATCCCTTTATCCACATTTATGTTGGGAATTCAGTCCCCACCCAAACGTTTATGCGAGATGTTCTTGTGGCTGTGCCTACTATTCATCTATTTTTATGGCGGTACAAAGGTATTTATCGCTTAATGGGAAAAAGCGACAATCTTGAACAAGATTTGAAAACCATCCAAAAAAACGTCGCACCAGATGCCTATATATGGACTTTGGAACAAGAAGATTTAAGCGACCATTTGAGTCCTGAATATGTAATGGATATTTCAAATATCGATGAGTTCAAGAGCGATGGACAAAGAGAACTTGCTCAAACTCTTATGGAAATTGAGGCTGGCGGTGCTAATACTGCTGCGCTTAAGTCTGTAGCTTTGTCTCGTATTGGCCCGTATGTAGAAAAAGAGGTCTCCTCTTTAGTTCAAAATGCACTGGGTTCTTTTGGGACCGCTGATGTGGATGTGGACTTTGGACCTGACTTTTCGCCTAAAAATGGCCAAATAGAAGTTTTCTTGCCATTTTTCACGAACGACAATTCTACCTGGTTCGCGCAATCTGGCGTGGTTTTTAATGAAAAGGCTAGGTATGAAGGGCGCACATTTGCACATGCAGGAATTGGTTATCGTCGACAGTTATCTAAAAATATTATGTGGGGGGTGAATGGGTTTTACGATGTTGACCTTATAAAGCAGCACAAACGTGCCAGTCTTGGTTTGGAAGAATGGATAGAGAACTATAAACTCTCAATGAATTACTACTTTCCTCTGAGTGGTTGGAAATCAACTGATGCTATGACTGATCATTTACACAGCATAGAGGAACGCCCTGTATCAGGTTTTGATTTAAGAGGTGAAGGGTATTTGCCAAATTACCCTCAGTGGTCAGCAGAGGTTTACTATGATCAAAAACTCGGTGACTTAGTTGGTGCTTCTAATGACAGTCAGCCACGCAAGAATCCTTATTCTTTAGGTTTCAATATTAACTATACACCAATGCCTTTAATTGAACTCTACTCTGGTTATCAATATGAGAAGGGTGCTGGAAATGATTTCCAACTTGGTATCAAGTTTCATTATCATTTTGGGAAAAGTCTACAAAGCCATTTGTCAAATGATAAAGACTTGACTCATTCGAATTTGAGAAAAAGCATGTTGTCTAGAGCCGTGAAAAGAAATGCCAATATTGGGTTGGAGTATCGTTATATTCCATTTAGTTTCCAATTAGAGCAAAACCATATAACGGTTAAAGAGGGGCAAACTATTCATGTCTCAGACTACTATTCTGTTCATGGTGTTCAAAATCTTCAACGATTTGTTCTAGAGGTGAGAGGCAGTGATGATATGTCTGATCCGAGTACACGTACAGAGGTTCAATCGAGCCAATATATCTCGGATCTTACATACGATATGGAAGGGGATCAGATTCAGAGTACTAAAGTAATAACCATTATTGCCCATTTACGAAATGGCAGGCACGTTGTTTCTCCCTCTATGCACATCTCTGTATTAGCATCTGATGATCATAATGCTATCGATATACAAGACAAAGAGGATCCGATGACAGTAGCAAGTGTCAAGCGAGCTAAAGAGTCAATGGGCTCTGACCAGAATAGTGAGGTGATAGATCCTGAGTTGGAAGGAAATGCGCAAACAGATTCGCAACACCTTGCGTTGGATGAAGGCTCTGATGTCAAATCTGACATGTCAGGTGAAGAGCCAACATCTTCTAGCCAAATTGAGGGTGAAGTTTCTGAGCAGAAAGAAACATTAACCCTTGGAAAAGTTGTTCAGAATGTCCAGCCAGCCCCGTTGGATGAAGCATCGATGAATGTTCAGGCTACCAATCCAAAGGCGGAAGGAAATACTCAACCAGATCGACAACCACCTGTGTTGGATAAGGGTGACGTATCTGGTGGTATGTCTGACGTGTCAGGTGAAGAGCCAACATCTTCTGGGCAGAACGCTGAGGATAAAGGTTCTGAGCAGAAAGAAACATTAACCCTTGGAAAAGTTGTTCAGAATGTCCAGCCAGCCCCGTTGGATGAAGCATCGATGAATGTTCAGGCTACCAATCCAAAGGCGGAAGGAAATACTCAACCAGATCGACAACCACCT
>NZ_JAYQDQ010000006.1:26299-42492 GCF_038138445.1 Vibrio sp.
AGGTGAAGAGCCAACATCTTCTGGGCAGAACGCTGAGGATAAAGGTTCTGAGCAGGAAGAAACATTAGCCTCTGTGGTTCCTGACCAGAATGCCCAGCCAGCCCCTTTGGATGAAGCACCGATGTCTTCTATCCAGAATGGTCAGGCTACCAATCCAAAGGCGGAAGGAAATACTCAACCAGATCGACAACCACCTGTGTTGGATAAGGGTGACGTATCTGGTGGTATGTCTGACGTGTCAGGTGAAGAGCCAACATCTTCTGGGCAGAACGCTGAGGATAAAGGTTCTGAGCAGGAAGAAACATTAGCCTCTGTGGTTCCTGACCAGAATGCCCAGCCAGCCCCTTTGGATGAAGCACCGATGTCTTCTATCCAGAATGGTCAGGCTACCAATCCAAAGGCGGAAGGAAATACTCAACCAGCTCCACAACCGCCGGTGTTGGATAAGGATGACGTATCTGGTGGTATGTCTGGCGTGTCAGGTGAAGATCCAATGCTTTCTGAGGAGGTAGATGCAGAGCCTGAACTAACTACAGAGCCAAGACGAATATCGTACGAACACTCAGAGTATTCAATAAGTTCACAAACTTGGGGTTGGTTAAGTGGAGGAAACTGGCGGACTGTGACCGTTTATCTAAAGGACCAAAATAACGAAGCTGTTGATTTTGAGGATGTGCCATCTGACATCGGTGTCTCAGATCTCGAAGTCAATCCTTTTTTTGCCTATGAATATGGAAGTTTTGAGAAGAAAGAAAAGGGAGTGTATAAAATAGATATGAACTGGACAACTCTTTGTGAGTATTACGCGCCGACTATATCGGGAACTCTACTAAAGCAAAGTGCTAGTAGTGATTGGAAGAAACAGCGTGATTGGTGTTGGAGTCCAGTTGTTCTGAGTGTGTATGGGAGGCTTTAAAGAATCGCGTAATGCGTAAGCGGTAAAAATTTATTGTTACCTACTTTAGACATAAGCACGGACGCTAAAGCTTATCATTATCTCGAGATGGACAGACAAAACTAGTCTAATGACTTTACTCTACATAAACACTTCTAAACAAAATAAGTTATTTTCAATAAAAACAATAGGCTAAATGTTTATCAGAAAGGTTTATATTCCTTCGGATAAGTTTACTCGTTCATCTCTGAGCCTGCTGTCATTATGACCCTGATGTCGAGAGAGCTTACCATGCGAGTTTTGGATACTAAGCTCTTGCAACTTATATTTTTAAAGAGGTTACTATGTCAGTCACATTTTTTGGAAACCCAGTTACTCTAGATGGTACATTGCCTAAAGTTCAACAGTCAGCACCCAACTTTCGTTTGTGTGATAATGTTCTGGATGATTTAGAACTAACACATTTTAAAGGTAAAAAGCTACTACTCAACATTTTTCCTAGTGTAGATACGCCAGTTTGCGCTAATAGTGTACGCGGCTTTAACTTAATGGCTTCTGAGCTAGACAATACTGTGGTCTTGTGTGTATCCAACGATTTACCTTTTACTTTGACACGTTTTGTCGACGAATTTAAGTTGGAGAATGTTGAAATTGCTTCTTGCTTTAAAGCACCAGAGTTTGCAGTTGATTATGGTGTTTCTATCATAGGTGGTGCACTGACAGGATTGACTTCTCGAGCGGTTGTTGTCATCAACGAAGAAGGTGTCGTTGAGCATGTACAATTGGTGAATGAAATCTCAGAAGAGCCAGACTATCAGTCAGCAAAGGCAGCTTTGTTAGGAGAATGTGCATGAAACCAATCGTTTTATTTTTATTAATGATAAATACTAGCCTCGCTCACGCTCAATATGAAGTCACTCATGAGAGCGCAGGTTTGGGTGATAGCCAGAAGGTAACATTGGAACGTACCACCACATTGCATTTAGAAGGTGAAATGTTAAAAAGTGGTGACCTCATTCCTGCTATGGCTTTGAAAACGCCTTCACTCGACTCTGTTAATACTCAAGGTAGCGGCAAGGTCAGAGTTTTCAATGTACTTGTTTCTGTTGACACACCAGTATGTGTAGAACAAGCTAAGGCATTTGAGAAATTGGCTAATCAGCATAAGAATGAAGATATCGAATTTGTTACAGTTAGTGCTGATACGCCATTTGCATTGAATAGGTTTGTCACCCAACATGACTTGGGTCAAAATGGGATTTTCTTATCAGACTCTATAGATCACCAATTTGGTCTTAAAACAGGTGTACAAATTAAAGAACTTGGTTTGTTATCACGTGCTATTCTTGTGATTGATGAAAATGATAAAATCATACATATTCAGCGAGTTCCTGAACTAACAACGCTTCCAGATCTTGATAAGGCTGTGGAAGTAGCTAAACGTCAGCTTTAACTCTTATACGCCATTAAGTTGAATACCAGTTTGATGGCGTATCTTATATTCTATAATATCATTATACATGTCTTTACTTTACTTTACTTTTCTTTATCTACTCTGATTTTTATATAACTAAAATCACCCTCCTTATTAATTAAGTAGTGGTTTATAACCTGATCTTATATATGATTTTTTTTAAATATAAATAAAATTCCATATAAACAATGTAAATAATCTTGTCTTTTTTTTTATTTAGTAAGGTTTTTATATATTAAATTACTATTTTTAAAAATATATTATACTCTCGTTTTGTTAATTAAATGTTAACTTATTGTGGAATTGAATTTTTTAAATGGTATAAATATGATAAGAAAAATTAAGAGTATAATCGCTGTAAGTGTAGTAAGTTCCTTCATTTTAAATTCAGTATGTTTAGCTTCATCTCCTCCTAATGAATCAGAGATCAAAGAACTTTCAATTACTATAGACAATGGAGATGGAGCAATATATGCCAATGGTAACATGCAGCTTGAGGTTAGTGTTAACTATGAGTTATTGGAAGGAGCGAATGTAGCCTCGATCGAGCTATTGACTCCTAATTCAGACCTTAGATCAGATCCTATTTTAGGTCCTATCTTATTTCCAAGTTCACCTCCTATTCCTAATCAAGGCGTTATTACTATCCATGATAGTGTATTGGGTACTATTTCATTACCTATGTCAGAATCTTTCCCAGAATCTATCTCAGATCCTAACTCAAAAGAGTACATTCCCATAGGTTGGAGTGGTTTATTCTATGATGTTTTGCCTAATACTTATCTAAAAACGGTAATGGCAGGGAGGAATAGAAGATCAGCAACTATGCCTGTGAATAGCTTGAGAAACAGACAAATGTCATCAAAAAAGCTATATATACGCACCAAAGAACCTCAAAATAAAGAGATTTGTGTTCGGCTTACGACTGAATCTGGCGATAGCCGTAGTACTTGTGACAAAAGGGGAAGTAATTCATATATTACCTTGCGAGCCATCGAGCCACTTGGTTGGAGTGCTAGAGATTTTGTTAATAGTATATATTGGGATTTTGAAGAACATTCCTCTTCCGATGATTTAACTGGCATAAATAATACTCCTGATTATCAGCCTAATTCTGGTCGTGATATCAATAATGGTGGCTTGAGAATAAAAACTTTAAAATTATTGCCTGGTCTTCCTCGTATAGTTTCATATAATTTGGTTGATCAGGACCATGATTTTGTTGGATATTATAGTAGCATTAGTGATGAACCAAGTATGGGAGAGCAATGGACATCGACAAGAATTATTCCTAAACTTATGGGAGCGCAAAACGTCTACTTCAATGATGCTTGGGCTCACTTTAATACATTAGATCCTGGAATTCACATCTTCAGTACTATTTTTCCTCGAGGATCATATTTTCATGAATCATGGCCAATGTCACTGATGAACTCTTCACAACCAGTAAGAGTGGAGTTTATTGATGCTTATGGAAATGTAAATGTCATTGGAATAATACAGGACGATGCGGATAATACACCATACGTAGTAGATTTTTGATCCTTACCACTTATTGTTTTAATTGATATAAATTAACTTATAAAAAATATTTTCTCGCCTCTATCTAATGTTAGAGGCTATCATATAAATAATATGAAATTATCTAATGTCTATGATTAAAAGTAATGCTTACAATTTTCCAGAATTTATTTCAACTGGGGTTGATCCTCGCACTGGGAGTTATTCTTTCTCTATCAATATTGGTGAGTTTCTTTCCCATAAATCTTCAGGTATCGCTTTAAGAATAATACTAAACTACAATCCGGCTAGAATATTTGATATGGGTTTTGGTCGAGGTTGGGATCTTGTATTGAGTCGATTTAATAGTACTAGTAATGAGTTGTCACTATCATCTGGCCAAACTTTTACTATTGAGTGGAATTCTGAAAATAGTGAATACGATATTCCTTACCGTAAGCTAAAGGATATAAGAGTTTTTTTTCTAAATGCTGGAGAAGAAATAAAAGTTGTTTACAAAGATGGTCGACAGGAATTTATCGATTATCATGAAGGAACGCTTACTCGAATAGTCTCTCCACAAGGGCTTGTTACTTATTTTGACTATTCACGCCCCAACAATAGAAATTACCCTGTATTGTGGCGTATTTATGATGATGCTGGTCGAGAGCTAACCATCAATTGGTGGGAAAATACATGGCAAACAGTTGTTAGGCATAGCTTTGGTGGTACTAGTTACCAAGAACTTTTGTTCAATAAAACTGGCAGTGGGAACCAAGTTCGTCTTTCAACTATTCAACTACCAGCACTCGAATCTTTGATTAGTCTTCAATATCGCTATTTGGCAAGTAGCCAGTTTGATGTTATCGAGGAGGTTAGGCATCCAACAGGACTGATAGAAAGAATGACTTATCTGGATCTCGGTCACTCTTTACCTAATGAAGCCCCTTTTTCTAAAGTTCCATATATTACAGAACACCGTATTATTTCTGGTCAAAATCAGCCTGATCAAGTTGTGACATATACCTATTCAGCTACAAACTATTTAGGTTTTGCCAGTGACCGAGCTTGGGTGGCGGGAGAAGACACCTTATTTAAATCACGCAGTAACTATGAATACTGGAGTGAAGAGACGATAAATGGTACCCGATCGGTCATACGTACTTATAACAAGTATCATCTGCTTAAATGTGCTGAATACCTGCATAATGGCAGCCTTTACAGACTTGAAGAGAACGACTATTTCGCACACTTAGATCGAGGGATTGAATATCAACCGGCGACGTATAGCTTTATCAAAAAGCAACGAACCACACACTATCAAGAAAGTAGTATTAAAACCATCACTACAAGGTACCAATATGACGACTTTGGTAACCAGACATATGTTCAGCAAGCTGACGGTAGCGAGATCACACGTACGTTTTATCCAGTTGGTGGTGAAGGTGATCGTTGTCCACCTGAGCCAAATAACATGGTGTCGCTTCTAAAACGAGAATCCTTCATTCCTGTGAATACTGCAAATGGCGAAGTAGCTCGTGTTGTAGACATGACTTATCTATCATTACCCAAACTTAATAGTAGCGATGAGGCATTCATACTCGTCAACGAAATGGCTTTTCACGATCACAGAGTTTGTATGACTTACCATGATAACTCAAGCTGTGGTCACGAATATGGCCTATTAGCTACACAAAGCGTCATTGTGAATGACATGGCGACTACCACCTCATTTCAGTACGACTTTTCGGCACATACCTTGAATACGACTAAACGGCTGACTACCTATGATGGATTGTTTGCCATTACTTCGGAATCAATCCGTTACCTAGATAGTCAGATATGCAACAACACTGATTCTGAAGGTATTGAAGTCATCACTACTTATGATGTCCTAGGAAGAAAAATTACACATACAGAAGCGCCGAATACGGCGTATGAAGTTGTGGAGAGGTTTGAGTATTTTGTAGGTGCTGGAATCAACAAAACCATCACGACTCGCGTAAACGGAAGCAGGCTAATCCAATTCTTTAATAATGCAGGAAATGAAATAGAGGTGCAGCAAAGTGATGCAAATGGGGTGTTAAGAACTATCCGCGAGTTGCATTATGACAGCTTTGGATTGTTGGTAAGACAAATAGACAGTGACTGGTTTGATGGTACGCCTTTGCATTTGACAACATGGTATGAATACGATGTGAATGGCGAAGTGAGTAAAGTTACTTATCCAGATGGTAGAGAAGAAGTTATCAGTCAAAATATCGCAAGTTTAACAACGACACATGAAAAACTGGGTCTTTCCAAACAGATCACCAGTTTTAACGAATCTGGTCTGGAAGAATCAAAAGAGACACAAGACTCGAACAGTCAGCGCTTTGCTTTTACTCAGCATGTTTATGATGGATACAGCAATCTAATCCAAACCATAGACAATAATCAAAGTATCACTTCATATAGTTATGATAATAGCGATAGGCTAATTTCGACCAATAGGGTTGTTAATGGACAATCGGTTACCCAGTCTATTGAGTATGCTAGCTTCTCAACAGACGAGCTTGTGACTCGTATAGCGGTTAATGGTACATATTTAGGTCATCAAGAATATGATGGCTTATCACGTCTGACGCGAAGTGAAGTTTCTGGGATGGTACAAAATATCGGCTACTCTGGTTCCTCTATGATGCCATCAACAAGAAGCACCCCACGCGGTGCAAGACTAGATTTCTCGAATAACAAATACCTTCAAGCTCCTATGGCTATTAGTATTGCTAACAAGCCTGAGCTGGGCAAAGTATTCACTTATGATGTTGTGACGGGGGGGGTTACTCAAGCGATAAATCAAAGCAGCCAGCAGCGACTTGGCTATAATTCATTGGGCCAGCTGACATCGGAATCTGTAGAGTTAAATGACCTGAATCAACGTGAGGCGAGGTACCGCTATTCACTACTTGGAAAGCTGCTATCGAAAACAGATTTCTTTGGCCATAATTCGACTTATACCTATGATGATTATGGTCGGCTGCATACTGTCACTACCACAAATGGTAGTCAGGTTACGACGACAACACTAAGTTATGACACGTACAGTCGCCCAGTTAGGTATGATACCAATCATGGTGATGATTTTGTTTCGATTCTTCTCACTTTGAATGATTTTGGTCTAGAAACGCAACGTGTTGTTAAAGTCAATGGTGTTGAAAAGTTTACCTTATCGCAAAGGTTTAACCATGACTTACAAATTAGTGAAAAGGTCTATCGGGAGTCGGGCCAAGTAACGATAGAAACGATGACTTATGATCAACTACAGCGATTGGCCACATACTTATGTATAGGGCCAAATGCACCAAAAGATGAACATGACAATATTATTCGGTCACAAAGCTTTAACTATGATGTTTATGGAAATATAGTAAAAGTTGACAGTGAGTTTAGCGATGGCTCCTCGAATACTGCCAACTTCACATATAGTCCTGACAACCCCACCCAATTACGAAGTCATACCAATACTCACCCAACTTATCCAAGCAGTCTTGCTTTTAGTTATGATGCGGCAGGAAACCTTCTATGCGACGATCAAGGCAAAGCCTATCAATATAATGCCTTGGATCAAATTGAAAGCGTTAGCAAACAGGGTAGTGAGTTGTCACGTTATCAATATGATGTACAGGGAAGAGTGGTGTCACAAACTCATGAGAATAAACTTATTTATCTTTATTATCAGGGCGATAAGTTGGCAAATGAATTCTCGGAAGGTGTACATTCCAGTTACCAGAATATTTTGGGAGCGACTAGCAGTAGAGTCGTTCAATCTGGAAGCGTCAATCAACATCAGTTTCTTGTTCCCAATGGCCAAGGAAGTATTGTTTCTACGTTAAGCAGCTCTGACCGTTCCGCAGAACTTGTGGCAGAGAAGCGGTCATATACACCATATGGAGAAGAATGATGAAGAATAAGTCACAGAAATCTAGTTCAAAATTACCTTGTAACCAGAGCCTTGATGGTTCCAGAAGACGCTTTATTCAAGGCTCGTCGGCAATTATAGCAACTTCTCCGCTTTCTTCCTTTGTTATGGCTAGTGGACAAGTGTTACAGCCAAGTGTGTCATCAAGTCAACTTGCTAACAATCCCTTGGGTTTTAATGGAGAGCGTCGAGACCCGGTGACTGGTCTATATCATTTGGGCAATGGTTATCGTGTTTTCAACCCAAGGCTGATGCGCTTTCATGCGGCGGATAGCTTGAGCCCGTTTGGTGAGGGGGGCATTAATCCTTATAGTTATTGCTTGGGTGATCCGATAAATATGATAGACCCAACTGGTCATATGAGCTGGCAGGGGGGCCTGGGGATAGGGCTCGGCATACTGGGGGTCTTGATCTCCATTTTTACTTTGGGTGCAGGTATTGCGGCTGGTGTTGCCTTAGGTGTTGCTGCGGGAGCGGCTTCCGCTGCTGGAACCGCAGTATCTACCGCTGCCATAGCATCGACAGCCCTGGGAATTACCTCTTCTGTTCTTGGACTTGCTTCATCAGCAACGGGTATTGCGTCGTCTGCGTTAGAGGAAAGTAATCCACAGTTGAGTACAGATCTCGGATGGGCATCTTTAGGGCTTGGTGTAGGGAGTATAATAACTGGTCTAGGTAGTGGTGGTTTAGGTCGTGTGGCCTCAATTAATCAGGCGAAGAGTTTTCCAACACAAGCATCTGCAACTATCAACCAGCGTCCTCCTGGGTTAAAGTTAGGAGGGGTACAAGTGAATGGTAACAACATAGTCGCTCACGGATACCCATTTAATAATTTAGCTAAGTTTAAAGGGGCTAATGCAGTAAACGGTCTCCAGTTTGGGAAAATGGTTAACTCTTCTCTGGGTAACGGAAATGCAATTAAGCTGACTTCCTGTTTTTCTGCTGTTGGTGGAAAAATATCATCAGCCCAGTTACTTTCTAACCAGACAGGGAGGGTTGTGCATGCGACAAGCGGATTTTCTAAAGCAATGTATGCAGGTCGTGATCTGAATAAAGTGTTTACCCCGTTAACTGGAGTAAGTAGAGGGGCTTCAAATCTAGTAGGAAGCTCCGTTTCACATTTCGTTCGCTCATCGGTGCAGAATTCAGCCTACCTCTATCGCTCACCAATCACTGCTTTACAGAGTGCTTTGCAGCTTTCTAGGTGGCGCATCTATTAAAACTCTCAGCTAGTCCAAACTTGTCTGAACCAATAGTAGAGGTATGCCGGTTAATTCGCACCAGCATACCTCCGATTATTACTTTAAAACATCATCATTTAAGTGCTCTGTGCATCATATCCATTAGGTCTTAGTGGAGCTTAGTGAATCTTGCATGATTGACGAACCTGAATATGGCCTCGATTATTTCGTTACTGTGAATTTTAACCTAGAGGATTTTATTCAGAAAATCACATGGCTGTATGTTCAAATGACTGCGTACTTCGCGATCCGGTCAGTTAATCTGCAAATACAAGACAATGTAGATTTAATCCTGTGCTTAGTTGGGACGATTGTATTGGTGTTCAAGCAACATACCGTTAACAATTTTGCAAGTCAGTTTAGTAGGATTAAAGCTGGTTTGGTTTATCCATCTTAAACTGTAAACGATTATGTCTTCGATAACGCTCGCAGTCAGAATACGCTCAGCACGTTTTTTAGCATTATAGTGATATATTTTCATTAATAACTACTTTACATTATATATTTAAATTATTGTCTTTCTAAAACTATCTACAACAGGCTTTAATATGTGCGTAACTCTGTATCAAGATGTCAAGTTTTGGATGTATCTTGATACTAAAAAAGGCTATGATAAGTACTCAAGATAATATATAGTGGATAAGGAAATATTCTATAACTTTTAGATGCTGACTACTCATTTCTTCTGACCGAGCATTTTACTTGATTTTCAAGAAGTGATGAAATACAGACGGTATTTTTTGACCATTTGATCATTTTAAAATAACGTGGCTCTCCATCTTTCAATATATGAATATACAGCCCAAAACTCTTGACTAACTCTTTTAAATCAAAATTATTAAACGTTATAATATCACTCATTTCAATGATATCGTTGGGTAGAAGCTTAAAGATATATTTTTGTTGAAAGACTTTCCCCTCATTATAGAACTCTCTACTAGAATAAGAATAGTGCTCATGCCATGAGTTATATTTTATTGTATCATAATCCTCATAATAGACAGGATTTTCATTGTCAAAAAAGTTGATTCCTCTACTATATAATATATCAGAGTTGCTAATCCCAATTTTGGCTTTTTTTTCAACGGTAGGTAGATTAAAAATAGAAACAAAAGACACTAAAAATAATAATAAAAAACTAATGACATATTTCATTTATAGAATCCTTTATGAAATTGAAGCTTTCATTTAATGAAAAGGTGAAGTTATATACTTGAATAGAATTATTAGGTTCTTGAGAATAAGTACATGATATGAAATACCTATTCACTCCATTGCTTATTATTAATAGTGAAATACTATCATTTATACCTAAATCACTATCATTAGCTAAAAATGAATATAATTTTTGGCTTGTCATTGTTGTTAATATCTGTACTTCTGTGGAGCCAAGTTTTTGACTTTCATACTTGTTTGACTGACTAGAGCCTAGTGGAAGAGTGAAACCATGAATTTTATATAAGTGCCATGATGTAATAGCTGTTAAAATAACACTAGATATCAGTATTAATCGAAATAAAAGATTTTTACTGGCTATGGTTTTTAGTAAAGATGAGTTTGAAACATGTTTATTCAGATCTTCGGTGGGGTAAATTCGTCTTGAGATTTTAGGTTTTGTAGATTTCTTCGAAATTTCATGATTAGATGCGTCGACAAGTTGAATTAAACCGTCTACTATCAAATAGCCCTCGTTTGGCATTGTTTTGATAATTTTCTGTTGCCTGCCATCATCACCCAGAGCAATTCTCAGCTGAGAAATACTCTGGGTTAAACTTGCTTCTGAAACGACACGGCCATGCCATGCATCTGCAAGGATTTCATGCTTACAAACTGTTTCCCCTTGATTTTTAACAAGCTTTCTTAATACCCTACATTCAGGCCCTTTCAAACGTATGCTGTGCTGGTTTTTTAAATTATGAAGTTGCTCACGTGCTAATGGGTCAAGGACCCAGATGGGGAGAGGGTTACTACACATATAATATAATTAAACTCCTATATTAAAATTTATTATTGCCAACTGGATAAAGTTATTAATAAATACGTTACAACATTGTCATTTAAAGAAAAAACATTACAAGGTGAATTTTTATAATTGATATGTTATTTATAAAAATTCACAACTATAATCTATATGAGATAGTAAAAATTATTCTAAATATTTTTGGTAAGACTATTTATCTTTTTCAATCAAGAACTCTATACGATTATTGGCTACTCGACCTTCTTCAGAATCACTTGACTCTACAGGATATAAGTTCCCTCTGGCCAATAAAATAATTTGATTCCTATCAATACCACTGGTTACCAAATATTTAGCAACAGACTCGGCACGTTGCTCAGATATTTCCAGTTCCTCACTTTCAGATAACGATAAATCTGTGTGAACAATCACTTTTACTTTCGAGTTAGGGTCATCAAGAAGAGCATATAGGATGTTATTGAACTTATATGTAAAAGCGAATTGAGTGAGTAATTATCTTCACCGAAAAGTGCTGATCCGCCTCTTTCATCTACTGTGACCATTTGTGTTAGTGGCTTATCATCATTTGCTTCAGCCCAAATATCACCTAGAGTAGCTTCGACTTTAAGTTGTTCAATTTGTGCTTTTAGTCTATCAATTTCTAAGTTATATAATCGATTACAGTTTAAACGCTCACGCTTACCGCCACCAAAGGGTATAACAAGCTGTAAATAAGCACCTATTTCATCTCTACCATCCATTTTCTCGGAACGGTGGTCGAAGTTTCCACTATTAAAATCGTTACTCTGAGTTGTTCCCATTAAACCTGTTTGTATATAAGAGCTTTCAGCAATGGTGGATTCACAAGTGATGCCATCAATAGTGGTAACTCTGTCGTATCCCCCAGGGATAGAGGCGCCAGGAATACTAATACCAGATGCCATACAGTGGCTAGACAGAAAATTTATTATCGCTGCAAAAAATATACTTTTACTTTTGTACATACTTTACTCCGTACGTTTTCTATTCGACTTACCGAGCAGATTCTGAAATTGCTGACGGTATTTGGTAAAACTTTAGGTAACTTAACGACTACTCTTCTTTGTTGTTTGCTGCTTAGCGCTATTTTTTTATAAAAAAAACCATTCACCTCAATTGAAAATGTTTTATCCACTGAATATGCATTGCCTATGATTATCTCAATTCTAGGTTCTTGACTGTAAACTAATTTTTTTAAGTCTTTGGGAGCTTGGTAGTGCGAATGACAAAAAAATGGTGTAATTAACAAAATAAGAGCTAATCGCATGTTATCTCCACGATAGAGGTATATGTTCCAGACGGAAGATCCTCTCTTTTCATTGAATAAGAAGGAACCAAATAAAACATTCTTTCAGTATCACTTGTTTCAATTGTCGCGTCATTAAATTCCATCCAGGATTGAGGATTTATTTTTTGGCCATTATTGTCCTCAAACACGTTATGATGTGTATAAGCCCTTCGTAAAATATCGGTAGTATCAGTATGAATAAAATTAACGTTCCACTTCTTGCTCCCTGTATTTTTTATCGATATTTCTGCGAAGCTATCATGTGGGATAGTTTCACCATAAAAAACGTGAGATCCAGTACCTTTTTTAATATCTATTATACAAGCATCACCCGGTAAATTATTTATTGAAGTGCTTTTATCGGATACTGAAATATTATTAAATATTACCTCAGAAAAGAGCCAGCTACCTGAATTATACGTAAATGTAAACCTCGGCAGTACAGAGTCATTTTCTGTCTTGAACACATATACCTTTGGGCTGCCATTAAAATCTAGTTCTAGAGAGTTTGCTATATTACGCTTTTGCATCGATTCCAAAATGCCATTTGGCTCAAATACAGTTGCATAGTCATATGATGAATCATAAGTATCTGAAATTTCAACAAAATAAATAGATGTACTTTCATGAAAATCAAAATTAATCCTGAAACTTTTATTTATTTCTGTTTTCCTTCTCACACTAATAATGGCAAACTTTTTATCTGTATCATAAGTCCTTATATAAAGACAAAAATCTATATACACGTACCCTATAGGATGAGTATCTCTATATTTCCAAGATTCTTTACAAGAGATAAGATCGCTAGGGCCACCTAAGGCATATGATGAACAGAAAAAAAGTGAAAAAATAAATAAAAGTCTCATTGTATGTGTCTCTCTTTTAAATAAACAACAGTATTTAAACAAACGGAGAAAATAAAAGTTGATTCCATTTTTGTTTGTGTACTACAAATTTTATAGAAGTTTAGTTCTTTGTTTTTCAATTCAAAAACAGGCACATTTAATTCTATATATTTACCGGGGTGAATATTTAATATTCTACTTAATTCCTTGGTTTCTATTTTTAATGGTTTATTATCTTTGTAGAAATCTGACAGAGTTTTACCTTTACCTTTGGAATTTTTATTTTTCAATAAACTGGTTACTGCTCTATCATCAAAGTGTAGCTTAGTAACTGATACTTTATATCTTTGTGTACTTTCACCCAAATTACCAAACTTTACTGGTATACGACCTTTTTCGCTAGAGAAAAAAAACTCTTTATTATTGCTACCTATAGATTGAGCATAGGTAGCATTATTTAAAATGATCAATATTAATAATAGTTTAAATAATATTGTTTTTTTTTAAATCTAATCATAGATGATGACCTCAAAATAATCTATTAGCTACAAGTTAAAGTTACTGGTATCTTAATATTTTGTTTTGAACCACCAGTTGACAACATATCATGCCTATTTTTGTCAATCTGTAATCTCATTTTAACGGTGGTACCGTTCGTTGGGTTAGGCGGTATTGTTGTAGAATAATCATCAAAATCAGAACCAGCACTAGCTTTAAAACTATACTCTGGCGTTAAATTACTTGTAGTAATAGCAGTGTAATCGCCTGTATTAGTTATTGCCTTAAGTTCTGATGAAATTTCATAAGCACCAGCACTGAGACTAGAAGTCGAGCCTAGATTATTATTGTTTACAATAAATGAAACCATGTGGCTATTTTCGTCATATTCTTCATTGGTATACATAACTTCAGCAGTTCCACTACTAGATATTATTGCACACTCTTCACTTATCGTGGTTGTAAATATAATATCGGCCGCATAGCAAGTACTAGTTGAAGAAAATACAGTAAATAATATAGAAGACAGTCTTTTTTTCATGATTTAACACCTAGTTTAAAGATTAAAAAGAAGCTTATTTTTATCCCTTTAGGGTCAAAGCTTTCTTAGAGGTACTATTCTCTAATTTTAAAAATTAAGCTTCAAAGAAACATTTATAAACAATTAAAATTAAAACCAAATTAATATTAATATTACCATCATAAATGGTTTATGTTTTAAATACGGGGGTATTATCTTTTATGAATTGATGTGATCTATTGTGATGTTATCCTTGACTCGCGTGATAGTGAGTCAGTAGCTCAGTCGTAGTTTTTTAGTTTCAGTTGCCATTTATTTTAAAAATGGAAAGTATTGGTTCCATGGTATCATTCGATGTGACAAGCGGTTGATACTGTTACTGAAGTCGCGGGTAAATTTATGATTGGTATTGGGAATGTACTCAAATGTTAACTATTATTTACATTAACTTATTGAGAAATGTACATCCAGTATGGACAAAATACTTAAAGATTCACCCTATGCATGGGCCCTAGTGCCTTTGGCCAGGCATCAGTTAGTTAATATAGGTACTCAGAAGGCCAAGAAATTGAAAGGCCCAGAATGTAAAGTGCTTGAAGTACTAATAAATCACACGGGAGAAGTCGTTGCCAAGGATACTATTATCACAGAGGCATGGGCTGGTAAGGTAGTCACTGATGCAAGTTTAACTCAGAGCATTGCTCAGTTGAGACTCGCGCTCGGCGATAGTGGCAAAGAGCAAAAGTGCATTAAAACAATCCCTAATGAAGGTTATCTTCTGTTTGATAATGTCGTCACGCTTTGTGAGCAAAGTCCTGAATATCGAGAAAATGAACAACTTTTTTCACGTGTAATACCCTCAACAGAGAGTACTCATAAGGAGACTGGCGATAGTGCGGTGTTAAGTGAGAATCAACACCAAGGCTCGAAAAAAAAGCCTGTCCAGTATATTGACTCCAGTGATAGATTTTTCAAAGAGCAAGTCACTTTAAGTCGTTTTAATGCCCATTTCATAAAAGTGCTTGCTGTCTTTTTTATGTGCCTTGCCTTTGTGCAAACATGGCATTTAGCTCTAGTTTTGACAAAGTCACAGCAAATTGATTTAGTCGAGTGGAATGAGACGGTTGATGGTGGGATACACTATAAATATGTTAAAAATAGTCAGGCTTCATCTTTGTTTAATTTCATGACTGAAAATATGACATTATCAAAAAATTTTGTTGTTGAAAGAGTATTTATATCTTCAAACCTTAATCACTATTATATTGCTTGTGTGCATCAGTCAAAAAACGGACGAGGTGTAAGAGTCAAGAATCTTTACTTTGATGCTCAAGAGAGTTTTGAAACCATCGGAGATAGAGTTAATGAATATTGCCAATAAGATTCTTTTATTTAGTTTTATTATAAGTGTAGTAAGTAGTGGTGTACTCTATTATAAACGTTATGCAGATACGCCATTATTTTTTGATGGAAGAAATAATTCGCTTCTATACAGTAAGAACTATTATTTTATATATGGCGGGGATGTAAATGAATATATAGATTATCATACGCTCAACCATTGGATATTTTTACCTAAAAAATCTCATACGACGCGTAAATTTCTTTTTGATGATGTCTACAAGATATCAGTGTCCTATTATTTGGAATTTTACAGTGAAGTGATAGATATGTATGGTATGGATTCTCCTGCGAGTTTTGACCAGTATTTAAATCCTATAGGACCAGAAGATCACTCTTTGCATGCTCTAGATTATCACCATTTACAGATTGTGCACACAGACCAAAAGGTATTTTGTTTTTCAAACTTGTTGACAAGTAGCGTAAAGTGTCAGCGTTATTTAAGTAGTTCCCAAAGATGATTACTAAAGTCATTGATTCTTTTCAATAGAAACTTTATTCCCTTGGAAGTGTTATGTCTTAAGAGTTGGACTTATACACAGTGCTATACTATATACTATATACTATATAC
>NZ_JAYQDQ010000006.1:42592-98453 GCF_038138445.1 Vibrio sp.
TATACTATATACTATATACTATATACCATATATCTACTTTATCTATACTAAAGCCTTCACTAACATTTATATTTAAGGGGTATATATGTCTTTAGTTAAATTTCAAGGAGAGCCTGTAGATGTGTCGGGCTTGTTTCCTCAAACGGGGTCTAGTGCGCCTGAGTTTTGTTTGACCGGGGGGGATTTATCAGATCTGACCTTGTCCAGCTTTGCGGGGAAAAATGTGGTGCTTAATATTTTTCCTAGTGTCGATACGCCAGTATGTGCGACAAGTGTTCGACAGTTTAACCAACAGGCTTCACGCTTACCAGATATGGTTGTTGTTTGTGTTTCTGCTGACCTACCGTTTGCTGTTAGTCGTTTTTGCCAAATCGAAGGGATAGAAGGTGTACAACATGCCTCCACTTTCCGTAGTCCTGATTTTGCAAAAGCTTATGGTGTGGATCTTTCGTCAGGAGCTTTACGTGGCCTAACCGCGCGAGCAGTGGTATGTATTGACAAAAATCGAAATATTGTTCATTCCGAGTTGGTTTCTGAAATTACGCATGAGCCCAATTACGAGGCAGCAATAAATGCATTTGGCTGAGTTGTTGCTTGCCAAAGTAGGCCAGTGCCTATGAGTTTTGCTAGAAGGTCTCATAAAACCTTCCTTTTTTCTTTGGTTCTTTTTGTTTTTGCAACGAGAGTTACTGCTGAAGAGAAAGCCTCTGTGACCATTTATTTGGATGAAAATGTTCCACCATACAGTTATCGGCAAAATGGACAGCTTGTAGGTATCTACCCTGATTTGATCAAAAACATCGCCAATGTTATTCCTAGCTTTAATGTCAATATAGAGCCCATACCTTGGACTAGGGGGTTAGCACTAATGGAATACGGTCAAGGCTTTGCTCTATCTCCAATCTATCACCTTCCTGATGAGCGCCCGTACATAGGAGCATACTCGAAACCCTTGTTAGGAGAGGAGGTTGCAATCTTCTGTAATAGGTCGGTAAGCGAAAGACTTGATAAACCAGTCATGTTTCCGAGGAGCTTTCATGGCTTGTATATTGCTGTACACAAAGGCTATCACCTAGGAAATGATACTTTTTGGCAATCTGTTAGAGAAGGGAGGATAAAGGCGGTAGTGAGTGGTAAGGATCCCCGAGCAAACTTGCAAATGCTGCATGCCAAGCGAGTGGACTGCTATCTCCATATTCAACTTTCTGTTACGTGGACCGCAAATGAAATGTTACAGCAGGGGATATTTGAAAATTTGGATTGGTTGGTTCTGGTTAATACACTTGATGAAAAATCGGCATTCGTAGGCTTTACTTCAAATACAGAGAAGTTTCCTTTCAGAGATGACTTTGTCGAAATGTTTAATCAAGAGCTCGTTAAACAGCAAGAAAACGGGTTGCTTGATAAAATAGAGTCTCTCTATAAATACCAGTAAGTAATATTCCTTTCACTTTAATGCTGATACTCCTTGTACAATTGTCTCTAGTTAGGCTGTGCAGTTGTTTTACCTGGATGTCATTATCTCAAGATAAGCTTGTTGCCGCTAAATTTGAGCTTGGATAGCAGAAGCTTGGAGCCTTCAATGCCTTTTTCATCAAATTCTACGCCATAACTAGAATAGTGGATTGAACTTTGTGAATTTCGAACATGGCCTGTCATTGATTGGAATTTGTGCTTTTTCGCCAATGCTTCGTGGATACAGACGGTGATTTCATCGCCGACTTGGAAAGCTTTGCTTAAAGGTGATGTCACAAAACGACAGCCGTGGACAGAAAGGTCTCGCATCTGACATTCCATTTTGATCCCTTGACATTTTACGCTAGCTGGGAGGTCGAGGTTATATCTTGGCTCTCTACGTAGCTGATTTACTTGCATGGTATTTGGAATGTTAAATGCCACGATTGGGATAGGGCTATGTAAAACGTATTCTAGTTGTGTTTTGAATGAAACTAAGGCACCTTCACCACGTGGTGAAATCGCTCTGATAGTTGCCCAAAATCCGGATTGAAAGAAGCAACCAGTGTCTTCGAGTGATACATTAGGTAGTTCGGCTAAGATTAGGTTGTGTGAGTGAGCTCCAATGAATAATGTTTTACAACTGAAGGCTCGGCCTACAGGCGTAGTAATAGTGACGGTGAGCTCGCCGCCGTGTTCTAGCATCGCAAGGGCATCAGTACTGTTGATCGATGTAAAGCCTTTCTCCGAAGAAGGGTTTGAGAGACGATCTGAGCGATCCTCTTCCTTTAGTTCCATCTAGCCTCCAACAAAACGATATCCTTATTGATGATATTATAATTATAAGTAGACCTAGTCAAAGTTTAGAGAGTTCATTTTTTGCACAAAGATATGCTAGGTTTTTCTTGAGTAACGGGAGACCTCAGTGTTTTCGTTAGCTTATGCAACAATGAGATATGCAATTTAAGTTTTTCTGGTAGATTAATTGTAAATAAATTTGTCTATTAACCCGGACCGATTTAATCTAAGCCTGCTGGTGTAAAAGGACTTCATCATGACTCATCTCTCTAACTGGAAAACACCCCAGAACTTTTTAATTATTATTTCTATTGTTGTACCCATTGCTTTCTCAAGCTGGATGGCGCTGCTCAATAATTTTGTGATTGAGCGTGCGAATTTTGATGGCTCAGATATTGGGTTACTGCAAAGCGTACGTGAAATTCCGGGCTTTCTAGCATTTACCGCTGTCTTTGTTCTTCTATTCATTCGAGAGCAAAAGTTTATTTTACTTGCGCTTGGTGCTTTGACCGTAGGCACCGCGATTACGGGGTTCTTTCCCTCTCTGTATGGGCTTTTACTCACCACACTGCTAATGTCGACCGGCTTTCATTACTTTGAAACGCTGAAGCAGTCTTTGTCTCTGCAATGGTTGTCAAAAGACGAAGCGCCAGAAATGCTAGGTAAGTTTATTTCAATTGGTGCATTAGCATCTTTACTTACTTATGGAGCGCTATGGGTATGTTTGGAAGTTCTTAGTCTAGAGTATCAATGGGTTTATCTTATTTTTGGGGGGGGAGGTTTTTTACTTGTGGCTTGGATGGCTTTGGTATTTCCCCAGTTTCAAACCGAAGTTCAGCAAAACAAAAAGCTAGTATTGAGAAAACGATATTGGTTGTATTACGCCTTAACTTTTATGAGCGGTGCACGCAGACAAATATTTACTGTATTCGCTGGCTTTTTGATGGTTGAAAAGTTTGGCTACACTGCAGCGGAGATTACCCTGCTGTTTTTAATCAATTATTTGTTTAACTTCTTATTTGCTAAAAAGATCGGTCGTTATATTGGTAAAGTCGGTGAACGTAAGGCCTTGATGTTTGAATATATTGGCTTAGTTGGCGTATTTGTTGGTTATGCTTTGGTGCAGAACGCGCAGTGGGCTGCAGCTTTGTATGTCATTGACCATTTATTTTTTGCCTTGGCACTGGCGATCAAAACTTATCTGCAAAAAATTGCCGATCCTGCGGACATGGCCTCAACGGCAGGTGTTTCCTTTACCATTAACCACATAGCCGCGGTGTTCATTCCCGTATCTTTTGGTTTTATTTGGCTTGTATCTCCTGCGGCTGTTTTTTATATCGGGGCGATAATGGCAGGTGTATCCCTGATTCTATCTTTGAATATTCCAGCCAAACCAGAAGAGGGTAATGAGGTGCGGATTCTTCGCTGGAACTGAGCGAATGTGTGCTAAGCACTTTAGCTAACCAGAGCTTTACTCTATAATCTCGCACGTTTTTAATAAGGGTGTTTTTTACCCTTTTACCTTGGATTTATTATGATTTCGAAAAATCAGCTCAAACTCTTACGTGCGTTAGGTCAGAAAAAACAGCGTAAGGCTCAGGGACTTTTTTTAGTCCAAGGAGAAAAAAACGTACTCGAGTTAGCAAACAGTAATTTAAAAACCAAGCAGATTTTTGCAACGGCTGACTTTCTATCCTCTTATCAAGATGATCTTAAGCGTTTTGAGTGTGTACAAGCAACAGAAGATGAGCTCACCAAAGCGAGTACTCTAGTAAGTAATAATACTGCGATTGCGGTCGTTGAGATACCAGATACCACAGTCCCTAAAGCTGAGGGAATCATTATTGGATTAGATGGTGTTTCTGACCCAGGAAATCTGGGGACCATAATTCGTGTTGCCGATTGGTATGGTATAAAGCATATTGTTGCGAGTAGAGATTGCGCTGATCCGTACAACCCGAAAACCATTAGCTCAACCATGGGTAGTTTTGGTCGAGTTACAGTGACGCAGCTTGATTTGCCTGAGTATCTTGAGCGGTCTGAGCTCCCTATTTATGGAGCATTTCTGCAAGGTGTTAGCGTTCACAAAACAAGCTTTTCAGGTCAGGGTATTTTACTGATGGGGAGTGAATCCCATGGTATTCGTGAAGCCGCAGCGCAGTTTGTTACTGACAAAATTACTATACCCTTGTTTGGCGGTGCAGAGTCGCTTAATGTGGCTATGGCTACGGGTATTATTTTGGATAATATGCGTCGCCAGCAAGCATAAATGAAGTTTTGAGCGCTCTGGATATATGAGGTAGTGATCGAATGAGTAGAACATTGAATGAATGCATAGTGCCTATGTATCCGACCATACAGGCGCTAGATGTTGATACTCTAGAGCCTGGTGAGCATAAGTTTTGGTTTGCTGTTGCAACCGATGCAATTGGTCACCCTCAAACTTTGCCTGTGAGGGTTTTCAAAGGTCGTAACCCTGGTAAACGTATCGTCATTACCGCAGGTATTCATGGTGATGAACAAAACGGGATTTTGACTGCTCAGAAATTGGCAAGAGTGTTGGAAAACCATACGATCACAGGTTGTATTACCATAGTGCCGACCGTCAACTTATCAGGTATAGCCCGCCATAGCCGAGACTTTCATTCTGCGGCTCCCGATAGTTCATCGGCAAACCTCAATCGTATTTTCCCTGGCAACCCCAATGGGGATGATGCTAACCGTTATGCTAACAGTCTTTGGCAAAATCTGCTTCAGCCCAATGCGGATCTGGCTATTGATCTTCACTCACAAACCAGTGGCTCAGCGTATCCTCTTTATGCCTTTGCAGACTATAGATTGGAAGATGCCATTAAGATGGCAAGGTTGGTTTGTCCTGATGTCATTTTAAATGATCCTGGTGATCCGGGTATTTTAGAAACTGTGTATAATCAAGCGGGCATTCCTTCGATCACGATCGAAGTGGGTATTGGCCGATATACTGATATTGACATGATAGAGCGTGCTGCTCTTGGCATCTTAAACATTTGTAAGCACTATAACATTATTGATGGTCAAGTTGATACACAGGCAAAACCATGTTTTGAAGGGAGCCGTATAACGAGCATAAGAGCCGAGCAGGGAGGGTTTGTTATTTGTCATGTTTCTTTGCTTGAGGCTGTCGAAAAAGGGCAGGTGTTAGCAACACAATACAATAGCTTTGGTGACGAAATTCATACCTATCACTCACCTGTTAAAGGCACGGTGATTAGCCACAATGTTGAATCTGTGCGTGCGCCAGGCTCTCTCGTGGTGCGCTTGATTGACTAATTTTAAGCTATCCCCCCCTTGTGTATTCTTGGCTTATTTCCTCCATAAACTGAATCAGAGCTTTTACGCGCGGTGACTGAGTCATTTTACTGGCATAAACTGCTGAGATCGCCACCTTAGGTAACACATTAATTTCTGGCGCAATTTGTATTAGCTTACCCTCTCGGCATGACTGGCGACAGTAGATATCTGGTAAAAGAGATACCCCATTTCCAGAAGCGATCAGATCTCTTACCATCAGAACATCATCAAGTTGATTCGCGTGTGGAAATACAACTTTTTGCTTGATGCCATCGAGACCATTCATATATAGCTCAGACTGATTGTTTTCTTGATCATGGTAGAAGTTTACATGAGATATCAGCGTATCCGGTGTTGCTTGTTTGAGTTCTGGGTGTGCGTAAAGGTATTCGGGTGTACAGAACCAGAGTAGGGTGACGATGGCTAGAGTCTTAGCGTAAAAGCCTGAAGGGGCCAAATCTCCGAGTTGAATAACCAGATCAAAGTTATCTTCAAGTAGACTCGCTTTGTTTGACATACTTCGTATAGATAGTCTTATTTCCGGATAACGCTCAGTAAAGGTTGTTAGCTTAGGCGATAAAATCTCACGCGAGAAAGCAAACGTGGTCGCTATTGTTAAAGATCCTTTAAGGCTTTGCGAGGGAACCTGTTGTTTGATGTGATTTAAGTTTTTAACTATGGGCTCTACTTGATTGAAGAATTGTTGTCCATCTGACGTAAGCTTTAGATGGCGAGTGTTTCGCTCTATGAGCTTAATATCCAGTGACGTTTCAAGCCTAGAAATTGCTCGACTGACACTGGATTTTTGTATACCGAGTTGTCTAGCAGCTTTTGACATTCCACCTGTACCCACAACGGCTATAAATACGGGAAGATCGTTTAAGTTCCAATTCATAGTATGTGACTTTTTTATTCATAACACCGTTGAATAACATACTTTAATGCATACCTAAAGCAACACTGTGTTGCACTTTTTGTTGTTCTTGCAGGCAAAAGAAAAATCTATGCTGGTGGCATTCGATCCTTAGCCGAGAAAACTACTCGTGCCAAAATCACAACACTATCGATGCCCAGATCACTCACCTTTTGGTATGAATCTATTGTGGGTCAATAAAGGTCTACCAAAATCAGCTGGCATTCATATGCAGGTAATAGTATGAAAATAAATGCCATAAACCGATCTCTAGTTCCAGATGTGTTGAAAAACAACGGTTCGTTAACTCAGGCTTTTAAGTCTGTGTGCTTAGACTTCAATATCAGAAAAATTACGCAACAAGGTGAGAACCCTCTCTATGCCCGTGAAGTTTTCCTCTGTGATGGTGAATACCCTTTGGTTTGGGCTAAGTCTTATCTTTTTTCTGCAGATAGATCGATAATCAATGCATTTTGGGGCTTAGATGGGCGGTCTCTTGGCGAACAACTACTATTTACTGGCGACTCAGTGAGTCGAGGACCCTATCAATTTGGAGTGTGTAGCCGAGGGATCGATAAGTTCGACTTAGACTTCGGGTATGAGTTTGAAAAAGGCATAGCACGAGTGTCCAAGTTCTCATGGCAAAAGCAATCCACTACATTAGCTTTATTGGAAGTCTTTAACCAGAATGCGCTAGCATTACTTGAATCGAGAAAAGAGGAAACTCGTAGAAATTTCACTTCCCATAAGTCCTGAATGCGAATTCTTTCGTAACACTCATTAAAGACAAAATGGGAGAGTCAAGAGTGAGCGAAAAGATTGGGCTATATTGGTTTCATTGTGATTTAAGAGTTCAAGACAATGATCTGCTTTTCAAAGCTTCTCGGGAAGTGGATCGGTTGATTTGTTTTTATTGTTTTCCTAGTGTGGACCAGTATCTTTGTCAATATTCACAAGAGCGAGAATTGGGTGAGCAGAGACAAGCGTTCTTGTCGCAGAGTGTAGTATCCTTATCCCAAACACTTGGCAGTTTGGGTCAGAAGCTTATTGTTCGACATGGTGAAGTTTTCGATATACTCTCGGATTTGATCAAACAATATAGGGTTACCTACTTCTACTGTGATTTGTTCTCTGGGTCTAATGAACAGAGTACGGTTGAATCATTATCCCGCCTATACCCTCAACTCATTTGTACTCAGCTACCGGTAAATGACTTATTTAGTGAGGGAGTGGTACCTTTTCCATTGGAAGATCTGCCCAATACTTTCACTCAGTTCAGAAAGAAAGTTGAACACCTTCCCATAGGCTTGACGCCAAGGCTTTCGGATTTACCGCCAACTGTGTCAGGCTACATGGATTCAAACGTATTCGAATCCAAACCTGGCGGGCAATTTTCAGGTGGTGAGCACGAAGGGCTCTCTCATTGTGAACACTATTTTTCAGGCCTCTTGGCCAAGCAGTATAAGCAGACTCGTAATGGGCTTGATGGTATTGAATTGTCGACAAAATTCTCTCCATGGTTGGCTTTGGGGTGCGTGAGTCCAAAGAGAATTTTTATTTTACTCAAAGAATTTGAGAGTAAGCAGGGTGCAAATGACTCAACCTATTGGATTTTTTTTGAACTACTCTGGAGAGAGTACTTTAGATGGTATGCGAGAAAGTGGAGAGCGCGCTTATTTCATTTCTCCGGCATAAACCGACAGACGCCGTTAACGAGCTTTTACAATTATCGGTTTCAGCAATGGAAACAAGGGGAAACACAATATCCCATTGTTAATGCCTGTATGAAGCAGATGAAGGCGACCGGATATATGTCGAATCGCGGTAGGCAGTTGGTAGCGAGCTGTTTGATTCACGAACTTGAGCTCGACTGGCGTTATGGCGCGGCGTATTTTGAAACTCAGCTCATTGATTATGATGTCGCTTCAAACTGGGGAAACTGGCAATATCTGGCAGGTGTTGGGGCTGACCCGAGGGGATCTCGCCAGTTTAATTTAGATAAGCAAACCCAGATGTACGACCCAGATGAAACCTTTATCAATAAATGGCAAGGTAAAGCGGTGATGAGACAATTAGATCAAGTAGATATGGTGGACTGGCCGATAGAACCCGCTAAAGGAGACAACTAATATGACGTATCATACCGTTCGTCTCATTTTGGGAGATCAACTCAACGCTCGTCATTCATGGTTTAAAAAAGCAGATAGCTCTGTGTTGTATGTGATTGCTGAGCTTCATACAGAAGCAACCTATGTTAAGCACCATGTCCAAAAAGTTTGTGCATTTTTTTGTGCTATGGAGGCCTTTGCCAACGAACTACGAGAGGTGGGGCATCAAGTCGAGCACTTAAGGCTTGATCAAACCAAAGACTTTGAGGATATCACTGATCTTATACAATTTGTCGTGCAAAAAGCCGATGCGACAAGATTTGAATATCAAAGGCCTGATGAGTATCGGCTATTGAGAACTTTGAAGGGATTTACTCTCTTGGAATGTCATATTGAATGTGTCGAGACTGAGCACTTTCTGTTGCCATATGATGAGATTGAACAGTATTTTCCGACAGGAAAACACATCATGATGGAACATTTCTATCGTAAGATGCGCAAAAAATTTGGCATTTTGATGGATGGGAACAAACCTGTTGGTGGGAAATGGAATTATGATGCCAGTAACAGAAGTAAGCTCAAAACGGCAGATATAGAGACCCTACCTTCGCCTTTACTTTTTAGTACCGATGTTTCTGCGGTATTGAAATCGATAGATGAACACAAAATTCAAACCATAGGGCACATGTCTGGGCCGCTTTTATGGCCGATAAATCGCAATCAAAGCCTAACGCTTTTGGCTCACTTCTGCTCAATATGCCTACCAAACTTTGGCCGCTTTCAAGATGCAATGACCAAAGAACACAAAGCGAAATGGTCGTTGTATCACAGCCGACTTTCTTTTGCGCTAAATACTAAGATGTTAGACCCATTAGAGGTGATAGATAGTGCATTATCAGCCTATGAAGCGAATTCTGAGGTTGATATTGCTCAGGTAGAGGGGTTTATTCGCCAAATTTTGGGCTGGAGAGAATACATTCGAGGCGTGTATTGGGCCAATATGCCCGATTATGCTGAGCGTAATCACTTTCAGTTTCGTCGCCATCTACCAGACTACTTTTGGTCAGGTGATACCAAAATGTCATGCTTAAAAGAGGCGATTGGTCAGTCTCTAGAGTTTGCTTATGCTCATCACATCCAGCGTTTAATGGTAACTGGAAACTTTTGCCTTCTCACTGAGATAGAACCAGACCAAGTCGATAATTGGTATTTAGGGATCTATGTCGATGCAATCGAGTGGGTTGAAATGCCGAACACACGCGGTATGGCTTTATTTGCTGATGGTGGAATCGTTGGAACAAAACCTTACGCAGCGAGTGGATCTTACATAAATAGAATGAGTGACTACTGTAAAAGCTGCCACTACGATGTGAAAGGCAAGTCAGAGCCTAATGCTTGTCCACTGAATAGCTTGTACTGGCGTTTTATGCATAAACACAGGGAGCTTCTGACCCAAAACCCTCGCGTGGGCATGATTTATCGTTCGTGGGACAATCTTGATGATGATGCTCAAGGAAAAATTTTGCAAAAAGCGGAACTCTACCTGCAACATTTGGATGAACTCTAATCATGATTAAGTTAAATAAATGTCAGAAACTCACTTTTGAGAGGGAGCTAAACGGCAAAATTAGAGTATGATAAAGACTCCAATTTAACAAAGTCTTAACCGATATGTACAGTGAATGGATAACCAGCGAAGCATTAATTGCGGCGTTTTTGATTTTTTTGGGCTCATTCGTTCAAACAGCAATAGGCTTTGGTTTGGCTATCATTGCTGCGCCGTTGCTTTTTTTGGTATCGCCAGATTATGTGCCAGCACCTATCTGTTTAGTTGCTCTATACATTTCGATTCTCAATGCCCTCAAACATAGAGAAAATGTCGAAATAGGAGGGCTTAAAATGGCATTAATCGGTCGTGTCCCCGGTTCAGTTGCTGGTGGTTTACTGCTTGTGATGGTATCGAGTGACATTTTAGCTTTATGGTTGGGTTTATTGGTATTGTTAGCTGTCGGAGTGAGTCTACTTCCATTTCGTATCGAACCTACTTCACCGAGGATGGGCATCGCGGGTTTTTTCTCTGGTTTTTTTGGCACCAGTTCAGGGATTGGTGGCCCCCCAATGGCATTATTACTACAACACCAAGAAGCGAATCAACTGAGAGGAAACCTCTCGGCGTTTTTTGTCTTTAGCTCAATTATGTCTTTAATTGTTCAGGTTCCAGTTGGCTTTTTGACATTCCATCATTTGTGGATAACCGTGCCCTTGCTGCCAGCAAGTTGGCTTGGTTATAGGTTAGCACTAGCTACCACCCAGAGCTTACCCAAAGAAAAAATTCGTTTAGCAGCCCTATTACTTTGTACTATTAGTGGAGTGACAGCGGTATGGCAGGGGGTATCATAACTTTTGTGCTGATATTCATTCTGTATTCAGAATGATTGATGATAATAGAGTAGATACTGGGGGGATCATGAGGAGAAAGATCAGGTGTTAAGAACGATAGGCAATATTCTTTGGTTTGTACTCGGCGGGGTTATGATGGGCCTAATGTGGTGGTTCTTCGGCCTGCTTGCGTTTATCAGTATAGTGGGGATACCTTGGGGGCGTGCCTGTTTCGTGATTGGAAACTTTTCCTTTTTTCCTTTTGGGCATGAGGCCGTGGCTCGTGATGAACTGACTAAGCAAAAGGATATAGGTACGGGGTCGTTGGGACTCATTGGTAATGTTATTTGGTTTATATTTGCAGGTGTGTGGCTAGCGATCGGGCATATCATGTCGGCAGTCGCTTGCTTTATAACCATCATAGGGATTCCATTTGCTCTCCAACACTTGAAATTGGCCTATATCTCTTTGGCTCCGATTGGAAAAACCATTGTGCCCAAAGAGCAAGCGGCAATGGCAAAGTATGGACGTTAAGTAGCCATTATTCTCAACAATCAATCTTCCTACCTCAGTGGTTACCGGTATCCACTGAGGTTGCTTTCATCAATAACGATACTTTTTAATTCTTTTTACTGGAACATTATGTAGCTCAGAGTTCGAATAGTCATTTATTCTTTATAAACGCATTCCTAGTATAAAATGTATATTTTATTTTAATTCTTTTATCCAAAAAAAAGAAAATATTATCATTCACTCATCCAGTTTTATTTATGTTCAATATCATAAAATAAAGTTATTTTAATTTTTATTTGTATTATTAGTAATGGATATCTCGTCGCTAATGACCCTCTATATTATTAGTGAATGCGTCAACACAATCTATCCGAATATCTATATAATTAGTTTATTATTCTGCATTTGGACTTTTTTGTGTTCTTTTGGTGAAGTATTTACTCGTATTGGCTACCATTATATACAAATCCTCCTTTGTGATTTTTGTAATTAAATCGATATCAAAAGACACGTGTAACTTTATTGTATGTTTTTGTAAATTATAAGTTAAAAATATTGTACACATGTTTGATTTATTAAATTAGTGTTAAAATTAGGTAGTATTTTTTTTAATCATTAGTGTTATGGTTCTAGTGGCATTTTTCAATGCCATGATAAGGAGAATCATAATGAAATTAGACAACCGTCTATTGGCTGTAGCCGTAGCCAGTGCACTTTCAATCTCAGCACATGCCGGTGAGTCAGTCTATCTGAGCAAACCCATCAACTTTACTTCTTTTTCTGGGCTGAATTCTCAGCTTGGTGTGGATAATTCATCTAGCTTCAAAATGGTTAAGCAAGTCAACATAGAGAAGCGTGGTATTCACAAAGTTAAGGTTCAACAAAATATTTGGGGTGTTCCTGTATGGGGTCACTACCTAAACGCGACACAAAGCTTTAGAGGTGGTGCGCTTAAGTCGGTTCAGGGTAACTATGTCAAGATGACTGGTGTTGATCGTAAGTTTGTTAAGCCTTCTTTCAATCGCGCCCGAGCCTTAGAGCTAGCAAGTAAGGATATTAAAGCTGGCCTAACAGGTGATAAGTCGCTATCCAATACTCAAGATAAGCTCTATGTTTATCAAGATGGCGATAAAACTCGTTTGATCTATGTAGTTTCATATTTAGTTGAAGGTCAAGGTCACCCATCGCGACCATTCACCATGCTAGATGCTCATAGTGGTGAAATAATCAAACGCTGGGAAGGTATCGCACACGCTGAAATCGGTACAGGCCCAGGTGGTAATGAAAAAACGGGCATGTATGAGTATGGCACCGACTACCACTATCTTGATGTTCAAGAGGATGGTACCGACTGTGTTATGGAATCAGAAAATGTTGTTACTGTTGACTTAGATGGTGCGACAGATGGCACTACACCATACAAATACGAGTGTCCACGTAACGAGCACAAATCAATTAATGGTGCATATTCACCGCTAAATGACGCACATTATTTTGGTAATGTTGTGTTCGATATGTATAAAAACTGGTTTGATACAGCGCCTTTGACATTTAAGTTGATGATGCGGGTTCACTACGGAAGTAGTTATGAGAACGCCTTCTGGGATGGTCAAGCGATGACATTTGGAGATGGTGGAAGCCGTTTCTATCCTCTTGTCAGCCTCGATGTATCAGCTCATGAGGTCAGCCATGGATTTACAGAGCAAAACTCGGGTCTAATTTATGCGAATCAGTCAGGTGGCATGAACGAAGCTTTCTCAGATATTGCTGGTGAGGCTGCTGAGTACTTCATGAAAGGAACTAATGACTGGATGGTGGGGCGTGACATTTTCAAAGAGGAAGGTGCACTGCGCTACATGGACGATCCATCTCGTGATGGCGTGTCTATTAACCATGCATCTGAATATTATGATGGACTGAATGTTCACTACAGCTCAGGGGTATTCAATAAGGCCTTCTATCATATTGCCACGACTGAAGGTTGGGATACCAAAAAAGCCTTTGAATTATTCGTGCTAGCAAACCAGATCTACTGGGCGGAAGACAGTAACTATTGGCAAGGCGCTTGTGGCGTTAAAAACGCAGCCAATGATTTAGGCTACAGCACAGATGATGTTGTTGCAGCATTCGATATCGTTGGTGTTGAACCTTGTGCTGAGCCGCCACTACCACCAGAGCCAGAATACCAACGCCTAGAAAATGGCGAGTCAGTTAGGGTTGCAGGCGAAACAGGATCTAAGACCTACTTTGATATTGAAGTACCTGAAGGTCAAGACAAATTCACTGTCGAGTTGACTGGTCCAAGTGGTGACCCAGATATCTATATCGGTTTGGATTATGCACCGAACCAGCAACAGAACATCTGTAAGAGTGACTCTGTATCTGATGAAATTTGTGTGATTGAAAATCCTGAAGCTGGGCGTTACACAATCAATGTATTCGGTTACTCAGAGTATGCAGATGCAAGTCTAACGGCTTCGTATGGTTCTGACAGTACTAATGTGCCACCAGTAGCATCGTTTGACTATGTTGTCACAGGTGAGAAAGTCGACTTGACCAGCACAAGTACAGATAGCGACGGCCAAATTGTTTCTTACCAATGGGATCTTGGTGACGGTACCTCGAAGTCTGGTGCTGTTGTTAGCCATACTTATGCAGCAGCAGGTGATTACGTGGTAACTCTGACAGTAACAGATGACGCAGGCACAGCAACTTCGACCAATAAGACGGTCACTATTGAAGGTGGTCAAACCGATGCATTCCCACTAAGACTGCAATTTGGTGATAAGCAGCCAAATGGTAAAGCGCGCGTGAAGCTCGCATGGGAATACGCGACAGACGACTATTATGTAGTGAAGCGTGACGGTAAAGTGGTAGGTGCGACTGAATTTACTTCTTATGTTGATAAGTTCCGCCACAACGGCAGTATCAATGTTGAATACCAAGTCTGTACTTCAGGTGGTATCTGTTCTGAAACCAAGCGCTACCGCTTTATCAAAGTGCAATAACCAATCCTAAACCTTCAGGGCTCCACTTGGAGCCCTACTTCGCAATTCGTCTAAAGAAGTCACAAGGAATTGAGTCTCATTATGAAAAAAACACTATTAGCTATTGCTTTAATTAGCAGCACATCTGCTTTTGCCTCAATGGATAACAGCATATTAAAAGAGGGTGAAGTTTGGATTACAACAGATGCAGATGCAAAAGAGCTGATCACTCAGCACGGAGCTACTGTATTGAAAAGCTTTTCACATAAAGGCTTTGCTGCTTATCCAAATGCCGTAGTCGCGAAAGTTAAAGAAAGTCAGTTGGCGGCAGTATCAAGTCACATGCACAAAGATAAACATAGGTGCGGTGGTTATATGGTGCACGCTGATAAAGAAAGTGCGATAAAAGCGGCATCTATGCCTCTTTCCATGAGCAATTTCGAAAAACCAGTCATTAGCCATCATGATACTGTGGAATCTCTGATTGCTCAGGTAGAGCCTAATAATTTGGTTGAAACGATTGAAAATCTGATGAGCTTTACCAACCGTTTTTATACTACCTCTACAGGTATTGCTGCGTCAGATTGGTTGCTTGAACGATGGAGTGAAGAAATTAAAGATGTTCCTTTTGCATCCGCACGCCAAATCACTCACAGCGATTACCCTCAAAAATCGGTTGAGGTGACATTATTGGGAGCGAAGTATCCTGAGGAAATTGTGGTTGTCGGTGGCCACTTAGATTCGACCGTTGGTTCATGGACAACGGAAGGTACAATTTCTCCAGGAGCCGATGATGATGCTTCGGGCATTGCTACTGTCACTGAAGCGCTTCGCCTTATGATAGCCAGTGGTATTCAGCCTGATCGTACGATCAAGTTTTATGGGTATGCTGCTGAAGAGGTTGGTCTGCGTGGTTCACAAGATATTGCTGAAACCATGAAGGCGGATGGCGCTAATGTAGTATCAGCGCTGCAACTTGATATGACCAACTACAATGGATCTGCGCATGATATTACCTTTATTACGGATTACACAGATTCAAATCTAACCGCGTTTCTAAAAGAGCTCATCGATACTTACACCAGCGAAATCACTTACGGGTTTGATCGTTGTGGTTATGCTTGCTCTGACCACGCTTCTTGGCACAATGCCGGCTATCCAGCTGCAATGCCTTTTGAAACCATGTTCCATGAATATAACTCCAATATTCATACTGAGGAAGATACGTTAGAAAATTCGGATCCTACCGGCAGCCATGCAACGAAGTTTGCCAAGTTGGCTATTGCTTACTTGGTAGAATCAAGCCTTGATGATGTCGAATCTCCTATCAAAGAACTAGAAGATGGCGTGCCTGTTGAAGACCTATCCTCAGGGTATTTTGATGAGCAATTCTTTACCTTTAATACGGCTGAGGCTGGAGAAGTAACCATCTCGATTTCTGGCCCACAAGGCGGTGATGCGGACTTGTACGTAACATATGAAGGCCCAGTATCGAAGACTGAGTTTGACTGTCGCCCATTCCAAAACGGCAGCAACGAGCAGTGTGTTTTCAACAAGCCAGCAGGCGAATTTAACATCATGGTTCGTGGGTATAGAAACTTTGAAGAAGTCGATATTGTCGCAAGTTTCAGCCCTGAAAGTCCTCAAGACTAGGGGTTAGACGAGTCTTCTTAATCAAATCACAAAACTATAGGGCTCCAAATGGAGCCCTATTTTATTTCGACTTAAATAACACCAACACAGGGATGGAATTTTGTATGAATAAAACGCTTATCACGCTTGGCTTAGTTGGACATATGTCAGTATTTGCAGCAACAGGGTCGACCGATTTAAAAGAGAGAGAAGTTTGGATCACTACAGACGCTGATGCCAAGCATCTTATCGTGGAACATGGAGCAACGATACTTACTAGCTTTGCTCACAAGGGTTTTGCAGCCTACCCTAATGCGGTTGTAGCAAAAATTGATCAAGGCCAGCTAGCGGTATTGTCGAGCCATATGCACCAAGAAAAACACCGCTGTGGTGGCTACATGGTACATGATAATGAGGAGAGCGCTTTAAGAGCGGCAGCAATGCCCCTTTCAATCAGCGTGTTTGAAAAACCAATCATAAGTCATCATGAAACAGTTGAATCACTAATCGATCAAGTGGAACCCAATAACATAGTTAATATCATTGAACACCTTACTAGTTTCACTAATCGTTTTTATACTACAACGACAGGAGTGGCTGCCTCCGATTGGCTTTTTCAGCGCTGGAGTGAAGAAATAAAAGACATACCTTTTGCCTCGGTAAGGCAAATCTCACACAGTGATTACCCTCAAAAGTCGGTTGAGGTAACCTTACTCGGTACTAAATATCCTGAAGAAATTGTCGCGATTGGCGGACATCTTGATTCGACAGTCGGTTCATGGACGACAGAAGGGACAATCTCGCCAGGGGCTGATGATGATGCATCGGGTATTGCTACAACAACGGAAGCTCTGCGCCTTATGCTAGCTAGTGGCATTCAGCCAGACCGCACAATTAAGTTCTATGCGTATGCAGCAGAAGAAGTAGGGCTAAGAGGGTCTCAAGATATTGCTGAAACGTTAAAATCTGAGCAGGCTAATGTGATTTCTGTGTTGCAGCTTGATATGACCAACCATCAGGGTTCTGCTCATGATGTGACCTTTATGACAGATTATACAGACGCCAATCTAGTCGAATTTCTTACCGAGTTGATGGATACCTACATCAGTGAATTAACTTATGATACAGATCGTTGTGGGTATGCATGTTCTGACCATGCGTCTTGGCATAATGCAGGCTACTCAGCAGCAATGCCAGCACAAAGCTATTTTCATGATACCAACCCAAATCTGCATACCCCAGATGACACGCTAGAAAATTCTGATCCTACTGCAAGTCATGCAACAAAATTCGCTAAACTAGCGATTGCTTATTTGGTTGAAACAAGTCTTGATGATATTGATTCGCCAATAAAAGAATTGGAGGATGGAGTACCAGTTGAGGATCTATCCTCTGGCTATTTTGATGAGCATTTGTTCACTTTCACAACAACTGAAGCTGGTGAAGTAACTATTTCCATCTCTGGGCCACAGGGTGGTGATGCGGACCTATATGTAACTTATGAAGGCCCTGTATCCAAAACAGAATATAACTGCCGTCCATTCCAAAATGGGAGTAACGAACAGTGTGTTTTCAATAAACCAGCAGGAACATTCAATATCATGCTGCGTGGTTATCGTAACTTTGAGGATGTTAGTATTGTGGCAAGTTTTAAATTAGAGAGCTCCACCAATTAACGCCTAGAGTGCCAAATAGTGCCGTTCATTGAATGTGAACGGCTATTTATGTTTGATGTTGTGAGACGGGGGTTACTTATCCAACAGGGCTGCTTTCGTTGCTGCCTTGATAAGTGTTTCTCTATTTTCTGGTGTTGCTTCTGGCTCTGATTGACCAAAAATAGCGGCGAGCCAGTGACCATCTGTTGGGTTAGGAAAAAGGATATACTTGCTACCAAAAAGATCTTTGTCTTCTTCCATTTTAGCTATGCGTCCTTCTACATCACCTTTGATGTAGTACTTGCGCTTAAAATCATTGAGGTTGTCACCAAGAAACACAACCACGTTATAATCTTTCAATATTTCATTTTGGCGTGTTTCTTTGTTAGATGTATCCCTTAATACAGTGAGATGAGTATCATCTTTGAGAGGGAAGCCCATGGCTAAGATATTTTGCTTTGCTAACTTCCATGTTGGCTCTCCCTGATCACGGGAGGTGACATAGAAGATGTCTACATTATTACGACTTGCGTATTCAAGAAAATCGTTAGAACCAGGGCTTGGAATCATGCCGTTTGTTGGGACCCATTCATCCCACAGTGGATCGTCAAAGAAGTCCTTATTGTTTTGTATCAGCTTTCCCCAGTATTCAAGTGGAAGCACCAAAGTATCATCAAGGTCTGTCACTATAGCTAGAGGCTTATCTCCTTTTTTATGTTCTGCTAGGGCTTTATCAAGATGCATTTTGGCAAGATTAAAGCCCTGATAATACAGTGCTCTATATTCGGCTGCGGTCTGCTTCCAAGCAACCGAGTAGCCGAGTAAGTTGTCGTTATTATCAGAGGCAGAGCTCGTATGAGGGAGCAAATAAGCTAGTGTTGCTAGGCCCCAAGCTACCATTTTTTTGCGCTGTTTTTCACTGTTAGGTCCAATCCGTTAGTCAATCTTTTCAGGATTTTGATGTATAACGTAAAACCTTCCGATAGTCACTTCAAAAATGATTTTCCAGTAATAATGCACGTTACTGATCCAAAATTTACTAAAATCTGCGTTATAAAATAGTTTGATATTTAGTTATTCCAGAATAAAATTGGTCTCATATCTGGGTGGGTTGTAATTTATTTCAATATTATTTTACTGGTTGAAAAATACAAATAGGAATGGATTTAATTTCCTGAATTTAATACCAGCATAAATGTTATTTATAATTTTATTTTAGATCTTAATTTAATTAAAATTATTTATTTTGATATTAATTGTTATTATAATATTTCATTCAATTAAAGTCTTTAATCTATCATCTAATTGATTCCCTTATCAATATATATTGTCGATTATTTTTGTTTTTGCGATCTATGGTTAAAATGAAAATAATTACACTTCTCAATCTATATTGGTAATTGTATTTATATTTGTGTCGAGACTATTTTATTTAACTTATAATTTGTTCTAGATACCCATGGATGGAATGGCGGTATTTATGTTATAAAACAATTGCTTATGCACTTGGTTTCTAGTTTAAGATAACGCTCCATTACAGTCATTGCTTATTATATAATTTATTATTATATGAAAGAGAATGAGATTTACTAAAAGGTAGGACCTAAATGACAAATTTGTAGAGGTTTTTATGGTATTAAACAAAAAAAGGACATTTATCGCTATTGCTATTACGTCGTGTATGGTATGGAATACAGCTAATGCGACGATAAATGAGCCCCAAGGTATATCAGTTGAAATATTAAGTAGCTTACAAAATAGTAGTCAAGTAGCCTATATTAATGCGAGCTATTGGCTGAACGGAGAAGTTGAGCCTCCATCGATTATGAGTATTAGAGATAATGTTTTAAAGTTAGAACGGCGTTATCTAATCGATTTCACTGCAATTGAAGATCTATCTCAAAAAGAAGAAGCAAGAAAACTTCTCAGTAATAAAATAGGACTGTCCTTTACTAGTGACTTTTTGGTTATTACACCACACAAAGGAGAGTTGCTCTATACTCCGCTAGTCGACGAAAACGATCCTAACAAGTTTGAACTAGAGGCTCCTCTAATCTCCGAACTTCGAGACGGCAGTGAAAGTGTCAACTCTGAGGCAAGTACTCTTCCTCATGTAGCATTCTATTTGAGGGTAAATCGTCCAATTTCTGACCAAGAATGTACCTTTGATAAGTCACTAAACTTTGAAAATAAGGGTCAAAGAGTTTTTTGTGATAACGCCAATATTTCTCTTATTTACCGTGTTATTTTGGAGCGTTCTCTACCCTATGGTAAGTCTGGATCTGCAACTCCTGATGCAAAAATTGTTCGTATTAGTTTAGATGACGATACATCAGGCGTTGGTATTCATCTTAATGAAAAGCTTGATCACGAGTTTTCCCATATCGATCTCGAAGCCGATAATGCTGCATTTATAGGAGCGGTTGCATCGAGTATCTTTAGCCCGATTATCGGTGCCAGTTCTGTTGGTGCTCTTAGTGCATCAGGTACCGACTACAATAGTTATGACGGGTATGTAACAGATTGGGCAACAGATGCCATAGCCCAAGATTATGAATTTGCTTTTAGTGCTTCAAATGATAAAGCATCAATCTTGAGAACCGTCCCAAGTAGAAATTTAAATAAAGATTATAACAGCACGGAAGTATCAACTTTTCAGATAGGTGGCAGCCTAGAAGCTGGTGCTGGACCTGATGGACCTAAAGCTACTTTGGGCGCAAATGCGAGCTATAGTCAGCAACTTCGCTTCTCTTTCGATACACAGGATTACCGTGTTGAAAGAATAGGTACCGATGCTCAGAATATTCGATTTAAATGGGCGCGTGAGCAATATAAAACCGCTGAGTCAATGATGAAGCGTTCGACAGATGCTCTCTGGGCTAATGTGTATCCATTGGACATTAGCAGGATAAGTCCGATCAGCTACACAGGTTTTGTTCCGAAAATGGAAGTCATTTATACAGCGGACCCAAGTGTAACGGGTAAAACTGAATTTACTATTGATTCTTCAGTGAATATTCGTCCTATCTATAACGGTACCTATAAACACTTCGTAACAAACCATTCATACCATGGTTTTGAAAACGATGGTCGTCGTCGAATTAATGAGAGTGTGTCGTTTGAAGTAGATTGGAATCATCCTGTATTTACAGGTGGCAGGCCTGTAAATCTGCAACTGGGTGGTTTTAACAACCGCTGTATCGGTGTTAGCACGGATGGGACTATTGTTCCTGAGACATGCGATTCTACCAAAGATACACAATCTTTCATCTTTGATAAATCAGGGCGATATATGAGTGCAAACGATGTGAGCATGTGCCTAGATGGCGAGTCATTAGACAAGCTTCAAGCATGTAACCAAAACTTGAGTCAACGTTGGACTTGGAAAGATAACAGCAATCACTTAGTTAATGGTCTTAATAACCAGAATTTAGGCCATGATAAATCAACGGGTCAGTTAGGCTTGTATTCTCAAGAAAAGGACAGTGCTCAAGTCAGCCTTCGCACAATCACGACTTATGCCGATGTCTTTACTGCTAATGCTCAGTAGCGTGCTTGGTGTTTGATTCATTAATTTATACTCAATCTACAATTTGTCTTCTGCCTTAGTGTTTAAGTCGTCGACAGTGTGTAAATTAAGATCATTATACTTTTTATCTGTATCTCTAGGACACACTTAGGCTAAGTGTGTCCTTTGTTATTTTCTTTTATCATCTTGAACTTTTAGTCATCATGTGCAATTGATCTCTTATTTGTTAAATAAGAAGGAGCTTTGCTTATGGGGTGTCCACATAATAATTTCCGAGAAATGGAAACAGACATTCATACCGACTTTGCAGATGATATGTCTTATGGTGACTACCTTAAATTGGATAAAATCCTCTCCGCCCAAACTCCTTTATCAGCGCAACATGACGAAATGTTGTTTATCGTTATTCATCAATCCAGTGAGCTATGGTTAAAGCTTGCAGGACATGAGTTGTCAGAATCAATAGAAAATTTAAAACAAGGGGATTTTGGCCAAGCATCTAAGGTCATCTCTAGAGTTAAACAGATTTTTAACCAACTGACCCAATCTTGGAGTATCCTTTCCACCCTAACTCCGGTCGATTATTTGAAGTTTAGAGATGCACTGGGTCACTCGTCTGGTTTTCAATCTTATGGGTATCGCAAACTAGAGTTCTTGCTTGGCAATAAAAATCAGCTATTGCTCCAAGTCCATGAAACTAATAGTAAAGTGTATAGAGAGCTAAAGCAGATTTTAGAGGCGCCGAGTTTATATGATGTGATTTTGTCTACTCTCTCTGAGCAAGGGCTAGAGATAGATAAGAGCCACCTAGGTAGAGATGTTAGCCTGCCTTATGAGAAAAACACATCGGTCTTGAATGCATGGTTAACTGTTTATAGAGAGCCCGACAAGTATTTTGAACTTTATGAGTTAGCCGAAAAACTGGTTGATATTGAAGACTCCTTCCAGCAATGGCGATTTAAGCATATGTACACTGTACAAAGGATCATCGGTAACAAAAATGGTACTGGTGGCTCATCAGGTGTCACATTCTTGAAAAAGGCGCTTGATACGAGGTTCTTTCCTGAACTGTTTGAACTGAGAACTCAACTTTAAAAGCCGTGAGATCAATAAATGGATATTACTAAAGACTTGCAAAAACATTATCAGGACTTTGATGTTAGTGAGCGCATTTTATTATCAGGACACTCTCATCAAGCTTGGCCTGATGTCGCAAGACAAGGCGTAGTAGATTGTTTTAATGATGCAGCTAAGCACATTGATGACAAGTGGGAGCTTGCGTTTGAAAAAGCAGAAAAAGTCAGGAATTTCTATCGCCATGCTATGTGTGACCCTAGTGGACAAATGGCACTTGGGGAATCAACCCACGAGCTTATCTTAAGGTTTTTATCGGATCTCAATTGCTTCAAAGTTAAGAAAAGCACACAGACAAAAATAGTCACGACGGATGGCGAGTTTCATTCAATGCGCCGTCAGTTAAATAGACTAAAAACACTGGGTATTAATATCGAAGTCGTCCCAACTCTACCACTTGAGACCTTATCCAATCGGATTATCGAAAAACTGGATCCATCGACTGATGCTGTCATGTTGTCAGCGGTCTTCTTCGCAACCAGCCAAATATTTAAGCAAGTCGGTGAAGTTGCGCAGGCTGCAAAATCACTCAACATTCCATGTGTTGTTGATGCCTATCATGCGATTAACGTGGTTGAGTTTGATCTTGACAAGTGGCAGTTACAAGGTGCTTTTGTTATTGGTGGTGGGTATAAATATTGCCAAGCAGGCGAGGGCAATTGTTTTATGCGTATTCCTCCTGACTACCATGGCTCCCCCATTATCACAGGCTGGTTTGCTGAGTTTGATACGCTCAGTCAAGCGCCTGATCAAGTGAGCTATGGAAAAGGGCAAGCTGCATTTGCTGGGTCAACTTATGACCCGACTAGCCATTATCGCGCGGCTGCTGTGTTTGAATTTTTTGACCAGCAGGACTTATCGATAGGTCGACTTGCTGATCTTAACAAGCAGCAAATAAAAAGGCTTTGGCAAGGCATTGAAAGTTTAAATCTCGGCAGCACAGCCTTAGCTCTTCCGCAGCATAATATTGAAGATAACGCAGGTTTTTTATCTTTGACCTCACCATATGCTTGCGATTGGGTGAGTCTACTTAAAGATAGAGGTATCCATTGTGATAGCAGAGGAAACAAACTCAGACTTGGCCCAGCGCCCTATGTATCCAATGATCAAATCGATAATGCGCTTGATGAGATAGAGGCGGTAGCTAAGCAGTTTTCTTAACGGTCTCTAAAAGCATACAAACGGAAATGTCTAGGACACTCAATACCGTGAGTGTCCTAGTATCCTAAAGAGTTGATTTGTAGTATTTCACCATTTCTTTTTGATCAATATCCTTACAGTCAAGGCTCTGTTGCTCCTTTAATATTTGGCCTAGAGAGGGAAGTATTGAACGTTCAACCTTATATTCACCTGACCACAGTTTTCCTCGCATTATGGCTTTAGCACAGTGAAAATACAGGCTCTCTATGGTAACTTTGATGACTACTTTAGGTGCTTTTTTTCCATCAGGACACGCTACCAATATCTCTGAGTCGGTGTGAATGCTTGCCCTACCTTTAATGCGAATCACTTCATCAATGCCACTGACCATGATTAACAACCCAATTTTGGGGTTGTTGATAATATTTCTTAGGCTATCTAATCGATTGTTACCCGAGCTATCAGGTATCAATATGGTGGAGTTATCGATCACTTTGATGAAACCAGGAGCGCCTCCTCGTGGAGAGACATCAGTAAAGCCTAGTGCGTCACAAGTGCTTAGAATGACAAAATGGCTATGATTGACCATTGTTTTGGCGTGGCGATCTAAAGTGGGCAAAACCTTGTTCTGGGCCCTAGGGCTGGGTTTGGGATAGAGAGCTTCCAACTGGTTTATTGTTTTAATTTCACTCATTTTTAAACTTTTTTCGTTAAGTACAGCGAGCATTAAACTGTACCCTAAACAAATACTTATATCTAAGAATATGGCTGTTATTAACTGCCTTTATTAACGTTTTGCTCCATAGATCACGCCAGTTTATTAGTCTTACCTAAACTATGAATGTACTCTTACATTAAATATTAATTTTTTAATGTTTTTCGATAAATTTTTGTTGTTTTGTTGGTTTTTGATGCTAAGATGCCTCCATCAATCAATAGGAGACTTTTATGCAACAGATTCAAATGTACAGCCGAAAAATTGGACTAGTTCTTAACTTTTTGCTGGTGTTTTTGCCTTTGGCGACGGTTTATTTTTGGCTCACGGTACAAACTTCGAGTGATGTTTTAAACGAGACTGGTATCATTCAGTTATCTTATGAAATTGACGCTTTTATCCAGCAGCCTTTAACACTTCAAACTCGTCTCTGGGCCTTGCTGGCTAGCGCCCTGCCTTGTGGAATTTTGTTTTATGCCCTTGTTTTATTGAAGAAATTATTTAGAAGTTACGAAAATGCTGAAATATTTACTCTTCAGACGGTTAAGTACTATCGGCAGCTTGGTTTGGTATTCTTTTACTGGGCGATTGGTGGTTTTATCTACTCAGGGCTTATTTCAGTGGCGTTAAGTTTTAATAATCCGCCAGGTGAGCGTGTTTTGTCGCTAAGTTTTTCAGGTTTGGATGTGATGGCCATATTCTGCGGGTGTATTGTGTTGGTTATCTCACATGTTATGCACCAAGCCCAGCAAATTGCTGATGAGCAAAAACACACAATTTAGGAGTTTGCGGTGGATATTATAATCAATCTGGATGTGATGATGGCCAAACGCAAGATGCGCTTAAAGGAGTTATCTGAGCGAGTGGGTGTCAGTGAGCAAAACCTATCAATCTTAAAAAATGGTAAGGCCAAAGCCATTCGCTTCAGTACATTAGAAAAAATCTGTCAGGTCTTAGAATGCCAACCCGGTGATATTTTGGAATATCAGCCAAGTGCTTAATCAAGACAATGTTAACTAGGCGCTATTATTCAGCGCCAGTGACTGAGGAGTCATCTATGTCTACTAAACCATCAAGACAATGGCTTGGGCTGTATTTGTTTGTCATGGGTATAATTGCTGTGAATATCCATATACAAATGATGCATTTGGGGGTGTTGTACCCTCAATGGAAACCGACCCAATGGATAGAGACCGCTATGTTTGTCATTCAAAGCTTAGGACTATTATGGCTGAGTTTGCAATTGGTGCGTTGGAAGTCATCAATCAGCTTTGCTCAACAATTTGGTATCGCTTTTGTCACTATGGCTGCAATCCAAGAGCTTTTTATCCGTTTACCACTCACTGCTGGCTATACCGTGGACCAGAAGTATTTATTTGTCTGGGTGTTAAGTTATCTTCCCGAGCTTTTAGTCACCTTTGTGACAACGCTTGGCATTATTAGCTTTCAACGCTACTTAGTAAGGCGTTACACTCTATTTGTCATAGCAATAGTGGTCACTTTTTATAGCGTTGGGATACATCTTTGGTTAACCCCATTTTTGCAACAAATCACGGCCCCACTTGCTCAGTTTGTTACTCCGCCATCCGATTCGGGGGTGCTGTCTTTCCCATATCCTATGATAGTCGACATTATCGCATCGGTGACCTTTATTGAGCCTATGATTGCCGCCTATTTTGTGTGTTACTTGATTGGTCAAAATGGTACTAGAAATTTATACGTTCTGCTAAAAACTATCGCTGCACTATTAATACTGACTAAAAGCGGCGCAAAATTTGTATTGTATATGTGGATTTCAACGATCGATGATTTGATGGACCGTTTGCTGAGTATCAGCCAATTTACCCTAGAATGGGTGTTTATTGCCGTGGCGGTTAGTGTTGTTGTGTATAGTAATCAATATCTTTTGGATCCACTAGGTTCACAAAAAGAGTAGACATTGGATGCATCATTACACCAGGATGCATCCAAATACAAACTACCTAATCGGTTGTTCAAAATTTAAGGTTTAGTCTTTCTAAGTATGGATTTTTCTCACTGTTCGATGTATCATCGCGTGATAATATTAATGTTAAAGATTTGTTTCTATAACCATATGATATATTCTTCAAAAGATCAGAAATGAAGTTAATCTCATTTGCATAACCTGAGCGAATATCTCCTGTTGAAATCATTTTCTCTGTTTTTCTCATTACTCTTTTCGTATGGTTACTTATATTGACACTACGAGCATAATATTTATCTATTGACTCTGGCTTACTCAAAAAGTCAGATCTAAGCCTTTGTAGCTTATCTACTGTTCTAATCAGGCTTTCAACTATATCAATCAGCTCAGACCTGGAGTCCTCATCTCGAGGAGAGCTATATAGGAACTCACGATTGATGTCAGATGTAATATTTTGTAGTCTTCCTCTGACCTTATTGAGTGTCATGTATACTGCGGTAATATCCCCATCATAACCATGTGGCATGTTACTTTGGTCATAGATAACATTATTTTCTAGGTAAATTTTGAAAATATCCTCATGCGTCAAGGATGATGTATTTTGACCTGCTAGCTTACTCTCAGAAAGAACGTTGGAAGAAATAGCCAGTAAACCTAAAGCCACAAATATTGATTTTTTCATTATCTAAACCTTTTTAGCAAGAAATATTATACATTTAACAACCATTTCATATGAAACTATTAATTGTATGATCTTGATTTCATATTTAATGTGTATTTAATTGTTATTTGTATCATTACTCTTTATGTTTTTTTTATCAAGCATTTTATATAGATAAGGAATGTATTTTTATTATATTTACCATTAATATCTTAATTGAACATAATGCTTCTTTCTCTTTTTATTTTTATCGTTGCAATTATAAGAGTAGGAAGTATCCGACTATATGACGAAGTCCTGTTACTGACTAAACTCCAGATATCCTATTGAGATAAAGCAAACAAGGTTCAGTTTTCTGAATTCTGGCTAGGATATAGTCTTGTTTTCGTCTAGTTGATTGATAATAAGGCTGTTTATGTTTGATTCGATTCCGATACGTTCACTTGTTTTGGTTTCATTAATTGCCAGTAATATGGCGTGTGCAGCGAGTGCTGACACGCCATATGTGATTGATGATGAGATGGTAAAAAGGCAAGTTTCTCTATCTGCCAATAAGGAGCCTAAAGCTCCCAGTCCATCTGATTATGGGTTTGGTCCGGATGGGCGTTTTTATCACCCAAAGGAAGCGCCAAGCTCGCATCAGGCACAGCCGTTTGAAGGCCAGTTGGACTATTGGGATACACAAAGCTATCAGCACAATATGACGGTTGAAGCCTATTATCCGATTACGGTTGAGCCTTTTCATACTTGGCAAAATATGGTGGATTTTGATGGCAAGCGCTACTTATATCAGTATGTCAGAGGTGACCTAAAAATCTTTGATGTGACTAACCCTAAAGATGTGCGTTTGCTACTAACCAAAGGTCATACTTGGGGGAAATCTGGCCCTGGAGAGCTGCAGTCACCTTTCAAAGACGGAGAAATGATGGGCGCAGCCTCGATTCAATGGAGTGAATCTGAGCAAAGTTATGTAATGGTGCAAGCCTATGAGGTTAGGCGCTTTGGCTTACTTAAGGATAAGTATCGTAGTCCAGAGCAAGTTAAAGCTATTCGGCAAAGTCAGCACTTAAAAGGCTTTAAGGTATACAGTATGAAAGGACCCATGCCAGAAGATTGGACTTTGCTTGCTGAACGCACCACAGATATTCTTCATCCTGATGCGCCAGTTGGTCAACAGCAAGGCTCTGGTGTACGCGATATCCCAGTGTATTATGGTGACGGCGTTATGTATGTCGCTGCTGCCCCAGATAAACGATATGCCCTAACTGAATATGCCAACGATCTTTATAGCGCGGGCTATCAGGCGTGGGATATGTCGGACCCTCGCAACCCTCGTTTGCTTGATATGCTCTCGGTACCGGGCCAAATTGTCGGTGACGCTGAGCATGAAAAGGTGTATCAAGATAATCCGAGAGCAGGTAATCGCACGTCGTGGATGGGCGCTCGTATGTCATTATTTTTGAGTGATAAAGATGCGGACTATGCCTATGCTGCGATGGGGGGATTAGGTTTTTATGTGGTCGATATCCGTGATCCTAGTCAGATGAAGGTCGTAGGACATCTGAACTTTCCACCGAGCGTAGCAGGCACAGAGGGGGATTTTGTTGATGTGTCTCAAGTCCAGGAAACGGGTCTAGTTTACTACAGTGGCTATCCACTCAATGAAGACTGTTATGAACCCTATAAGGACGTTTATATCATCGATGTATCAGAGCCCAGTAGTCCGGTGGTAAAAGGAGTCTTACCTCGTCCTATGCCGCCAAAAGAGGCAAATTTTAAAGACTATTGTCAGCGCCGAGGCAGCTTCGGTCCCAAACGAACAGGAGCCTACCATCAGCCAGGCACGGCCCAATCAGGTTTTCTGCCTTACAACTTCTACAATGCTGGCCTACAAGTGTTTGATGTTTCCAAGCCAAATGAAGCGTCTGTCGTAGCTTATTTTGTTCCACCTTTTGCACCAGACAAAGTGGTTGACTATGCCATGGGAAATTTATCTCATTCTGTCTATGTTGAGTACGACCGAAATCTATTTTGGCTCTTCACAAACCATGGCTTCTATGTCTTATCGAGCCCAGTGCTAGGAGAGCCTAGCTTCCAAGCACCGAAGAAACCATGGCCTATTAAAGGAGAATAACGGCATACTCAACATGAAAATTATTCATGTTGAGTATGAAGAATACTAACTTTAACTTGCGGACTATTGTGGTTTAATGACTGCTTGGATGTTGAGACGTATGGATGTCTAAATGGTTAAGCTTACAATATTAGATGGTGGAATGGGGCGCGAGTTAAAACGCATTGGCGCGCCCTTTTCTCAGCCCTTGTGGAGTGCGCAAGCACTAATCGAATCACCAAAGCATGTCAAACAAGCTCATCACGGCTTTATTGATGCAGGCGCACAAATTATAACCGTCAACAGTTATGCTTGTGTACCTTTCCATTTAGGTGAAGCTCTTTATGCGGAAAAAGGATATGCGTTGGCTCAGCAAGCCGCGCAGCTCGCCCGAGAAGTGGAACAAGAGTCAGATAAAGAAGTGCTAGTTGCTGGAGCGATCCCTCCGGCTTTTGGGTCTTATCGTCCAGACTTATTCGATGCGCAAAGAGCACAGGCAATCACATCCCATTTAGTCGATGCTCAGCAGCAATATGTGGACGTTTGGTTGGCAGAAACGGTTGCAAGCCTTGGCGAAATGAGGGTGATTACGCAGGTTTTGTCTGACACTGATAAGCCCGTATACATCTCTTTTACCCTGCAAGATGAGACTGGCCAGTCACCATGCCTTCGCTCTGGAGAGCCAGTTTCTGACGCCGTTTCCGAGCTGCTGGATAAAAACGTGGCTGGTATCTTCTTTAACTGCTCAATACCTGAAGTGATCGAACATGCTATCCAAGAAGTGAATCAAGTGACAGAGCAAACCGGTACAGCGCTTATTATTGGCGTGTATGCCAACAGCTTTGCGCCGATTAAATCTGATCATCAAGCCAACGAATCTTTACAAGAGATGAGACACTTCTCACCTTCGGAATACCTTGAATATGCGCAAAAATGGTATCAACTGGGCGCGAGTGTCATTGGAGGGTGTTGTGGTATCGAGCCAAGCCACATCCAAGCATTAGCAAACTGGAGAGATAGCCTTGAAAAATCTTAACTTAGGACTGGCTATCCCTGCGATTGTAACGGTTTTATTTATATTGCTGGTTTCATCGCTTCACCCAGAGCAAGCTCAAGGCTTAGCGGGTAATGCGATGACTTTTGTTACTGATTGGTTTGGCTGGTTGGTACAACTGAGCAGCCTTGCTCTGGTTGGTTTTTTGCTGTGGTTGGCGTTCTCAAAATACGGAAATATTCGTTTGGGTGACGATAAGCCTGAATACTCCAATTTCTCTTATGGAGGAATGATCTTTACCGCAGGTGTGGGTGCCTCTTTAATTTATTGGGGAATTGGCGAACCCATGTATTATCTACAATCGCCTCCTTTTTTCGCAGAAACTAATAGTTACAGCGCCGCAGCCTGGTCTGTTACTTATTCTATTTTTCACTGGGGGATCACTGGTTGGGCGATTTATTGCTTCCCTGCGATTCCATTTGCTTATGCCTTTTACGTCAAAAAGCAACGAACCTTGAAGCTTTCTACCCTATGTGAACCAGTACTAGGCCGCAATAAATTCATTGCTAAATGTATCGATTTGCTGGCGATTTTTGGCACCTTATCGGCTTTCGCCAGCTCATTGGCATTAACAGTTACTCTGCTTAGTGCGGGCGCTGCTCAGTTATTGGGCGTCGAGAATAACCTCGTTTTACAAGGCAGTATAATATTGCTGTTTGTGCTGGTTCTTTTTGCTGTCACCTTGGTGGGCTTTAATAAAGGAATCAATAAGGTATCTGACTATACAGTGATATCAGCGATTATTTTCGCTCTATTTGTTCTGTTCTCGTCCAATGTACAATTTATTTTGAATAACTTCACCGACTCTGTTGGGGTCATGCTTGATAGTTTTTTCCGTATGTCACTTTGGACAGACCCGGTGCAGCAAAGTGGTTTTCCGCAAGCTTGGACCCAGTATTATTGGTTTTGGTATTACGCTTATCTGATCATGATGGGCTTATTCATTACCCGTATATCCCGAGGGCGTACGATACGCGAAGTTATTCTTTATTCCATTTCCATGGGCTCTTTGGGCTGTGCGTTCTTTATCTCTATTTTTGGCGGTTATGCGGTTTGGGCTCAGTTATTGGGGGGGTATCCAATCCAAGATTGGATGGGTGAAGGTGGACTCACTTTTGCCGTTGTATCTTTAATTCAAACATTACCAGCTAAGAACTTGGTTCTTGCTCTGTTTTTGATTATCCAATTCTTTTTAATGCTGACGACGATGTCGAGTGCGAGTGTTGCTACCTCTATGCTGACGACTAACCAGTTGTCGTTAAATGGAGACCCAGATATTAAGGTTAAGCTTCTTTGGGCAGCAGCCATTGCCTTGATTAGCTTTAGCGTGTTTCTAACCGGAGGAGGTATCAATACCATAAAATCACTTTGTGTGGTGGCTGGGCTTCCTATGATGTTTATTTATGGCATTTTGATAAAACAAATCATGATGGAACTTAAGGGTAAAAGCGAGCTACGGGAGCCTCTCACGCAGCCTTTAGTATCTAAAAAAATGATCGCCTAGCGGTAAGAAATATCAAAAAGCAGACCAAGAGTAGAGGCAGTGGCGGGCGGTTCTTGTTAAGATGAAATGTATCAGTGCAGTCGCCTAGGAGATTTCATGCTTAACCCTGTCACAGCCAAAGCCGTCATTGATCATGCCCTATTCTTAGGTGCTGATTTTGCCGAGCTATTCGTTGAACATCATCAGACGAATACGGTTCAAGTTGCTTCAAGTGAGGTAGATAAAGTTAATTCGGGTATCGATTTTGGTATCGGTATCCGGCTTTTTTATGGCCAAAAAGTTCTGTATGGCTACACCAACAGTACGGATGAAACTGAATTAAAGCGCGTTACGTCTTTGCTTGCAGCCAAAGATAAACGTCAGCAAATTGCCTCAGCAGGAGAGTTGAATTTAAACCCTTACCCAGTTCAACACGGCTGCACAATGCCTCTTAGCCAAGATGCGAATCTCGATGCAAAAATTGCCTTTTTGCTGGATGCAGATCGAGCGGCGCGTGAAGAAAGTGAATGTATTAGCCAGTTTATCGGTAGCGTCCTTCAACGTGAGCAGAAAGTCGCTATCTTCAACTCAGATGGATTACAAGTGGATGATACTCGTCACTATATTCGCATCGCAGGTAATACTGTTGCGCAAAAAGGTGGTGAGCAAACATCTGGTTCTGAAGGCCCTGGCGCTTTGTCAGGTTGGGAGTTCAGCCAGCACTTGGATGCGAAAGAGCTTGGGCAAACTATTGCTCAGCAAGCTTTGGTGAAATTAGGTGCAGATGCGTGCCCATCCGGTGAAATGCCAGTCGTGATCGGTAATGGTTTTGGCGGTGTGATTTTCCATGAGGCCTGTGGTCACTTGCTTGAAACCACAGCCGTTGCTAAGAAAGCCTCTGTATTTCATGACAAAATGGGCGAGATGATTGCACACTCTGCGGTAAGCGCGGTAGACGATGGCACTATGACCAACGAATGGGGATCAATTCATATTGATGACGAAGGCATGCCGACGCAGCGTACCCAGCTAATTAAAGATGGTCGATTAACCAGCTTTATGGTTGATAAAATGGGCAGCCTAAAAACAGGTTATCAACCAACGGGTTCTGGCCGTCGTCAAAACTACAAGTTTGCTCCAGCTTCGCGGATGAGAAATACCTTTATCGAAGCGGGCAGTCATTCTCTTGATGATATGTTTGCTGGTATAGAGCGAGGTATTTACGCCAAAAAAATGGGAGGAGGCTCAGTTCAACCCGGTACTGGAGAGTTCAACTTTGCGGTGAGAGAAGCTTACTTGATTGAAAATGGCAAAGTGACCAAACCCCTCAAAACGGCGACCCTAATCAGTACGGGACCAAAAGTACTTAAAGAAATCAGTATGGTTGGTCAAGACATGGCTTTGGCACCGGGCATGTGTGGTTCGGTCAGTGGCTCTGTTCCTACCACAGTTGGCCAGCCTTCACTTAAAGTAGACAATATTTTGGTTGGAGGTGGCAACTGATGAGCCAAGAACAACTTCTTAAGTCAGTGGATTACGTGTTATCTAAAGCCAAGGAACATGGCGCGGAAGCGGATGTGATTGTCAGTCGTAACAGCAGTTTTTCTCTAAAAGCAAACCAAGGCCAACTTGATGAGTATAAGGTAAGCTCTAGCCAAGTTATGGGTGTGCGCGTTATCAAACAAGCACGCGTGGCGACCAGTTATTCCGAATCATTAGAGCCATCCAGTTTAGATTCAATGTTGGCTAATGCGTTAGAAAGCGCACGATTTGCCAAGCAAGATGAGCATCAAACCATCGCTTGTACCGATAGCCAGATTGAAACTGATGTAGCCGAGCTGACACAGCAAGACACAACCTTAGTCGATGAAAAAATTGAACTAGCCCTTGGGTTAGAGCAAAACCTTATCGATAAGGCGGAAGGTGTCAGTTCACCTTACAATGGCTATAGCGATGGCGAAGTCCAGCTTATTGTAGCGAATACTAAAGGCAGCTTGTGTCAGCACTTTGAACGCTCGTTTAGCTGTTATGCCTACGCCTTACTTGAGCAAAATGGTAAACAAGCCATGGCGGGTAAAATGTCGGTCGGTCGACGCTTCGCTGATTTAAATTCGAACTTATGTGTTGACGAAGGCTATCGTCTAGCCCAAGAGCTACTGGATGGTGCTCCAGTGGCAACCGGAAATTATTCTGTTGTGTTCACTGTTAATGCCCTCAGCAGTTTATTTGGTGCTTTTGGTAGTGCTTTTTCTGGTGTGAGTGCAATGAAAGGAGTGACGCCGCTTGCCGATAAAGTTGGACATACGGTTGCCAATGAACTGATTTCTCTGTCAGATGTGGCTTATATGCCGAGCGGTATGGCGATTTCGGGCTTTGATAGCGAAGGTTTTGCCACCCAAGACAATATCTTGATTGCAAATGGCGAGCTGAAAACCTTACTGCATAATAGCCATAGCGCAAGCTATCTAGGAGTTCAATCGACAGCAAGCGCTGCGCGAGGGGCGAAATCCAGTTTGGATGTTTCGGCAAACCACAAAGTGATTGCACTTGGTAGTAGTACCCTTGCTGAAGTCCAGTCTGGTGAATATCTCGAACTTGTAGAGCTGCAAGGTGTTCATTCTGGCGCTGATGTTGTCAGTGGCGATTTTTCGTTTGGTGCTAGTGGGTTTTTGTGTCGTGATGGGCAGCGTATTCAACCGGTGCGCGGAATAACCGTGGCTGGTAACTTCTACAAGATGTTAGCTGAAGTGGATGCTGTAGGGGATACACAAATGAACAATGATAGTCATACCTTCTTTGCACCAGACATTCGATTTGCTCGATTGAGTATCGGCGGCAAATAAACCCAAAAGTCTAAGAGAGGACTCGCTGAGTCCTCTCTCGTTGGAAAGCTTAAGATGAGCAACTGTAGTGGGAAACGCCGCCAGAGGCAAAAAACTCTAGCGGTCTTAAACGATAGTATTTTTCCTCTACCTGCGATGATTGCTCACCATAAGGATCTTGGAGTACTTGTTCTAACTCATGAATAAGTGAATAATCCCCTTGCTCTGCTTGCTGATAGGCAGGCACAATCAGCCATTCTCGCCATGTATACTTGGGATTCACTGTTTTCATCTGATCCGACGCAGATTCAGGACTTGAAGTGGAAAGAACCTTATCTCGCCATGAAGATAACCATCGCTGCCATTCATTAAGGATTTCTTCACTTGGCTTGGCGTAGAAGCTAGGCTCAATACCTGATACGTCATCTGGAATATGACAAAGCTCGCGGAATAAGATGGTGTAGTCGACATGAGTTTTCATCATCAGAGTGATAAGTTGATTGAAAAGAGCATTGTCGAATGTTTCCCAGCCAAGTTTGTCGGCCCACATCTGACTGACTTTACTCTGCATCATTGGCGAAAAGCCTTCACAAATATCGTCTAATTGCTCTTCTTGCTCTGGTGAAGAGTGCAACAGTGGCTTAAGTGCGGCGCAGAAGGTTTCAAAGTTTTTTTCTGCAGCCAGGGGTTGATTTAGAAAGGCGAAATGGTTTCCACCGCCTGTCCATGGTTGGAAATAAGGCTCAAAGTATTCACAAAAACCGAATGGTCCGTAATCTAGAGTGAAGCCTCCTGCTGCGCAGTTGTCACTGTTGAAGTTACCTTGGCAGTAGCCGACACGAATCCAATTAGTGACAAGAGAGGTTAATCTCTCTCGAAATTTATCGGCAAGAATAACGACCTTCTGTGTGAGTGGCAGTGAGTGTTCAATCTCATCTTGATATTCTCGTTCTATGGTATGCAGCACTATCATCTCGAGTTCTTTCATGGCGTCAGCATCAGTAAGGCTACGAGCACGACGACTAAAAAGTTCAAGCTGCCCAACCCGTAAGAAAGAAGGCGCAACTCGCGTGGTAATCGCGACGGGGTTAGACACCATGATATCGGGATTCTCTGAGCGAGTACCTTCACTATACCATGGTCGATCGACAGTGTCTGATTGAGATACAAAAAGGCATAATGATCGAGATGATGGGATCCCTAAAGTATGCATGTATTCTTGAGCAAGATATTCCCGCACACTTGAGCGAAGTACTGCTCTACCATCGGCTCCTCGACAATAAGGCGTTGGACCACCGCCTTTCAATTGCATTTCCCAGTGCTTATTATTCAGCACACCTTCAAATACTGAAATCGCTCGCCCGTCACCATAACCGTTACCGGTTCCAAATGGGCACTGTTGTATGTATTCGGTACCGAAGATCGAGAGTGCATAACCCGTTGCCCAGCCTATATTTTTCATCTCCTCTGGCACATGATTCATGTCGCCAGAAAAAAGGCGTTTAAAGTCTTCTGATTGTGCTAGTTTGTCACTGAGGCCTAGTTCTTTAAAAAACGTCTTACTGTGACTGATGTAAACAGGATCAGCAATTGGAGAAGGTTTGACTGGCACATAGTGCCCAGAGAGCACTTGTCTTGGCAGATGATCCTCACCACTGCTTGTTGCATCGGGATCGGGATGCAGAGTGTTGAGCAAAGAGTAGTTTGATGCCGCAGCAAGGCTTTGAATGTCAATCACTTTGTTCAAGGTCTGGTCGTCTTTTGGCTTACTCATTGCCTAAGTGCTCCAATGATGAATCTTATTCACTAGCCATGATACGTTGCTATCAATAAAAAGACATCAATCATTGAGGGAATACCTTTTAAAATTTGAGAAAAGGGCACACCTGCTAAGAAGCCTGCGAGCAGCGAGTATTCATTCTTAGACGATATGCCCTGCCTATTTTTAAGTGTGGGTTATAAGTATCGGTTGAACCAATCCAATTGCTTGGTCACTACCGATTCAAAATGCTGTCCTGAATATACCTCATAGTGTGTTGCGTCTTTTTCCACATGTAAGGATTTTGGCTCATGTGCAGCGTCAAACAGTAGTCTTGATTCTTCTAACGGATTTACGCCATCTTTTTCTGCCGCAACAATCAATAAAGGCTTGTTGAGGTTCTTCAGCGCTTGTATAGGTTTATGGTTTATGGTTTCCCATACGGTGAGAAATGGGATCTTTATGGTAAGCGCAGGGAAGTCATCTTTATAGTGATTAAAAAAGTCCACAGATTGGTCATCACTTAGTACTTTAGCAATAGGCACCATCATCTCTTTGCCGGTTTTGGCTTTCTTGTCACGCATACGCTCTAGTGTAGAGAGAAATTTCTCTTTTTCTTCCACAGACATTTTATCAGTAATAACGGTTTCACCGTCGGCAAAGGTAAGTTGGGCAACAACGCATTTTATATCGTGGCTTTGGCTTGCTGCAATTATGGCGTTGGCTCCACCAAATGAACTTCCCCACAAAGCGATACGACTTGAATCGACAGAAGTTTCCTGTTTTGCCCAATCTATAGCAGCATGGATGTCTTCGATTTGTAGAGCCGGAACTAAACGGCCTTTTTCACCTTCACTTTCACCAAATCCACGGTAGTCAAATGTTAAAGCGGCATAGCCGTGATTTGCAAAACGTTCAGCAAAAGCGGGAAGCAGTAACTCTTTTACGCCACAAAACCCGTGGCAAAGAATGATTAAAGGAGCTGGCTTTGTTGTGTTCTTCGGCAAAAATAAATGTCCGGAAATGGAAGAGCTATGCGATTTAAATCCAATTGTTTGATGCATTTTATTTCTCTGGATGGATGTATTTATGGTCTTTATACATGATGTTGTAGGCTAATGAAATTAGACCTTTTGATTTTGGTCAAAGTGACTTGGCTACCTTTATTCTCTCACCCCTTATCTTCCAATTTAACATATCTCACAGTGGTACTGAGTACTCACATGATAATTAACCACACTATTTGTGATGAATTATTGTTAATCAAAACTCGCTAGTATTTAGGCATTTAACTTACAAAATGCATGGGTATCATAGTACAAGCTTTGTTGCTCTTTTGCTTTGGAGACATCGATGAAATCTACTACGAAACGACATCAAGACATTACCGAAGTTCTCGATAAGCCATTCACCATTCGTGTGGATGGAAAACCCATTCCAGCAGTTGAAGGAGAAAGTGTCCTCAGTGCTTTACTTGCATCAAATATACGTCACTTTATGACTAACGATTATGGCACTAACTCTGGCCCCTATTGTGGAATGGGCGTGTGCCATTGTTGCCTATTGCATGTTAATGGCCGTTTTAAGCAACGAGCCTGCCAAACTCTAGTGAAACCTGATATGGAGATAGAAACTAACCGCAATCAGGTATTAGAGAAGGGGAAGAAACATGGATAAGAAAGTCGTTATTGTTGGAGCTGGACCTGCTGGAATATCGGCGGCCACTGAACTTGCAAAATTTGGTGTGCACACCACTGTGATTGATGAAGCGCCAAAAGCAGGTGGTGTGATTTATCGTGGTCCTTTGCGAAAAACCCATGATTTGCCTCACTTAGACACTAAGCTCAAAAAAGCTATGGATAAATTGCAGGAGGATTATCGTAGTAACGCTTCATATATTGACCTTAAAACTCAAACGAAAGTCTTGGGGCCTTTAGCTGATAGAACCTTACTCGTTAGCCACGATGGTAAGTTATCACAGATTGATTATGACTATTTGTTATTGGCTACAGGTTGTCAAGAACGCAGCATTCCTTTTCCTGGGTGGCAACTACCCGGTGTAATGCTTCTTGGTGCTATCCAACTTCAGCTAAAAAGTGGTTTGGTAAGGCCCGGTAAAAAACTGGTGATCACAGGCACAGGCCCACTGCTTATTTTGGTTGCCTGCCAGTTGCATAAAGCCGGTTGTCAGATAGATGCGATTTATGAAGCGGCAAGATTTTCTTCGATTGCAAAGGAAACACTCGCTATCTTAAATCGGCCTCAACAGGCACTGGATGGGTTATCTATGATGTTGTATCTAAAGCAACATGACATTTCCCTCCATTATGGCTGGGGGTTAGTTAAAGCTGAGGGGGAGGGACAATTGCAGCAGGTTACGGTCGCTCCTTACGATGATAATTGGTGCCCTGATCATTCTAAAGCGGTAAAACATACTGTCGATACCTTAGGGGTTGGTTATGGCTTTGCAGCACGTTCTCAGTTAGCTCAACTTATCGGGCTTGAGATTCAATACGATCATATGAGTGGTGCTATACCCTGCGTTGATGAATGGCAACGTAGTAGTCAGGAAAACATTTATTGTGCTGGTGATAGTGCAAAAATTGCAGGTGCTGATGCTGCTGCTCTTGAAGGAAACATAGCGGCTAAAGCAATTGCCTCTGAGCTCAGTAAATTGGGGCGTTTGGATGCCCAACAAGATATTTCAGCGATGCGGAAACGTTTAGCGCGCTTGTATCGTTTTCGTGAGGCTTTTGACCATGTTGGCTACAGGGAACTCGGCTTACTCTCGTTACCAGACGAAGATACGGTGATATGTCGTTGTGAGCAGGTGAAGCGAAAAGCGATTGATGACGCCATCCAGCAAGGGTGCAGAGATATTGTGACCTTGAAAATGCGCACCCGTATAACCATGGGTGATTGCCAAGGAAAAACCTGCGCGCATTACTGCTATGACAGGCTTAAAAAAGAGGGCTTAGTAGCTGAGCAAGGCATGGTTCGCCCGAGGTTTCCTCTTGACCCTATCCCATTTTCTGCTTTGGAGGAAAAATCATGAAAACCTATGATGTTGTTATTTGCGGTGGTGGTGTTATTGGTGCTTCAATAGCCTATTTCTTGAGTAGAGAAAAAGATCTTAATATTGCACTTGTGGATTACAAATACCCAGGCAATGCTTCACGAGCATCAGCAGGTGGTTTATGGGCAATGGGCGAGTCGACTGGGCTTGGTTGCGGGGTAATTTTATTCAAAACCCTATCCAAACAGATGCAAGAATCGGGATCTGATATCGCGCCTAAAATGCAGCCCCATATTATGCCCAAACCATTTTTTGATATGGCAATGATGTCAAATGCCATGTATCCCGAATTGTATAACGAGCTGGTAGAGAATCATGGTGTCGACTTTAAGTTTGAGAAAACGGGGCTTAAGTTTCTCATGTTTGATCAGTATGACCGAATGTATGCTGAACAAATAGCAGCCGCCGTTCCGGACAGGCAGCAGCATGTTCGATGGTTGGATCAAAGTGAACTGCATCTAGAAGAGCCGAATGTATCTGAGCACGCAATAGGTGCGATGGAGTTTGACTGCGACCATCAGATAAATCCTTACCGCCTTAATGAAGCGTATCTTGAAGCGGCAAGACAAAATGGTGTTGAACTTTACTTAAATACTAAAGTTACGGGTATTGAAAAGCATCAAAACCGTATAACGGCGGTTGAAACTGAGCAAGGGAGGTTGCCTTGCAAAGTAATGATTAATGCTGCTGGGGCTTGGTCTGAAAATATCTGTCGTTGGGCGACAGGTTACGATCTTCCAGTGTTTCCTGTTAAAGGCCAAGTTATCATCACCGAAAAACTCCCTAAATTACTAAATGGCTGCTTGACGACAAGCGATTGTTATATTGCGCAAAAGGATAATGGAGAGATTCTGATCGGCTCGACAACCGAGGAGCGAGGTTTTGATACAACCAATGATATTAAATATATCAAGCAACTTGGATTAGGTGCTATGAAGTCGATCCCCGCCCTCAAAGATATGAACATCAAACGTTGCTGGGCTGGGCTTAGGCCTGGTTCACCTGATGAACTGCCAATAATCGGTTCTGTTCCTGGCACTGAAGGGTACTTTAACGCTTGTGGGCATTTTCGTACTGGTATGCTGACTTCAGCAATTACAGGGAGAATATTAGACGAACTAGTTAGAGAGCTGTCTACTTGTGTCGACATTTCGGCTTTCTCGTACCAGCGTTTTCTTAATCAAGAAGGAGAAATGATAGGTAAGTACCACCTAGATCATGCTTTATAACTCTGTACCACATCAGCTTAAGAGTCAGTTAAATCTGGCTTTTAAGTTGGTGGATTGAAGGTACAAAAACTTTGAGCCTTAATCCTATAATATTCAACCTTTCACTCTCTACCCATATATTGATAATAAGAAAGCGAGTTTTTCGTGTATCTCTTATTTTGCTCATTTCTATTACATTGTTCATTTTGTTCATTATCAATAAGTTGTGTCGACTTAGCTTTTGTGATGATGAGCATAATGAATGCCTTTGGTTATCAAGCTACAAACTTCAAATAACGTGAATCTGGTCAACCGATCTCGCGAGAAGCAATAGTTTTAGACACTATACTTTTTGAGCTTATGGCGAAAATACCAACCCCAATAGTGGAGTAAATCATGATTAATAAACGTTTTTTCAAGACTAAAGATGAGGTGGAAGTGACTTTCGAGCTGTCGGCAGCACAGGTCCGTGAATCTGTTGCAATCGTAGCTGACTTCTCAGACTGGCAGCCAGTGGCAATGAAAAAAATTGTTAAATCAAAATCATACAAGTTTAAAACGCGGTTGCCGAAGGATAACCACTTCGAATTCCGTTACTTGATCGATGGGCATCATTGGGTGAATGATCCTAACGCAGACCAATACCAACCTAATGGATTTGGCACCGATAACGGTTTAGTTTCAACTTATCATAACCTTGAATTAAATTGATAAAATGATATTTTTATCATGAATAATATTGCAAAAATAGGTTGGTTTGTCTCTTTTTTGATTCAATAATGACAATCAGAAGGTGACAAGCCTTCCAGAAATCCGTAATCTTAGTCTTTTGTTTTAACCATGTATAGGTCAAATTGTGCAACCCAATAGTTTTAGATCTCGTTTTAGAGAGCTTTCTAAATCGAGAAAGATGATGCTTTTGAGTCTCCCTATTGTTGCCGCATTGGTTATCTCTGCAACAAATAATACCAGTCAAAATAAGCGTACAATTCATCTTTCTATACCGGAATCAAGCATTGGAAGTGACCAAAATAACCAAGCTGAGATAGTTCGTGATGTACCAGACTATGAGTACGTCATAAAAAGAGGGGATAATCTCAGTACCATTTTTGATCAGTTGGGCTTTGGTTACAGCGAACTGATGAAAATAATGGAAACGGACCTAAACTACTTGGCATTAGACACCTTGAGGCCTGGAAATACTCTAAGATTTTGGCGAGATGGCGATACTAAACGTCTTGCTAAAATGGAATTGGAATTCAGTATTGTTGATAGAGCCGTCTACAAACTGCTTGATGATGGCAGTTACGTATTTAATGAGGTAAAAATCCCGGGAATATGGAAGGAGCATGCTCTAGTTGGGGAAATCGCAGGCAGTTTCTCTCAATCTTTACATCGTATTGGATTAGGGAATAGCGAAAATGAACAAATTGTTACCTTGTTGAAAGATAAACTTAATTTTTCACGTGATCTCCGCGCTGGTGATGTTTTTGAAGTTGTCCTATCAAAACAGTATGTTGGAGATAAAGACACCGGGAATAAAGAACTACAAGCGATAAAAATTTATAACCGCGGCCGTGAAATTACTGCCTATTTGCACTCAGATGGTCAGTACTATGATAAAAACGGTAACAGTTTGCAGAGAGCTTTTCAGCGTAAGCCTTTTAGTGGCAGCTATCGTTTGAGTTCTAATTTTAATCCAACTAGAAAACATCCTGTCACTGGTCGCATTGCACCTCACAATGGTACAGACTGGGCTACTCCTGCTGGTACTCCAATCCAAGCAACGGGAGATGGTGTAGTTATAATGACACGTAAACACCCTTATGCGGGTAATTATGTAGTGATTCAACATGGAAGCCGCTATAAGACTCGTTATCTCCATTTGAGCAAAATATTGGTTAGTAAAGGCCAAAAAGTCTCTCGTGGGCAGCGGATAGGTCTGTCTGGAGCGACAGGGCGTGTCACAGGTCCACATATTCACTATGAATTGATCGATCGAGGCAGGGCTGTTAATGCTATGACGGCTAATATACCCATGGCAAGTTCGGTTCCAAAAAGTGAAATGTTAGCATTTAAAGCACGTCGTGATGCGTTAGATACTATGTTGAGGCAGCAAGAAATTCAGCTTGCTGGTAATACTGAATCTGACCCACCTGCTAGTTAATGCTCAAGCATAGCTTTAAAGCTAACTAGCTTGTTATTAAGCAAAAATGCTCAAAACTTCTGCTAAAGTATGATAACTGCTTTAGTTTGATTGCGGAAAAAAGACGCACACAATGCCCGGCAATGTGTGCGTTTTTTGTTGTCTTTAATAAAGTAAGAGGTAATGTCGCAATTTATAGTTTAGAGATGAGTGTAGATTGTTCATAATTCGATATGAATCACGTCCATTTTGAGGGCGAAATATCACAGATCGCTATTTATCGTCTAGAATTATTGATTGAAACGTCACTTAGGATTTGTTTTATGAAAATGTTGCAAAAACTACCGACGAAAGTGCTAATTTACAGCGCTCTCATTGTCATCATTCTTGGATTTGTATCTGTCGCAATTCTGGCCAATCAGTCAAATCAGAATGTGATGGTGAGCCAAAGTCAGGTATCTAAGACTTATACGATAAAAGGTAAACTCGACAGTTTACTTGAGCAAATCCTTAATGTCGAAACTGGGTTTCGCGGTTACATGCTGACCAAATCGCAAGCTTCTCTCATGCCATATAATCTAGGCATTAAAAATATTGAAAAAGATATCAAATACTTGGCAGATATTTTTATTAATAACCCTACTGATGATCAAACCAAACGTTTGAACGAGATCAAACGCTTGTATGAAGAATGGCTCAGTGTTGAGATTGACAAAGGCATTCAACTAAGAGAGTCCGCTAGTGATTCTGAGGTGCTAGACTTCATTCAGCAAGAGCGCCGTAAGTATGTGGATGATATACGGGTTATTTTCGAACAAATCGACGGTGCCGAAGAAGCATTTTTGCAAACTCGTTACACAGCGCTTAAATCTTCTTTATCCTCTTCAGTATTTAACGTCATTATGTTGTCAATAATATCCTGTATCATATCAGGTTCATTCCTTATACTTATCAATCAGTTATTGGGCAAAAATATCGATGAAATGTCGCAAGCAATCAAGCAACTTGCCAAAGGAACATTGAAACCTTTACCGTTGACACCATCGAAAAATGAGTTTTTTAAAATCAAGCGGACATACAACCAATCGATTGAACAGCTTTCTCAGTTGATCAGAGAGCTCACCGAGTCCTCAAATAATACCAATTCAGCCTCTGGTCATTTGACTCAATTGATGCAAAATACATCGGACAATACTCAGGATGTTCTTAATCGCGTGGAGAGTATTTCCACGGCTATTAATGAGCTATCGAGTACTTCTAAAGAGGTGTCATCTAATGCGGTACAAGCTGAAGAAGAGACCAAAAAAGCAATCAGCAATGTGAAGAACGGCAATACTGCCTTGGATAAATCAATAGTGCTAACCCAAAATATCAACAAGTCTGTTCAAGAAACAGCCAGCATGATTGAGGAGCTGAAAAACAGTGCGGTCAATATCGGTGAAGTGACCAATGTGATCAGTTCTATTTCTGAGCAGACCAACCTACTGGCTTTGAATGCAGCTATCGAAGCCGCGCGTGCTGGTGAACAGGGGCGTGGTTTCGCGGTCGTGGCAGATGAGGTTAGGCAACTTGCAGGTAAGACACAAGAATCCACACAAAATATTCAAGAGATCATTACCAAGCTCCAAGAGCAATCAGAGAAAGCCAATAACAATATGATTGCAAATGTTGCGTCGATACAGGAATCTGTGGATTTGTCTGATAACGTCAAATCGTCGTTTGATGATATAGCCAATTCTGTCGAAGCTATTTCAGGGATAAATACCCTTGTTGCTACCGCTTCCCAAGAACAATATAGTGTGACTGAAGAAATCTCTCAGAGCACGGTGACCATGTTTGATTTGGTCAACGAAAATGTCGGTGCAGTTGATCAAGCGAAGAGTTCTGCAACAGAATTAGCCTCGTTAGCTGACAAGCAAAATACTGAGTTATCTTTCTTTAAGGTTGAGTAAAGCTGGCGATCAAACTCTTAAAAAAGACGCTGCCTAAGCCTTTAGGCAGCGTCTTTTGATTTTTATCAAAGTGGTTAATTTTATCTATGGTAGCTTGTCCCCAAAGGTATGAATTTCTGGTTCAACAAAAGAAGCCTTAAGGGATATCAAAATGAAAAAAACACTATGTGGTCTTGCTGTTCTCACAGCTCTTGTATCTGGTAATGTCATGGCTCATAAAGAAGGTGACTTTATTGTTCGTGCAGGGGTTGCTACAGTTTCACCTAATGATAGCAGTGGTGACGTACTCAACTCGTCGGGTAGCCATTTTTCCGTAGACTCCAACACTCAGCTTGGTTTAACTTTTGGGTATATGTTTACCGACAATATCAGTTTTGAAGTGCTTGCAGCGACACCGTTTTCTCATAAGATTTCAACTAATTTAGGCAATTTGGGTGAAGTAGCCGAAACTAAACATTTACCACCAACTTTTATGGTTGAGTACTATTTTGGTAATGCAGACAGTGATATCCGCCCTTATATTGGTGCGGGTATAAACTACACTATGTTTTTTGACGAAGAGTTAAATGGCACGGGCAAAGGTGCTAACTTAAGTGATTTGTCTCTTGATGATTCATGGGGGTTAGCAGCAAATATCGGTATCGATTACATGATAAACGAAGATTGGTTCCTTAACGCTTCAGTGTGGTACGCTGATATTGATACGACGGCAAAGTATAAACAAGGTACAACTGAATACTCTACCGACGTAGAGATAGACCCATGGGTGTTTATGATTGGTGGTGGCTATAAATTTTAACTATAGGCTTTACCGAGAAAGACTAATGACTTTACTAGAAGCCAGCATTTTAAAGTGCTGGCTTAATGCGACATAATTCACTGTCTAGGTTCAAACCATTGGTTAGGGACTTTTACAGCGACAATTGTACTTTGACAGCACAGAGTGTCATCGGCAAACAAATTGCAATCGAGTACAATTTTACTTTCTTTCGCTTCCGAAATTGTTGCGACTAACCGAACATGGCTGTCAATGGGGACTGGTTTTGCAAATTTTACCTCTAAATTCCCAGTTGCAAACCATACTAACTCGCCTTGTCCTATCTCCCTCCCACGCATCAGATAGCCTTTGGCAATTGCAGTACACACGCTGTGGCAGTCGATAATGGTTGAAATGATGCCACCATTAAGAAAGTGCAACGGTCCAGCACTGTGGTGTGGTAATGGGGTAAAATCACACACAGATTCGTTTTCACCACTCCAGTAGCTCTGAATTTTCAACCCTTGGTTATTCTGAGGCCCACAACCAAAACAATGGTTATTGGGGATTTGTTCTTGAAATGATCGTCTAAGCTCCATGCCTACTCCTCAGATTTCAGTATTATAAATTTCAATCACTTAAGTCGATCTTAGTTAAGCATGTCCGATATATTCTTCAAGTTTATAATACAAATTTGTGATGTTTTACGATTATTTCACACTGTATGAAGATATAAAAATAGGATATTTATCCATATGCCATACAGTACTTAGAATAATGCCTTTAATATTTTTTCTATAAATTGTTTGTGAGTTAATTATCAATAGAATTTATCTCAAACTTTAAGAGATAAATGTCGACAATAGTGAGATCTTAATATCATTTAGCTGATGATATGAATGACCTTATGAGCTTTGCATCTTATCGTTTTGTTCGCTTTTTAAGCGCTTAATTAAATAGGATGTAATTAAAATGAAAAATGGATATAAACTTTCTACGCTTGCCATTGCTATTATGGCGTCGGCGTCGGTCTCTGCGGGTATTACTGTTGAGCCAAGTCCTTTTGTCACCGATGTAAAAGGAAATATTGTCGAAGATTATTCACAGCAATCGATCAAGCCTGTCGCTTTCTCCCCTATGAGCATGATGATTCCTCCTTCAGAGCAAAGAGGCGACTGGTTCAATATGTCAGCAAATTACTCGAATCTACAGGGTGTTGGTGCTGACTATGTGTATGAATCTATGCTTCCACCACTGAAACCTCAACCAGTGATTGTTGCGGTACTTGATTCTGGTGTTGACATTGAGCACGAAGATTTAAAAAGCAAGCTGTGGACAAATGAAGATGAGATCCCCGGTAATGGCATCGATGATGACGGTAATGGTTACATTGATGATATTCATGGCTGGAACTTTTTGGGCAACTCTTTAGGTGTAAACGTTGACCAAGATACTTTGGAAGTTACTAGAGAATACAAGAAGTATCTTGAAATGGTCGCAGAGCAAGAGTGGATTCCGCCTAAGGCGCTCGAATATTACAAAGGTGTAGAAGCTGACTATCAAAGCTCTGTATCTAATAACCAAAATCTTCTTGAGAAAGTGATCAAAGCTACTGATGAAGCTAATGGCTTTAAAGCCATTATTCTAGGGCTAGTTGAACATAAAGATTTCACTGTCGATGGTTTGCAAATACTACTTACGAATTCAAATCCAGAAGTGGTAGAGGCGGCAAAGGGTTTGTTGGCTGTGTTTGAGTCATGGTATTCAATTGACTATTTAGAATCACGCAAAACACGCTACCAGACAGCTCTTGATTATCACTACAATTTAGAGTTCGATACACGTAAAGATATTGTTTTGGATGACATCGATAATGCGTGGGAAAAAGGTTACGGCAACAATGATGTTAAAGGTCCGGTAGGATCGCACGGTACACATGTTGCTGGAATTATTGCTGCTGAACGTCGAAATGGAACTGGTATTGATGGCATAGCCCAACACGCTCAGATAATGGCAGTTCGTATGGTGCCAAATGGTGATGAAAGGGACAAAGACATAGCTAATGCCGTTCGTTATGCAGTCGATAACGGGGCAAAGATCATCAATATGAGCTTTGGTAAGAGCTACTCTCCGCGCAAGTTTGTTGTTGATCATGCGTTTCGCTATGCGGCACGTAAAGGAGTTCTAATCGTTCATTCTGCTGGTAACAGCCGTAATGATAATGATGTTAAACCAAGCTTTCCAAATCGGTTTGCGAAACACCAGTGGTCTAAACCTATCTCAACTTGGATGGATATCGGAGCCTCAGCTAAATATGCCGATGATGCTCTTGTAGCGAGCTTCAGTAACTATGGTCAGGAAACAGTAGATGTATTTGCTCCTGGTTATCGAGTTCTGTCTTCAACGCCTGACAATACTTATTCCACATATAGTGGTACTAGTATGGCAGCACCTGTAGTCTCAGGAGTAGCTGCTATGGTATGGTCTCATTACCCTGATTTGTCTGCAGTCGAGCTGAAAGAGCTATTGATGAGTAAGGCTCGTACTTACCCAGAACTTTTAGTCAAAAATCCGACCACTCCAGAAGAACTAGTGCCATTTAGTACTTTGTCCGTCTCTGGCGGTGTTGTTGATGCAGAAGCCATTTTTGACGAACTTCAAAGTCGTTAATTTGCTATTTTGTCACTCAAGAGGGCTACGCTAAGTAGCCCTTTTCATCCTTAACTTTCCATATCAATCACCTTACATCGTATTGGCAGAACGGACATCGAGGCTCCTGAAGACAACTGGCGAATAAAGTCCATTGCTTTGGTGATATCTGTGGTTTCAATTTTGAGTGAATTGTCAATTCTTCCATCGTTAGTCATGTCTGTATCCACAACGCTTGGACATAAACAACATACCTTTATATTGTGTGGCAAAAGCTCCTGATAAAGTGACTGGCTATAGCTTACTATTGCAGATTTTGTGGCTGAATAAGCGCCAATTTTAGAGACAGGAGATAAACCTGCTGTTGAGCCAAGATTGTATATTTCCCCATATTTTTGTTGGCGCATTCTTTGTGCTACTGCATTACAAATAAGCATGGTCGAAGTTAGATTAACATTCACTAATTTTATGAGTTGAGAGGTAGAAACATCAATGTGACCTGCTGTTAATACACCAGCACTGCTGACGAGTATGTCGATAGTTTCCAGCTCGGCTAAAATGGCTTGAATTGATGTATCCACTGTTTCTGGATGAGAAAGATCTACGCTAAAATTTTGTATAGATAGATTAGGGAAATCTAGACTGAGCTGAGAACTAAGTTTCTTTAGGTTATCTGTGTTATTAGCGAGTAGCACTAAATTGTAGCCTTGCTCAGCAAGGTAGTGGGATATCGCTTTACCGATGCCACGGCTAGCACCTGTGATGACAGCTGTTTTGGTCATAGTCTATGCCCTTTTTGAGTCGTATGACTGTAATACTGATTACTAGACTACTTCATATTTCTATGTAAGGTAATATGAAGTTAGGTCAGTTTATTACTAACTTACATGTTTTTTTTATATAGGTTAAGAGGTAAAAAACAGGTCGTATCAGATATCTGAACCTGTTATACAGTGATGACATGTAAAGGATGATAAACATCTATGAAAGATAATGATGTAAAAATAACAACCAAAAAATTTATGTTAATATAATTAACCTTCTATTTTATTTTTATTAAATATCTTGATTTAAATAATAGAGTATTTAATCGGTTTTATTATATTTTTCTTAATTTTTTCTATTTTAATTTAGATGCGTAATTAGTTATAAGGTATAAGATATTTTTAATTATTAATTAATATATTCTGGTTTAAACTTAACGGATTAAATATGCAATTGTTATGGTATAGAATAAGTTGACTAACAAGTATAAAAGGAGTTAGTCTGTACTAAACCTTTGATTTTTCGGATAAATATTCATTATGTGAATAAGGTGGAATTTTTTCCCTAATTTCATTCGTCATACGAATTTCAATTGGACGAAAAATTGTGTGAGAATGAGCATGGAGAAATGATTACAGTAAATAATATGCATCAAAACTCTTTAAGCACGTCAATTCTTATGCTAATGGCTGTCGCTACGTCGCATTTGTTGATAAATGAAGATTCTTTATTCAAGTTGAGAGTTTTTTATGACTAGACTTAGTTGTGCAAAGTTGATGCATAGTATTTATATTCAAAGTTTTGATTCATTTTTTATTATTAAGCTTGCTGGCGAGATGAATCAGATTCCATGATTTAGCTATGGCTATTGCTATAGGAATGGTTTTCCTAAGTTAGATGAATAAAGGCAATACAGCTCCCTTTAGAGAAAGAAGTACAGTTATCATTAATAGAATATTAACATGGGAATGCTAATGAAAAATTCATTTTTGCTCGACCTAGAAAGGAGACGTTCTATATATTGCTTGGGTAACAGTGTCACTCAACCCAAGAAGTATATCTCGGATCTTGTCAATAGAGCGATCAAGTTATCGCCCTCGGTATTTAACTCTCAAAGTGCGCGTGTTGTCGTACTATTTGGCAATCATCACTGCAAACTTTGGGCTCTAGTTAAGCATGAGTTAAGTAAGGTGCTGACATCTGACGCATTAGATACAAGCCTATCAAAGATTGATACATGCTTTGCATCAGGTTTTGGTACGGTGCTGTTTTTTGAAGATACTGCAGTGGTTAAAGAATTACAGCAAAGCGATCCCTTATATGCCGATAACATAGAAAGTTGGTCTGAACAGGCCAATGGTATGGCGCAACTTTCGGTTTGGACGGCGTTAGCCGCTGAACATATAGGAGCTTCCCTACAACACTACAATCCAATCATTGATGCAGGTGTAGCGCAAGAGTGGAGTATTCCCAGTACCTGGAGGATGATTGCTCAACTGCCCTTTGGCACCATAGAAAAGCACCCCGAACAAAAATCTTTTGCTAGTGATGAAGAGCGTTGCATTATCTATGAGTAGCTTAGCACATCGCCATAAGTATATTTTGAGCGCTTGCTTACATCCGGTATCCTGTCCAATTTATTTGGGTAACGCAGCCAAGCATACCCACTCTTTAAAAATTTGGAGTGCGCCCAAACTACAGCTCATAAGGCGATAGGTGAATTGAAAGTAAGTTTATTTTTTTATATTGTACAATGAGTTAAGTAAGAATGCCGTTTACAAGCCCAAATATGAATTATCTAAGACGAGTTGATCTCAATCACTTAGTAACCTTACAGGCACTGTTGTCTGAAAAACATATTTCCCGTGCTGCAATTCGGCTCAGTAAAAGCCAACCTGCGGTTAGTCACTCTTTAGCCTATCTTCGAAAAACGTTTGACGATCCACTTCTGATTCGCCGAGCGGGGAAGTTGGAGCTAACGTCGAAAGCCGAAGAACTTCTACAGCCTTTGGAAGAGGCTCTCGCTCAGCTGACAACTTTATTTGAGCCGCCAGAGTTTTCTCCAAGACTCGCAAGCCGAACTTTTCGGATTGCGATGTCAGATTATGGTGCTAGGGTACTTTTACCCAATTTATTGTCTCAGATACGTGCAATTGCTCCGAATATAAAGTTTATCGTAAAGCACGGCAGCAGAGAGGCAATGATAGCTAGTGTTATGGACGGTGAATGCGATATGGCTTTTGGGGTCTTTCCGGAAGTAGGTACAGATCTGCAGACAGAAACACTGTTTGAAGAGGAGTTTATTTGCGTAGCCGATAAGTCTACACTCCCTGAGAGTGGTTACTTGAGCTTATCGGATTGGTTGTCTCGTTTTCACCTACTTGTTGCGCTTAAAGAAGGTGTGGATAATGAAATTGATAGTTCGCTAAGTAGAATCGGACATAAACGTAATATTAGCTTGATCCTTCCTCATTGGAGTATTGCTGGCGAATTAGTGAAAGGTACGGACTTGATACTAACGGTAGCTAAGAGGGCATTGGGAGCATTGGAAAAGCAGCCAGAACTCGTGACATTCAGGCCTCCATTTCACATTGATTCGTTCAACTTTGACGCGATTTGGCATAAAAGAAAGGCAACGGATCCGAGTCATATTTGGCTTAGAAAAATGATTAATCATTCTCTTACAGTCAAGGTTAAAGCTAACTCATTGTGTGTTTAAGGTGTTATTAGTAGCAAATATTTTGATGAACTTTTCTGTGTGTAAATAATTTTCATATTTATTACCCTTTATGTGTGACTTCTGTCGTTAATTGAAGTTCCAGCTTTGCACTTTTGATACATTTACGTGTCTACTGGATCATTATCTTATAACAATAAAGTAACATCGATACCAAGATGGGGAGGGTAACTTGCGACATCCACAGACAATGAGCTTACCAGCACTAGCGGCGTTGCTTGATAGTGACTTTAAACTCAACTTTCAGTCTTTTATCGAGCATATTCAGTTAGTAAATAAACCTATGTCGTTATCAATGATTCGATTTATATTAGACAGTGTGGATCTTAAAGATGACGAAATAAGATCGTTAGCAAGCTTTGATAAAGATAATTATTGTCGTAAGCGTTTATTTAAAAATCAGCATTGTGAAGTATTGATCTTGAGCTGGCTCAATGGTCAAAGAAGTAAGATCCATGATCATCTGAATACAGCTTGCGGTGTTCGTGTATTGAAGGGAGAGGCGACTGAGACTCTATTTGAGACCGCTGAGAATGGTTATATTTATGCGGCCGAATCGACACACCACCCAGAGGGAAGTGTTACCGTGAGTATGGATAATGATATCCATCAAATTTCCAATTTACAGGCGGGTGATAAACCTTTGGTTACTTTGCACGTATATTCGCCCCCGCTGAGCCAGTTTCACTTATATCAACTTGAGAAAGGTCAACCTGAGCTACTGGACTTGCAGTACGACACATGGTTTTATGAGATCTAAGGGGCAATTTTCTCCCTTAATTTAAATGCAGAGAGGCAACTAGCCTCTCTAAACTCGTTTAAACTGTTCTTGCTAAAAGTGTTGCAAATCCTTTGTCGATAAGGCTTTGCTCCATAATGTCGATAACTTTTCGGCTTGTCTCGGTTCTCAGTAGTGGTGAGCTGGTTTCACCATTGAGAATAAGTTCAGAGACGTGAGTTGCTTCATGTTCAAAGCCTCCTCCTACTAATGGGTAAGAGATGACACTATGCTCTCCCTTATAGATCACATCAATCTTAGCTGGATTCCACCATTTGTCATGAATGATTATCTCTATATTAGGACCTTGTATAGTGGCACGGCGCTCTAAATTTTGCGTAATTGAGGCTTTAATATTACCCTTGATGCCTCGTGAAAAGTTGAACTCGATAGTTTCATCTACCTCAGATCCTGGGTTGTCTTGCCAATAGTTGACTTTTGGGGTCGAAATTTCAGAGCCAGTCAGGTGACATAAACTGACATATAACCACAGTGGGTATACCCCTACATCTAGAGTTGCGCCTCCGCACAAGTCGGGGTTGAATATTTGTTGCTCAGTATCAAACTCGTGCCAATTGCCAAAAGCGGCTTTAATTGAAGTGATTTCGATATTGTTTTGAATGATAAACTGGCACAGACTCTGATAAGCAGGGAAAGTGACGGACTTCATTGCTTCTAATAAGAGCACTTTCTTTTCAGAGGCTAGACTCTGCATTTCATCCCAATCTTTCACGGTCGTAAAAGCAGGCTTTTCTACTAATACGTGTTTGCCAGCACTTAAAAACAATTGGGCCATTTCATAGTGAAAAGGATGGATGGTCGCGATGTAAACGGCATCAACACTCGGATCGTTTGCCAGCTCTTGATACGAGGCGTAGGCCTTTTCTGTATTGTACTGATCTGAAAACGCTTGTGACCGTTGTTCTGATCGAGACGCAACGGCGTATAAATACCCATTTTCAACATGCTTGGTTAGGTCATCGGCAAACCTGTGGGCTATTTTTCCTAGGCCAGCAATAGCCCATCGAACACGTGTCTTTACCATTATCCCCCCTTTTTCAGACGCTTGGATAGATATTGATACTAAATGTCAGCTTACACTAAGGTCAATAACTATAATGCTCACAAATCTGGTTGGTATAGTTTACCGATTAATCACAATCCTACTGGTGATCGAATCTTATTTGGGTAGTAATATCAATGGACTTGGTATGTATTGATAGAATGGTGTGGTGAACAATGTATGAGGGACAATTAAAACAGGTAACCTCTTCTCAAAAAATGCAGTACGGGATGTTAATGACAGCAGCCTTTGGTGGTAAAGCAATATCTACTCCAATGTATAGACCACCGACGGTATAGGCGATTATTCTGTTTGCTATTGCGGCTTGACATCTGTTTAGAAAAGCCGCGTTATTAGCTAGCAGTTAAAGATAATATCTCATATGTTTCGGATAGTTAGCTAGAGATTCATTTTTTCTTAATCATTAGAAAACGTTATCCTCTAGGGAGTTTTGACACAGACTCCCTCACCGATGACACATTACCAAATGACAGATCAAGAGCTTCAGCAGCTCCTATTCTTAAATCAATTGGCTGGCGGTACTGAGCAGTGTTAATCTTTTGCCACAAGCCGAGCGAAAGACAAATCTGAGCTTTTAACTAAACTCCCAATTTATTAGGCGGTATTATGCGTGGCGTTCATCAGCCAGACTTGAACAAGTCGACTTCTTCTCTCTCATCAAGCAGTTCGCCCATTACTGAGCGTCGATCTTTGTATGTATTGGTCGAGTTAATACAATTTATTCGTCCATATCGCTGGAAGGTTTCGGCTGCATTGTTGGCTCTAGTCATGACTGCGTGTCTAACATTATCCGTTGGTCAGGGTATCCGATTGCTCATTGATCAAGGTTTTGCCCAGCAATCAGGGCAGGCGCTTAATGTAGCCATTGGCTTTATTTTATTGGTAACGTCATTGATCTCAGTCGGCACATTCTTTCGTTTTTACCTAGTGTCTAGTGTTGGTGAGAGAGTGAGTGCAGATATTCGTCTCGCGGTATTTAATCACGTTATTACACTGCATCCTAGTTACTTTGAAACTAACGGAAGCGGTGACATCATGGCTAGAATAACAACTGACACAACGCTGCTTCAAAGCATCATTGGGTCATCACTTTCAATGGCGATGCGCAGTGCTCTGATGTGCTTAGGCGCCATTATTATGTTGTTTGCGACCAATATTAAGTTAACTCTGATTGTTCTAATCTCTGTCCCCGTTATCATTCTACCCATATTGTTTTATGGTAAGCGGGTAAGACGGCTCTCTCGACAGAGTCAGGATTCTATTGCTGAGGTCGGGAGCTATGCAGGTGAAGCGATAGAGCAGATTAAAACAGTTCAAAGTTACGTTAGACAGAGTTTAGAAAGCCACGCTTTCAGCATCGAAGTAGAGAAAGCCTTTGATATTGGCCGTCAAAGAGTGAAACAAAGAGCAATTCTAATCTCAGGGGTTATCTTAATTGTGTTCAGTGCTATTGCGGGCATGCTATGGGTAGGTGGGAATGATGTGATTAACGGCACCATCTCAGGAGGGGAACTAGCAGCATTTGTGTTCTATTCGATTATGGTTGCATCATCGTTGGCAACAATATCCGAAGTAATGGGGGAGCTACAAAGAGCAGCGGGAGCAACAGAGAGGTTGATCGAACTTCTTCAAGTTGAGAACCAAATTAAGCTCCCAAGCTCGCCTTTGACTGATGTGAGTGGTCTCTCTACTGAACTTAGATTTGATGATGTGATTTTTTGTTACCCATCGAGGCCTAAGCAATCTGCTATTGACAAGCTGACGCTCACAGTTAAACAAGGTCAAGTGGTTGCGTTAGTAGGACATTCAGGAGCAGGAAAAACAACAGTATTTGAGTTATTACAGAGATTTTATGATCCGCAGCATGGGTCAATAACACTGGGCGGTACCGACATTCGCGATTTGGATCTTAACGCCTTACGTCAAAAAATGGCGCTAGTTCCTCAACAGCCTGCTTTGTTTAGTCAAGACGTGTTTTACAATATTCGTTATGGTAAGCCGGATGCTACAGATGAAGAAGTCATCAATGCTGCGAAAAAAGCGCATGCACATGACTTTATTCTTAAATTACCTGATGGCTACAATAGCTTCCTTGGTGAGCGAGGAATTCGTCTGTCTGGTGGGCAACGTCAACGTCTCGCTATAGCACGAGCTATTCTAAAGGATCCAGAGATATTATTACTTGATGAAGCAACGAGTGCGTTAGATAGTGAGAGTGAATATCATATTCAACAAGCTCTTGATGCTTTGATGCACAATAGAACCACGGTCATTATTGCGCATCGTTTATCGACTATTCAACATGCTGATCAGATTGCGGTCTTAGAAGATGGTAAGCTGGTCGATATCGCGGATCATCAACAGCTATTAGAACGCTGCGAGTTGTATCAGCGACTTGTCGCCCTGCAGTTTAATTCAGTCAATGAGTAAATACTGAGAGCAGCCTCAAATCATATTGCCGTTAAGGTTTTTAAAGGTGTAGTTCATAATGAAAATCACATTTACTTTCAAATTAAGAATTGGGTGCTAAATACTGAGGGATCCCCTCATAAATCCGCCAGTGCATAGCCATCTTTTAAGAGCT
>NZ_JAYQDQ010000007.1:0-90926 GCF_038138445.1 Vibrio sp.
CCTTGGAACTTCAAACATTAACAACACCGCCCCGTGGGTTCATGGGGCGCATACAATTTACTCCAGTTTTATGGTGCGAATAATGACGGGCTAGTTTCTCGATGAGTTTATTTGAATTGATTAAGACATCTGAACCTCCCTATCAGCAAATCACTGGCTATCTTTCCAGCGCAGCTGGGCCACGCCTATAACGTCACTTGATAGAGTCGATTAAAAAATACTTACCCAAATTTTTTTAGGACAATAATTATCCTGAGAATACAGATGGTTGAATTCGAAATTCACACAAATCATTGAATTTATGCATTTATTTGTATTAGACAAGAAAATTCACTCAAGTAATATTGTTGTAATGAATAAGCAATGGAAACAATTGCAAGAACATCACTGGTGTCAATTATGAAACGTGAAGTCAACTACAGAGAACACACAACCGAAGCAGCGGCATTCGTTGCTTTTGCTAGACATCTCAAGTGCGATACACAAGCAGCAGCTCGCGTTGGTGCTGCGCAAATGATTAAACGTGTTTGCCGATTGCGGCTTATCGACCACCGAAAAATTGATAGTTCAGAATATCAAGTGTTTGCCAAGTTAATTGAGCGCGATGGCTTATATGCAGCACAACTTTACAAAGAGATAATTAGCATACGCGAAATTCCTGTTTCACTTAATCAACCGAAACAACGATTCTTGGCTCAAGCTGAGCGCATTTTTGCAGCAGTTCTCAATCATTGTGGCAAAGACCTTTTTGATGGAGAAGTGGCAGATATTGAACTGGTGCTTGCTAAGCTGCACTTTCAAATAGAACGCTTGAAAGAAGGCGAAGAGCAAGAGCCGTCACTGACTAAAAGCCCTATCACTTCTGTGTGACGCCACAAGAACTAAAATACGGTCTTAATTGTACTTATTAAGAACTACCCCGAGGCGATAGCTTTCCCACATGATCATTACCCAAAATTGTTAATGCCTGGCCTATTAGAATCGGGAATGAACGATGCTACATGCTCTTTGCCGTAGTTTAATGCCGCAACTTATAATCAAGCTTAACAATCCGTGTCATTAACTCTAATTCATAAGTAGTTTTCACAAAAGCAGGTCTAATCGGTATAATATGCAACTATTATTTTGGTGACAGTTAGGCTAGAAAAATTGACAACTAAAGCAGACAAACTTCGTCATATGGTTCATACCATACTTGAAAGTAACACTCTTCACTCGCACCAAGTCAATGCGGCTTCGAAAACATTTAATGCTCTTATTGGTGATGTGCGAGCAGTTGTAACTGCGGCAGAAATGCAAGCAGGTAAATCAGGAATAGCTCTTGCCTTATGCTGCTTACAAAGACTCAGTTTAAGTGACATCGATATCTGTGATCGCAAGCAGCTTAAAGATACACTCTACTTAGTGACCATGCCTGATACAGCACTAAAAGAACAAGCCGAAGCTGACCTAAGATTAGCGAAGAATGTAGTCGTTAGTAACTTTGTTAATTTTGAAAAAGCGTTGGAGAATGACTTTAAAGGAAACCCACCTAAGCTGATCATCATTGATGAGTGTCACTACGGTTCAAACGTATCTGCTGTCAGATACAGTAAGATCTTTGATTACCTTGAACAAGAGAACGATAGCTGTAAAGTAGTATTCATTTCTGCTACTCCTTTCAGTGCTCTGTACGGAGCGGAAACTGAATATCAAGAGGCTATTGAAATTCAACAAGAGGCCGAATACGAAGACGATCAGGCTCTTATTCTTGAGGCGCAAGAAGCCGCCCAAAGTGCACTTAAAGACTCTATTTTGAGGCGAGATTTCAACACTCGATTAGTATTTCACAAAACCAGCGATGAATACTATGGTGTCCGTGAAATGTTAAAGAGTGGCAAAGTCAAAGGACTGGATCAAGACACTAAAAACTTCCTAGTAGACTCACCTGAACGTAACGAGTTTATCCAACAATTTAAGTCTCACGAGGGTATGGGGTGGTCTTTAGTCCGAGTTCCTGCTGGTTTTGCAATGGATGCTAAAGAATTTCTGATCAGTCAAGGCGTAGATGAAAGTTCTGTTTATATTCTTGGCAACTCGCTAACTGGTGTTCCCGAGGATGAGCATTGCAGTATAGAACGCTTTAAACGTGAGTTTGATGATGCTCTCATCTTTGAGGATAAATTAATTGCAATCACTGTTGCTGGCGCAAGAGCTGGCATCAACTTTGGTGCAATGATGAAGAACAATCTAATTTCGACTTGGGATAGTACCGTTGCTAGCGTTGCAGCAGTTGTACAAGCCAACATAGGTCGTGCGTGTGGTTACCATGGCAACAATTCTTCACTGCACTTTACGAATCTCAATGCAACAGAAGCTTATGCCTCTATTTTGGATCACTTAGAAAAAACGTGCTCCGAGGAAGCTGCCTCAGACTTTGATGGACTAAAAGAATTCTTTGAAGATGTATGTCAAGAGTATCAAGTTAACGGTCTAGATGTTGGTTTAACGATCAAATATAAGCGTAGACGACCTATCGGTGACGTTGAAACCTATCGGACAGACAGTTATATCGCTGTTCCAGCTAAACTATTGGATGACGAAGCAGACTTTACCCAATACACCAGAGATAAACACCTTCTTCAAGCTATTGAGATAATTCGCAATGAGTTTACTGCCAAAGGAGCGCCAAGCGTCAAAGGCAATCGAGCAATGCGTGGCAAAAAGAAGAACTGGATAAAAGCACAATGGGTCAATGGTGACAGTTACAACAACCCTGAGAAAGCTCATGCGGACGGTACTCAGGAAGAGAAAGCAAAGCTCTACACAGCAATGCTAGACAACGATGAATACCTTGAGTTTAACCGTGTTGTCGCTCCTGGTTCAGGCGAACTGTCAGAAAACAAGCTAGTCACCGCGACCATATTCAGTGTATACAACATCTCTCGTCGCCAGGTTGATAAAAAAATTATGACCTTAGAGGATGTTTATGACATGTGTGATTATTTCGATATCGAGCGAGACGACACAATGTTTGTACTCTACAAACGTGGTGAATACGATATCGAGCGTTCCATCGCAAAGAAACAACATAATGAATTGCCTGAAAAATCTGGAGATCTAAGCGATGAATCTCATTTTTCAGACAAAACCGAATCGGTATATTAATAATCTTAGCGGGGGCTTGTTAGCTCCCACTTTTGGTACTAACCATGAATAACTCTGATAAGCACCGCAAACTTGCTGAGCATACTATTTCAAATAATACGTATCCACACCAACGCGAAGCAGCACAACAAGCATTCAACCAGTTTAAGGCAGGATCTAGAGCAGTCGTCATTGCTGCGGAAATGCAATCTGGTAAATCAGGTGTTGCACTTGCCCTATCTTGCTTGCAAAGACTTTCACTTTCAGATGAAGTGATAATCGACAGAAAATGTCTGAAAGACACGTTATATTTAGTAACCATGGCTGACCTTACGCTTCAAGAGCAGGCTAAACAAGACCTGTCTGCTAGCAAAAACGTGGTCGTCAGTAATTTTACAAATTTTGAATCCGCAATAAAGACACACTTCAAGTTTCAAGCCCCTAAGCTGATCATTATTGATGAGTGTCACTATGGTTCAAGCATTGATAGCGTGCGATACGACAAGGTTTTCAATTACCTTGAGCATGACAATTGCCACTGCAATGTTGCCTTTGTCTCTGCGACTCCGTTTAGTGCGCTCTATGCGGCTGGTGAAGACTCCATTCTCCGCCATAACTTCAACACCTCTTTGGTCTTCCATAAAACCAGTAATGAGTACCATGGCATTCGCCAAATGCACCGCAATAACCAGATCATTAAACTGGATGAAAATTCACGTGATTTTTGCGACAGCTCGCTGTTGAGAAACCGTTTTATTCGCCAAATCAAAGAACATGAAGGCTCTGGTTGGTCATTAATTCGAGTACCTAGCAGTCAGGCAAAAATTGCAAGAGATGTTTTGCTCTCTAACGGTATTGAGCCACATCAAATTCATATTATTGGTCAAAAACTAGTAGGCCTAGAAGAACATGAACTCTGCTCTATCAATGACTTTAAGCGTGAATACGAAACTGCTGCATTATTTGATGACAAACTGATAGCAATAACAGTAGCGGGATTTAGGGCTGGCGTTAACTTCGGTCAAGAGATGAAAGAGACACTGATCAACTCTTGGGATAGCACAATTGCTAATATTGCAGCGGTTGTACAAGCTAATATTGGTCGAGCTTGTGGCTATCATGAAAATACTACAGCAAAGCACTACACCAACCTCGATGCAGTCAGAGCCTATGGTGAACTACTTGATCATTTAGAGTCCAATCATAACAGCCATGAGTTTGAAGGACTTCATCAGTTATTTGACCAAATTTGTTCACGTTATGAAGTAAGAGGGTTTGACCGTGGTACGACAATAGCCCCTGTTTCTGAAAACAAGATTACGAAAAAACTTACCGATAGCAAAACCTACTCAACCAAAGGCTATATTGCTGTCCCTGGTAAACTTCGAGACCCTGATTTCGATTTCTCCATCTTTACTACTGACCCAGAACTTTTAGAAGCTATTAGCTTAATCCGTCAAGAACTAATCGGTGATGATGGGCCGTACAGAAAGAAGAACCGCGCCCTTCGTGGTGAACATCAGAATTGGATCAAAGCACAATGGGTAAATGGCGCAACATATGATGATGGAACTCAAAGTTGTGCAAAGGCAAGAGCATTAGCTTTCACCTCACAACTAAATCAAGGTGAAAAGGTTTCCTTTAACCAGGTAGTAAATCCAGGTGGTGGTGAGAAAACGGAAGATAAGCGAGTCATGGCGAGTATATTTAGTACTTATAATCTCTCTGGTCAGATGGATGCTTTCAAACGTTCTCTAGATTCGGATGATATGGAAGAGATTTGTAGCTTACTCGATGTTGAACAAGACAATACTCTTATCGTTCTGTACCAACGTGGATCATTCTTGGAATCTAATTCTGAAGATGAACAACGTCTTAGCCATGACATCCAAACCACTCGGATACGACATAACAGTGTTTTCTAGGAACAACAAAGCCGCGATATTCGCGGCTTTGTTTTAAATACACTAGTTGCAGTATTGCTTAACAGTGACAGTCGTGCTGCTTAGCTTTCGCTATCATTGTCTTCTGCTCTTCGATGGTTTCTTTCACCACCTTATCAAAAAACTTACGTTTTTCACCAGAAGAAGCGTTACGCACAAACTCAGAGAAAGGGGTTGATTTTACCTTTTCACGCTTTGTAGTAAACATCCTATCCTCCATTACTTATTTAAGCCAACGATGGCTTCTAAAGATTCGCGATTGTACTTTTTACGCAGAAGTGCGTCAATATCGCTTACGTTAAAATGAGGTCTTTCGTTCCTGCCGTCAATATTTTTCTCAATAAAAATGATATCAATTTGATCTTGGAAAAGCTTTTTCAACTCACTGACCACTCTTTGTGATTCCATAAACTGATTCACAAACACTTCTTCAGGAACCCTTCTACCCTCGACAATTTCTCTTGCTTTAACTAAACACCAAGCCTGCTCTGGCTCTTGGTAAACAAAGATAATAAGAACATAGCGATTACGTTTTAGAGAACGCTGAATGTTATCTTTAGCTTTTTCGAGGCTAGATAGCGTAGAGTCTAATATAAAACTAACATCCCTTTTTAATGCTCTATCATGAATCGCTTCTACTAAAAGAGTAGCAGGCCTTTGAAATAAGGGAGAATTTATTCCATCGTAATCCTCAAACTCCTTGCGTAACTCATCATTTTCTATATGAACAAGATCTACGCCAGATTCCTTCTTGAAGGTCTTAATCATGTTGCGAGCCGTTTCGGTCTTACCTGCACCTGGAGAACCCGCCATGAAAACCGACACGGCAGACTCCTCCTGAGGTAAGTGATCGACCATTTCTTTTGCAAGCTTCTTTTTGAGCTTCTTAGCTTCTTTAATCGCTTTTTCTGTGATCTGTTCTTCTCGAGATGACATTACTGAGCGTTCCTAACGTTTAATACAGGCGTCAAACACTCCTGTAATGACAGTCCACCATGATTATAGTGATCGCCCGACACATAGCCTGAGATACCAGGTGCCATAGCGATAGAAACACTCGGGTTCCAGAACCAAGGTACGACTAAGCCATCATATTGAACATTACTCTTCAATATCGCACAGCGACGTTGGCGGTTTGTTCCCAATGACTTGTGAATTTCACCTTTTGGTAAGCCATCTGGCACCCATAGCCAGCCGTGGTCTGTGACGATTTTGATGTGCTTCCACCCTGCGTCCAATAGACCTCGGATTCGTGCGACCACATCATCCAATACCTGCTCAATGTACTGTGGCATCTTTAACTGTTGCTTGTGACCTAAGTTATCTAGGTCTCCTGTTTGCACCCAGGCATAACCATTCGGTTCACCTGTTTCCAGTCCATCTAAGTATTGCCAGCCTCGCTCGGCAAGTAGCTTCTTGAGGTAGTGACTACTAAAAGACGCTTGTGTACTCGCTAGTGCAGGAATGAAGTCATCGTTGTCCTCTAAACCCGTTAGCAAATCAGCCAGCGGTGTTACTGCGGCTTTGGCTGTTGCTGTCAATGACGGGAGCGCAGACCATTGAGAAGTGAGATCGGTATTTACACCAATGGCTGAAAGTTTGTTCTCCAGTTGCTGAGCGGTATCGAAACGTAGCCCATCAACAAAGAAAATCACTTGGCTACCAACAGAGTAGTTTGCTGATGTTTCTTTTAACTGTTTATCTCCAGGGTAACCATTCAATCGGACTTGATCTTGGAAGTTAAGCGCTACCCTTTCCAACCACGGTGTGTATATAACAGCCAGCACATCAGCAACCAACTGCTGATGGTGAATATCTTTCGCTTTTGCCATCGCACTCAGCACTGCTGCATCAGCCTGCCAGAAACGACTGATATACAACTCAGCCATGCCCTCTGGAGAACCTGATGTAAATGGGATCTCTGTATGCTCAAGCACAATCGTAACTTGCTCTAAAATGTCTAACCAAGGAGAAAAGCCTAGCTGAGACCATATCCAATCTTGGCGCGATTGTTGGCCATTCCACAGTGCAGTGAACGTCTGCTTCAGGTTCTCACGATTACTGCCCGCAATTTGCTTAAATGCATCTTCAATAACAGATTCATCACGCAAGTTTTCGGATAAGTAATTTTGAGCGTCAAAAGCAAGCCCCGATGGTACTACTGTTTTTAGGCGGTCGACCAGTACAGGAAGATTACTTGCAGTCTCTTCAAATCGTTCCCATACGCCTTGCCACTCACCTTGAGCATCACAGAGCAGCTCCAAAGCAAGTGCCATATTCGCTTCGCTCGGTTCAAAACCGTATCTTGAAATGCAGGACTGGTTGAAAATATCCCACTTACTGCCTTGCCATTGCTCAGCTTTTTCGGTTGGGTTGTTTAACCATCCCAAAATATCTTTGATAGGATCATCGAGAACGATTGAGTAGAAATCTTCCGCTTCTAACTTTTTACCCATCAACTTCGTTGCTGGGGTTTCTAATAGATCGGGTAAAACCTTCAGTATCGCCTCTTGAGTTTTAGTGTCTTTTGCAAGATCGAATTCTAAACCGACTTTAGGATTAGTTAGAAATGAACCAACAGACCAGTCACGTCCTGCCGTGTTATACGCCCACCAGCAACCACGGTATTGCAGCTCAGCCAATGGTTGTAAATACTCAGGGCATTGCTCAATAGCTCGCAAATCTTTTCGCCCAACACCAGGAAGATAAATAATTGGCGTTTTATCTTCAGGTAGTTCGCACTCTTCTAGTTTTGCGGCAATCGCACACTTAACCCAAATCGCAGGGCCTGTACGTTCTTCTGGCTTGTATTCACCGAGTTCAATAAGTTCAGGCAACTGTTGTTTTATGTATGGCATTGCGGATTGCCATTGGCAGTCAATGTCTGTCCACAAAATGGCAGCGGGTGCTACTTGAACTGATTTATTAAAAGTTGCAGAGTTTCGCAACTGCTCGATTAAATAATTAACGACTAACATTAAAGCCTTTCTTTGTTAGAAATTGGTAACGGGTACATCTGCAAAATCTGTTGCACAAGATCTTGCGTTCGACTGTCGATTTGCTCGACTGACCATGAATCAGCTCTAGCAAGCTCAGCATTGAGGTACAAACCATTATTGTATCCCACAGGGCTGCCTTTCTTCTCCTGTCTATCTCGCTTTTCAATAAAGCTTTTGTTTCCAAGCGTACTGTTGTACCCAGAAATAGTCAGATTACCGAGTTTATGAGCGTGTGTTTCCAAATACTGCTTCGCCAAAGCCTCATCACTTTGTGCGATCATATCAACCCAGCACTGAGGAATATTTTCTCCTTGCGGGAAGATATGCTCAATAGTCCAGACAAACTGCTTACCTTTTACAGCCCACAAGTTACGCTCCGTCTCTCGTGTCATCCGACTCTGCTCTAGGGCACACAATACATAACGACACACCGACTTATTATCTGCGTATAAATTGCCTGACAAATCACGTTTGAATGTTTCGTCATCAGCACTAACTCGGCTTAAGCTCATCGCCACCGCATCAACAATTTCATCCCCTTGAAGAGTTGGTATTACCCCAGTCAAGTCCATAAAGATTCGAGTAAGATCGCGAGTGGCAGGTCTGTCGGTTGTATTACGTCTAACAAAGAAAGCAATCAATAACTTGGTGATGTTTTCTAAATGATCAAATGACAGCCCTAGCTTTTCTTGCTTAGCAAAAAGCAGCATCAAAAGCAGATAAGAAGGCACCCCTTGAACACGTTCTAAATCTTCAAGCAAATAAGAAAGCCTTGGTTGCTCTGGAACCTGGTTATGGCAAATGATCTGCGCATACAACTCAGAATGCTTAATCATCTTAGTAAGAAATGTCTCTGCATCATGTGAGATAAGCTTCTCATAGACTTGCATTAGGTTCGACTTAGTCGCAACAGGAACACTAACTATGTCTTTCAACTTAGGCTTAAACGCATTGTAGTATTGCCTAAAAAAGCGCTCCTGAACGCCATAATCATCACCGAGGTAACCTAATACCTTCGTCCAATTATTGAAATGCTTGTCAATTTGGCCTTCATCATCACTTTCAAGCTTAGCAAGTAGCTTGTTTTTAATAAGATCAATCGCGGTAAGTGGTACACCTCTATTGTTCAATGATTCAAACAATGTGTACGCATCAGAATGACTTGCCACCTCAATCCTGACTAAGGTTGCAGTATTCACTTTTTCTATTAGTGATGTTAGCGCTGACACTCTATCGCTTGATTCTTGGAGATATTCCTTAATTCGAGAGCTGAAATGTCGGAAAGCTCGAACAATTCTCCGATTACCCGCATTTGAAGGGTAGTCGGCTTCTTTGAGTACGCCCGCTTGATTTAATACCCAGAAATAATCCTGCTGATTGCTATTTTGAACCTGCGGCACAATACGAGTCTGATCTGCATTGCTTTTCAAAATCAACTTGTGCTTCAAGTTATGAAGTTCGAGTTGTTGTTCAAATTCAAGTTCTACGTCAAGGTTCTTGAAGCATGAGTATATGGCTGCTTTAAGCAATGACAGAGTAGTCATTCTCTGTTGACCATCAACCAGCTCCAATGATTGTACAGCTAGTGCGTCAGTACTTTGATTGATACAGATAATAGAACCTAAAAAGTAGCTTGGATCATTGTCGAGCAAATCCTCAAATAATGTATCCCACTGCCATTTACCCCAAGTGTATTCACGCTGATACCTAGGGATAGCGTAGATGACTTTCTCATCTACGCTAAACAAGGCAGAAACCGCGTAGTTTTCTACCGACTTAATCATTCACTTGTTCCCTAGCCGCTTTCTTTTCAGCAAGCGTCAGATGATGATCGTTAATACGACTACCCTCACTCTCACCGTAGACTGGGCCAAGATCAAACCATGGAGCATAAGCGACATCTGTACCACGGTCTTTTTTCCAGTGGATGTTTGGCTTACCACGCAGTACACCTGCGCCTTTTTTGCCCACGTCTTTCGCTAGCATAAATGGACGGATGTTCAAACGTACACCATCATTCAAGTCTGGGTTCCAACCAACTGGCTGCTCTGCTAACGATTTCCAACGCACGAAGATATCCAAGTCCTTTTCACCAGCTAGGATAGCTTCGAGTTGTTTTTTGAGGTTTTCAGCCGCTGTTAACCGAATGTCGGCACCATCTTTGCCGTCAGCTAAATCACGTTTCTGGGTACTGATCCAGTCATCTAGGTAAGTATAAATCAGGCGCTCAAGGCCCTTGTAATCAAGCATGTGGTAGTTAACCAGTGCTGAGAAGCCATCCTTCAAGCCATCCCAAATCTGCCAAATGAATGGGCGGTGCTGGAATAGTTTAGTGTGTTGGTCAAAGAACTTATCACGCAACCAGCTTTCAAGATCTTTCGCTTTTACTGCTTTAAGTAGGTTTTGCTCGACTGAACTTGTCCATTCGTCACCGTAGGCTTTGTGTAAAATTGCTTCTAAACGCTTGGCTGCGGTTTTCTCACCACGTACTGCTGGAATACAAACAATACCGTCATCATCTATCAAGCCTGCAAAATCTGCGTTCTTCTTCATCACCTCGCGCATTTCTGGTGCAAGTTCCATTTCAGGATCAAGTTCAGCTGGCCATTGGTAACCGAGTAAACGAGCGACAGCGACTTGAAGTACGGTGTCATCTTGGCGTAAAGCACCTACAGCAGTAGTTTTAGACTCTTCGTTCCAAATGACTGATGCGCATGGGTGACCATGGAAAATCCATTGAGTTGGATCATCGGAGTACGGTAGAGGAAGGCCGTTAGGAAAGTTGTCTTTCGCGACCATACCCCAATGATTTTTGTCAAATGGAATTTTTACCAAGGTCGCATTCGTAACATTTTTCTTTTTGTCAATTTTCCTTACTTCTTCATTAAATTTTGAAGATTGACAAAAAGCCCATATACCGGGTAAATCATAATCTTCTGTTGGTACAATCATCGCGACAGATTGGTCATATAACTCTGTACTATATAGGTTCGCAACCAATTGACCCATTTGACTAATTGAAACGCCTCTTTTGCCCCAAATATTGTGTCCTCTTTTCCATGAACCACCTAAGCGACCGTTCAGTGAGTCAACGTGTTTCTTATATACGCCTCCGCCATTGCACCAACGGAAAAGCTGAGTAAGTCCACTGTAAAAACAACTATCTACCGATGTTGTCTGTTGTAACTGCCACTCGTTACTCCAAGTATCAAAATCCCAAAAGTTACGCGTAAATCTTGGATTGTCTCCATTGTTGATTCCCGCAAGCGCTTGTGCTCGCTGCTCTAGAAGCTCCATATCAGTATTTCTCTCACTCAATACTATTCTAGAGTCAGAATGCTCCAATAGAGAATTAGGTTGCAGCGTTAGTAAACTGTCTGAAGCTAGGAGATCTTGCTTGTCAGTGATTGCTTTCAATTGAGTTGAATCCAACCCTACTATGTCTTGATCCGAATCATTCAAAATGAGTAACACTACATCAGCACCAACTTGCGACTCAAAGGCATTACTCCCGAGTTGTGCGATAAACGAAATACGCTTTTTAGCCAATAGCTCTCTTCTAAATTGTTTATAAGAAGACTGATACAACCAGTTTTGAGGTAAAACTAAACACTGCGTTTTTTTAGATACTAGTCGTTCTCCTCTTGAAACAAAGGTAGTAGCTAAATCCGCACGAGCATTGTGAAAATGCTTCTTACTGTAATCCCTGAGAATTGGATTTTGCTTCTTTTCACCCAAATATGGAGGGTTGGTGATTATTAAGTCATATCTTTGGGAAAGCAACGAAGACGCATTTATAATACCTTGAGCTAGAACTCTAGATGCATCTGTTGTGTGACTACACTCCATATTTTCTAACAAACTACTCCAAGGTTCCTTAGAGTTGCTATCTAAACTCTGAAGTGGATCTATCAAACTACCCAAAATTGGCGCATCTTTAAAAGTCTCCTGCATCCAAGCAATTGCATCTGTTAATGCTTCATCGCCTTTCGCTAAATCTTTCCACTCTTTTTGAGCTTCAGTAATCGACATACCAGAACAGGCTAATTGAAGCTCAGGTAACACACGGTAGCCGCCTGCATTTGGGTAGCGCCATGCTTCTAAAGCCAGTGCAAATGCCGCTAGCTCTACACAGCGTTGATCTAATTCTAAACCATGGATATTATCGCGCAGTACCGCATCAACCGCTTGCTGCTCAGATAGACCTTCAAGTTGCATACGCATAGGGACAAGCATTAAGAAAACAGCAACAAGGAAGTGACCAGAGCCACAGCAAGGGTCAAGTGTTTTAAGCTCTGATAAGTTCTCAGGCCATTTTTCAAACCCACCCGCTGCTGGTTTCCATTGAGTTCCGTCTTCTTCTTTGGAGAAGCGAAGGTATTCTAGAGGAACGCCAGGAATAGAAGCCAGCTCACGCAGCTCTCGCTCGTTGTTTGCACGAATTAAATCATCTTGAGAAAGGCGTTTATTGGCCCACCAAGCGCATTATCAAGTAAGAAGCTCACCATGTAAGGCTCTGTAAATAGTTGGGTAACAGGGCTTAGTTCTTGCGCACCAATTTTTACACCAGACTTGTTAACTTGATCTTTCTTCTTGGTTTGCCAGAACTGGTAACACCAACCTAAGCTGTCTTGCGCTTGGTAGGTTTGAGGGTCTAATTGTGCAATCAAACTTTCTAGTTCCTCAACGCGGTTCATCGATAGCTTGATATCGAAAACAGGCGAATCAACACGGAAAATTTGTGGAAGCATTTTTTGTGCTAAGCGACCTGCAAGCTCCCAGCCGTCTTTACAATCTGGCTCTTCTTCTGCCAACTCAAAACATTCGTCCAGTGTGACTGGCGTGTACTCGTCATACATCAATAGATTGTTTTGCTCTAGGTAACGAGCAAACAGCATACGATGCCAATGCTCATAGGCCATTTCGTTGATTAGTCGCTCAGTTTCTTGTTTGCCATCTTTTAATTTGTCACCGAGCTGACGAGCGTGGGCACGCAACTTATTACGTAGCGCACGTTCTTCTTCACTTAAATAACTTGGAGCTTGAGCTTCTGCCACACCCAAACGTTGTAGCGCTTCAAATACGGCTTTCTCTACAATATCGCGGGCTTTAACTACCGTATCTTCTAGCTTCTTACGCAGTGTTTTATCTAATGCTTGTCTCATATCGTTCTTCTTAATTCTATTAGTCTGCCCTACCTGGATAAGAGCATTTGGACTAGTGAGATAGTGTTCGTTAACCACAAACTTCAATTCGCCTAGGGGAATACCTCCTAGGCGATGTCCTTTTAGAAGGTGGTTTCTAAAAACAAAGTGATATTACTGTGGTACAACTGGCCCGTTTTCTAACTCTGAACGTAGCTCTCGCTCTATTTCAGCTAGCCACTTCTGTAAGTCATCTTCCGTTTCTAGCAATGGTTTATTGAGCTTGTAGTACTTCGTTTTAGGTTGAAGTTCACTGATCGCATCTTTTAATACCGCATCGAAGATGCCAGGAAGCAAGGCAACTTTGTCATTCCATCGATCAAAACTGGTTTCATCTAGCGAGTTGAATACCGAGTTCTCGTCAGCAATATTAATTGCTGGAATAACGTCTAAGCTGCGCTTCTTCAAAAATTCATTACGTTTTGCTTCATCAAGCTTTTGCCAGTTTTCATCTGCTAATAAGTCAGACATACAAGCGCGATGCTCTTCTTCATAGCGCTCACGATGTGCAGTTAGCGCGGTGCGAAGTTCATTGGTCGCTTTGTCTAGCAACGGTTTAACTGGGCAAGGTTCAGATAGCAAGCTTCGGTTAGTTACGATTGCCTGTTGTTCTTGTTGCAGCTCTTTGAATATCGCAAGTGGGTAACAGTACTCCATCGCTTGCGTTAGCTTCTTCCATAGCTTCATACGAAGTTCAGCTTTATGCGCTTGATCTTTCCACTGCTGGAAGTCACTAATCAATTGGTCTTTATTATCAAATGCTTTTTGCAGTTGGTCATTACCTGAGTATATTTCAAGATCTGATAGTAAAGCGGTACTTGGTGCCATAGGGAGTGGCGCATCACCACCCGCACTGCGAGCCACATTTTTTGCATTAATAATCGAAAAAGGTAGCTTCGTTGCCTCTTCACCTGTGTTGCAGGCTTCTTCAAGCAAGGTAGAAACCACACCACGGACTTTAATAAGCTGAACTTTAGATAGCGTTACGTTTTCTGGTCGGAACTTAGTTTGCGTCACTGAGCTACGATCTAGACTTTTGGCATCAATCGCACGCTCTTGCACATCAGACGCTCGTAGCACGCCTGCCGCTAACATTGCATACAACGCACCATCTACGACATCTTTACCCCAACCGTATGGCGCATCATTGAAGTTGTCTCGAATGTCTTTACCTGTTTTCATTGCGCCAATGAAACGGTAAATCTCAGCACACACTGGTTGTTGATTTGCTTCTCCGTTGAAGCCTACCGCTTCAAGCGCATTTGGATCGGCAAGTTGGCTAGCTTGACTGTACACTTTTGCCCAGCCACGGCTATCTGCCATTTTGAATTTGTTGTAAAGGCGCTGACACGCTAAAGCACCTGCATTTTGAATTTGTTCTGCAAGTGTCTCGCCTTCAACTTCTTGACCACCAGCTAAACGCACTTGTATCTGTGAAAAGATATCGCTCAAATAGCCTTTCTTGGCACGCTCAGCTTCACTCAAACGAGTTTCCATTGCCTGTAAGGCGTCTTTACCCGCTTCTGTTGTTGCTCGACCACGAACCTCTAACGTGTTTTCTGCCGCTTTAAGCGCAACAATGGCATTCTTAAGCTCACTACGGTGGATCGTTGGTACATAAACAAAGATGGTTGCACCATCTGGATCTGCGCCACGAGAAAGGTCATTAAATTGCTTCTCGGTTTGCTCTGGTGCCCAAGCATAAATGCGTTTTGTTGCTTCATTTGGCAACTCTGAATCAAATGACACGTTGATCACTCGTGGCTCTGCTACCTCACCTTGGGTGATTCGAGCTTGAGCTACTTGCTTTGTAATATAACGTTGGATTTCTTTCGAACGGTACGCCTCTAATGTCTGAGGGTTACCCATAAGATCGTTTTCTTGGCGACGGAACTCGTCATACCAAGCTTGGCTTTCTACCGTCTGTAAACTGAACTCGCGCCCCTGTGCTGTCTCGCGGGACATAATTAGGTGCTCATCTTCAAGCTGTTGCAGCATTTTAGGCACAAGCGGGCGAAGCTTGTGTTTGTCGTTTTGCAGATCCTCTAGTAGCAAATCAGATAGCGTATCTACTGTTGCATAAATGCCGTACTCCATCTCTGCTGGTAGCTTGCTAATCAGTAAAATCAGAGATAATAAACGACCTTGCAGTTGCGAATCTTCATCACCACCACGCTTACGACTGATGGTTTCGTAAATCTCCTTAGAGATCACACCTGTTTGCAGCAAGTTTGTTGAAATCTGATCATAAAGAAAGTCAGCAGGTACGACATAACCTAACTCTTTATCTGCTGTTGTCTTTAACGCTTCATGCACAACACGGAGTTGGTTACGGAGTTGCGAACCTGTGCCTGTTTTATCTAGCGCTGGTAAGATTCGTTCCCAGAAACGGCGGCGGACAGGTAGTAGTGGATAGTCTGGCACCATCCACTTTTCATCATCTTTATTGTGCTCAATGGTGCTGCCACGTAGGTGACGAGAAATTTCTCCTAAGTTATCATCGACAACCGTTTTAACAGCATTTTCTGCTGACGATTTCTTTTGTAGGATAACTTTACGGATAACTGCATCTACATCTGTGTCTTCCAACTGCACTGGAACTTGGAAACGACCCATTAATCTCATTAAATTTGCCATACCAGACAAGGCACTTTGCCCCGTCGCAACAAACAATAACTTTGACTTAAGCGCACTAGCGCCACTACAGGTCTCTACTACTTCTTGTACATCAAACGCTTTTTGAACATTGTCACCGATGTACTGCTGGACTTCATCCAGAACAACTAGAGTAAGTGGTAATTCGCCGTCATTAGAAATGGCATCAACAATCGCAGAGACCATCTCATCGTTGGTAACATCATCAATGATTTTATATTGAGCGCGTAGCATCTCGCGCACTTCTTTCATATCTGCGCCGATTCCTGGAATCGCTTGTAAAACCGCATCATGCATGATTGGAGATACGTGTAAGTTTTTAAGCTCTTTCGTCCAAGGGTCTACACCCTCTTTCACTTTTGCCTTAGCTTCAACAAATGACTTAACTTGTTCAAAAACGCCTTCCGATTTTAGCCACATGACAAAACGTGCTAGGTGATATTGCTCTGGTAAACCAGCGGATTTAAAAATGATACCAAGAAACGCCATGCGAACTTTATCGCCAGCACCTGCACCTAAAGTACCTGAAGCTGCATAAAGGCCACCGTTACCTGCGGCAATGGATGATAACTCATCAAAATGCTTCGCAATGTGCTCTGGTAAGTCTGCGGTTGAGCGGGCATCAGAGCCGTTATTTAGCGTTTGGTTTGTCCAGAGTGTACGCAACATTTTAGCAAGGTGAGATTTACCTGAACCAAAGAAGCCACTGATCCATACGCCTGGTTGCTCATTGTTTGTCTTAAACGCTGACAAATAGTTGCTCAGAATGCTGTCCATGCCTTTGGCATATGCACCATCACAAACAAATGTACGCAACTCATATTCAAGCGTATCTAGCGCACCTTTAGACAGGTCATCCTTTACTTGAGCAACTCCGTTGTTAGCCAAGCGGCTGCTAACAGGATCGTTTACAAAAATTTCGCGGTTTAACATTGAATAAAGCCCTTATGACGTTGCTGAAATGGCGGTTGCGTGATATCCCCAACCGTCTTTCGCATCTAATAATTGATAGTTGTTGTTTTGTACTTCACCAGGGAAGAAGACGACTAAACGCCCTGTCACCTTTTCAGCTAAAGATTCGACGACCCCAGACACAGATGCGAATCCAAATAGAGTGCCGCAGCCAAGAAGAGCAATGACTCCATCTTCTGTTTGATTTGACTCGACTTTATTGGTCAGTTCTTCGACTAGTTCATCGGCGAAGTCATCGTACAATCCTTTAAGATACTCAGGATCTTCAAAGTAGGTTTCTTTGTAATCTTGATCCGACATCCAGTTTTCGAAACTATGAGTCAAATCTAGAAGTTGCCAAGGGTGGCTATGCTTAACACATGCTTGTTCAAACTCTTCGACACGCGCACGAAGTTTTAGCTCATCTTCTTTGTGGTAGACCAGAAAGATGGTTCGCTCATCAGCAGAAACCGCCACTGGCCATGGAATACTAATGTGTTTTTCAAAGCTTGTTAGTAGCTTGGATAATCGATCTGACATCATTTGTCCTCAGATTCGTTTAATTCAGGCATGACTAGGCCAGGGAAAGTTACTTCAACGACTTCACTTGCCTGCTTGAAGTTAATCATTCCTCTTAGCGATGCTCTATGTGCTAGTTCAAACAATCGTTCTTTATCTTGAGCCAACATACGACACCAAAAACTATCGAATAAACGTTGCCCGCTTAGCCCATGGCAGTGGGCTAGAAATAGAGCGTATGAGACATTCACATAGCTCACTTCTGGGATTTCCCGATACTTCTTTGCTCTACCTGATAGGTATCCTGCTTGAGTCCAGGTTCCATTAATGTTTTGTGCGAAAGATTTTAGGGATGCCGCACTGAAACGCTCAGGGTCATCTTTGGATAGAAAGGTCTCCATTGTCTCTCTAGACAAATGTTGACCAGGTTCTAAGTTTAAAATCACTTCAGCAGAACTACGCAACAATGGATCTCTGGCTACAGCAAGTTGCAACGCTAGAATAGATTGAGATCCTTCATGCTGCTCCCACCAGTCTCGAAGGACTTTAAAGAGGAAGATATCAGGTGATAAACCATACATTGAAGCCAGAGGTTGGAAACTGTATTTACGTGCATTTTCACTTGGTTTTTGAAGAACGTTGAATACTTCAATATCTTCTCTGTAGTCTTCTAAGGTTGCGTTTTCAGGACGTCCAAATAATAAGACCTTTAGCTCTTCGATCATCATACTGCGAGATGTATGGGCACCACTATTACCGAACTTAAAACCCAGAGCTCTCAGGTAAGCTTTATTATTCATTGTTATTACCTTCGTAACCAGGGGCTAAACTGGCGGTCTCAACACCATAAATAACTGCATTTTCTTCTAGTGCTAAATGGTATTGCTGTGGATTTAATTGATAAGTACTTGAGCAATCGACATTCCATTGGTTTAGTAAATATCCAGCCAGCGCAGCACGGCATTCAACTTGAAGCTTGCCATGAACCATACCGTAATCAAGTTCTATCGCTTCAGGGTGTTTTGCCGTTGGATGAGGAACAAAGGTTAAATCAACAATGCGGTTCCACTGCTTGTCTGCTGAAATCGATTCTTTGACACTATCGATTTCATTCGGAGCAAGGCTCGCGGATTTTATGCGAGTAAGAACAAAATCACGAAAAGAACTTGTCGAACGATCATAAGCACGAACATGCCAACGACTGCCGTTATTCGCAAGGCTATGAGGCACAATTGTTCTAGTTGAGTTACCAGAACTAAGGGAAACGTACTTAATCTTGAGAGCCATTTTTTGGTGTATGGCACGCATAACTGCCGACAGGATATCAGTCGAAGGTTTGTTCAACTGTTGAGGCTGAATACAAACTTGGCTGTTTTCCAGTTGACTCGCCAATCCATCACCAAAACCTCTAGCAAGACTCACTAATACGGTATCTGGGTCGTGGTCAAACAGAGGCACAAATTGGTCTGTACGATGATAAGACTTTGATTGATGAATTAGCTCTAGGTTGCAAGGAGCAAACTCTTTATAAGTGGCGAAGTCACGAGTTGCAGCAGCTAAACCTGTTTGGAATTTAGCGATGAGATCGGCTCTAGCAATCTCACCAAAGTAGCTCAAACTAAAATCGATAAACGCCAAGCGTTCTCTTTGAGCATGAGGTAATTGGTCGAGTTTTTTCATCAGAAACTTCTGTTGAGAATATCTGACGGCAAATGTACTCTAAAAGCAAGCATGGAGCAATCAAAATGATTAGATGATGTGATAAGAAAAACACCTGATTTTTTACTTTGACTTCATTTTTTGATGTTGTCCTCGCTTCGCGAGAAAGCAGCCCAGTTATATGCATCATCACAAAAGGGATCAGTACGACGCTCAAACTTACTGTACACGTGAATGTAAAACAACAACCAACGCCGTAATCACATGCTCAGCCCCCCCCTCTCACATCATAAAACTGGCTAACCTGCTGGCGAAAGCCAGGCCAAATTTAGAACGACACTTCAGCCAGTTGCAATATTGGGAAAGATTGGATGTATTTCCTCCCTTTTAGCACCCACCCAGTACCTGCAATACATCGACAAGTAAACAATGAATTTAATTACCTCTCATATATTTTTGTAGCGTTTTTTGATCCACCTTTAATGATTCAGCAGCTTTAATCCATGTCCCAAACTGCTTTTTGGCTGCGACTGCAAATTCCTTATGAAACGCTTTGGTTAGCTCATCCTTAGTTGTACCTGATAGGTCACCAAAGGTGAATCTTGTTTCTGAACTATCATCTTGGATAACCTGTTCGACTAGCGAAGCCAATGAACTTGAGATTGCCGACTCTGTATCTTGGGCACTTAAAAACGCACACGTCATATATGCCAGCTTTTTTAGGTCACGCAAGTTACCTGGCAAATGTGAAGAGTTAAAAAACCGGATTAATTCATCTGAAACTGGAGCAGCCGTAGGTAGATTAGGGTTAGTATTGACTTCCTGCCAGATTCTTTGCCAATCAGCTGAAAGATCTTCTCTGCATACTCGAAGTGGAGGAATGGCTACAGTAAGCATAGATACACGATCAAAAAAATCAGCATCGAGCACAGTAGCCAATTGCTTAAGCGATTTGTTACTCGCACAAACTAGCTCAAAGTCAGATGTTTCCTCAGTGTCGCTTCCAACGGGGCGAAAACTGTGGTGGTTATCTTGAAGCACTCTAACCAGCTTTCGTTGAACTGAATTTGGTAAGTCTTGGATCTCGTCCAAGAACAATATTTTGCCATTTGCTTCTTTCAAAAGCCCCTTGCGATCCTTTTCAGCCCCAGTGAATGCACCTTTTACGTGGCCAAACAACATACTATCTACTACGTGAGAATCTAATCCACCACACGCTAGGGTAACCACGGACTTTTGCTTCACTTTGCTGACAACGGTTTCAATCAACCTCGTTTTCCCAGTGCCACGCTCACCTAATACAAGTAAAGGAGCTTTAGGAACCGAAGAGAACTGCTTTAACGTTTGCAATGCATCCTGCCTTGCTTTTGATTTAGGGTCTAAATCATAAAGGGCGTAACCGCCCTCTGAACTTGAAATAGCTGAGATCTCTGCAAGATATGTGTTTACGCTGAAGTCAACTTTAGCAATGCTAGTTCTTTTGGTATCGGGGTTATATTGTGATGACCAGAGAACTGTTCCCTGTGGAAAACGCCCCCGAGCATGAAGAATCAACCAAACCGCATGCATCGCCGGTGTTCCCGGCGAAACATTGATATGAAGATGTTGTTCAAGATTTAGCTCTGGAATAACCTCAGATTCTATTGCGTGATAAATTTCGTTGTGATTAGCTGGGTTCTCAAGACCTAAAGTTCGAAAGCTGAGCTGTATATCGCCAAATTCATGCTGCTTATATAGAGCATTATCATCTGCTGACTGAGTTAGTACTATTACTTTGCCAATAGAAACTTTACGGTTCTTAAGCCGCTTTAACGCTTCATCTAATACCTCAATCCCAGCTCTTTGGGAGTGCCAACAAAGCAGAGTGTTATTTATATCCACAGTTACACCTCCAATACGATTCGGGCATTTGGCAACTCACTTTGCTTCAGCCTTTTTGCCATGGCAAGTTCGGGCTCTTGGCGAACTGTAATAGCTAACTGTTTTTTTGTCAGACGAATAACCTTTGGCTCATAACTTTTTCTAGACGCCCCTGTATCCTGCTTTTTAGAAGCTTTATCCTTCGCTGTTGAAGGTCTAAAATACTCTGGACTGGTGTTAGTGATAACAGGCGGCTCTATACGCCATTTATACTCAATCTTGTGAGAGGTATTTTCCCGCCAGTTTGCATTGGGTATTTGGGGTTGTTTATCCATATCAGACAAACAACCTGCTTTTATAGGCGATAACTCAACAACCTTTACTTCGCTAACTGAATACTTCTTGAATACATTATTTTCCCAAGCTTCAAAACCACCAGAAATCATCCCTAGACTCATATCTGTGTTTAATACATTGTGGCTATTAGTTAAAAACACATCTAAGCAGTTCATCAGTTCTGTTACCTGAGTACCAGTGACTTTCACACCTAACTCAAAGCCTTGATCCATGCCATGCGTTTGAAAATTGGCTGACATCACCATGCCATGCATTCCATCTACTACAATCGCTTTCGCATGCAGCCATTTAAAACACATCACTGATGCACCCGCCTGTTTCATAGCCAATAGCGCTGGCATGGCTGCGGGTCTTTGGCGGGATAGAACGGTGACTTTTACCCCCGACTTCGCACGTTCACATATTGCCTTTACAAGCTTATGATCCTCATGCCATCCAAAACTTGATATGATGAGTTCTTTATCCGCTTTATTAATCAACGCTAATGCGTGTTCCCTAATTTGAGCGTCCTCACTAGACGTGACTAGTATTTCAGTCAATTTTCTTGGGTACTCGACGTTTCCCGGCGACTTGTATGCTGAGAATTCACCACGGTTTGTCATGTGGTGCTCCGCACTCTCGAAGATTGCCCAACGGAACACTTTCACGAGCTCATCTATTTGATACTGTGAAAGCGAGACCCCTAACTCTTCATTACGTTTAAGTGCTTCTTCTGTAAGGTTTGCCGTTAATAGTAACCCTTTCGCATTACCGGTTTCATGTAATGCGTCTATGACAACAGCTTTTGCATGGAAATGTGGCGCAGATGCAAAGTGAACATGTCCAGACAATTTGTTTAACATTTCCTTATGCTGCACAAGACACTTTTTACCAAAGTCATCATCAGGCACATCACCATCAAGACGAGTCTCACATGCCAATAGTATGTACACACGAACTTTTCGCTTAGCAGCTTTTAGGACCGCCGATTCGACATTCTCATCAGCAAGCAAAAACGTACTAAGAATAACCGAGTGCTCAGCATTATCGATTAATTCGACAACCCTTGATTGCAGTTCATTGCAGAACAAAGAGCTGTTAATAGGCTGCCAATCAGATACCTGTTTTGGTACAACAGGTAAAAGCACAGGGGGCAACTTGGTATTTGATTGATCAACAATCTTGGTTTCTGTTTTAGTAAACTTTTCAATTAGATTCATCACTATTATTCCTTATAGGTTCCAGTCATGGGCAGCAATCACATGCCAGGTATGCTGATCTTGCTGGTCTTCTTCAATCCAAAACTGATTTGCCAGTTCAGCCCTATCAGGTAGTGTGAAATCCCAACCTTTAAAAGGTTCGAGTGCTTTTTCTCTCCAAACTTGGTACTTGTTATTGGTGGCGTACGTATTGATATTTTTATCTAATCTCCATTCTGCCCACTTTATAGCATCCGACTCAGTAAATGCTGATATCGATAGATTGGGTAACTTCATAGCATCGAACGAGCCCAACTTGGGAACAGAGGGGCTTTTTACGCTTACCGAGCGTTTCATATTGATTCGCTCAGATTCAGTTGTCTTTTCAAAAGCTACAGACAAGATTTCCGTTTGTTCATCCCATTGTTCAAGCAAGCCCTCACTATGTAGAAGTACTTTCAAAACTTGATGGCGGCTGATTGATTCAACCCGACGTGAAAATATAAGATCCTTTCCACGCTTTACATCGATATTGCCATCAGTCACATTCCACTCGATGTGATACGGTTTTCCTTGAGGTGAGATGCGCTCACCTTTAAGTTCAATTTTGTCCACGCGCACTTCCGCTCCCCCACCTATTGGTTGTTCTTGCAAACCAACGAGTTCCTTAACGGATTGAGGTATCTTCAACATTTTATCAGCTCGCGCTTTTTAGCTATGACGGTTCTTCCCAAGGCCGATTGACGCTGCACTTGGTTCCTTATGCGCCTCAATTGTCAAAAGTGGATGAGGCAATAAAGGCTCATCGCAAATACATAACTTCCAACATCCATCAGTCGGAACTAAAACATGGTCTCTGTTTAGTGCCGTTTTTCCAGTTTCAGTCAATGTATATTTGCCTCGAAGTGATTCTGCTAGTCCATATAATCGACAAAGATTAAGTAACCTTTCAGCGACGACACTACGCCCAAATTTGTCTCCAAATAAGTGTTCAGAGCATTCGGTAGAATTCGCATTCGGATAATCGTGGAGGAATTGCAGCACGCAGTTGATTTCTGGGCGACTATCTGCCAGTGCTATTTCACCCTGAATGAGCCACGTTTCTGTTTTTATTTCCCGTTTTAATATGATGTCCTGGCTCATAGCGCCCCCTGTGATTCAGTCTCGATTGATGTAGACCAGTAAGAATTACTCGCAAAAGTACCTAACACACCCGATGCCTTTTGCATTGCAGAGCGGTTTCCGTACACAATGAGCTGATGCTTGGCTCTGGTAAGTGCTACATTCAAGCGATTTGGGCTTTCGAGAAAACTCGTGGGATGATTATTTGCGAAACTAAGCATGACAAAGTCAGCCTCATGTCCCTGAAAACGATCTACGGTACATATCTGAATATCAATATACGGCGATGTTTTATCACCTCGATAGAAATGCCTTACTCCGTGATGATTTCCCGTCCACTTTCGTAAAGCTCGACGTATAGCTCGCTCTTGCGCCCGATAGAAAGCCAGAACAGCAACTTCCCAAGTCTTTTGTTGGTTTTTCTCAATATTTGGGTTTGATTTTGCCCAAGAATCAAAGCGACTTAATTCTTTTAATATTTCCTCTACTTCAGCGGTGATTTCACCTTCTTTGCCTTTTCGACCTTTAACATCGTGCCATATACAGCGATGTGAGCCGTTTCTGTAACCCCAGTTGCGCTTTTCAGTCTGCCCATCTGGGCTATGCAAGGCTTTTTCATGGTATATGTGTACTCGGGAAAACTCGGCGATATCTGGATGCATTCGATGCTGGTAACTAAGCCGTATTTGTCGTTGATTCAAAACACTGATAGGAAGCCCATCAGACAATGCAGTCCCTTTCTTTTGATACTCTGTACGCTCAAATCCAACTTGCAGAGATTCAAGGATGGAAGGTAATGCGATCCTACGCACCCGGTCTATTGCTGTGAACGTATCTTTTTCTGAGTCAAATGGTAGTAGCGCTTTGATATCCTCCTTTAACTTGTTCGTAGTTTTAGAACTTCCGGTAGATTCCGAATTTAGGCGCTGTTCATACATACGCGCCAATCGCCAAGCTAAATGAGATTCCCAGCTATCAGTTTCTGTTTTGATTTTCTTGCGAGTTAATCTCGAATGGGCTGCCACTCGCATTTCTAACTGCTTAGGTAAAGTCGGCAGTCCCCTTATCATCGTCAAATCTAAGGGCAGATGATTTACATTCTGAGCAATGAACGCTTGCGAACCAATAACGATAGATGCGTAAGGGAGATCTATTTGCTGCTCTTTCGATGATGCAACCAATACATTTTTGGCCTCTGCTTGCCGATGATAAAAATCAATAGAATTGCTATCGTCAGTGCAAACTAAGGAGACTTCTCGCTTCTGACTATTAATTTGTTGAGCAGAGAAAACATCAGCGCACGCTTCTCTTTGATACCTATCCGGTAAGCATGGTTGCAAGTTTACTTCTGTAGCCTCGTCATCGACATAAGGTGAAAGCTGTTTTGGATCACCCACCATAATCCAACGCTTGGCAAGTACAGCTGGCACCAAAAACTCTTGAAAAGTCGTTTTTGAAGCTTCATCAATAATCATCACATCGAAAAGCGGTGATGTTGATTGCTTGTTTTTGATGTCAGGGTGCTGAAGTAGACCAATTGTTGTCCCGCAAACTAGATTTGCAGCCTCAAGAACTAGACGTTCAACAATATGTTTTCCTTCGTTCACTTTGTTTTTGAGTAGCTTCTGGCTGTTTGAGATATTTGGTTGATGCTGAAGATGTTTTAGCAATCTCGTTCGCTCAGTTTTAACAAACTCCTCCAATTGCCATGGTTTTGTCTTTTGAGAGACACTGGATTTATCTCCTATCCGTACTGGTAAAACCATATCGCGATACATGTTTTCATCAGACATCAGTCGCTCAAGAACATTATCAACAGCAACATGAGTTGATGCACAAAGTAAGATCCGTTTACCTCGCTTTATAAGTTGAAGGATCAGTTCGCAAATTGCTGTTGTTTTGCCCGATCCTGGAGGACCCTCTAGGAAAGCAAAATCTGGCGTATTGAGTGCAATATTTACAAATTCACGCTGCTGAGGTGTTCCCTCTCTTGTATCATCCGTAAGAACGTAATACTCATCGCTAAATATGTGTTCGTCATAAGGAACGCTGGGCCATTTAGCATGTTCTTTACCTTCAAACAGCCTTAATAGAGGGAGATGATGAATAGAAGGAGTGTCTTGTAAACTTTGCAATGCATTAATCTGACACTTTATCTGGTATGTATTTGGACGAATCACCAAATAGTCGTGTTTAGGCAAGCGATCCACTAGTAAGCAGTCATTTTCTACATTTCTGTCCAGGACTGAAATTGCGTTGGATTTATTAAATCCCACATTGCCTGGCGATTTCCCAGTCAAATGCCAACCATAGCCGTCCGGGCACTCATACGACGACAACCCACTACCTAATTCACTAGCAATTTCTTCCGCGTGCTCCTCAGTCGTATAAGCCATTTTAGGCTTACCGTGACTTCTACAGTTTGGGCATTCCCTAGCCGCACTACCTACAGCTTTCCATCTTGCAGGGCTGGCTTCGTATACAGTATCAGTACTCTCATCTAAAAAGAGCTTTAAGTTTTTTTCGAAATCACCGCAGTTATCAGCAGGCTCAACTAATTGTATCCATACTCCATTTTGAGCATCATCCAGCTTTTCCCAAGCTATAGCTTTAACAGCATTAGTACTTTCTAGGTATTTTCGAGTGGTATCTAGGTACTTATAAAACTCTCCTAGACCACTCACCGCTTTACCAAGCAGAATGTCTGGCCGATGAATCCCTAAGTTTGCATATCTCAATAACGCCATGTTTCTTCCTATGATCCAATTTACTGTCATCCCTAGACATCAAGCATCATGCCAACTACCTTAACGAAATAAAGTTCAACCATTTCATATAGTAAAATCGACATAGATTTATATTGAGCTGTTAAAATCACACCATTAGGTAATTTTTATAACCTATTGATTTCGATTTGTACATTTCACTTCTCTAGAAATTTAAAGGAAAATGGAAGCCAATAGAACAAAACCAGACACACCTTGACCAAGCCCTTACTCTTGAACAACCATGGTTCTTTGTCCTTTGATTTTCACCTCGCTTCGCGAGAAAACCATCCAGTGAAAATGGTACACTTTCGCACTTATCCTTTTATATATACAGAAACCTACCTCCCAGAAAAGTGTCCCTCTCCATGAAAGGTGCAAATAAATCTGGATTATTTTCCAGCCAAAAGGCTGGGTAAAAGACAAAAAATGCTACTTTAGGGTGTATGCCATTGACTCTTGGTTGATTTATATCAACACCAGCATTGGCTATAACTTTTTGTTTTTAAAGCTCATTTTATGTAAAATGACAGAATAATAAGTCGAGAGTTACATATATGTACTCCAAGCACGCTGACCAGTGCTAGACATAGAAAGAGAGCAAACAAAATGAGCACATTCATTAGCCGTATTGATAACCCTACAATTCCTGCTGAAGCAAAAGAAATCATCACCCCTTTCATTCCGACAGTCATATCTAACGTGATTGCAGAAGGCACAAAGAAGTCAAAAATCACTATCGTTACTGACTCAGATAATCTCTACAAAGACGCATGTGTCGCCCGTGCACAACAAGTGAAAATTCAACTCGGCGAAACAAGAATCAGCCTTGGCGAATCTCCTCTAACAAAGTCGTTAACCATCTTGTCATTGGCTAAAACACAAGAATCGGTCGAGAAAGAAACCAAAAGAGCGATCAGCGACAGCTTAAAATTTCTGGTAAGCAATAGCTTAGACACTCTTAAAAGTATCATTCGCGAGCACATGAAAACTGGGGGCGAGGCTTTTATTGAAACTCTGAAAACCGCTATTCAAGCTAAGAAACAAGCCATCATTTCGTCAACGTCGATTTCGCCTGACAACAATAAAGTCAAGTTCGTCGAAGTAGATTACAAAGCCGATCTAAATCAATTGATAGATCGAAAAGGCATCCATCTGTTCGTTGGCGAACCGGGAACTGGCAAATCAGAAATCCAAGCAAAACTAATGGCTGCTGCCAAAGATGACAAGCGCTACCCCATCTCGATCAATGCCTCACGTTCTCTGACATACTCTCAGCTAAATAAGGAAGACACACGAGACTACAGATATGCATATAGCGACGCAGAGGCTCGTGCAGTCCTCGGCGTTGTGCTCAAATTACTAAGCGATGACTACTACTACTTTCGGAAAAAATCAGAGACTCTCTTCATTGATGAACTGGAAGATGTACGCGACCAAATCCAGAGTAATCTCATAAGCAAGTTAGCTGAAAAGAAGGAACTACTAAAGACATTAGAAGAACAAATCATGCGCTCTCACACAGTATTTGGATTTGACGCTTTCTTAAATGACCACACCGTTGAATGGCTTTATGAACTGGCCCAACAGAGTGGCAAAACTATCTATGTTTACTCACAAAAAAGTCCGTTTAAAAAACCAGTTGTCAGAGTCATGCCTCCTACTGTTTGCATACAAAAATCTCGAGAAACACTTGAAAATGGTAAAAAACTAGCTGTGTTTAGCGATGTTAAAAACCGAGAAAATTCTGTTTTTAATGCTGAGATTTTTACTATTGCTGGAATACACCGAAAATACGAGCAAGATGAAGAGCTAGAGCACTTTGTAGATTATCAGAAGATTGACGCTGAGTTTACACAATCAAGCAAAGCTGAGTTGCTAAGCAAACCAACGGAACTAGCCCAGTCAGTTCAAGCTATTTTTTATAATCCTGCTGCTAAAAACGGTCTGAGTATTCTTGATGGCGACTACAGCACAGTTTCGGTAATAGCGCATGGGACGGTTTCACCAAATGATTTAATCCAAGCTCCAGGTCGCTTTAGAAAAGCTCAAACCGTTAACCTGTGTTTCAGTAAGGTCAGAGACAAGCAAACTCAAAGTGAAACATCCATTCTCACTAGCATGATTAACGACGAGTTTAGCGAAGATCTGACAAGAGAGCAGCTCGAACTTATGTTGGACGATGAATATCTCCAAAAAATCGCTTCGCGTGCAAAGTTCAAGCAAGACATGCGCGAAAGCTACGAATTCACTGTCCTGACCATTCTCGAACATTTGGGATATGAGATTGAATTTGTGACCGGGACCAAAGAAGAGCAAGCAAATGGCTCGGCAGCAAGCAAGAAAGGAAGCTCCGCAGAAAAAGAAACTCGACAAGCACAGGTTTTAAATGCCGAAATGATCACTCACACTGAAGCTGAACGCATCCGACAGCAAGGCGAGCATGCAACGACTGACAGCAAACTAAAACTCTTTAAATACACTTTAAGTGACTTCTATTGCACTCCTGAAGTAGATCAAGAGCTGCTGGATTTTGACAACAATGGCGCTGGCAGGCGCATCATAAACAAGTTCAAGCTTGCTACTGCGGAGGCGTCTTCATTAACTATCAACCAACAATTCCAACAGCAAATAATTCTGAAGTTGTTTGAAACCGTCGGCTTGTTTGAAGGTGAATTTAAATACAGCAACGCTGATGCGAAAGACTTCCTTAACTTCTTGTTTGAGACAGAGCTAACAGTTGGAGTGCAAAGCAGAAAGGCGTTAGATGTTTTCCATGACACTTTTGAAAGGGCAAAAGTATCAACCGCACAGCCTTTAAGTACAATCACCTCTGCTCTAAAAAGAGAGTTTAATATCAAGCCCCTGCTTTCTGGAAAGAAAAAGCGTCATAGAGCTTATAGTGTTACGTTGCCGGTTGAACTTGAAAGACGCATCAACCAGATCGACAACAGCATCCTAGAATGTTTGATAGCAAAACAAGGAAAGGCTGCATAACTGAACGACGGACAAAAGAAAGGGCGAGTGACCAAACTCGCCCGATTGCAGTAGAGAGTTAACTGCAATCCTTATATTTTGATTATAGCACTGCTATAGATTATTGCACCACTTTTTGCAACAATAAACTGCCTACGTTGCACTTTTTGCAATCAAACTCCGGTCTTGATAAAAGTTAGTGCAGCAAACCTTGCATAAGGTAGAACAAAAAGAAAAAAGAAAAGATCTTTCAAGTTTCTTCTCGCATGCTTGACGAAATCAGCGTCCAAACCATAGCACTGATAAAAACCGTCAGTCCATTCGTCATTGTAAGACAAATAAGGTTCGCAAACACTGAATGTTCGCATGAAATCGAACAGAAGATCGACTTGCCAATAAGACATAGCAACGCCAATAAAAATAATGAAAATCATTGTTCTACCTCCTCACAGTTAGGGGCATTTCTTCTGTTTTATTTACTTTGATTCGGGTAATCAGCTCTAAAATCACTTAGTTCAAAGCTACAATCGTAATCACAATTAAGAACTGGAAGACTGTTAAACTCTGCAATAAAAGCATCACTGTAACCGCCGTCCAAATCCATTGAATGGCTTGCTCGAAGCTTGTAGAGGAACTCAAATTGAGTATTTGAACCGAATTTGCTCACGAACCAGTTGTAAGCCTGTCCATAATCTGGGTACTCATTATCCCCATGAGCCGCATAATAATCAGCTCCATCTTGTGCGTTAATCACATCAAGGGTAGAGCGATTGTGATTTCCAGAGTTTACTTTCATGCCTGATAGGACAATAGCCTGACCCTCACTAAACCAACGTTCTAGAGATGCACCGCCAGTCGTTGGCTCTGTGATTGTTGCTTGCAGATGGTGAATTACCTCGTGAGTGGCAATTTGTAAGTCATCGCTGCGCTGAGTAGCCGATTTCGCTGCCACCTCAAAACCTTGTCGCGTACCCATGCCCCATTCTGAATTTGAGCGCTGAGCAGATAGGCAAACCACCATTTTATCAATGTTCTCTGGGATTGCGCCGAATAAATTAAGGTCGTTCTCAACATCAATCCCTTGATTAACCATCTCATTGTAGAGATCCTTATAAAGCGATAGCTCTTCATCAGCTGGCATTGCAGCAAGTGCTATACGAATTGTACGACGTGCAGAGTCTGTGTCAGTTGCAAACTTTCCTGAAAAGCTTGATAAGTCTGGAACAATCTCAGATCCGTAAGAATGAGCCACAGGATTGCCATCCAACGCATTCTCAAGAATGCTTCGATAATGAGCTATGTTGTACTCAGCAACAAAGCCAGTGTTGGCATAAATGCTCTCGATCATTTGTGTGATCCCCTGAGATGCTGCCATTGATACACCAGATTTCATATCGATATACTGGTTGTGGCTAATCTTCATTGCTGCCAAACCACGATCTAGAGCCAACTCGCCCAAAGTTGCACCCCAACGAAAATCGTCAGCAGGCAAAGAATCAGAACCCACGACAATAACTCGTGCAGATTCGTAGTATCGATCTGATGAAAGCCCTTCCCCATAGCCACAATATCCAAGGTCATTTTGGTTGTCTGGATTCAAATTTCTTGCTATTGCAGAAGACGAGTTTGCTGGATCGTACAAACTCTTGAAAGAACCACTAACATAAGAGTTTGAGCTAATGCTAGTTGAACCTGAACCACTAGAATCCACACCTGAACCAGCTCCATCACCGCCCCCACAGCCGACTAATGAAAGAGTTAAAGATGCAACTATCCCTACGCGACACATGAATTTGCGCATATTTGTTCTCCATATCGTTGTTAATTTTTCGTCAGAATGGCAATGACTTACTGTCGTCAAATCTCATTTCAAACTGCTCGACTACTTGCAAAATAGGCTGAGCTTTACGCCATAAGATTTGTTTGCACATGTGTTCCCATTGCGGGTTTGGTGCAAATTGCTGACTTTTTATCAATCCAGCCATGCATGCCAGTGTGTCCGTATCGCCACCAACGTATTGGCAAAGTCTTATTGAAGTTTCGACACTACGCGCTTGGAAAAGCGCTATGAAAATAGCTAATGGAACCGTATTTTCCGCACTACAATCAATGCCAATGGTTTCGCGTCTAATTTTATTTAAATCATGTGAGTGACTAGCATCAACGTAATAGCTCCAACGCTGATATAGCTCTTCGCTTATTTCTTGAACAGAAATCCGTTTACGCATTGCCCACACAACCCACGCAATAGCCTGAGCACCCTCAATGGCTTCTTGATGTATGTGTGTTGCCTCTGCTGATTTCTTGGCAATCAGCAATACCTCGTCTTCGTTATCTAGGTAGCCAATTACACCTGCACGAGCCGCTGGGCCATTAGTATAGCTGTTAGCACTCGGCTTCCCGGTTGTCATCCAGTGGGTGAACGACGGACCAAACTTACAGTCGTTAAAGGTGCCAGCATATAGACGATAGTAGGTTTCAAAATCATCGCTATCATCAAGCATTGCATGTGCTGTAGCTGCCAAAAGTATCGAGTCATCTGTTGGATGTGCCTTTTGGCAAAACATCTTCGCTTCCGTTAAGTTATAAGTTCGTAGTTGCGCTCCCTCAAGCAGCGATCCGGCAATATCTCCAATGATTCCACCAATCAATAATCACCCCCCTCTTTTATCGTTGACAATTTCTGCGCTCACATGTACTAGAAATTCGATATTCGAAAAGTCTCGAGCGGGTAATCGATACATGTTGATTGGTCGCTTATTTCTGTATGCTTGGATGTGCCAATACAGAGCGTAGTGATAGTAAGGAAGCCAACCAACTTGGTATACATCGTGCTCATACTCTGGTTTGCGATAATCAACCATTGCGCCCAACATTTCTCTCACGTCGCGCTCTTTGTAAAACGGTTGAAGTCTCAGAAAATTGCACATACGAAAGCAAACTTTAGCGCCACCCAGCGCGGCAAGCGGCTCTCCGTATCGATTGAGCTTTAACGACATAAGCACTGCTCGATGTATGTCGCGATATGTTTCAGAGATCAGTAGCTTTGTTTCTGATTCAGTCAGTTTCCTCACATCCAGAACCAATCTCTCAGCGGCTTGCTCAAGAAACATTTCTACCTCCATAGTTTTTCAAAGCAATCAATGCCACACCACACTATGCTGGATATATCGCTTTACACAGTCGATAATGGCATCAAAACCCACGAAATAAGTAGCCTACTGATTATTTGGTATTCACTATCATTGTTGGAATCCATTTGTAGATGAATTTACGGTCAACGCTATTACGCTGCCCTGTCCAATACCCATGCCAATGTGCACGTCTAATATGGGCTTTAGGGCTTGTATGACTTCCCCCCTTCCAATCCAATGAAGCCGATGAAACAACATGAGCAATCTTTTTCCCAACGTTCCAAATCTTTGGCTTGCTTGGAGCAAAAAATTTATAGCCTTTTTTCACTTTTTTGGGTCTGGCATGAGCAGGCAAATTTCCCTCAACACGTTCGATATCTGGTTCTTCAGAACAGATGTAGAGCAAAAGGCTTAAACACTTACGAGCCATCTCACACTGCCACTCCAAAACCACATCCCTAATACCCGTAAACCATGAAGCATCACTAAAACTAACATCAAGAGACTTATTGATTGCCTCGGCAACTCCCCAATCTCCCAAGTGAAGTATAATGGGCAATAGCCTTTCTTCAGTGTCGATTAATAGACGCAACTCTGATCTTTTTGTGTTCATATCGAATTCTAGGTGAGCAAAGAATCCGTGGGCCCCTTCGACATCTTGCAGTTCGACATACACTCCCCACTCAGGAAGACGATAAAGAACATCGGTAGGAATTTTTTTATCAACCACTGTATTTTCGATTTCGGCGTACACTTCTGGATCAAAACAATAGATTCCCTGTGTATATCTCCATGCAATCAGTGATGATATCGTAGCGATATCAGATCCTTCACCGAAAAGAATGTCACCACCAGTGCTAGCGATTGCACAACTCGCAGCCATGGGAAGAAAACACCATTCTGGCCAGTCACCCAGATCCTTTCCTTTATGCTTTATAAAATGATCCACATGTTTCCAAATACCAGGGTATTGTTTGGAAATTGTATTTAGGTGATGACTTGGTCTCATATTCATGTTTATCCCTTCCATTGATAGTTTTTTCAGGCGCACGAATCCCTACCGTTCAAGGCAATGAACAGCTGCTTTTATAAAATGGTTATTGGTGTATCACGATGACTTCAAATCACCCGTCCGATAAAGTTCCTAGAACCTATCCGGCAATTGAGGTATGTGTGCAACCATGACTCTAAATTAAAGGTTGAAGCCAAGCTTTCTTCATTTACATCAGCCACCAAGTTTGTCGAACTCCTCCAGATCATCCCAGTCGACACTCGACTTAGCAACGGAGACCGGTAACGAATCTGGCGGCAGATTCGGAAGCTGGTTATGTGTCATTTGCAAGAGAGTATCGATAATGCCGTATTCTTCGTCTTCAGCTTGAGTGCAGATGTAGACGATGAACGTATCATGCTCAGCACTCATGCGAGTTTGATAAGCGCACATGTAGAACTGCACAGCTTCATCGCTGGCTTGAACTTTGAAAAAGCCACGAAGATCGCCATCAACATGAACATGAGGCAGCACTTTAAGAAATCTATCTACGCTGACATAGTTGTGCATCTTGATAAACTTATCGACATTGGGCGAGAGCTGAATAACAAGTGTCTCCATTTGTTCAAGAGTCTCACGCATGCCCGGTTGTGTAGTAGCTATCTCAATCAATCGATCGTACTTCTTGCGATCAAAACTTGGTTTAGTTGTCATAGTTCAAACTCCTGTCGTGAGGATGCAAAGTGCCCTACGCTGGAAGCGCATGATGTCTGGTTTTGTTGATTGAACTATTAAAAATTAAGAATATGACTTACTGTTGAGCAGTGCTGTCTCAAGCAAGCTTGCTGTTTGTGATGATTTGAAAAAGGCGTAATCTACAATGAGAATGACGATTATAAGCAAAGCAATGTATCTGAAAGAAATGAATCTAAGCATTGACATACCCCTCGCTGTGTGGAGGGGTAATCTACCATAGATATTAGTTGACGTCAAGTTGGTTTTGTGTTTGATCTATTGTGCAGAATAGGTCTAGTTTTATTCATCTTGACCTAGAGCATCAAACATTTCACGTAGAATTGCATCGCTAACATCAATTGTGAACCAGGCTTGCTCTTTAATATCAAGCTTATCTCCGCGATTCTCTGCTAAGTGTTTATCAAGTTCTTCTTCACCTTGATTGTTCCAGATTTGCAATTCTTCTTCTGTAAAAGATCCCAAGGCACTGTCAGCAAACTCATCGCAAATTTTGGTAAATAACAACTCACCGTCGCTCACACGTACAAAAATTGATAGCGACTTTTCACTATAAAATTCGACGTCAACACGATTCACCAAGGCATTTTCGCAAATGTTCTCATAGCCGTAATGACTGAGATTCTCTGGCCTCATGTGAACTTCAATTTTGCTAATGCACTGAGACAAAATATGTTTAACGAACTTTCGTGCTTCAAGGTTTTCAAAGTCTCTAGCTTCGTTTACTTTCAACACAAACTCTTGAATATCTTCCGATGAAATCTGAAACTCTGCGACGTCATGCTCTTGCTTTTGTAGACGTTCTTTTTCGTCATAGAGCTCATGAATATCCTGCCTAGCACGAGCTACTCGCTTGGGATCACGCTGCATGACTTTCATCATTTCGTACAAATTATCGATTTCAATCTCAATATTTTGGAGGCGTTCAGACACTAAAATAGCTTCATTCGGATCGAGGTTTTTATTGATCAGGTTGTAATCAATGTGAGCAGATACAGAGCGAAGAAATGCGTCTTCAATATAATCTTGAATAATGCTGTCGCAGCAATCGCCAGTCTCTTTATTCTTACTACAGTGCAATCGACGGCGTATGCGATCCTTTTGAGGGGCGGGCTGTGAACCAATGCTTGAACCGCACTTGGCACACCGGGATTTTTCACCATAGTTGGTTAGCATATAAACCCACTTACCCCTCCCTCTTGTTGAACCTGCTTTGCGCTTCTTGATTGCTTGCATCGCATCAAAATCTTCTTCACTCATAATCGCAGGAAAATATGAGTCAAGATGATATTCATTTTCGACCTGCTTACCTTCGCTGAGATAACGAATTTTAAAAATCTTTCGACCACACAAACCTGGATTTGCAAGAACAGATGAAATGGTTGAAACACCCCATGTCTTACCACCTTTCGGACTTGGTATTTTACGCTCTAGAAGCTCTCGGCTAATTGGTCTGAGACCTTTTCGTTGGTTATTGTACATATCAACAATGAGGCGAATTGTTGACTCATGTTCGTTAAATCTGAATCCGCCCTTTACTTCTTTGGGTGTATTTGGTGGCTTTGGTTTACGGCTAATCCAAAATGGAATTGCTCCGGCTACGTCAGCAACTTTACCTTCTTCATGCCTTACAATTTGTTTAACAATTGCACCAATAGACCGCTCTTGCTTGATCAATGACTCTTTGTGAGCGCGAACCATCTCTACGACGGCCATAATCATAGTGCCTAAGGGATCTTTAGCTAAAGCCTCTTTGTTATAAACCTTCTTCTCCATCGTTGTTATTATTGTGATATCAGCATTAACAAGATCGTTTAATGTTGACTGTGCTTTATAGGGCTGCTCCCGACTCATTCGATCCAGAGACTCAATAATCAGCACTGAACCAGGTTTTACAATTCCATTTTCAACTAGGCTCAAGAATACGCCAAAAGCTCCTCTTTTCTTGTGTTCTGCATGAAATGCAGAAAGCCCCTTGTCAGTCATAACTAGATCAGTGTTGACCTCAAGGCCGTACTCTACCCTTACCTCTTCAATTATTTTTTGTGCGTTATCCGCTTGGCGCTCAAGAGAGTGCCCTTTCTCTTGTTCGATATTCGAGAAACGTGAATAAGAATAGATCATGGGTTGTGAACTACGAGCATGCATACTGAAATCCTTTTTCTGCAACACGATGAGAAAATTAGTTATAATTGTTCGTTAAACCATCGTCAAATATAGATTTTTCTTTTTGTGATTATTGTTCACTGGAGGGACGGAGCCTTTGGCTACTTCCCTAGTTACACCTTAGGCGCTATGTATGCGGCCCAGTTTATGGCGTCAATGCAAAAGAGTGTCGATGTGGATGCTGCCATTCAATCGGGCGATCTCACCCCTATCTTTAGCTGGCTATCTGATAACATTTGGAGCAAGGGAAGCTTGTTGACCACAGATGAGTTAGTCAAACAAGCAACAGGCGAAACCCTGAATGCGGCGCATTTCCAAAACCATTTGAGAAGTCGTTATCTCTGATTATCTTGATTAAGTGGGCGCTCGCGCCCACCTTCCGAGCACATATATACACTAGTCGCTAATTGCATCATAAATATAGTGCTGATTGTTATACAACACGCGTTCAACTTGGTCGTTTAAAAACGAGAAAGTCATTGGCCGGCTTGCAGCATCGAGTCGGCCGTCATTTTCAATGGTGTTATCCCCAATGATATGAGCTGATGCGGTATTTATCGCATACAGTGTTATGCCATAGGTTACGGGGTGAACGATTAAATTATCTTGGTAAAAATGAGGTAAACCACCGCTAATTTGCGAATTTTGTTGCGCCGCATTACGCGCAAAAATGCCATTTTCACCTGGGGAAACTATCTTGTTATTAATCACTTGCAGATTATCACCGTCGAGCATCATACCGTTACCACCACTACGATAGATAAGGTTATCCCTCACCAATACATTATCGCCACCTACTTGAATTCCGGTATTCTGCCATACGGGGCAAAGAGGCTAACGCCCGTGCGGTAAATTTTGTTGCTGTAAATCTGCGCATCACCTTTTACCGCGTTTAACTGAATACCATCTGCGGCCATTTGCTCTAATTTGTTATTGTAAATACGAACGTATTCAAGCTTATGCGGGTAAACTGTGGTGGGAACGCCGTCGCATTCTAGTGTACGACTTAAAGCGGTATATCCCACATACATACCTTCACCCTCTTCGGTATGATGAAGGTAGTTATCATGAATATGAATACCGGTCATAGTGAAGTTTTCAGCCCAAGTATCACGATCGCAGTTAGGATCGGTCTTGATCAACATACCAGCAAATCGCGCTCGGTAAATTTCGATGTTGTCGATTTCTACTTGTTCGCTTAACTTACCCACACTTAATGTACCACCTAAACGAATACCGTATGGGTTAGCAGGATCTTGCGAGATGGAGGTAAGCCTAAGCCACTTTGATTGCTCAATAGCTATGCTGTATTCGTAGGGTTGTGTTATCACTACCCCATCAGTATTACGAATAATAATAGGCTGTGACTCGGTACCTAGAATATTTTTTACTCTTAGTGGGCCACGTTCACCCGCAGCTAAACAGACCGTATCCCCCGGCTTAATATTCATCACTATGCCATCGACGAGATGCTGGGACGAAGGGATCTCAACATCACATGCAGCACTGGGCTCTGCAATGTATTGGAAAATAAAATAGGTAAACCTAACACTGCGATAGCTGTGTTTTTCATTACTATGTCCTTAATGGTAATGGTTGGTGACCACAAGAATTAAGCAACAAAAGCTATGCGTTGCAAAGATTATTCGATGATAAGTTCAGTGCACATAATAAGTTTCACTAAATTTGGGACCCACAGCAAAGGGATTGCATGGACGTACTTATATTTGGATGCTCTTGTGTGTATAAAACTTAGAGATGCCGCCGTTTACTATGAGGTAATGTTAAGCGACAAAGAAAGGAAAGTTTCATTACTTTCCGTGACCTGATAACCAAGAGATTGATAGAAGCTAACAGCAGGCTTGTTTATAACAAAGCTCGATAAGGTTACATAAGTTCTACCTTGCTCATGCGCTATTTCGTGAACCCTATTCATAACCCTCTCACCTATTTTCTGACTTTGGAATTCAGGAAAAATAATGAGTAAATGTACATGAAGTGCATTGTCGTATGGCTTGAAACATAATATGCCAACTCGCATGTCATTGAGATAAACCCAATGAAACCAATGCGGCTCGTAATCATTTTTTAAGCGATTGGACTGAAATTCATCACACCAACCAAAGACTGAATCAACATGAGTGAACAGCCCCTGTTTCACAACTGAAAACAGACTATCAAACTCATCGCTTATTATTTGTTTTAGCTGAATATCCATATACCGAATAACGCCTAATTAAGATGTGATTAATATTACTATCAAGCCCAAACATACCACCGTGAACACAACTCTAAAATGAGACACACCAAACTTTGAGCCTACCTCTTAGATCTCTAGTATGAGTAATTCATCGTTAGTGATATATCCATACTGACTCATACAAAACTACTCACTTAATACAATGCATATACTCAAAGCGATTTTAGACCAAGGCTAGTGGTATCAAAGTTTATTAGATAGTCCCTGCGCTCTTTCAATATGTTGGCTAAAATCTCTTTCTCTTCCACTTCACCAGGACCAAATTCCTTCACCATGTTATCGATAGTTTTATCGTCAATACTGGCAATTTTTTGAATTCCTGCATCCAACTGCTGCTGTGTAATAGAGCGAAAAACATGGGAAGATTGCGGGTTTGTCCCATCAAGTAAAGTTTTTAGCTCCCCAACGCTTCCTCCGAATTTATGTCCCTTAGGCTCACCTTGGGCGCGGTAAAGTAACGAACCACCTACATCCAGACGAAGTATGTTTCCATCAGGTCTTCTAACTAAATTATCATAATCTAATCCCACAACATCCCAATTCGCCAACCAAGCATCAACAGCAAACCCTTCCATAACTTGTGACTCTTTACTCATACCGTTTTTATCACTCTTGATTCCATCAATCCACTGAGATGCGATAGCATATTCATCACCTTCTTTCACAAGTTTGACTGTAGGTACCGAAACACCTGCTGCTTCGTAGAGTTTACAAGCTAAGATCTCGTTCAAAATTCGATCTGACCCTTTGAGAGACTGTTTAACATACCACTTACATCCATCCAGATCCCTCATAAGGTGCCCAGGGTTTGAGCCTTTTTGTCCTGCAATTTCAATCCAGTTAGACGCGTCTTCAGCCTTATCTAATATAGTGACTAGGGTTGTTGCGCTCATACTTCGAAATATACTTGATGGAGGTAATTTAATCGGCTCCAAATCTAAGGATGAAAATAATGACTCTGATTCAACTGCTCCTTCATGACTAGTTATCGGTTTATCTATTAATGCGTCTGCATCACCCTTTGACCCCTTACCTATAGGTGCATCACTATCCTCTAAAACCAGCTGAAACGTTTTATTTTTGCTATCGTATACTTTTAAAATAAGTGAAAATTCAGTTGAGGGTTTAAACAAAAATTCTCTTTCTTCAGGATTTCTAGAAATAGACTCAATGCCAGCACCACGCTCGCTGTAAATACGAGCCATCACCGAGTCATTATCCCCGAATGTAAAATATTCAGCTTGACTTTTAGAAGCAGAAGAAGACACAAACGCACTGTCCTTTAAGATGTCGCCCTCTATATAGTTATTTGGATGATAAGACATATCTTCGGAAGCATTAAAACCTCGGAATACTACGCTATAATTATTTTTTTCATCTGACAACCTTGCTAGTTTACGAATACCACTTTCCGCATCTGATATAAGATTTTTCCAGTGTTCAAGGCCAACTTCTTCGCGTAACGCACGGTTTATTTCCTTATAATTGCCGCTAGAGTAAATTCTCAGTGCACAAAACTCATCTATTGATAGTGCTTTTACACTATCATTAGGAGATTTTTGTGCACTTTCCCATAACTTTATCGACGCTATTATCAAACTAGATTGTATCTTAGGGAATCTCTCACTTAATCTATCAATATGATATTGATTTGTATCTGTCACATCACTCTTTTGACCAGAATTACACATTTCAAAGCAATGAGCAAAGTCACTTAGTGCATCAATTTTCATTTCATCAAAGTCAGCAATGCTAGAGGCTTCCAATTGTCCTATCTTTTGTGGTGAAGCTTCTGTTACATTCAGGTGTTGTTTAACTTGATGAGAAAGCTTATCTCCTTTATCTATAGATGTAGATTTGATAAACGAAAGTTGACTATTTGAATCCTTAATTGATCGTGATGCCGAGGCAACCCACTCCGGAAGATGTTGTACAAAGCTCACTACTTTTCCCATAAACCCTTTCTTACTATATTCGGACTTAGGTTCATGCTGAGCACCATTTTTATATGTATAACCGCCATCAACATGACTAGAATCGTGATTACAATTTATTTTCATTAAATTAACCTCTAATCTGTCATTAGGAGTAAGGTGTTAAGCTAGCTTTATTTTCATCGATTTATTACAAGATGACAATTTATTTCCGTTTAATACCAAATCAATTGAGTCTCGTATTCTTTTTGTGAACTCTACAAGGATATTTAAATCACTCAGTATATCATCACAAGGCTCTGATTTTATTTGAGATAGTATAGATAGAGTATTAGGCTCCATGCTAACTGTACAGCCATTTGAAACTTTCCAAAATAAGTTTAAAGATAGAAGGTTTATATAAAAACTCTTATCTAAATCTTCAGAAGCTTGGTGTATATAGGAGGATACTATAATATCTTCATTATCTTTCTGCAGGCTAACCGCAACTTCATCCACGATGATAGAGCAATACCCATCTGTATCAAAACATAAGCCTTTAATACTTAATACTTCTTGTAAATACTTTATTTTTTCAATAGCTATCATATTATTATCACTTTATCTCAGCCTATTAATTACATTTGCATACTTATCTATATACTTATTTCAAAAAACCATACATTACCCACCAACCTGGTAAGACCAGTTATTGATATAAGTGACACCATTGAGAATAATAGTCTGAGTTTGGTGTTCAAAAATCATTCAGGTCATATCTATGGAATCAGTATTACACAGGTCTAATAAATATTTTTCTGATACTTCAGATATTTTTGAAAGCCATGAGGATTCAAAAAAGACACGTGTACTGGCCATGGGTGATGTGAATAACATCATTAACCAAAAGCTATCTGGTCATAACCTGACTATCGTTAGCGGCTTTTGGCTACCTTTGAACACACTGAACTCTATACTCGAAACGCTAAGAGATACGCAAGATCCCAATGTACCTGTATTGATTCCACTCGGCCTTAAAGAAAGGGGGCATTTCAGAAGCTGTGACCACATCGTCCTTGGTATTATTCAGAATGGACACATGCATGTTTTAGATTCAAAGTTAAACCCATTACATAACTTTGATTACAGCACAAACATCACCACATTGAGCACTGGATTTCAAGACCTTTCTGATAGAACTAACTGCGGCAGATATGTGGTAAATACCGCGATACAACTTGGTCAAGCGCTTCACCATAACCCAAACACCAATCTAAATCTGCTAGTAGAAACCATGGAGAGACCCGATCTAGCAAAAATTCAGCTCGAATATGCGAAATACATGTGGTGATCTGCTGTAGCTACATGCCTGTTAAGCCACTGATGGCCCAATATTCAAGCCTCAAACACAGCTATTTTCTGAATACTAAGATAATTCAGCTAAACCAATATTTCATCAAACTGTTAAATTAGTCATTAGAGACCTAGACTGTTGATTAATACAAACACTGAATTTGCATACTCATGCTGCTGTACTTTGTGCTGGAGGTTAAGATGAAAATGAATCTACTCAAACGGTTCATAAAAGATAAAATTTTTGGTAAAACATCCCAATCGGCAAGAGGTGTTCAGATTGCTGAAATGGCAGATGCTCGCATGGGCGCCATGTACATGCTTGCCAGTACTGAAATTGCCAAAATTGCCACCATATCCAACGCACATTTTTTCGGCGCATTTGTTGTCGGTACAGAACCCTTCTCGGATTTTAAAAATGCCGCAGACAGTCTGCTGAGTAACACTGAAGCAATGGCGAGGTTAAAGAATTCTAAAGCAGCGAAAAAGCTATCTAAGGCGGTCAAAAAAGCATCTGAAGTCACTTCCTCGGTGAAAAATAGCATTAAGGAACTGTTCGCAGACTTCTTTCGTACCTTGCTTGATAAAGTAAAACACATTTATGGCGACTTGCTTCACGGGGTAGAATGGTTGTCTGAAGTGGGATCTTGGCTTATTAGTAAATTTGCTGGTAATTTAGCTGATGTAGTTCCTGGCTGGGGTCATGTAAGAGGGGCATCCGCTCTCTATTCTGATGTAAAAAAATCGGTATTAAAATCACGGGACCTTATCACCCAAATCTATCAAGGTAGAGGTGTCGAGCTATTGGGAGGCCATCCAAGTATTATATCTAGAACCCTCGCCCGCCACTCTGCGGCTGGAGCACTTGGTGGCATAAAAGACTTTACATTAAGTGTGGCTGGTATTGCTGGAGCCACAGCTGTGGGTGTCGGTTCCTTAGTCAGTTTTATCATCAGCGTACTAGAACGCATTATTAAGTTGGTCGATTTTTTTGTTCAGCGTTCATTGTTACAAAACACGTTAGAACGTGCAAAAAAAGAGTGGCTTAACCGTACCTCTAATGCCAGCATGCTCAAGGACCACAAGATGTTTTCAGAGTGGTTCCAAAGTGCCGTGATAACCACTCCAATTATTGCTGCTCTTGTTATGGGCAGTGGATTTGTTGGCCATCCCTACCGATTTGCCCAGCTCCTGACACCAAAGCTTGAAGCGGTATCACAAGGCGAATTTGACAAAGCAGTCGTCTACATTGATAAACTCAAGTCACTATCAACAAAATACGTACAAGAATATGTAGGTAGTTATAAGATCGACTTTTCCAGTACAGATGGTGTGGTAAACGCAAGATTAAATGAACTCAAGAAAGGCAAAGGTTTACTCGACGGACGAGAGTTTGCTGTGCAAAGCACGCCACAATACCAAACAACCGCTGTTTAATTGCAAAAGCCAAGGCAAATGCCTTGGCTATATCTTTTAAAGCCTTCTCCTAACTGGTGCACTCAGTTTTAGCCAAAGTTTCACCCGCCCCCTTTTCCGAACGCTCATTGGTTGCGACAAGGTTACGCTTCGACTGAATAACAAGGTAATCCCATTCTTCATCCTCTACAAAAATGCCATCTCGCCACGCTAACTCTCTGGCCATAAGCATTTGATGAGAATGTATATGGTGGCTACCCTCTAATTTATCTTTAGGTAACTCAAAATCGCTGCTAGAAATTTCAATGTCGAGAGTGTCACTCATTACTCGATTTAATTTGGTGGTATTTTGATAGGTAATCTCCGGCACAGTCTGCCCCATGTTTAACACATAGAAGACTTGCCTAGCGCTGTCCTTATCGAACCAACTTGCTCTAGACGCTTTGCCTTTTGCCGCCAATTGTGAAAGTTCACCATGAATGAACCAAGGATGGTTGCACCGTGTAATATGAATAAAGAGCGATTCAGTTTGAATTAGGCAATCCATCGCAACATCAATCACAACCGGAAAATGACAAGCAAGACTGCCGTATCCCAAGTCAAAGCTAAGTTGATTGTCATTGACACGGTGGCTTTGCACAGCATTATCTGGCCCCCAGTCATAACGACGACTGGCTTGATTAAAATGTCGAACACCATCAAGACCAAGCATTTGCAGATCCACTACCATAGCAGCTATGATATCTGCTTCGCCACATAAGCGCAGCTCTCCGCGAAAGGCTTTCTCAACCGCTGAAGACAACTCGTTATAGGATACAATCATACTACCACCTCCTTTTGTAACTCACAGTTTGGTAGGAGCGGAAATAGCCAGTCATCATTTAGCTGCTTCGTATTATGATCAATAAATAGCGGCGCTCCCTGGAAAAAGGTAACTCGAACCCAACGATCAGAGCGTGGATCAAATTTAGTAGCTCCGAGCATAGCTAATTTGCAACGCAGCAAGTCGATCGGTAAGGCATCTTTTCTCAATATGTTGACTTGAATATCTCCCATGGATCGATGAGCCATTGTCCATACTCTGCGAGCGATGGTTCGGTATTGAGGAAAATGCAACAAAAATTGAGCAATGCTAGATTGAGAATCGTAGCCGCACATTTTGTGATAAAGGCGATTCACTTGACGGCCAATATCAAGAGGTAGCTCTCTATCTTCGCCCTCTTCGAGACCACGAACTCCCAATCTAGGTTCCTCTTTATCTTGCGAGCGATACCAAAACCAGTAGTTATTCTCAGCTTGAGAGTAATCGTCATCAATCGCCCAACGATACTTTTCCTCAATAAGTTTCTTTAACTCGCCTACCGAATAAGTAGCATCTATGGTTAGCGCCTCTTGCGCATTCATCAGCTCCTCAAACTCATCGACAGTTTCGGGATATAGTTCCATCAAGCAAGAAAGTGCCACTTCCTGAGTTTGTTCTGAATAGTCAGAAAAATACTCAAATGCATCCAACCAAGTTTTATTATCACGACTGCTGTCCCCCGAGTGTTCAATCATGGCTTTCAGTTCCACAATCGTTTGGTGATTCGCTGATTCTTGAGTAGTGTTGATAGTGCGTATTTGATTAAAGTGTTGACTCGCTCTCTCTACTAATTGATAAAACCAACTCTGTTCTTGTTTATCTGGCTGTATTGATAAAACTCTGGAAAGTGCCTTTTCCCTTGAGGTCATCCATTGATCGACAACACATGGGTGATTGATAAGATATGGCGCCATACCTAAACCAGTCGCATTACCAATACCGAGATATCGCGCTAGTTCTTTATTCAGCGTGACAGCCTCATTACCTCCAGCCTGCTTAGCCAAAAAGTTAATCCAGTCTAAACTAAACTCTCGAAGAAGGTATACGGCGCACATTTGTGCACTAAATGAATATCGAAAGTCTGAGTTCTTCTCAAGTGTTTTAAAATCAGCGATCCCAAACTTTCCGTTGCCATATACAGCCGTTGTCCGCAGTACATAACCCGTTTCTGTAAGCAGCTCGACAGTAGGTTGGCCGCCATGTGCAAGACTTGAAACTAGCTTGTCGAAAATACGGACACTCTTGTTTGCGCGCCCTAAAACTAGTACACAATTTTTATAACGCCCAGCTTCTTGCACGGGTACATTATCACGCAAAGATGCCAAAAGTTTATCGTCAACATCACCAATGACAAGAGCAAAAGTGACGTCCCATTTTTCCGCAATAACGCGGTCATTTCGTTCTTGATCAGCAATTTCTTGGCAAAACACAACCAAGTGATACGTATTTTCTTTTGTTGTTAAACGGTAAATCACGTGCCCATAGCCAAGTTCATTCAAGTACCACCTATGACAGGACAACTGCCATTTGTCTCGAGACATTCTCCGGACTAGACTGCGTGCAAAACTGATTCTATTTTGATGCATGACACCTAGCCTTTTAGCATCCATTACAATATTTCTATCACGCAGTGACATTGATGTATCAGTAGTTTTTTGCGCATCCATTTTACTCACTACCTTTTGTTGTTATTGGTTTAATATAGGGATTGGAAATGTTGGTCAGCTTATAAGCCCTGCTCTTTAGCCATTTTTAGTGCAATCTGTGGAGCGTTCCATAGAGACGGAAGCAAGATGAAAGATACAGGTACCGCGGTAATAACAATAAAAGATTGTAAAGCCGAAATGCCTCCAGATCCCATAGAGATAAGTATCAGGGCCGTCACTCCCATCATGGCGCCCCAGAACATTCTTACCAAGGCATTAGGCTCAGTATCACCACTTATCACTACACTAATGGTGTAGGTCATTGAATCTCCAGTGGTAACAATAAAAATAGTGGTAAGAATTAGGAATAATACTGAGGTCAACATTGGGTATGGCAATTGCTGAGTGATGGCTAGTAACGCACCCGGCAAGTTAAAGCCCTCAAAGGCATGACTAATGCTACCTTGCTCGGCAAGTTCAGACGCCAGCCCAGAGCCACCAACTATGGTAAACCAAAAACAGGTCGCCAATGGCGCAATAACACTGATAGTCATGATCACTTTACGGATACTACGACCTCTGGAAATTCTGGCGATAAAAATGGCCATCATTGGACCATAACCAAGAAACCAGCCCCAAAAAAATACTGTCCACCAGCTTAACCATCCCTCGTCACCACGATAAGTAGCCATAGGAATAAAGTTATCCAACATGGTCCCTACACCTTGAATGTAGCCATTAAAAATAAAACTCGTTGGACCAAATATCAGGATGTAGAGCATGAGTGCAATTGCCAAGATGACGTTATAACGACTCAACATTTGCATTCCACGGTGCAATCCACTTAAAGCAGATAGGGTGTACAAGGTAATCGCAAATAAGACGATAATCAGTTGAGTAGTAAAACCATCTGGTACATCAAATAATGCATTTAACGCATAGCTAACCTGCAAGCCAAGAAACCCTATTGGGCCTATAGTTCCGGCCGCGACAGCAAGAATACAGCAAGCATCAATTAGCGCTCCCATATGACCATCAAGTACCCGTTTACCCAAAATAGGATATAGGAGTATACGCGGCTTAAGAGGGAGACCTTTGTCGTAATGAAGGTGCATCACCACAATAGACGTTAGACTTCCAACAATTGACCATGCAAGAAACCCCCAGTGCATAAAAGATTGCGACAGAGCATTAATCGCGGTCTGTTGAGGACTAGTACCTGCGCTGTAAATAGGTGGTGGATTAACGAAATGTGCGATTGGTTCTGCTGCGGCCCAAAAAACACCGCCTCCGGCAAGCAAAGTGCAGAAGATGATTGCAGTCCAACGAAATGCATCCATATCTGGCTGATTGGTTCCACCTAAAATGACTCGGCCAGTTCTTCCACTGGCAAGCCCAATAGCGATCAGAAAAGTTAACAGTAATAGTATTTGCCAATACGGCCCAAACACTTTTACCGACCAAGTAAACCCCGTACTTACCATTGAAGTAAGCAATTGATCATCATAAAGTGCTAAACCAACAAATAAGGCAATCAATCCACCGCTATACCAAAATGCTGGATTGGTTAAACCAAGCCTATCGGCAGAGCGAGCATTATCCTCGATACGGTAGGTATCCGACGACGTTGCACTGATACCATGAGTAAAATTAGCCATACACTGACTCCAAATTATATTTGTTATGCAGCAATAGAGAACCTGCCACCGAAAGTGTGGTGGCGAGGTAATCCATGCTTATAAGGATTGTGTTTATGAATGAGCTTTAAGGCCATTTGTCAGGAAAGTCAGCCAGTTGGTGCCCAATATTTTTCCCGCTTCATGGTCACTAAAGCCGAACTTAAGTAATCCGGTGTAGATGTTTTCAAAGCCTTGTCGGCCATCAAACCAAGGTAGAGCTTCAGGCCAGCCAGAATTTGTGGCACTTCCCTCTCCATAGTCCATTGATTTGGACCAACGGCCATTACGCATCCATTCCAAAACATGTTGAGGCTGGTTTAGGCATAAATCACTTCCTATACCCAAATGATCAACGCCATATCGCTCCGCTGTTTTGGCAACCATTTGGCAAAAATCTTCCAATCGGCATTGACTACCATTGGGCAGATGGAAAGGGTATAAACTAAAGCCGATCAAGCCTCCTCGTTTGGTAAGAGCTTCAATAACAGCATGAGATTTGTTACGCAGCGCATTATGTGCAAAGCTGGGATTTGCATGGCTAATGCAAATCGGCCGAGAGGAAAGTTCTATCGTTTCTAGTGTTGAGCGTTCGGCACTGTGTGACATATCGATAATCATTCCGACCCGGTTCATTTCTTCTATGACTTGTCGACCAAATCGAGTCACTCCTGAGTCTTCTTGTTCGTAGCACCCTGTCGCAAGCAAACTTTGGTTGTTATAAGTCAGCTGCATTATCAAAAGGCCTTGCCGGCGCATGACTTCAACTAAGCCAATCTCATCATCAATCGGTGAACAATTTTGCGCACCGAAAAAGATACCAACTTTTCCTTGTAACTTTGCCTGCTCAACATCAGCCATAGAGTGTATTGGCATAATGAGATCCGAGTTTTGCTCAAAATGCCTATTCCACTCAGCAAAACGGGTCAGTGTTTGACGGGCATCTTCGTGGTAAGCGATCGTCGCATGCACAGCGGTGATACCACTTGCTAATAAAGTTTGGAAGTATTCTCTATCCCAATGACAATACTGCAGTCCATCTATGATGATTTTATCTTGGAACATAACCACTCCTATATTGTTCCTATCATTTCTCTACTCATTGGTAGCTTTTCGCTGCCGATAAGAAGACCCTAATAAGGACGCTGATAAGCGGTTTTCACAACGGTGTAGAACTCCTTTGCATATTGACCTTGCTCACGAGGCCCAAAGCTGGACTCTTTACGTCCTCCAAATGGCACGTGGTAGTCTGTTCCGGCAGTGGGTAGGTTAACCATCACACATCCAGTTTGAGATTGCTGTTTGAAAATGGTGCTGGTTTTAAGGCTTTGAGTAATAATGCCTCCGGTTAAACCAAAGCGAGTATCGTTGGTCACTTGAATGGCTTCGTCGAGGTCCTTCACTCGTATAACACTTGCCAAAGGAGCGAAGATTTCTTCTTGGTTGATATTCCAATGACTTTGGGTGTTTATGAAAAGGGTTGGTGCCATATAGTAGCCTTGATGTTTTAGTGCGAGTTGTTCACCACCAAATGCAAGCTCAGCCCCTATTTGACGAGCTTTCTCAACCCAACCTAAGTTAGCTTCTAGCTGGACACCATCCACGACAGGGCCCATAAAAATACCCTCTTCCAAGGCATGCCCAACTTTTATCTCACTCATCCTCTGTATCAAGGCTTCAACGTAGGCATCATGAATACTATCCATCACAACAAGCCTTGAAGACGCGGTACATTTCTGCCCTGTTCCTGAAAAAGCACCTGCAATCGTCGCTTCAATCGCAATTTGAAGATCCGCGTCATCGGCAATGACTAGCGCATTTTTACTGCCCATTTCCAGCTGACACCGAACAAAATTAGGCGCAGTTGCAGCTGCCACTTTACGCCCAGTGTCGACCGATCCTGTAAAACTAATACCAGCGACATCAGGCGAATGAATCAAAGTGTTACCAACGACGGAACCAGAACCAAGAACTAAATTGAACGTACCTGCTGGTAGGCCCTGACGGTGAATAATCTCGGTTAATGCGACCGCACTTGCCGGAGTGAGATTAGCTGGTTTCCAAACCACACTATTACCAAAAGCTAAAGCTGGCGCAATTTTCCATGCAGCGGTAGCGGTTGGAAAATTCCAAGGAGAGATAATGCCAACCACACCGATAGCTTCACGTGTCACTTCCACGGAAACTCCCGGACGAACCGAATCTGCGGTATCACCGATTTGGCGTAACACTTCAGCAGCAAAGTATTGAAAGAATTGCCCTGCCCGATATATCTCACCGCGCCCTTCGGCAAAAGGCTTACCTTCTTCTCTAGAAAGTAACTGACCCAACTCATCACAGCGGGCAATCAACTCATTACCAATAGCTTGTAAAACAGATTGTTTGTGCTCGATCGATGTTCTTTCCCATAAAGGCTGAGCTTGCTTGGCAGCTTGAATTGCTTGCTCGACTTGATCTTTACTTGCTTGAGCAAAGTCGCCCACAGTGTCACTGATGTCGGAAGGGTTAATATTAGAAACGGTATCTATACCTGATTGCCACTCTCCTTGAATAAAAAGTGACTGCTCTGGTTTTATTTTGTCAAATAAACACATAGGAACTTCCTTAATTGGCTTGATAACTTCTAGATTGGCTCATTTGCCGCTTTGGAATTGATGGCTGTCAGTCGCGGATGCATAGACAACAAACTCAACCAGCATTTCTTCTCGGGCTAGACCTGCGACGACAATAGCTGCTCGATTCGGATAAGGTGACACAAAATACTCGGCATAGAGCCGATTGACGGACTCGAGATACTGACGGTCTGTCACATAGATCATGACTTGGCACACTGAATCCAACGACTCGCCGGCACATTCAAGGGTGTGAATAAGATTGCCAAATACTTGGCGAGTTTGCGCCTCTATACCACCCGTTACCACATCACCATTAGCATCAATCGGAATTTGTGCCGTATATAAGGTACCATTCCCCACGACAGCCCATTCAAGAGGAGCCTTTGATGCATATAACTCTGTTTTAATGGGATATTTTTTATTTCTTGTATTCACTGGCTTTTAACCTTTGTTACATCTTTGTGTCTAAAAGTTAAATCCTGCACTTTGACATGCGATAAATCCAACGGTAAATTTTATTCATTTGATAAATAAAATTTATCACACAGATGTAAAGCTACTAGCTAGAATGAATTGGGAAGAAAATCAGTGAGTATCAAACTGCAACAATTACGACATTTTGTGATGGTCGTCGAGGAAGGAGGCTTTCGCGCCGCATCTCATCGAGCAAATCGCTCTCAAGCAGCACTATCAACATCAGTAAAAGAACTAGAGAAAATCTTGGGACAATCACTATTTGAAGCAGGCAACAAATGCGAGTTAACGCCCTTCGGTGAACTATGCCTGCCCAAGGTAGCAAGGTTTCTTAATATATATTCTGCGCTCGATAGCGATTTGCGAGCTATCGCAAGTGGCCAACAAGGAAAAGTACGTATTGCTAGCGTGCCTTCTGTTGCCGCAAAACTTATCCCGAATATTTTGGGTGTATTCAATAAAACCTACCCCAATGTCGAAGTGAGTTTAATTGATGATAATGCAGCAGGTGTGGAAGCTAGGCTTCTATCTGGAGAGGTTGACTTAGCCTTAGGCAATCCTTCGATACTTAACCAAGATGCGATCAGCTTGACCCCATTACTGTCTGATCCAATAGGTGTGGTATGTCTAAAAGACAACCCCATTGCCATCGATCGTCAAGAAATAGATTGGCAATCTATACAAAGCGAGCCTTTTATACGCAACGGCACTTGCAGCCTGCTTGAATCAACGCCAGCCCGAGTATTAAGTCAAAAAGCATTGTATTCAGTGGAAAATATTACTTCTCTGTATTCGGTTCTAGAGCTCGGCATTGGTATTACAACCTTGCCCAAACTTGCCTTCCCACCAAAGACATCATCTCTAACTTGGTTGCCATTATCAGACCCAAAAATAGAGAGGCAAATAGGCGTTTTCACACTTAAAAACCGAACGCTGTCACCTCAGGCTAAGATATTCCATCAGCTCTGTGTCGACCACTCAGCTGAGGAGACTCTGGTTTTATGATAATTTAAACACGATTTAGCGTTATTTAGGTAAGTTTTAAGCAAGCTTGTCTTACAAGTTCTCCTATTTCCTGCCAACACCCTTGATCAATAAGCTTGGATGGAACCATCCATGTCCCACCACAAGCCAGCACAGAATCGATAGAAAGGTAATCATCAATATTGTCGATACTTATTCCACCTGTAGGCATAAAGTTAACTGGGTAAACTGCTGACAGTGCCTTGAGCATGGGGGTGCCACCAGAGGGTTCGGCTGGAAAAAACTTTAAGGTTTTCAAACCAAAATCCATTGCCTGCTCGACTAAGCTAGGATTATTGATTCCTGGGATAATAGTGACATTTTTATCCAAACAGTACTGCACTGTTTTAGGGTTAAAACCAGGGCTAACAATAAAATCAGCACCTGCCTCAATCGCGTCATCCACTTGCTTTATCGTCAATACAGTGCCTGCTCCAATCAACATATCCGGATAGGTAACTCGAAGCTTTTGTATCGCTTGTGCGGCACAATCGGTACGAAACGTGATTTCTGCACATGGCAGACCATTTTCAATAAGTGTGCGCCCCAAAGGAACAACATTATTGAGATCATTTATGGCAATAACAGGGATGACTTTCAGTTTGGCTAACTGCTGATCTATGGACGTCATTAACAAGTTCTCACGGTAATTGACATGGTTAACTTATAATGTGCCTTTAAAATATTTTGAATTCAAACCTAATTGCCCATATCAGTGTCAACCTAGCAGTTAGAAGGTGAGATTGAATGCAGATCCATCAGATAGGTAGAAGCATAGACACTTCACTGACAACAAAACAGCCATAACTCGATAGCTAGGCACAAGTTAATTATTTGGCCATAAAGATTACATTCCTTTGGGAAAAACACATTGTTATTAGATTCACTAATCAAATAGCTTAAACACTCTAATAGACTGATATGCAAGAACTTAAAGAAGAATTAGAGAGTTAGCAGTAGTAGACCTTAGCCAAGTTCTTGAGTGACACAGTGGTGTTGTTTTCATTTCAACTTTAGACTGTCAAAAACTAAAGCCCTACATGCTGGAAGTTAAGGAAAATTATGGACAAACAAGCAACAATTCAGACATTTATAGATATTGTTGGTGAACAACACGTATTAACAGGTGATAAAAAAACAGAATACTATCGTTCTGGCTTTCGTTCTGGGAAAGGAAAAGCGCTTGCGGTGCTCTTTCCTGGTTCACTGGTCGAGCAGTGGCGCCTATTACAAACTGCCGTCAAAGCCAATTGCATCGTCATAATGCAAGCGGCAAAAACTGGACTCACAGAAGGATCCGCCCCTAGTGGTGAAGATTATGATCGTGAGGTCGTTGTGATCAACATCATGCGCATCAATACCTTGCATGTTATCGATGACGGCAAACAAGTAGTTAGCCTACCTGGGGTCAGTCTCCACCAACTAGAAAAAACACTCAAGAAGGTCAATCGTGCGCCACACTCCGTGATTGGTTCTTCATCCATTGGCGCGACGGTTGTCGGCGGAATAGCCAACAACTCAGGTGGCGCATTAGTCAAACGCGGTCCAGCCTACACTGAACTCGCGCTATTTGGACAGGTTAATAAAGAAGGCGAATTAGAGCTGGTTAACCACCTTGGAATAGAAGGACTTGGTGAAACACCTGAAGATATTCTTACCAATATAGAACACGGAAACTTCACACAAGAGAATATCAAACACACAGATGCCATGGCGTCTGATAAGGAATATGAACAAAGAGTACGCGATATAGACTCAGATATTCCTTCTCGATTTAATGCAGATTCGAGGCGACTATTTGAAGCCAGTGGCTGCGCAGGCAAATTAGCTGTATTTGCGGTGAGAGTTGATACCAATCCAATACCAGATAAAGAGCAAGTGTTTTATATTGGCTGTAATGACCACGCGATGCTAAGCAAACTTAGACGCGATATGTTAAGCAAGTTCAATCATCTTCCAGAAATGGGAGAGTACATGCACCGAGAGATATTTAACCTTGCTGAACATTATGGTAAAGATGTTTTTCTTTCTATTCATCATTTAGGCACTGAGAGACTACCCAAGTTCTTCGCGCTTAAAGCTCAGATAGAAACCTTGCTCAAACGTATTCCCTTTGTTTCCCACAATCTACCAGATATGTTTATGTATTGGATGAGTAAGCTATTCCCACAACACTTGCCACAACGCATGTTAGAGTTTAGGGACAAATATGAGCACCATTTAATTCTTAAGATGAGTGATGGTGGTATCGAAGAAGCGCGAACCTACCTAGAAGAGGAATGGTCAGAGCAACAAGACTGTGACTTTTTCATCTGCAATCAAGACGAAAGTAATAAAGCCCTACTCCATCGTTTTGCTGCAGCAGGGGCAGCAATGCGGTATGAAACCATACATTCGAATGAAGTAGAAGATATATTGGCACTTGATATTGCACTACGTCGCAATGATCTTGACTGGGTAGAACAACTGCCAAAAGAGATCACAAAAGACTTGGTAGTCGCTCTCTACTATGGTCACTTTATGTGCCATGTATTTCATCAGGATTATATCTTTAAAAAAGGCGCTGACACGAAAAAGATCAAGCAAAAGATGCTCGAGCTCCTTACTCAGAAAGGTGCCAAATACCCTGCGGAGCATAACGTGGGACATCTTTATGAGGCGGAACAGCAACTACAAGCTTTCTACCATTCGTTAGATCCTACCAATACCTTTAATCCGGGCATCGGAAAAATGAGTAAATATAAGCGTAATTGCAATTGCTGCTAGAGTTAACCCCAGTTTACTTGCCGGCTGTCCCAACCAAAACTTTCACACATAGCTTTGAGCTGACCCAACTCGTTTTGGGTTTTCTCAATGAGCCAATGGTGTATCTCATCAATAATCGAACTTTGATTAGGTTGATAGCACAAGTATTGCCATTTACTATGCTGTAAAACCATATCGTTCGGACATTTAAGAAACTCACGGTTAAGCTCTGGTAACACCAACAATAAGTCAGTGACCGTTACCCCTTGACCCGCGATACAAGCACTGAGTGCTAAATCTAAGCTATAAAAAACCGTATCTCTGCCTTTCTTTATTCCTTGAAGGTTGGCCTGAGTTAACCAATGCTTCCAGTCTTGGTGGTCGAGCGTAGCGTGTAAATGTGGCAAGGTGAGTACATCTTGGAGCGGTACATTTTGCTCTGATAGCGATTTGGCGTATACGGGCGCCATATACTCCTCTCGCAAAAACGTCACGCCTTTCTTACCTATATACTTATCACTTTTACATGTGTTTACTATCCATAAATCACAATCTCCTGAATCCAAATCAGGATCTTCTTCAATAGCGGGAATGATGACAATTTCGTGTTCTGGGTACTTTTCATTGAGGCTAACCACTTTAGGCAGTAAAACTCGAGTCGCATAACTTAGCGCACTTTTTATCACAATCCTTTGTTTGTGCGCTTTAGACCACTCTCCAATTAAGGAGTCCAATGCACGATAGTTATTATTCAGCCTTTGATATAACTCATTCCCCCTGTCAGTTAGGGCAATCGATCTGTGTTTACGTACAACCAGCAAAACATTTAACTCATCTTCAAGCTGCTTTATTTGTCGACTAATGGCACTTTGTGTGACATTTAACTCATCAGCAGCTTTGGTAAAGCTCATCAAACGCGCTACGGATTCAAATACTTTCAATCCATTATGCGAATACGGAAGAAATTGATAAGTGGACATAGGCTTTTCACATGATCTTAACTCATGCAAGTATGACATAAATATCATTTGAACGCCACACAGTAAAATCATACCTTATGCCCATTCAGACACGAGGCATATAATGAAAAAAATTCTCTCATTGGCATTCCCGCTCATCATTTCACAACTCATTACCATGGCATTGGTTTTAACTGATGTTTGGATGATGTCACAACTCAGTGTTTCGGCTCTAGCGGCTGGAGGGCTTGGTGCCTCTGTCTATAGCTTTATCTTTATTATCGCAAGCAGCTGTGTAGGCTGTGTTGCAAACCTGATTGCCATCGCTTACGGCCAAAGAATCGCGAGACCGGATTTCGGTAATCAGCAAATTCGCTTTGCCGTCAAAGGAGCCGTATTACTATCTATTATTTTGACCCTAGCACTGACGCTAAGCTTCAGATACGTTCCTGACTTGCTTCTCATCGCCAATCAACCTGAACAGTTAATTGACCCTGCGATGAGCTACTTGGATACACTCAAATGGGCGATGCTACCTTCACTCATTTTACTTGTACTCCGTGGCTTAACCAGTGCACTCGGTAGCACTCGGTCTATCATGGTGATGTCACTTTTAACCGTTGTGCTCAATGTTCCATTAAGTTATCTGCTTGCTTTTACCTTGGGATTTGGTTTGGCTGGCTTAGGAGCAGGGACTGCGCTAGCTTCCCTAATAGTAATGCTGGGTTATGGTTACTGGGTTTTCAAACGCGCGGAATATCAAGCTTTCTCGCCTTGGAAAAATTTAGACGAATATTCTCTATCTCTGCTTAAGCCGTTATTATCTCTTGGCATACCGATTATGATTGCGGCATTACTTGAGCATGGATTGATTTATGGTGGCACTTTAATGGCAGGAGCGATTAGTGTAGCTGCACTCGCACTACATCAAATCCTTATTCAGTGTCTGAGTTTTACTTGGAACATCAACTTCGGCTTATCTCAAGCTGCAGCCATCCTTGTTGGGCAAGATTATGGTTCAGACAACTATACAGGTATAAAGCGCACGGTCAAACGCAGCTTTATCATTACCACAGGTCTAAGTACGGTAATTGCTGTACTCTTTATCTGCTACCCACAAGCTATCTGCGCAATGTTCAACTTAGATGCTGAACTATCCACCTTATTAATTGGAGTGATATGGGTTGTCGCTTTATCCTTTATTGTCGATGCATGGCAGTTGCTAGCTATTAACCTACTTCGAGGGATGAAAATTGTCTTAGCCCCGACTTTCGTCACAGCAATAGGTTATTGGTTATTCGGCCTACCCTCAGCTTGGCTGTTACTCAGAGAGTATGGTTTAGCGGGCGTTTGGGGTGGAATCGGTATTGGTCTCGGTGTTTCTGGTATACTCTTGCTTGCACAGCTTGTATCTGTGATACAAAAGCATAGCACTCCAAAAGCAAACACAAATAAACCAAGCTATGCGTCATAAGCGCAGAAGAATAAAACAGCCATGACTGATCTTGATATCGAATTTGAACATATTTACATGGAAGCGCAGGCTGAGCGCTGGCAATGTATAGAACGCTTTCTTTTTAGCTATTTTTGCTTTCGAGAAAACTACCTAACTCGCAAAAACAAACCTGACTGGGAAAGCGCACGCTTGATGAGCGCGCGCTCTGCCAAGGTCACTGCTATCGAAAACGCCATATTAGAGCCCGTAGTACCTTACCAAACTATCATCGGAGAAATAAAGCGATATTGGCGCGACGGTCGACTGACGAGGCAATCCCTACAGCGAATTCTTAACCAGCTATTGGACTACGCTGTCATTACTCATAAGGAAAAAGCCGCGCTTAGTAAAGCTGGGCTTGGAGATTCGATGCCTGCAGATTGGTACAAAAAACCAGAAAAGCCAGTTTATCAAAGGCTTGAGTTAGTAAAAATTAATCTCATCAACAGATAAAACTCAACAGCCTACCAAAGTGTTAGGGCTAATCAATCGCAATACAAATTTCAACGGATGAATCATCAAGATATCTTTCATAGTCGTATGAATAAGCCCTCATGTGCAGACAATTACTATCAGCAAAATATGTCCAAATCTCTTGCCACAAATTAATCACCGCAGCAGGCATCTCACCTTTAGCAGAAAATACTAGGTACTTACCAGCAGGTACGGCGAGCTCTACTTGGTCATCTAAACAATCAGGAGACATACTGGTTGCACCAACGGTCAGATCATATTTTCCTGAGGCATCCGATTCATAGTTGCTATATACACCATAGACACACGACTGTGCTTCTAGGTGTACTGAAGCCTGCTGGTAAAAATGCTGCCAAAGTAACGCTATTTTTGCAGTCGATGTTACTTGCTCTGATAGGTTGCAAGTCCGGACAGCAAATCCTGTAACTGTAAAGCCTTCATTATGACGAATGTCCATGATTGTACTCTCTCTTACTCTGTGTTCGAACCAACATACAGTACCTCGTTCATGCACTGTGTTTATTTACAGTATCATATTTAATGAGGTCTACAAAGGCGTTATCCAATAAATATTGTTATATGTACTACAAGCTTAGTTTTTAACCTGAAACTATATTTAACGTTACTTTATAACATAAATTTATTTTCTGATAGTTAAGTAGTAAATTTCTATTTTTAATATTCATTTTAGAATAAATTAATACTGGATAATTTATATGAAAACATTAGAATTAATTAAAAATAAAAAGATAGAAGTGTCAAAAATAGATTAATAACTATTAAATCGACACTAAACATGAATGTAATCACACTTTGGCTAGCTTAAAATGATAAATAAAATAATAAGACTTATAACTGACAGTAAACATGATACCGGCGGCGTTAAATTTCTCGCTCAAGAAATGGGCATTAAGTATAGTACTTTGTATAGTTTGTATTCCGGTAAAAATAGTAACCCAACGATAGAAACAGTAGGGAAAATATGTGACTATTATAACATTACTTTCTCCGACTTATCCGATGATGCAGCTCCCCCATACCACTTTGACCGACTTGGTTCTGATATAATCCCATTATCTGAACAAAATAACACAAACATATACATAAAAAACAACGCACTTATAGACACGTTACCTAAAAGTAGTCAACTGATATTCGAAAAATTCTCTCCTCCTTTGAAAAACAAAAATCACTACATTTGTACCACACCATCAGGGGAAGTTGTTCTTAGGAAAGTCATTGAAGAAGACAATAAGTTCATTTTCATATCTTCCAATAGGATAATTCACGAAGATAACTATCCAATAATGCAACTTAAAAATGTCAAAATTTAACTTATTTAAGATAAGAAAAAAACAATCCAATTTATATTCTATTGATGGGTTAGTAGGTTTTATTGGTAAAGAAATGTTTGAGCATGCCTATATTGATAGGCATGACGTCAAGCTTCATAGCGGGCAATATTGTATTTCTGATGACAGAATTCGCGCTATCAATGTAAAAGATAAAACCGTCGAAATGGAAATATCTGATATTCCAGTCATCATCTCGATGAAAAGCTTACTCGCTCCTTCAGTCAGAAGAAAGCTCAAGATAAGCAATGAAAATTTTATCGCCATTTACCACATCATGGAGTGTTAATCTTTGAGGCTGATAGAAACTTCAACTATAACAGCGACTCTTGGCCTTTTTTGTTTCCTTACAGCATCGAACTTGGCTTCCACCAAAGCAATACAGGCTTTGGGTATTCACTTAACCGCTGGCTTCTTTACCTATCCCTTTGTTTATTTTTTTTCTTCGATTATTATCGCAACTCGTTCACCCAAGACATATTTTAGATGCATAACCTTGGCTTACCTTGGGTACCTAGCTTTTATAAGCATGATGTACCTAGCATCAATTACTCCCGAATCAGGTCCTGATTCAAACTACAGTCAAAGCTTCAACTTGATCTATAGCTTGAGTAATTATCGGGTCTATTTAGCATCTCTTTGTGCCTACTTTGTCTCTACGTTTATGTTTGGCGTGATATTCTCGTCATTAAAGATTAATAGCATCAGTATTAGGATCTCAATATCGACGATTATTGTCTCTTTGGTTGATGTGAAATTGTTTCTTGCGTTAGCTTACTTCGGGGTGAAGGACAATGATCTACTGCTCAGTATTATGTTTTGGTCCAGTATCACTAAACTAGTTGCACAGTTAGTTTTACTTCCACCAGCAATTTTCATCATCAATACCATTAGAGACAGAGATGAGTGCTATTTCTGAAATGAGCAGTTAACCTCTTATTTGAAGCTAACTGCTTAACAATTACTATCTCATAATCAATCGATTAAGACGGGGCTCATTACTTACAGGAAACGTATCCTGTCCAAGATTTCATAGATACAATCGGATTCGCATCACTGATATACATGGTGTAATCCCAGTTATAGTCTGCGGGGTTATTCTCAGTCCAATACACCCTGTGAGTTGGCCAGCCCACAGCCCCTTGTTGTGAGAAAACGCTTAGCTCGTCAGCATTGGGTAAGCGCATACCTCTGATCTGACACATATTCTTCGCTTGTTCATAAGTAAAGGTTACCCATTTAGGCCCAAAATCTATCTCAGATTTATAGCCAGTATAAGTGTACCCTTCTCTGTCGGCTTCTTCCTTTGTTAAAGGCAACGAAAATTCATTGGACACTTCTGGCGGAGGCGGAACAGGTGCATTTAGCATTTCACCACTAGTACAAGCAACGTATTGATGGCCGTGTGGATAGAGTTTTGATCCTCCACCATCTACGCCAACCGTATAGTAACGTCCTTGAGGGTCAATCGTCGCTGACCAATAATGGCTGGCTACTGGCCATACATTAGGGTCAATATCTTCATATTGTTTAAACCAAGCTTGTAGTTCCTCTAGTTCAAATTTGGTTGGCAGACGCATACCTTGATTTATACATAGGTCAGTCGCTTGTTGAAAATCATAGGTAGGCCAGGATAAGCCCGTTGCGTATTCTGTGATTTCAGTTGAGTATGAAATGCCCAGTTCATCGGCCAGATCGCTTCGAATTGGCACACTAAACTGTGTTGAAGATATGCCTGTCACATCAGAATTCGCCAGCCACAGCTCTCCCTCAGTGCCGAGATTTTCCCATCGAGATTGTAGTTTTTGGACCTCTAGTTCAGTTAAGTAAGCTGCAATAAAGTTATCTGGATCATGAAGAACATCATCACTGTTTATGTCATTAATTCCTTTAATGACACTTTCCAGTTGGCTGGAAATTAGTGCCCAACCGCCTCTCAACCTTTGCTGCGCCGCCAACGCAGAACGTGTGCTCTCTAGTATGCTTTTTATGCTATCTGTAGCGATATTCCAAGATAAATAAACGGCTTGATCGTGTGCCATCTCCTCTCTCAAAGCGATGACATCTTCACGGATAGACTGAATCTCATTTTTCAAAGCCACTGCTTTCGCAGAGCCGGCAACTGCAGTGCTTATTGCTGCAATCGTTCCAAAAGGAAAGATCCATGCATAGGTAGGCGTTGTTGCAGCGACAGTTACCCACTTACGATATTCACTATTAAGTTCATCGATTCTTTGTTTTAGTGCATCAATTTCTCTACTGGCCTCACTTCCGTCATTTCCAAGAATACCTTGATTTGAACTTTGCAACCGATCGAGGTCTTGTACCTGACCATCGAGAGAATTGATAAAGTCGGTTAAGCCATGACCGAGTGAATCTGCATCTTGGTAATACCTAGTCGCATCTTCAAGCATTGCCTCTAAAATTGCGAGTAAATCAGCTTTTGCCCGTTCAAACGCGACATAATCTGCGTTCTCCGCCGCTTCAACAATAAGCTGTGTTTGCTGTAACATCCCTGTAGAGGAATCATTCACCTCATGAGAGTACTCAATCAAGTTTTCAACCAAAGTAATCATCTTATCGCGATAGCCAGAGTCTCCTAACCAATCGCTCGATATATGATTGATATTTTGATAGTTAGACAGCAAATCTTGATAGACTCCATCGAAGGCCACGTAATTACTCATATAAAAACGCTTACGCATGCTCTCTTGAGTAACCGGTAGTGTACTCGCGCTGCGAGCCAACATATTCAATTTAATCCATTCTTCTTCGCTCAATAGGAAGTCATCGCTTTCAGATGTGAATACATCCAAATTGCCTAACCCATTATAGTTTTCTGCCAATGATACGTTGTGTACTGCCAACATACATGACGCTGCTAACACTGCTTTACACCAATCCATAGTTGCCTCTTAAGATCTAAGGTTGTAATAATATCGAGGTTGAGATTTCGCTATAACGCTGCTGTATAGCGCAAGAATAAAAATTGAAATCTAAAATTCGGGCGTTACCCACTCTCCAGAGAAGGAAAGCTTAATATTCTCAACTTTGCTTAAGTCGACTTTTTCATGCTCGAATAATTTGACCGTCCAAGTAGAAAATGGCGTAGGTTTGAAAATGAACTTCCCAAAGTTCTCTGATATATCACCGGGAGTAATAACCTTATATTCATCTCCCTCTTTGTCATAGGAATATATACGATGAGATTCCTTAGTATTGAATATATATGGTTGATTTTTAAAAAAGTCCCTAAATTCACCAGTATGGGTTAATTGAAACTCATATCTACCATCTGCTAGCTCAGGTCCAAAGATCTCAACACCAATACTGTCTAGACGTACCCTTTCTTTATTATTAAAAATACCATTACCAAAGGTTTCATGGTTTTGCTCATTAATAATAAAGCTGAATTCACCAGTCTCTTTTAATTGATCCAGAATAGCTTGATCATTAATGTCTGCATCGATTGAAAAACTCTGAGGTGGATTTTCATAAAAGCCCTCGATAGCATGAGTGAGCTGTTCATCCATAGAGACCAAGTTTTGGTTGTATTCTAAATAGCTGGCGTTAATACGCGGAGTAACCGTACTATCTTCGAATGTATGATACTTATATGCCGCGTTATAGTTGAGCATTGCGCCATAAAGAGGGCGTTTAAACAAACTGTATGCTCTAAACAGATACTGTTCGACTTCCTGCAGAGCTTGCTCATCCGTATCCAAGTCGTTTATGTATTGGACAACGCTATCATAGTCTTTTTCAATCGCTTCTTTGGCTAACTGAAGCTCGGTTAATCTATAGGTTGCTATCACAGCTTTGACTTGCAGACCTGAAACACTCGCTCCCCAAGTCATAAGTTTATTCAGCTCATTCTTATACTCTCTTGTGCCTAAGACACCCAACTCTTGAGCTGCGCCCAGTGCAGTATCAATATCGATTCTAGCAAGCTCCCAACCAGTACTGGACGAACCGAGATCAGGGATATCGATCTCTGTTTCCCTCATCAGTCCATTAAGCTCCGCAGTCAGTTGATTGCTTTTTATTAGCTTCAATATGGTCTCTAGATTGGCACTGAGATCTTTAATCTTCTTAATATCTTTACTCAGCTGCTCTAAACGTTTTGAAATCGTCACGGCTTGCTGAGCATCTTGAGCTGCATCACCTATCGCTTGAGCTGCGCTTTCTATTCCAGCAGGGCCAATCGTAAAGGCAGAGATCACCGACGAGCCTAGATCGGCCAATGAGCTAAACACTTCAATAGCGATACCAGCGATAAACTTACGCTGGTAGTCAATAATGCCTTGTCTGAAGTTCTGCTTTGCAACTTCGACGACACCCTCTTGCTCCTTAAATCCTTCAATTTTGTTCTCGATACTATTTTGGAAAGATGCAATCTGCCTTTCTTGGTTTTCAATAATCGCGTGCTGGGCACTCAATGCATTATCCAACTTATCCAACATCAAACGTGCACTGTCTTTTCTTGCTTGGATATCATTTTGATGGTTTTCAAATTGATCATATTCACTCTGGAACGCTTCCATTGCGTCCAAAATTTGGCTGTAGCTATTGGAATATAAATTTAAATCAAGTACTGGAACAAAATTCTGATCTTTTTGAGAAGATGAATAAAATAAGCTCAAGCTTTTTAGAGCACGAAAAGTATCGTCAAAATTCCAAGCATTTTCCTCATTAATCAGAGCATCACTGCTTGCTAACAAATTCGCATACCATTCTAGTATATCAATACTAAGCTGGGGTTTACTGTCATACGTAGACAAACCATAATCATAAGCAAGATTAAAAATATAATCTCTATCTTCGTTTAACTGTACAATAATACTTTCAATACTTTCGCTATCATAACTAACGGATTCCCTACCAAGTAAGTTTCTATAGGTAAACTTAAAATTCTCACCTTGGTCTTCAACTCGTGTAACGGTTCCTGTGTGTGAGGTAATCAGTATTCCTGATTCAATCTTATCCGCAATAATAGTAACCGATGTATTGGCATCCTCTAATTGACTAAAACCAATCAGGCCTTCACCTTGAATAGAACGAGCCAGTATCACAATATGCTTACCTTGGACATTTTGCGAAACCACTTCATCAAGCAATAATGTATCGGCAATAAAAATATATCGCCCTCTGTCTGGATATTGCTCAAAGGTTCTGTTGAGCTCTGCTCCATCAAGCAACATAGCTTGTCTAACCACTTTTCGGCTACTAACGTCCGTCACTTCTTTTGTTTGACCAGGCATATAACTTGGTACAGAAACATCATAGAAATCAGACCATGGATTCGCTGCCACGCCAAAACTTGCTAGCAGCAACCCAGTAAGAATTTTGCTCTTTTTAAAAAACATAAGCGTTACTCCATCAACTTGGTCGGGAAAAATAAAGGCAGCCCAATCTGTGGCTGCCTTAGTGCTGCTATTCGTCGCTTTGAGTCACGTAAGCATTACGTACCCACTCTTCTGTTGTCTCTTTAATTTCTCCCCAGCGAGTTTCTAACTCTTGAAGTTCTGTCGCAGTTAATGCAATGGCAATAAGCAAATCAGGGTTATCGATAACATCTTCACTATTTGCTGATTGTATTCCGTCAAGCGCCGCTTGAAGCTGAGCAACAACGAGTACCCAAGCCCCTTTGAGTTTCTCTAGCGCATTAAGTGCTTCTGATAGTTGATCTCGCGTGTTAGTAATACTGCTATTGGCAAGCTGCCATGAAGCGTAAGTCAGCTCCTCTGTCCTAAGGCGTTTGGTCAGGCTATCAATATCTTCTTTGATAAAGTTGATTTCATTTTTCAATGCAATAGCTTGCGCTGTCCCGCCAGAGGCAGCGCCAATCGACGCGATTAAGCCAAAAGGAAAAGCAACCGTAGAATAGACGGGAGACGTTGCTGCTACTTTTACCCACTTACTGTATTCCCTATTTACCTCTTCAATTCTATCTTGTAGGGCGTCTATCTCATCTTTTGTCGCTGAACCATCATTTTCAAGAATATCCGCATTTGCCGACTGAACTTCTTGTAGTTCTTGATCTTCTGCATCTAACGTATTAACAAACTCTGTAAGTTTTGTACCAAGATCGTCTGCCTTATTATAATATTCTTGAGTATCGGTTAGCATGTTATCTAGCAGTCTACGAATGATGGTTAGATACGAATCTCCAACCGCAAGGTTATTGTCATTAATAGCTGAATATAATTTATCAACAAAATAAGATATATTTTCACTGCCGGTCAGCACATCGTCCGAGTAAATAACAATATCTGTGGCTAAGCCGACCATTTGATCTCTATAGCCTCCTGCATTAAGCCACTGCCCAGAAATATCATGCACGCTTTGATAACTTCTCAAAAGTTCTTGATAGTTACTGCCAAAATCCAGTGAACCTAATAAAAACTCGTTGCGCATGTCATCTTCAGTAATAGGGAGTGCCCTAGCTGTCGCAGCAAAAATTTGAATGGCAGCCCATTCATCTGTACTTAAAACAAACCTTTCTTCATTTGCTTCTTCACTTATGTAGGTAAAATCTTCTGGAGCATCACCAATTTTTTCTGCCAGAACATTTGCAGCAAAACCACAAGCCAATAATGTTGCGAGAGCAGTTCTTTTGAATTTCATATTTATACCTCATCAGATCGTTTTCTTACTGAATAGATTGGATTATTTAACAAAAGATTATGTGTTCAAATATCATTCAAAATACTTCTTCATCAATTTAGCAAAATAAATAAAAATAATATCACTATGAGATATCGGTTTAATAAATGTTCATAAAACGTAAAATTTATGTGTTTTTGATCGTAAATTAATCAATTTTTAAGCTAAAACAATGTGAAAGATTATTATATAAATAATAAACATGAATGATGAATTAGGTAATTTATTCTTTATTATTAATACTTTGAGGATTATGGATATATCTTTATATTCATAAATTTAATCATTAATAATTTAAAATTAAATTTTCGAATGACTTTATTTAATGTCAAGAATAATGTCATCTATAATTATTATGTATTTGTATATTTCATCATAAAAATTTATGAGTCGTCACAGTATATCTGGAGGGATGTTTGGTGCCTAAGGCTTAATAAGCATGGTGATTTTAAAGGAAAGTTAGTCTTATTTTTAAATATGTAATAATAAAAAAACCTGCCTTGTGGCAGGTTTTTATTATAAGGAATAAGGTTGGTTAATCTCTAAGAGAAGCACCAAACTTTTCGGAAACATGAGCAACGATTGCGTCAACTGCGCCTGCAATATCCGAGTCTTCCAACGTACGTTCTACTGACTGTAAACTTAGGGCAATGGCAAGGCTCTTCTTGCCTTCCTCAACTCCTTTACCAAGGTAAACATCAAACAAGCGAGCATCTGTGAGGAATTCTCCTCCTTTTTCGAGACACGCTGCAACGATATCGCCAGATGCAATTTCCTCTTCAACAACCAGTGCAATATCACGACGGTTTGAAGGGAACTTAGAAAGTTGTACCGCTTCTGGGATCACCTTAATGTTGATGGCAGACCACTCGATTTCAAACACAATGGTGCGACCGTTTAAGCCAAATTTACGCTCAAGCTCTGGGTGAACGGTACCAATTACGCCGACTTCTTTTCCATCAACCATGATTGCCGCCGATTGGCCTGGGTGCAATGCAGGATGCTTTGCCGCAGCAAAAGAGTAAGCTTTTTCATTCGCAGACAGTTCAAGAATGGCTTCAAGATCGCCTTTCAAGTCGAAGAAATCAACCGTGTTGGTTTCTATATCCCAATGCTCTTCACTGCGAGCGCCTGCTATCACACCAGCTAACATAGGTTCTTGGCGCATGCCGTTTTCTGCAGACTCACAAGGGATAAAACGCAGGCCATACTCGAATAAACGAACACGCGGCTGCTGACGCTTTTGATTGTGAACAACAGTGTTGAGAAGACCTTGAATCAAACCCAGACGCATCGCTGACATATCGGCAGAAATTGGGAAAGGTAAGATCAGAGGCTCAACATCTGGAACAATGAGTTTTTGCTGCTCTGGCTCAACAAAGCTATAGGTAATAGCTTCTTGGAAGCCACGGTCTACAAGCAAGTTACGAACACGTTTCAGTGGAATATTCGCTTCTACATGATCGTGCATTTTTAGATCAGCAGCTGGGCTCTGATTTGGAATATTGTCATACCCATAAATACGACCCACTTCTTCGATCAAGTCTTGCTCAATGGCAATATCAAAGCGCCACGTTGGTGCAGTCGCTGTCCAGCCTGTTTCGGTTGTCGCAACCTGCATACCCAAACGCTCTAAAATCTCAACCACATCTGCATCCGCTATATGATGGCCAAGTAGGCGGTCGAGTTTAGTGCGGCGCAACGCGACAGTATTCGGTGTTGGCAAATCGCTGGCTGATTCAACAGCAACCACAGGAGCCACTTCACCGCCACAGATTTCAACCAGCAACTCGGTTGCTCGCTCCATCGCACTTGCTTGTAGTGCGTAATCGACACCACGTTCAAAGCGCATTGATGAGTCTGTGTGTAAACCGTAACTGCGAGCACGACCACGAATATGATCAGGCGCGAAGAAGGCACACTCTAGCAACACATCTTGGGTTTCAGATGTTACACCAGAATCTTGACCACCAAAAATTCCCGCAATTCCGAGTGCTTTATTATGATCTGCAATAACCAATGTGTCAGCATTTAATTCCGCTTCACTGCCATCGAGAAGTGTCAGTTTTTCACCCTGCTCTGCCATACGAACCACGATACCACCGTCGATTTTGTTCAGATCGAAAGCATGCATTGGTTGGCCTTGCTCTAGCAAGATGTAGTTTGTAATATCAACCACTGGATCAATAGAACGAATACCACAGCGACGCAGTTTCTCTTGCATCCAAAGCGGCGTTTGGGCTTTGACGTTGACATTTTTAACCACGCGGCCAAGGTAGCGAGGACATGCTGCTGGTGCTTTAACGTCAATAGAAACCGTATCGTCAATAGCAGGAGCCACTGGGTTTATTGCTGGCTCAGTGACGTCTGCACGGTTAAGTACACCAACTTCACGAGCAAGACCACGAATGCTAAAACAATCAGCACGGTTTGCCGTTAGATCGACATCAACAGTAACATCATCTAGGCCCAAGAATTGACGAAAGTCTGTACCGACAACGGCGTCTTCAGCAAGCTCCATGATGCCATCTGATTCAACATCAATACCAAGCTCTGTAAATGAACAAAGCATACCATGAGACGGTTGACCACGTAGTTTAGCTTTCTTAATTTTAAAGTCGCCCGGTAGCACTGCACCGACAGTTGCAACAGCAACTTTTAGGCCCTCACGGCAGTTTGGGGCGCCGCAGACAATATCAAGTAAGTCAGCTTCGCCTACATCAACTTTAGTTACTCGCAGTTTGTCTGCATCAGGGTGTTGACCACATTCAACAACATGACCAACTTTAACGCCAGTAAAAGAGCCAGCGACAGGCAGAACATCATCAACTTCAAGGCCTGCCATAGTAATTTGGTGAGTCAACTCATCTGTTGAAACCGAAGGGTTTACCCACTCACGAAGCCAAGTTTCGCTAAATTTCATAGTGATGGTTCCCCTAGATTACTTGAACTGTTTTAAGAAACGCAGATCGTTCTCAAAGAACGCTCTTAAATCGTTTACGCCATAGCGAAGCATAGTTAAACGCTCTACGCCCATACCAAATGCAAAGCCAGAGTATTTTTCAGCATCAATGCCTACACTGCGAAGAACATTTGGGTGGACCATGCCACAACCTAATACTTCTAACCATTTGCCATTCTTACCTTTCACATCGACTTCTGCTGAAGGCTCTGTGAATGGGAAGTATGAAGGGCGAAAACGAACTTCGACTTCTTCTTCAAAGAAGTTACACAGGAAGTCATGGAGAATCCCTTTAAGCTGGGCAAAGTTAACGTTTTCATCAACCAGCATACCTTCAACTTGGTGGAACATGGGTGTGTGTGTTTGGTCGTAATCATTACGATATACACGCCCAGGAGCAATGAAGCGAAACGGTGGTTGTCCATTTTCCATTGTGCGGATCTGGACACCTGAAGTGTGCGTACGCAGCATAAGATCTGGATTAAAGAAGAAAGTATCATGGTCAGTGCGCGCAGGGTGATCCTCTGCAATATTCAGCGCATCAAAGTTGTGAAATGCGTCTTCAATCTCAGGGCCTGATTCGGTATTAAAACCGAGTTCACCAAAAAACTGTTCAATACGCTCAACAGTACGAGTTACTGGGTGCAAACCGCCATTTTCTATGCGGCGACCAGGTAGAGTCACATCAATTGTCTCTGCTGCCAATTTGGCTTCAAGCTCTGCACGCTGCAATGCGTCTTTACGAGCAGCGATCGCTTGCTGGACAACACCTTTCGCTTTGTTGATCTCTTGACCTGCACTACGGCGCTCTTCTGGTGGCAATTTACCTAGGCTTTGAAGCTGAGCTGTTAGCTCACCTTTTTTACCCAAATACTGAACTCGCACTTCGTCGAGTGCGACTAATGAATCTGCTGCGTCAATAGCAGCGTTCGCATTAGCAATAATCTCTTCTAGATGTTGCATCGTTTCCTCATCTACCTATTGGTAGTTTCCATAAGGTTTCCCGATAGGGATTTCAGGCTTCGTAAATAGCCCTACATAGTAACGAAACCGCTGTATAAATCCAATCTGAAATACGCACTGAACGGTAATTTAGTCCAAGTTTTTGCCTTATGGACCAAGCTCTGGCATTACGACATATACTAGCAGCAGAAAAACAGGTTTCTGAGAGCAATATTTCATCCTCCATAAGAGCAACACGTTGTATAAAATAAAAAGCTGTCTAGAGTTGGGTTAGAGGTTCATACTCAGAGTCAATAGGGAGGAGTTACCAGTGATAAGAACAGCATTATGCTTGGTGTTAACCGCATGGATAAGCTTTGCTCATAGCCAAGGTTACCAAACTCAGAAAATTGCATCAGGCCTTAAAGTACCTTGGGGCATGGCATTTTTTGATGCTAATACATTGCTTGTCACTGAAAGAAATGGCCATATACTTGCCCTTAATATCATAACGGGAGAGACATCTAAACTGATGGAGAACCCATCTGACCTGTATTCAGTAGGCCAAGGTGGCTGGCTGGACATTACGTCATCTCCATTTGAAAAAAATAATTTCTATGTCACGTATAGCCAGAAAACTCAAACCGGATCAGACACTGCATTAGCAAGTTTTCTCTATCAATCTGGAAAACTTTCTCAATTCGAAACCATTTTTACCTCAACCTCTAATTCCGACACAAGCCGACATTACGGAAGTCGCTTAGCTTTTGATAAAGATCATGTGTTTATGAGTGTTGGTGACAGAGGAGAAAGGCCAAACGGGCAAGATTTTGGCACTCATGCTGGTTCTATCTTAAGGCTTAATCCAGATGGCAGCCCAGCAAAGAACAATCCATTTATCTCAATTCCCAATGCGCAAAAAGCACTGTGGAGCATTGGCCACAGAAACCCACAAGGTTTGTATTATGATGGTAAGTCACAAACCCTTTGGTCAATTGAACATGGACCAAGGGGGGGTGATGAGCTCAATATTATCAAGAGAGGTGCTAACTATGGTTGGCCAATAACCTCACACGGTAAGGAATATTGGGGACCGATTAATGTTGCTGATGCCACAGAAAAAGAAGGAATAGAGTCACCAATTAAGGTTTACATTCCATCAATTGCGCCTGCAAGCCTGCTACTTTATAGAGGTACCCACTACCCTGAGTTGAATGGAAAACTTCTCGCCCCAGCGCTAAAGCTCACGCATATCAATGTTATCACTCTCGATAATACTCAATCTGCAATTGAAGAAACTCGCATTATTGAGCATCTCAAAGAGCGGATCAGACATGTTATTGTGAGCCCAAAAGATGAGATTATCTTTAGTACCGATCAAGGCAATATATATCGCCTTGTAAAAGGCAACTAACTAGTAAGATAATGAATCAATTCTTGCTTTAACTCTTTCAACACACCCGGTTTAGGTTGGGTATGAGAAAGGGTGCGCATCCCGTAAATACCCATAACGACAAACTGGGTCAGTTGTCCGGCAGATTTATGCTTATTTACGTATCCTGCATCTTGAGCCTGAGAAATTTTTTTCTCAATCGAGCGATGCCAGTCTTGCAGCATAGAGCTAATGAGCTGCTCGACTTCCGCATCTTGCTGCGCTAATTCACTCAAGGACTTTTGCAATAAACAATCTTTGATTGCCTCTTTCTCACACTCTTCAACCACAGAATCTAGGTAACGATTTAAACCATAGAAAACGTTTTCTTGCTCTTTGAACAAGGCTTCAAACTCACGAGATTTATCATCACGATACTGGCCAAGCGCTGCGACCAAGAGTCCACGCTTGTTTTCAAACGCGCAATAAATTGAGCCAGGATGTAGTCCTGTTGCGGCTTTTAGGTCCTGCATGCTGGTTTTTGAATACCCTTTATTTACAAAGGCTTCCATTGCAGAACGTAGCACTGTTTCACGATCAAATTCTGCGCTGCGCATCATCACTCATATTTAAATTATCAACAACACCCTACTTTAACGGATTTTGAACAGACATTCAAAAAACATGTTGAATGTTCATTCAAATTAGACTAACTTGAATGAACATTCAAGAAATCACCAAGGAAAAATCATGCAACATTTATTTGAACCAATAACACTTAACGACGCTATTACCCTAAATAATCGCATTATTATGGCACCCTTGACCCGCTGCATGGCTGATGCCAATCTTGTCCCCACTGATGACATGGTGAAGTATTATGCACGCCGCGCTGATACAGGGCTTATCATCAGTGAAGCAACCATCATACGACCTGATGCGCAAGGCTATCCCAATACTCCTGGCATCTACACTCAAGAACAAATATTAGGATGGCGCAAAGTGACTGATGCTGTTCACCAAAATGGTGGCAAAATTTTCCTTCAGTTATGGCACACAGGTCGAGTCGCACACCCACACTTCTATGACGGTGATTATGTACTTGCTCCTTCAGCAATCGGTGTTGATGGCACGGTTCCACGCATGCGAGAACTTGAATACATCACACCAAAGCCCGCAAGCCGAGAAGAGGTTCAAGAGCTGGTTGAAGATTATCGTCAGGCAGCCATCAATGCGCTTGAAGCTGGATTTGATGGCGTAGAAGTCCATGGAGCCAATGGCTATTTAATTGATCAATTCTTACACTTTGCCAGTAATCAGCGCGAGGATGAGTTTGGCGGAAATGCCGAAAATATGGCTCGATTTGCCTTACAAGTGGTTGACGCAGTATCCGAAGCGATTGGTTCACAAAGAACTGCGCTTCGTCTCTCACCTGGAGCGTATTTCAATATGGAATCTGACCCAAGGGACAAACAGGTTTTTGACTACTTACTACGAGCTTTAGAAAGCAGAGAATTATGCTATCTGCATGTGGGTATATTCGACGATAATATGACTTTTGATTACTTAGGTGGAAAGGTATCTGACTACATGCGTGCTCATTACAGCAACACCCTAATGGGGGTTGGTGGCTTTACCCCAGAATCGGGCAATGCTGCTTTAGCCGCTGGGAAATTTGATTTATTAGCCATAGGGCGCCCACTAATTGCTAATCCAGACTATGTTGCAAAAGTCAAAGCCGGTGAGGAACTTACCGACTACTCAGATGATATGCTCGCACAGCTTGTCTAGGCATCCATTATTGTCTAACTGTAGTGGTCAAGAATATTGACCACTACATATCCACATAGCAATAGCGAAATTTAGGACAAAGGCGACACTCAAAAAAAAGCAAAAATGCGCTCAGTCATATAGAATTATCGCCCAATAATTTTTTATAAATATCAGACAGTATTAAAAGTAAATCAGCTTACCATTAGTATCCGATTACTTATAGACTTGGAGGAGAGTGACAATTGGTTCACACTTTCTAGTTTGGCCGGGTTCTATAAAAAATTTTATTTTTAAATCCGCTACAAACGCTGCCATCATTGAGCTGACCATGACTTGATAATTTGGGTGGTCCTTTGAAATGACAAACCTTGTTCCTCCGTCGCAACTGCTTATAGATTCATCTTTATAATCTGTGAAAAAAATAAGTCCCCCCGTGGCTGGATATAAGCTTCGAATCTTTGCTTCACCTGACCAAGGGCCTGCATTTACAGCACAAGAAAAAGTCAATAAAAATAACAAAGAACATTTTATATAATTCATGATATTCCTTAAAGTTTGATAACTAGCACTTGTAAAAATATTGATATTTCTACATATGGCTAATAATTGTCTTGGATAATGATTTATTTTAATTAGGACCTAACGTAGGAACGCAAAGGCCATAATGTATTTTATGGCCTATGCGATTAAGGTAAATAAGTTATTGATTCAATGGTGACGTCACTAGAATTGAATTTTCCTGAGGCTGAACACTATTCGATTCTGCAGAAATACCTTCACCCATATCAAAAGAAGCCATGGCTTGAGCCAGACGAGCAGAAGTTTCATAGCGGCCACCCAACAAAGGATCATCCATCTCATCATGATATCTCGTTGTTTGGATAGCTCCTGTTCGCATATTATAGGTATATAAAGGGTTATTTCCCGAACGATTCCCGCCTCCCCATGAAACAAACTCGACATCCTTACCCACATCGATATAGCTCTTTGTGTCATAGATGACTGGATTATTGCCTCGGCTGGTATCAGCAAACCTTGCCATTCGTGTAAAGCGTATCTTATTTCCCATATCTTGACGGGTAATTCTTGAGAATTCATTCACTCCAGCCGTGCGGTCGGTCCATTGCAAACCATCACCTATGTGGAGTTTATCCACTCCAGCACCGCCATAAACCGTTATTTTCCCTGGATCACTTGCAAGCCTGCCATTGTAGAGAAAATCATTACCGCCTCCAGCGTTAACGGTTAAACTATCTTGTCTCGTCCGTTTGAAAAGAATTCGGTCTTGATTATTACTCCCTTGAATGTTGTCGGCGTCGATATATCCTCCCCAGCCCATTTTCCTTGTCATCCAGAGACCTGTCGTTGACACAACCCTGTCATAACCTTTATCCCCGTCAAAATTCAAGGTTCTAAAACGACCATTCACTTGTAAGGTATCTTGGCCATCTCTTCCCTGATACTCTAACCTTTTGGTATAGCCACCTTTGTACTCCATCATATTAGTGCCGTTACCACCCGTAAATTTAAGCTCTTCGTAGTTGCCGCGCTCGACAATCATGGTGTCATCCCCGCTACTACCGCCGCTGTAACGTACCTTTTTACCACTGAGAACATGTAAATGGTCATTCCCTGTCCCCGCAGAAAATGCAATCTCATCGATGCTACTAGTAATGGTATCATTACCTTCTGAGCCATAGATGCGCTCCACGTTTTTAATCGCACTTTGACTGGTTAACTTAAGTTCCATCGACTCTGTCATGTAAGCCTGATCATACCCTTCACCACCATCAATCGTATCTTGGGCGTCAAAATGGAGCTTGTCATTACCTTGACCACCAAGCAGGGTATCGGCACCAGCGCCACCTCTTAATTCATCGTCACCTAGGCCGCCACTCAGTACATCATCACCCAAGCCACCCGATAGTTTGTCGTTGCCCCCATCACCATAGATATGATCGCTATTCTCACTACCGATAATGGTATTGTGTAGGTCGCCAAAATGGACTTCTTCCACGCCGTGGTAATTCTGAGTTAAGGTTAACGGTTCACTTGTTGCCCCCTGATAATGCGCAATATCATGTCCTTCACCACCAACCACGCTGTCATCACCATCAATATGGAAAATATCGTTACCCGCACCACCATCAAGATGGTTTCGACCTTCTAAACCCGTGAGCGTATCGTCACCTTCTTCGCCGTAGAGTTTATCGTCACCCTCACCGCCTGCGAGAAGGTCATTCTCTGTGCCACCAGTTAGCTTATCGTTACCTAAACCGCCGGATAACTCGTCTCTGCCTTCTCCACCATCAAGTGTATCGTCGCCTTGACCGCCATCCAGCACATCATTACCGGCTTCGCCTGCTAAACTGTCATCGCCACTTTGACCAATAAGTGTATCGTTACCCTTGCCACCTTTTAACGTGTCGTTCCCTTCACCACCATCAAGGGCATCGGTACCCAAACCGCCTGTTAAAGTATCATTACCTTGACCACCGGCAAGTGTGTCATCACCACTTTCACCATCTAGGCTGTCATCACCATCACCTCCATCAAGCTTGTCGTTATCACGACCACCAACTAGGATGTCATTGTCGCGACCGCCAGAGAGAATATCTGCGCCATCACCGCCACTTAATTCGTCTTCACCATCGCCACCATTAAGGATGTCATTGCCCGCTTTACCGCTCAGCTTATCATTGCCGTTCAGACCATGTATTTCATCGTTACCCGCACCGCCGTCTACGGTATCGTTACCACTGCTAGACTCGTTATCCGCGTAAATAACATCATTACCATCACCGCCAAACAGGTGGTCGTCACCATGACCACCATTAAGCTCATCATGACCTTGACCACCAACAAGGATGTCATTGCCATTACCGCCATTTAACTTATCTTGACCATGGCCTCCGGCTAATTTGTCGTCGCCATCGTTACCATTTAAAGAGTCATCGCCATTATCGCCTTGCAAGGTGTCATCACCATCGCCGCCATTTAAAAGGTCATTTCCGTCGCCACCAAATAAAGTGTCATTACCATTTTGGCCTTCCACTTCATCATCACCTGTGCCACCTAATACCCTATCATCACCTTCACCCGCGAGAATAAAGTCGTTTCCTCTACCACCGTCGATAACATTATTATTTTCATCACCAAATAATGTGTCATCATTTGGAGTACCATTAATTTCCACTGTCATAATATTCTTCCTTAGAATAAAAATTGTGTTAGATAATTATTTATTTTTAATTTGGACCAAACGTAAGGATGCAAAGGCCATAATAGATTTATGGCCTTATCGATTAAAAAAGTAGATTAGTGATTCAATGGTGACGTCACTAGAATTGAATTTTCCTGAGGCTGAACACTATTCGATTCTGCAGAAATACCTTCACCCGTGTCAAAAGAAGCCATGGCTTGAGCCAAGCGAGCGGTAATTTCATAATGTGAACCTAAGATGGGATTTTCAAGAGGATTTCTCCCATTTAAATTGCGACTCGAAAGTAAAGAAGTAGTCATAGTTCTAGTATTAAGCCTATACATAGTAGCATAAGCAGGTGTAAAACATTCCCATGAAATAAATTCAATATCTTTACCTGTTTCTAGATAGCCCTGCGTATTATCGTTAAACGTTACCGTGACACGAAAATTATCCGTAGATTCGTAGACATTAACTGTTTTTATATCGCTGTCCGCTATAAAGAGGTTATCTACCCCTTCACCACCATAAACTTTAGCAGCATTACCATTGTCAGTTAATGACTGCGCCAAAATATAGTCATTTCCTTTACCAGTATTAACAGTGGCGCCTTGAACTGAAGCATCAAATATAATTCTATCGTGGTGCCGACTGCCGTTAATTTTTTCAGCCGATAAACTGCCACTGTCCATCCATAGCCATTTATCAGCATTGATGGTGTCATTACCATTATCACCAGATACCACAAGGTTTTTGTATCTTCCGTTGACTGCAGCGGTATCGTTACCTTCCCCGCCTTGATACCCAACCTGCTGATACTCACCAAATTTGACTTCTAAATGATCAGAGCCATGACCTGTTTTAAATGTGACATTATCAACAACACTATGTATGGTATCGTTTGCTCTTGTTCCATGAATTACTTCGATATCTTTAATGGCATTTTTATCGTTAAATTCAGCTCTATTGGCGGAGAGGTAAGCTTGATCAAATCCGCTTCCACCATCTAACGTATCCTGACTATCAAAGTAGAAGGCGTCATCGCCATCGCCTCCTATTAGCGTGTCTGAGCCCTGTTCACCATGCAAGACATCATTACCTTCTCCACCATGTAGGACATCATCTCCGGAACCGCCATAAAGATGGTCATCACCTTTGTTACCTGACAGACGATCATTGCCAGCTTCACCAAATAGTCGTTCGTTATGCTGCGTACCAATAACGGTATTATCTCGATCGCCAAAGCGAAGCTCCTCAACACCATCATAGAAATGCTTCAAGGTTATCGTACTTTCAGTAACCTGTGAAAAGTCAGCCACATCCTTGCCTGAGCCGCCAACCACGACATCATTTTCATCAACGTAGAACAGGTCATCACCTTGATCTCCAAATAATGCGTTTTCTCCATGTCCACCAGTGAGAATATCGTTGCCTGCGCCTCCATGGAGCTTATCATCACCAAGCCCACCTTTTATCTGGTCGTTTCCATCCTCACCTCTTAGGACATCATTACCACTACCCCCATCAAGAAGATCATCACCCTCTCCACCAAAGAGGTTATCGTGTCCTTCATCACCTGCAAGTGTATCGTTCCCTGCTCCTCCTTTGAGGGTATCGTTGCCTTCATTGCCACTTAGTTTATCATTGCCGCCTAAACCATAAATTTTATCATCGCCAGCGCCGCCTTCAGCCTTATCGTTACCAATACCCGATTGATTGTCAGTAAATATAGTGTCATTTCCATCACCGCCAAGCACGGTATCATCGCCATGACCACCATTTAGTTCATCGCGGCCCTGGCCACCCACCAAAATATCATCACCATTGCCACCATCAAGAATGTCTTGTCCGTGACCTCCCGCTAGTCGGTCGTCACCGTCTCCTCCTTCAAGGCGATCATCCCCTTCATCACCTTGAAGAATATCTTGGCCATCTCCACCATTTAAGATGTCGTTTCCTTCACCCGCAAAAATGATGTCGTTTCCGTTCTCTCCTTCTAGCCTATCGTCACCTGTGCCGCCATAAACCTGATCATTTCCTTCTCCAGCCCAAACCGTGTCGTTACCGCGACCTGCCTCAATTGTATCGTCTCGCTCATCACCAAATAATGTATCGTCGTTAGGAGTACCAGTAATTACATTCGTCATTTAAATGCCCAATATATTCTTATTAATAATAGCTAGTCACCGCATTTAAAAAATTAAACACGATGACTGTTAGAGTTTTAACATTTATAAATAGATGATTAGGTAAAGTTTTGATGCCTTGTTATCGTTTACCTCTATAGAGATTAGTTATCTTGACTAACCTTAAAAGTCATACCACGATTCATTGGCACAAAGTAGTAATCATCAATTTGTTCTTCATAAGTTGCACCTACCGTGCCTATATAATGAAGTCCTCGTCGGCCAAAGCTAAAAGAGTCAAGATCCCAACCCATTGAACATGCGAATGAGCCCGCAGAGCTACACATCATACTGGTCATATTAAGACCAGATCCTAATGTTGCGATATGGTGACTGAGATTACGGTTATCATTAGCTGATGCTTGAGGTTCAAACGCAAAACTTGGCATCCTTCGTGTGGCAATAGAATCCATTATTGCAACCGCCGCTCTTTCAAGAACATTGATGGCTATTTCACGTTTGAACTGTTGGGTAATTGCTTCACCTTCCTTGCTGTCTGAGGTAAGCGTAATTTCAACCAAAGTATCATATTCTTGGCGCTCACGAATTTTAGTTTTAACGTAACTAAAGCTCATAAATCGACCACCTTTACTCTTTTTCAAAAACTCAATCATGGCTCGTTGATGTACTTTAGCTTTGTACCCCGCTCTACCCTTAATTTCATAACTGTATGACAAAAATGGAGCAACATAACTTGCCAACTGCTGCTTGTTATCACTGTTAATTAAACAAGCCCCGTGCAGGTTTAAATTGATTTGAGAGTTAAATGCAGCAGGGAAAGCAGAGTGCGATTCTCGATATTGCGCGATACTCGAGGAAGTAAGTTGGTCTATCGACTTTGGTTCTGGTTCGGACTTATCGGTATTCACCGTAGAAGTACCATAACGCTCAAACTGTGGGGTGGTAATAGACATTACTGGCAGCATCATACGCTGAATATCATTAATGTCCGGTGACTGGAAATTAGCAACAAATTGAATCTCAGAACGCTTAGGATCGATGCTACGCCATTGCATACTTGCTAGCACATCTTCAGCATTGGCTCTCTTTTCAGCTAAATAAGATGATTGATCCACTTTAAATAGTAACTTTGCTGTACCACCAAAAGTCTCTGTATATTTAAGCAAGCGTTGCTCTATGGTTGAAAAATAATCGTCAACTTCAATAGCCATCTGACTTATTTCATCACTATTTCTTTGCATAGAGATGTTTAGGTCAACGATACGAGTCTCCACTAGATCCACTTGCCTATTTAGATAACCTACTCGAGATTGGATTCGACTTATTTGTCTGCGTAACGCATTTTTTTCGGAGGACAATGTCACAACACTTTGACGCTCTATCGTACAGTCTTCCTCTGAAGCAATGTCTAAACAGCTGTGCAATATTTGCTGTGCAGAAGAGAATTGGCTTTCAAGTACCTCATACTCGGCTTGCTCTTCGGCTAATTCACGCATAGCTAAAGGTATTAGTGCCTTTTTCGAATTAAGCGTAAGCCGTAAATCGGCAAAATTTTGTTCTAACTCTACTGACTGGCGTGCTAATTTATTCCTTTCTTGATTTACTCGCTGCATTGCCTCTGCAATGCCTGAGTACCCATCCATTGAGCTATGATAATTATCGCAAAAATTTGAATTTGCTCGATATAAACTGTCTACTTTCACTTGACCAATATCAGGCAGGCCTACATAGGCAGTAGAACATGTTTCATCGAAATACATATTATTTGCTATGGCATTGGGTACACCACAACTTTGTAAACTGGGAATAGCAAAAGCACTCAAGCTAGTCATACTCAACACTAGCCCTAAAGTTCGAATAGACATCACGATTTCCTTTAAAATAGCCTCCCGAATGGGAGGCATGGAAGGTTATTTAGCTTTAAAGCCAAATGTTTTATTCATTGGAATATAAAAATCTTCAGTTACAGTTTCTTCATATCTATGGGAAATCTTCTGCTTATAGTCGGTGATTTTCACACCGATACTAAGGTTATCAATTACCCAACCAACTGCACAATCGAAGCCACTTCCTGTTGAACACAGTGAATTTGACACGCCAGTATTATTTTCAAAGTTTGACTGAACCTGAAGCGGTGGTGTAGGTTGCTCCGAAGGAGTTTCTGTACCATTCAATATGCCCGACGTGGCAGGATCGACGGTTTTACGAACAGCAATAGTGTCAAGAACCGCAATGGTCGCACGCTCAAGTAAGTTTTCTTGAAGCGTTCTTTTCACTTGCTGCTGTTCCAAAGTTCCTTCATAAGTTGAAGAAGTGAATTTAATTGATACATAAACATCAATATCTTGCTCTGCGCGAATTTTATCTTTCACATAGCTAAGGCCTACTATTCCGACATTGGTCGTCTTTTGAACGAAAGAGACCACCGCCTCTCGATTGACCACTGCTTCATACGACACTTTACCTTTAAGCTCATACGCAACCGAAACATAAGGCGAAATATGAGTAAGCAACTGCTTCTTATCTGCTTGTGATACTGGACATGCACCATGTAGGCTGAGTTTTACTGTTGATGGGAAAGAATCTGGGAATGGTTTACTTAAGTTATCAAACTCATTGTCAGAATACGTTGCTTTGGCAATTGGCACCGGCTCTCTTGGAGTATCAGTATTGGCGCTATAATCAGTTTGACTTGACTCAAATACTGGAAAATCAGGGGTACCCACCACAATCACCGGACTCAATAGCGCAGTAAGTTCACGCTTTGCAACTTCATCTGAAGGAACAATAAAGCCGATACCCGCCTCACGAGGACGGATATCTCGCCATGTCATATTGTCATATTTACCTTCAAACTCTTGCTTCTTTTGACGCACGTATTCGGCATATTTTGTTTCAAACAGCAAGGTTGCGTTGCCACCATCAGTTTTTGCGTATTTGTCTAGCAAATCGAAAGAAGTGGCCATAGCACCAGCAACTGAGGTCTTGATACTCAGTATTTGTGCTACTGCGCTGTCATAGTTACTCTTCAACGTATCTAGCGTAGACTGTAGAACAACCATTTTACGGTTGATTGCACGTTGCTCCGTTTTTGCTGCAGCGACATCAGATTTGATTGCTCTCCTCTCTCGGGCTGCCGAAGTAAACTCAGTAATTTCATCTGCACAATCTGCTCTGTAGTCTATTGCAATTGCTTTACATTCAAGAAGCGTGTCTCGAGCATCTACGTATTTTTGATCAGCAACCGCTTGCTGCTCTGAAAGCTCCATGATGTGAGTATTAGCGACCTCAAGATTCGCTTTTAGCACATTGAGCTCCAAACGCTTATCATCCATGCTTTGAGTCATATCAAGGGCTTGTTTTGCAAGAGTATTACTTTGAGCGATTAGATACTCATAGGTTTTCTGAGTATCTACGTACGATTCTATCGCACTATCGTAAGCATCACATAAGCGCTCATTGGTTTTTGAATAGTTGTCTACTGTTGCTTCACCAAACGGTGGAAAACCGACATATGCTTCAGTACATTCCTCATTAAAAAATATATTATCGTGTAGTCCAACTTGATCGTTACACTTAAATACACTCGGTACTGCCAATGCGCTACTACTTACCATGGCAATGCCTAATGCCACTGCTGTTTTTCTTAACATTAGTTAATTTTTCCTTTTGTCCTAAAGAGGTATGTTTTATTTGTTATTGTTAACTTTGCGATTTATTGTCTATGTTTAACTTCTCCTCATTATCAATCTCTGCCATAAGGGCTTCCGCTTCTTTTATCATGGCTTCCAAGTCATCCAGCTCGCTATTTAGTCGCTCCAATTCCTCTGGTGGATACAATTTAGCTAACTCTCGAAATTGTCGCTGGGCTTGCTCAATACCCAAGCTATCGTGACGTTCAAAAATCTGCTTAACGACTTCCAGTTGCGATTCATCGAAGGCTTCTTCGTTGATGCGAGAAATCAGCCCACTAGAATCAATAAACTCAGAAATTGCTGAAAATTCTGCCGCAAGTTCTTTGTCCGATAAATCTTTCGGCATGGTGCCTGCGCTGAAAAATGTCTGAGCTTGGTCAATAAGCTCAGGTGCTTGCTGTATATCTTGTGCTTCTATTTTCGCCAAGGTCACTGATGATGTGTTTTGTGCATTTACATCGTCCGGGATCGCTTCTTGCTCAACGCTTTTTTCAGATAGTACTACTGGCGATGTTTGTTCATTAGTGCTGGTACTCTGCGATTCAGACATATCAGAGTTGGAACTGAACCATTGATACCCAGCTAGGCCTAACCCACCCGCAATAACAATTGCAACTAATGGCTTTTTCATCTTTCCACCTCGAATGCGATCAATTTTGCCTGCGGAACAAGATAAGAGCCGCTGACACTCTCTGTGTAATATTGAGCTACGTCTCTTCTGTAACTATTACCACGTGAAACAAAATCATCTTTGGCATTGTGACTAAATCTTTGCCATGTAAAAGACAGGCCTGGTGAGTCAAATGAACCTTCATAGCCTGCACTCATACCTGAGCCACCACTACCAGCAGCAATATCAAACGCAGCTTGAGGGGGTGTGGGCAAACGCTTTCCTAAACTGTCCATGTAGTGAAGTGCGGTGCGGTCTAGAATCGAACGGATCACCTTAGTTTTCATTTCTGGCGACAAAACAGCCACATCAGATGATCCCGCATCAAAACGAATATCAATCAAGTGACTAAAATTGCGATGATCCCTGATTTCCGTCCATTTTTTCTTCCAGAACCAACTACCTTTGGAGCGGTGAATTTCCAGATGTTCAATAACAGCAGTGCGATCCACTCTTGCGGTATAACCAAACGGAACTTCTACGCCGTATTTAAAAAAGAGTGAAGGAGCAACCGTGGCAACCAAGCCGTTTAGGTTACTACTGGATTGAACTTGACATGCTCCAATTGCATTGAGCTTTATTCCAGCTTGAAAGCTTTCTCTATTATTTAACGATGATGTCAACATATCACTGGACAGCGGCTGTTCTTGAGGTGGAATCGTATTACCCGATTGATTCAAGCCCACTTGTGATTGCTGAGAATTACCAACAATATAGCTACCTAGAACGGGAAGCTGATATTGAACTCTTTCAGCACTATCCATATTGTCAAATGGAGACAATACTGAGATATCGGTTTGCATCGCTGGCATCTTTTGCCAATCTAAACCTAAATGCGCATATTTATTTGCTAATGCATCCACATGTGCCTGATGGCGTATATCAAAAGTAAATACCGCGTCTCCTGCTTCTGTGACCGCATATTTAGCTAACATTTCGCTCAGAGAATCTTCTAAACTCTTCATGGCATCGAGGTGCGCTTTGTTTCTGTAGGTAAGCAGAGAAAGTTCTTCCTCCGCACTTAAAATCGCCCTGTGTGCTTGGTCAGTAATACCCTTGACCGGTCGGTAGCCAATTCTCGCTTCACTGAGTTCCTTAGTGGCGAAGGTCAACTCAGCTCTCACTTCTGCAACTTTGTCCTGCTCACTTTGGCATTGACTTGATGACTGTCGGCAATCTGATAATGCACGGCTAGCGACTCTGTATTCCTCCATCCATTGGTCCGCATATTCTTTTGCCATCTCATAATGAAAAACTTCTTCAGCATACTGGTCACGAACAGCGTAGACTTCTGATTTTAAACTATTGATTCTACTTAATATAGAGGCCTTTCTCTCTATAAACTGACCTGCATTTTTATAAACGCCATTGATTTCATTAGTTACACGAACAATGGCATCTTCCGTTGACTGGTAATGGCCACATACATTCCTCCCATATGAGTTTGGCGTAAACACACCTTCGGTTGAAACACCTGTATCTTTGGGTAGTACATATGCTGTTGAACAAGACTGGTTAAAATATACAGTCCCATCTTCAGGAAGAATGTTTAGGTGATTACAGTCATTTAAACTGGGCGTTGCAAACACAGCCCAACTAGGAATAGTAAGTAATGCCAATGTCTTTGGGTAAAACCTCATTTAATTACCTTAATATATAGATAAAAGAAACCGGCTAAATATTGAAATCGTTGGTGATTTATGTGGTCAACACTATTTCATGGTTAGCCATCACATTAAGTGTTTATATAACTAGCATATAATTTAGCTGATAATTATATTCATCTAAATAATTAATAAACAAACCCAAATCACATTTAATTAATCACTAAAAATTAATTCAATCAAAAAGAACAAAAAATAAGCATCGCAAATATTTTTGACATGAAATTAATATAAATATATTTATTGAAGCTCATTTAATTGAAACAGGTAATTCATTTAATAGAAAATCATTAAGGTCAAGAAAAAGATTATTTTTAGTTATAAAATCTTATATATAGGAAACCATTGCCATTTATCATTAAATACCAATATTATTAAAAATAAAAAAATCATTAAAAAGTTAAATTAATGCATCGGGCATCACGGATTTATGCTTAGAAAATATAATCGTAGAAATATCTACTGATTATATTTTGTTTTTATTTTTATAATAAACAGTGATAAAGACAGCTATAACCCATCAAAGATTAGCTCACTAATAGTCTCCATTATTGCTGAATAGGGTTGAGCATGCATTTGACTCTCTAATTTTTTCTTGACCTTTACCTAGGGGAAAATAACTACAATGAATTCTGCAAAACACTATTGCAAAACCGCACTTGCCACACTTTTATTAACCAGTAGTAACCTAGCGTTAGCGTCGACCTACACGTGCTCCGATGCCAAACCCAAATCACTGATAATCGAGGGCAATCGCAAGTATATGGTCGTCGATAATACGCTAGTCAGAGAACAAAAGCTGCTTAACCAATTACAAGATGGCACCATAAAGTTTTGTACCACTCACGTTACCGACATGAGCGTTCTATTTGCGGATAGAAGAGACTTTAACACCGATATTAGTGATTGGGACACGCAAAATGTAACAACCATGATAGGTATGTTCAACGGTGCAAAGAAATTTAACCAAGACATCAGTCGTTGGGATACACGAAAAGTCACCAATATGTCATGGATGTTTGCAGGAGCGAGCAATTTTAACCAAGACATTGGGCGCTGGAATACTGCCAATGTTACCAATATGCGTGAAATGTTTTTTGCCACACCATTTAACCAAGATATTGGCAATTGGTTTACTTCCAGAGTAACAGATATGAGTTATATGTTTGCCAACGCAAGGGCATTTAACCAAGATATTGGGGACTGGAATACATCAAGAGTCCGCAGCATGAAGGCGATGTTTGGCATTACAGATAGCTTTATGGACGAACAAGATAATACCATGGCATTTGACCAAGACATTAGTAATTGGAATACATCCCGAGTGAAAAACATGAGTATGATGTTCAGAAATGCCGATAAGTTCAACCAGAACATTGGTCGCTGGGATACCTCAAATGTTACAGACATGCACAAAATGTTTAGCGGTGCAAAAAAGTTTAACCAAGACATTGGGGACTGGAGCACCTTTAGGGTGAAAAACATGCAGGCCATGTTCAAAAATGCTGCCAGCTTTAACCAAAATATTGGTAACTGGAATACATCAAGTGTAAAAGACATGAGCGACATGTTTAACGATGCTCGAAATTTTAATCAAGATATTGGTGATTGGGATACTGCTCAAGTAAGAAGTATGAGCAAAATGTTCAATAATACTTTGAGCTTAATTGTAGACGCAGGTATGCCAATGGTTATTGCTTGGGGGTTTAATCAGGATATTAGCCAGTGGAATGTTAACCAAGTAGAGTCATTTGATAATTTCTCTGAAATGAGTCTTCTATCCGCTAAAAGAGCCCCCCAATTTAATCACTAAATATGTAAGAAAGTGGCCAGATATTAGCTGGCCATCATTTTAGTATTTATCAATAGCAGAAAAGACATCTAACAATCGGAAAGAATAAAGCCAACATAGGCTATCACGCAAAACTAATTAAATAATCACAACGATGCATTTAATTAAATCAACCCTATTATTGCCTGTAGTGAGCTTTTATTAATAGCTTGCCAAGCTTTATATTTTTAATATTTACCCTCCAAAATTTGGATAAAACTCTATGATACCCAGACATTACCTTAGTAAAGCGACCTTTGGTGGCTTGCTACTTTGCTCCTCTCATTTAACTTTTGCCAGCACGGTCACTTGCCCCAATAACGAGCCTAATTCATACATTAGCGCCAATGGCGCTGATTACCTGGTCGTCGATGACGTCCTGATTAGAGATCAAACGCTGCTTAACCAACTACAAGATGGTGAAATCAGGTTTTGTACCACTCAAGTTACCGATATGAGCGTCTTATTTGCCGATGAAATTGACTTTAACGCTGATATTAGTGGCTGGGACACGCAAAATGTCACCACCATGATTGGCATGTTCAACCGCGCTGAAAAGTTTAATCAAGATATCGGTCAGTGGGACACCAGCAAGGTTACCAACATGGCATGGCTATTTGCTGGTGCCAAAGCCTTTAATCAGGATATTGGTAACTGGAATACCGCTAACGTCACCAATATGCGTGAAATGTTTTTTGGTGCGCCCTTTAACCAAAATATTGGCAATTGGAATACGGCTAAAGTGACTGATACGAGTTATATGTTTGCCAATACTAATTTTTTGGAATTTCCTAATATGAATTCATTTAATCAGGATATTAGTCAATGGGATACATCCAATGTAACCGATATGAGCTATATGTTTCTTAATGCCTATAAATTTAACCAAGATATCGGCAATTGGAATACTTCAAATGTTATGAGTATGAAAGGAATGTTTAAGTCTACATCTCGAAGGTACGGACATACTTTTAATAGTAATATTGCCAATTGGAACACCAGTAGTGTTACCGACATGTCGCACATGTTCTCTGGCGCAAAAAAATTCAACCAAAATATAACGAGATGGGACACTTCAAAAGTCACCGATATGTCCCACATGTTTTCGTATGCTGAGAAATTTAACCAAAATATTAGTAGCTGGGATACCGCTAATGTCACTGACATGAGTTATATGTTCAGAAGCGCCTTTAACTTTAACCAGCCCATAGGCGATTGGATTACATCAAGCGTTAGCAATATGAAAGGAATGTTTGCAAGGCATTCATATTCATACGGCGGGGGGTTTTATTCACGTACGGTATATGTGGGAAATAACTGTCAAGAACTTCCAAACTCGTTTAATCAGAATATCAGCGATTGGGATACCTCTAATGTTACGAATATGAGCTATATGTTCGAAAACACATGTAGATTTAATCACAACCTAAATAAGTGGAACACGTCAAAGGTCACTGATATGAGTAGGATGTTTCATTCCGCCGAGAAATTTAACGGCCAAATTGGTGAATGGGATACCTCTAGTGTCACGAACATGGAGAGTATGTTTTCACGAACTAAGGCTTTTAACCGACCTATCGGGGGCTGGGATACATCTAGTGTCACAAACATGGAGGAAATGTTCCTTTTCGCAAAAAAATTTAACCAAAACCTCAACAACTGGGACACCAGTAACGTAAGCAATATGCTCGAAATATTTGCGTACGCGGCAAAGTTCAACGGAGCAATAGGGAATTGGAATACAGATAACATTACTGATATGAGCAAGATGTTCTACGATGCCGAATCCTTTAACCAAAATATCGGCAACTGGAATACGGCTAATGTTACTAATATGAGCGAGATGTTCTCTGGTGCCAAAGTCTTCAATCAGAGCATAGGAGATTGGAATACCGGTCAAGTCACTGATATGAGTAAGATGTTTTACCGTGCGAGCAAGTTTAACCAAAACCTTAATAATTGGAATACCGCCAATGTCACAACTATGCATGGAATGTTTCAAGCAGCAAAACCCCCTTTCATGTGGGGTAGTGCAACTTATTACGAATCTAACTTCAATGGGGATATAAGCAACTGGGACACTTCTAGTGTAACAGATATGAGTAAAATGTTTTGGAATGCTGGCGCGTTTAACCAAGATATAGGCAGGTGGAATACCTCTAGTGTCACTAATATGGCAGTAATGTTTAAACAAGCAAAGGCCTTTAATAGAGACATAGGAAGATGGGACACGTCAAGAGTTACAAATTTGGGTTCCATGTTTTTTGTGGCCAAAAATTTCAACCAAGATATAGGCAGCTGGGATACATCAAACGTCACCAATATGAATGAAATGTTTTCTGAAGCTTATCGCTTTAACCAGGATATTAGTCGCTGGGATACTTCAAACGTGGTAAATATGTTTCAAATGTTCGCGAGCGCTAGAAACTTCAGTCAAAACCTTAGCGGCTGGAATGTAGATAAAGTAGACGCGACTCATATGCTGTTTTTATTCGGCTATCAAAGCGCCCTTACTTCTGCCCAGCACCCCCATTTCAATTATTGAAGCATCTCTCCACTCTTCAACCTTAAACGGTAACACATTCTAACCAACGGCCAGCGAGCGCTGGCCTTCTCCTCCACCCAACCAAATTGACATATAAATCATTATGTATTGAGTAATTCCAAGCCTAGCTCTCATATTAAGACATAGAGATAAACTACACACTGCCATGTGTATTCATAAGTCATTGTTATATATATTATTAACTAGAACTAGTGTTATCAATATATTGATAGATCCCTTGCTTTCTCCTAAACAAAGGGCACCTTATTTTAGGCTTCGGACTTACCGATAGTTGATAGCGATTCCCACTTTAAACCTGGATAAAATTCTATGATACCCGGACATTACCTTAGTAAAGCGACCTTTGGTGGCTTACTACTCTGCTTCTCTCATTTAGCCTATGCTAGCACCGTCACTTGCCCCAATAGCGAGCCTAATTCATACATTAGCGCCAATGGCGTTAATTACCTCGTCGTCGATGACGTCCTGATCAGAGATGAAACGCTGCTTAACCAACTGCAAGGTGGCACAATCAGGTTTTGTACCACTCAGGTTACCGATATGAGCGTCTTATTTGCCGATGAAATTTACTTTAACGCTGATATTAGTGACTGGGACACGAAAAATGTCACCACCATGATTGGCATGTTCAACCGCGCTGAGAAATTTAATCAAGATATCGGCCAGTGGGACACCAGCAAGGTTACCAACATGGCATGGCTATTTGCAGGTGCCAGTGCGTTTAATCAGGATATTGGCAGCTGGAATACCGCTAACGTCACCAATATGCGTGAAATGTTTTTGGGTACGCCCTTTAGCCAAGATATTGGAAATTGGGATACGGCTAACGTGACTGATATGAGCTACATGTTCGCCGACGCTAAAGCTTTTAATCAAGATATCGGCCGTTGGAACACTTCTAACGTCACTAGCATGAAAGCCATGTTCTCAGTGCCTATCAGCAAGCCCGATAACCCAATTCATCGCTACAAAGATATCGGATCAAACCACAAACCTTGGGGCGAGGATTTTCATTCATTTAACCAGGATATCAGTCAATGGGATACCCATCGCGTAACCGATATGAGTGAAATGTTTAAAGGCGCTTATCTATTTAACCAGGCTATCGGACGCTGGGATACGGCCAACGTAACCGATATGAGTGAGATGTTTCGCTACGCAGTGTCATTTAATCAAAACATTGGTCATTGGAACACCTCAAATGTCACCAGCACGAGAGGAATGTTTTCTTATAGTAATCAGGAACCGCTCTCTTTTTATTTAATGTATCCCTATAAGTTTAATCAATATATTGGAAATTGGGATACTTCCCAAGTAACCGATATGAGTGACATGTTTATGGGAGCTTACTTCTTTAACCAAAACCTTACTCGGTGGGATACAGCCAATGTCACTGATATGAGCCGGATGTTCATGTTTTTATGGGACTTTAACCAAAATATTAGTCATTGGAACACATCAAAAGTGACTAATATGCAAGAAATGTTTAGGAGAAGTCAGAAATTTACTACAGATCTCAGCAACTGGGACACCTCAAATGTGACTAATATGAAGGGCATGTTTCATTGTGCGGAAAATTTTAACCAAGCCATTGGCAGCTGGGATACATCCAAGGTGACCAATATGAGTCATATGTTCCAATATGCCTCTAGGTTTAGCCAAGATATAAGTAAGTGGGACACGTCACAAGTAACCGATATGTCTTACATGTTTAATCATTCCCGCGGACATAAGGACAACTATTGCCCTAAACATGAGTTTGGATCTAACTTTAATGTAGATATAAGTGCGTGGAACACATCAAGTGTAACCAATATGAAAGGAATGTTTTGGGGGGCGACGCGCTTTAACCAGAATATCGGCACTTGGGACACCTCTAATATCACTGATATGAGCCTTATGTTTTCAAATGCCACAGCTTTCAATCAAAATATCGGTAACTGGGATACCTCTAATGTCACTGATATCAGACTTATGTTTAACAGAGCAACAGCATTCAATCAAAATATCGGTAACTGGGATACCTCTAATGTCACTGATATGAGCTATATGTTTAACGAAGCAAGAGCATTCAACCAAGACATCGGTAACTGGGACACCTCAAATGTCACTAACATGGCTGCGATGTTCCAAGGAAACACCATCTTCAACCAAGACATCGGTAACTGGGACACCTCAAATGTCACTAATATGGCTACGATGTTCAATCGGGCTGTCCAGTTCAACCGTGACATCGGTAACTGGGATACCTCTAATGTCACTAACATGTACGGTATGTTCTGGAGGTCGGAGCGCTTTAACCAAAATATTGGTAACTGGAATACCTCAAATGTCACTAGTATGGGGTTTATGTTCCAGCAAACTTACCGATTTAACCAAGACGTTGGAGGGTGGGACACCTCAAATGCCACTAACATGGATTGGATGTTTAGAAATGCCACGGCTTTCAATCAGAATATTGGTAACTGGGACACCTCAAATGTCACTAGCATGTCTGCGATGTTCAATGGAGCTAGGACCTTTAGTCAAAACCTTAGCAAATGGGACGTGCGAAACATTGAAATAGATACCGCTTATTTTAGCAATGGCAGCGCTCTGACCCCAGCACAGCTTCCTCGTTTCAGAAATTAAACCATTATTGAATAATGGCCAGCCTTTGCTGGCCATTGATACAAAAGCGGTAGCAGCGACCTAAGTGATTCTATGTACACTCCGGGGAGAAAAATCAGACATAAAAAAACCGCCTTCAAGGCGGTTGATTTTGGAGCGACACACGAGGTTCGAACTCGTGACCTCAACCTTGGCAAGGTTGCGC
>NZ_JAYQDQ010000008.1:0-77861 GCF_038138445.1 Vibrio sp.
AACTTTTTTAACTTAATTCTAAGTACTTTGCTTAACGCTTTTTTACCTTCTGAACCGAAGCTGTTAATCAAGTAAAACTTGACTGCGCTCCCGTGTCAGCGAGGGGGAATTATAGAGATCAACTTCACATTGGCAAGCTCTTTTTTTAGTTTTTTTGATTTTTTTTATCGTTTGAAGATTTTCTATTCAATAATCTTCGTTTTTGCTACTTTGGGCCATAGAAAAGCTTAAATTTGCTAGATAAAAAGGATAAAGAATGAACTCTCTCCGTAGCTATAAAAACATTCAACCCCAGCTAGGCCAAAGAGTATATATAGATAGCAGCTCTGTTATTGTTGGCGATATTCACATTGGTCAAGACTCAAGCATCTGGCCGCTTGTTGCTGCTAGAGGGGATGTTAACCATATCCACATAGGAGAGCGAACCAACATACAAGACGGCAGTGTCCTCCACGTCACACATAAAAACGAAAAAAATCCAGAAGGGTTCCCACTTATAATAGGTGATGACGTTACCATTGGGCATAAGGTTATGCTTCACGGCTGCACAATCAGAGACCGAGTCCTAGTTGGCATGGGCGCTATCGTTCTTGACGGCGCATTAATAGAAGCTGATGTAATGATAGGAGCAGGAAGCTTAGTCCCACCAGGTAAAAAGCTTGAAAGTGGATTTTTATATGTCGGAAGTCCAGTGAAACAAGCTCGTCCTTTAACAGAGGAAGAACGAGCTTTCCTACTTAAATCGGCGAGTAACTATGTGCAAAATAAAGAAGACTATCTTCATAAGGTAAAAGATATCAATTACTAATCTCAATCATGCCCTTTTCATCAAAGGCTTCATCTTCAATTAAAGCCTCAGCAAGCTCTTCAATCTCAAAGCGCCACTGAGAAAAAACCGTTAATATATGCTGCTCATTATTCAAAAGGCACCCAGACATCTCCTCTAGTGCCTTTTTACTGATATGGCATTGTATAAGGGCGCCAAAGCACTGTGCCGGAAATAACACAACTTGTTTAGCTTCATCCCACACCTGAGTATCAGAAAACAAGATCGACTGATTCATAGTTTATCCTCAAGATGGTTTTTAAGAGCATCAAGTACTGGCTTTATCTCCGGCCTAACACCTCGCCAAAGAAAGAAACTTTCCGCAGCTTGTCCGACAAGCATGCCCAAACCATCGTAAACTGAGACAGATCCACTATCTATTGCCCACTGGCAAAAAGAAGTATTACCTTTTCCATACATCATATCATAAGCAACGCTGGATGATGAAAAGATCGCGCTAGAGATATCAGGCACCTCACCAGTTAAACTGGCAGATGTTGAGTTAATAATCACATCATATGCTTCCAGCATGGTATCCATTGATTGGGCAACAACCTCACCGTAAGGCTGAAAAACTTCTGCTAACTCCTTGGCCTTACTGTGTGTGCGATTGGCAATCACTATCTTAGCTGGCCCCTGCTCAAGTAACGGCTTTACAACCCCGCGAGCCGCCCCACCAGCTCCAATAAGCAGAATACGAGCACCTTCAAGCTTTACACCATGTCGAAGTAAATCTTGAACAAGGCCCTCTCCATCAGTGTTATCACCTAAGATTTGCCCATCAGCAAGTCTTTTCAGTGTATTGACCGCACCAGCTAGTTGAGCACGCTCAGTAAGCTGGGTCGCCACTCTAAAAGCCTGTTCTTTAAATGGTACTGTGACGTTACATCCTTGACCGCCTTGGTCAAAGAAAGCCTGAACAGTTTCTTCAAACCTATCGATAGGCGCTTGCTCTGCTGTATAAGCGATAGGCTGGTTGGTTTGCTGCGCAAATAGCGTATGAATATAAGGCGATTTACTCTGACCAATCGGATTGCCAAAAACCGCATAACGCACTTTCTGCTCTGTCATGTCCTTACCCACTCAAGACAAAAAGGTCACTCGAATTTAATGACATTATCATCAACCTTACCGAGAAGAAAGCCTACCAATCTCTCGGTTTTAGGAAATGCTTATAAAGCTCCGCTTCATGGCTACCCTCTTCAACCTGATAACCGTATTCCCAGCGAGCCAATGGCGGCATAGACATTAAAATTGACTCGGTTCGCCCACCACTTTGTAATCCAAACAAAGTGCCGCGGTCAAAAACTAAATTAAACTCAACATAGCGACCGCGACGATATAACTGGAACTGGCGCTCTCTATCACCAAAGTCAGTGTCTTTACGTCGCTCAACTATGGGTAAATAGGCCTGAGTATACCCCTCACCAACCGCTTTTATATATGACAAGCATTTATCAAATTCCCAATGATTAAGATCATCGAAAAACAAGCCGCCAACTCCACGCGTTTCGTCACGATGAGGCAGGTAGAAGTATTTGTCACACCAAGCTTTATACTCGCGATAGACGTGCTCGCCAAACGGAGCACAAACTTGCTTAGCGGTATCATGCCAATGCTGCGCATCTTCTTCGAATGGATAAAACGGTGTTAAGTCAAAGCCGCCGCCAAACCACCAAATAGGGTCTTCACCATCTTTTTCAGCAATGAAAAAACGCACGTTGGCGTGCGAGGTAGGGACATAAGGATTATTAGGGTGCATCACTAACGACACACCCATAGCTTCGAAACGTCGACCCGCTAACTCAGGGCGATGAGCCGTTGCTGAAGCTGGCATCTCTTGGCCTTCTACATGTGAAAAATTCACTCCACCTTGCTCAAAGACTGCCCCATCAGTCATGACACGAGTGCGACCTCCGCCGCCTAGTTTCTCTCCGGGCTCTCGACTCCATGCATCTTCTTTAAACTTGGCGACTCCGTCTACCCGTTCCAACTGCTGACAAATTGAATCTTGTAGTTCAATTAAAAATTGCTTTACTGCTTGTTTGTTGATGGCTGGCATTTGTCTTACTTCCCTAACAGAATTAACCTTGTCTCAAAACCTTAGATGTTTTAGCGTCACGAATCTCACTCGGCTTATCTCTTCCACCAGTTTCACCAACCAAAATTGCCGACAATCGGTTTCCTAACTGCTGCTCCACTTCTTGCGATGTCATACAAGGAGGTTGACCACTCAAGTTAGCACTGGTCGAAGTTAACGGTTTTCCAAAAGCATTACACATCTTTTGGACCAAGGGGTGATCGGTAACACGCACCGCTATCGAGTCGAATTGGCCACTCACCAAGTTTGAAACTTTATCGCTACACGGCATAATCCAAGTTACTGGACCAGGCCAAGTGCTATGGACTTGATTAAGTTGCTGCTCAGAAAGCTGAGATTCATCTATGTATGGTAATAACTGCTCATAGCTAGCAGCAATTAAAATCAAGCCTTTCTCAGCAGGTCTTTGCTTTAACTCCAGCAGTTTTATAATGGCTTCCTGGCTATCGGGATCGCAACCAACACCAAACACTCCTTCTGTTGGGTAAGCAATGACCTCACCATTGTTAAGAGCCGATAATACTTGCTCAAAATTATCCACGGATTTTTCCTGTCTGATTTGCACTTGAAGAACCAAAGTTTACAAATATTCTTCTCCAATGCCTAAAGCTATTTGATGACAAATTACACTCATCGCAATCAAAAGCAGGCGCAAACGTTTGCTTGAGGTAAAAATCCTCGTATAATACGGGCAAATTTATCTGCTCATCTAAAAGAGTTGAATTAAGGAGTTGAAGATGAAAGTCGGTATCATCATGGGTTCTAAGTCTGATTGGCCAACCATGAAGCTGGCAGCAGAAATGCTGGATCAGTTTGGAGTGGAGTACGAAACAAAAGTAGTCTCGGCTCATCGCACCCCACAACTTCTTGCCGATTACGCCAATAGTGCTAAACAGCGCGGATTAAAAGTGATTATTGCTGGCGCAGGTGGCGCTGCCCATTTACCTGGTATGGCCGCAGCTTTCACTAGCCTTCCTGTGTTGGGGGTTCCGGTTCAATCGAGAGCGTTAAAAGGCATGGATTCCTTACTTTCCATCGTACAAATGCCAAAAGGCATTGCAGTTGGAACTCTCGCTATTGGCGAAGCAGGCGCAGCCAATGCAGGCATCCTAGCTGCGCAAATTATAGGTACTCATGATGAAGCTGTGATGGCAAAAGTTGAGGCTTTTAGAGATCAACAAACCGAAACAGTTCTCGCTAATCCTAATCCAGCTGAGGAGTAACCCATGCAAGTGTTAGTGCTTGGCGCAGGTCAATTGGCACGTATGATGTCTTTAGCTGGCGCCCCTCTGGGCATCAAGGTCATAGCCTATGACGTCGGTAGTGAAGAAATTGTTCACCCTCTGACACAAGAAAAAATAGGTAAAGGACTAGCGAATGCCATTGAGAAGGCCGATGTCATTAGCGCTGAATTTGAGCATATACCACATCCAATTTTAGATGAGTGCCAAAAAAGTGGGAAACTTCTGCCCTCATCTGAGGCAATAAAGTGCGGCGGTGACCGACGCCTCGAAAAAGCGCTACTGGATAAAGCCAAAGTTCGCAGTGCCAAGTATCATGTTATTCAAACCAAAGAGGATTTCACTCAAGCAATCGAGCAGATTGGCATCCCTATGGTGCTAAAAAGCGCCCTTGGTGGATATGACGGTAAGGGTCAATGGCGTCTAAAAAGCCATGAGCAGATAGAGTCAATTTGGCAAGAGATGAAAATCTGCATTGAATCGGTACATGATCAAGCGATTGTCGCTGAAGAGTTCGTGCCATTTAACCGCGAAGTATCCTTAGTTGGCGTTCGCGCAAAAGATGGGACAATCAAAGTTTATCCATTGGCTGAAAATATCCACACCGATGGTGTGTTGAGTATCTCAACCGCTATTGCTGATAATGAACTGCAGCAACAAGCGGAAACTATGTTCACTGCTGTTGCTAATCAACTTGACTACAGCGGAGTGCTGGCACTTGAGTTCTTTGATCTCGATAGTACTCTGCTTGTCAACGAAATCGCGCCTCGAGTGCATAATTCCGGCCATTGGACACAGCAAGGTGCCGAAACCTGCCAGTTTGAGAACCACCTTAGGGCAGTATGTGGAATGCCTCTTGGTAGCACCAAGCTTGTTCGCGAAACTTCCATGATCAATATCCTTGGAGAAGATCGCCTACCATCTGAGGTCTTTGAGTTATCGGGGTGCCATGTACACTGGTATGGTAAAGAGAAGCGAGCTGGGCGAAAAATGGGCCACATTAATGTGTGTGGTGATTACACAGGCGAGCTACAACGAAAACTTGCTACTTTGTCTAACCTATTGGACTCCTCCGCCTTTCCTGCTGTTCAGCAATGGCGCGATAAAGCGAGCAATTAACAAACCAAGTTATACGGCGCTATTCATAGCGCCGTTTTTTCTCCATTTTAAGCCTGTGTGTAACCACATTTTCGGTCTGCACATTGAAGCTTATTGCCGTTGGCAAGCGTCTTCTCAACTAATAAAGGAAAACCACATTGCTCACAGCAACCTTTCACGGGTGGCTGGTTAAGCGCAAAACGGCACTTAGGGAAATTATCACAAGCATAGAAGGTTTTACCGAAACGGTTTTTCCTCTCAACCAGTTGGCCTTTGTGACACTCGGGGCAGGCTATATCAGCACTTGGGGCTGACTTGGTTTCTTGGTCTAGCGATTCCAAATGGGAGCAGTTTGGATAATCACTGCAACCGATAAACATGCCATAACGACCATGACGTAGCACTAACTCTTGGCCGCACTCGGGGCAAGGTACCCCTAACTCTTTAACAACATGACCATCATTTTGATGCAGTGCTTGAACATAATCGCAACTAGGGTACAAACTGCAGCCAAGAAAAACGCCATGTTTACCATGACGAAGTTGAAGCTGCCCATTGCCTTGCTGAGAGCGACATTTAGGGCATGCTTTTTGTTCTAAAGCGTGCTCATGGGCAGAGAACAGCTGATTATCAATTTTACCACTCATACGCTCTAATGAAGAATACCCTGCTCTTTAGTGTATAGAAGCTCTTCCATTAAGGTATAAGCATTTTCATTCCCCGGCACATTAAACAGCACCATCAACACGATCCACTTTAAATCATCCAACTCAAACTCATCTGTCTCTAACCCCATAATACGGTCGATGACCATTTCACGAGTTTCAGTGGACAAAACGTTAACTTGCTCAAGGAATGTTAAAAAGCCACGAGATTCAATGTTCAGTCTCAAACATTCTTTCTCGGTATAAATACGTGTCGATGTTGACGTGCTACAAATTGAAATCGCCGCGTGCGTTTCGCTCTGTTGTAATGCTGCTAACTCTTCGAGCCAAACAAGGGCTTTATATATGTCTTTTTGATGAAAACCAGCACGAATTAATTCTTCTTCCAGCTCATCTTGATTGACCTGTAACTCTGCATCACTATGGATGTAAGTCTCAAACAGATACATAAGGATATCCATCATCATAGCTCGCCCCTCCCCTTTCGAATATAGCCACCAGAAACTGCAACAACGTGCCCTAAGAGCTCAAGCTCTAAAAGCTGCATCATGACATCTTGAACAGGTATATTGGTCCTGCTTGCAAGAATATCAACAGGTATAGCCTTACTACCTACGTTAGCTAACAGGTGAGGAAATGGCAATTCTTCTTTGCAATCAATTTGTTCAAATGCTTCCATCGTCTCTTTCGATGGGTGAAAATTAGACCAACGTATCAAACAATCTATTTCATCAATAATGTCTGATACCTGTTGAACCAAACACGCTCCCTGCTTTATCAACCAATTACAGCCACGGGCTTGGCTGTGATGGATCGAACCTGGGATAGCGAAGACTTCTCGGCCTTGTTCGCTTGCGTATCGAGCGGTGATAAGCGATCCACTTTTTTCAGCTGCTTCAACAACTAATACACCTAAAGACAAGCCACTAATGATACGATTACGCCGAGGGAAATTCTCTGCTTTTGGCTTTGCATTGGGGTGAAATTCAGACACCAAAGCTCCCTGAGATGCAATTTTTTGCGCAAGCTTTTGATGACGAGCGGGATAAATATTATTTAAGCCACAACCTAAAACCGCCACTGTGTCTCCCCCTACTTGCATAGCGCCATCATGAGCATAACCATCTACTCCTAATGCCATACCACTGGTGATAACCAGGTCTTGCCTAGCCAACTGCATAGCAAAATCTCTTGCAAGATTAAGACCGTCAATACTGGCGTTGCGGCTGCCGACAATGGCAATTTGTGGCTCTTGTAAGCTAATGAGGTCACCTTCAATAAAAAGCACTGGAGGCGCGGAGTCTATTTGTTTTAGTTGCTCAGGATAACCAAGATCATCAAGGGTTAGAATATGCCTGCTTATACCATTGGATTGCCATTCAAGACACTCATCGACGTCTTTGAGCGCTTGATGCTTGAGATATTGAATTTGCCGAGAGTTAAAACCCAACGCGCTTAACGCTTGGGAAGATGACGGGACTATATTGGAGGGTGAATCAATAGCAACAATTTTCTGAAAAGTCTTAGGACCAACTCTTGGGGTAAAGTACAAACTGAGCCAAGAGCTTAGCTCATCACTTTTATTAGGGGAATCACTCAGATGGCACCTCTATATTTCTAGCATGTTGCTCAGTATATAAATTGAACCAGAATAGCCAAGCAAACCTGATTAGTACTCAACTGGCTTTAATTCAGGCAAAACAGTTAAAAGCAATAACCATGCTGTCATTTAGGTGGTAAAATGTCTAGAATTGACCCAGTAAACTTTATCCTGATTCAGCTCAGTTCAAAATTTCGAGTGTATATGTCTGTATTACAAGTATTAACATTTCCAGATGATCGCCTACGCACGGTAGCAAAACCAGTAGAACAGGTGACACCTGAGATTCAAAAGCTCGTCGACGACATGATTGAAACCATGTACGACGAAGAAGGAATTGGCCTTGCTGCCACTCAAGTTGATGTTCACAAACGCGTCGTCGTAATTGACATATCAGAAACGCGCGATCAGCCTATGGTTCTTATCAACCCTGAAATCACTGAAAAACGTGGTGAAGATGGCATCGAAGAAGGCTGCTTATCTGTTCCTGGCGCGAGAGCCTTGGTGCCAAGAGCTGCGGAAGTGACAGTAAAAGCGCTTGACCGAGATGGCAAAGAATTCACATTTGAAGCAGATGAGCTACTCGCGATCTGCGTTCAACATGAACTTGACCACTTACAAGGTAAACTGTTTGTCGACTACCTATCGCCTTTGAAACGTAAGCGCATCCAAGAAAAACTGGCAAAAATAAAACGTTTTAACGAAAAAAACGCCAGTAAAGCCTAACAAATAAACAAAGGAACCCACTTTGAGCAAACCTTTAAAGATTGTTTTTGCTGGTACTCCTGACTTCGCCGCCCGTCATTTGGCGGCGTTGTTGTCTTCTGAGCATGAGGTTATCGCAGTATACACTCAACCTGATCGACCAGCGGGGCGCGGGAAGAAAATCACCGCTAGCCCAGTAAAAACCTTGGCGATTGAGCATAATATCCCTGTCTACCAGCCAGAAAACTTCAAGTCAGACCAAGACAAGCAAGATTTAGCCAGTCTAAAAGCAGAACTTATGGTCGTTGTCGCTTATGGCCTGCTACTGCCTCAAGCTGTTCTCGACATGCCAAAGCTTGGTTGTATCAATGTCCATGGTTCCATTTTGCCAAGGTGGCGCGGTGCCGCACCGATTCAGCGCTCAATTTGGGCGGGCGATGAGCAAACGGGCGTGACCATTATGCAAATGGATATTGGCTTGGACACAGGAGATATGCTGAAGATTGCTACTCTGCCTATCGAGCCGCAAGATACCAGCGCATCTATGTACAACAAACTCGCTGAACTTGGCCCCAAAGCTTTGATCGACTGTCTTGGCGAAATAGCCAATAAATCAGCAAGCGCAGAAAAGCAAGATGACGACCAAGCCAATTACGCCGAAAAGCTTAGCAAAGAAGAAGCTCGCATTGATTGGAGTGACGATGCTAAGCACATTGAACGCTGCGTAAGGGCTTTCAACCCTTGGCCAATCAGTCACTTTGTTGCTGGCGATAAAAACATTAAAGTCTGGCAGAGCAAAGTGGTGCAGCAAGACACTAACCAGGCCCCGGGAACTATAATCCAAGCAGATAAAACTGGTATTTATGTTTCTACTGGTAAAGATATTCTGGTTTTGGAGCAGCTCCAAGTTCCAGGCAAAAAGGCCATGCCAATTCAAGATATTCTGAATTCACGAGCCAATTGGTTTGAAGTCGGTACACAACTGACTTAATTTATACGTACTTTTTGAGGGTGGAGACACCCTCCTTACTATCAAGGTATTTTACATGAATGTTCGCGCTGCTGCGGCTAATGTCCTTTTCCAAGTCGTCGACAAGGGCCAGTCTCTTTCCACTGCACTTCCACTAGCTCAACAGCAAGTTAAACCTCGTGACCAAGCTCTACTTCAAGAAATATGTTACGGCGCCCTGCGCTATCTTCCTCGCCTTGAATCTATAGCTAATGAGCTCATGGATAAGCCACTCAAAGGCAAACAACGTGTTTTTCATCATCTGATTTTAGTTGGTATCTATCAGTTAAGCTTTATGCGTATTCCAGCTCATGCGGCAGTGGGGGAAACGGTTGAGGGCACCAAGACACTCAAAGGCCCTCGCCTGCGCGGTTTAATCAATGCCGTACTGCGTAACTATCAGCGCCAACAGGAAGAACTGGATGCCCACTCGGTCAGCCATAACGCTGGTAAATATGGCCACCCGAGCTGGCTGCTAACCCTACTTCAAGACGCGTACCCTGATAAATGGCAAGACATTGTTGAAGCTAATAATAGCAAGGCACCTATGTGGCTAAGGGTTAATCATAAGCACCATAGCAGTGAAGATTACCAACAGCTTCTTAAAGACAGTGACATCAATAGTATCGCCCATAGTGAAGCACGGGATGCCCTCAGATTAGAAACGCCTTGTGATGTTTCTCAGCTACCTGGTTTTGACCAAGGCTGGGTATCGGTACAAGACGCTGCAGCACAGCTTTCTCTAAACTACCTCACTCCAAAAGATGGCGAGCTGATCCTTGATTGCTGCGCAGCGCCGGGAGGCAAAACAGCGCACATCCTAGAAAGAACTGAAGGGGCTCAAGTTGTTGCTATTGATTGTGATGAAAACCGACTTAAGCGTGTCCATGACAACCTAAGTCGCCTAAAACTAAACGCTCAGGTTATTTACGGTGACGCGCGCCATCCACAGAATTGGTGGCAAGGAGAAAAATTCGATCGAATCTTACTTGACGCTCCGTGCTCTGCCACTGGTGTCATTCGTCGTCATCCAGATATAAAATGGCTAAGACGCCAAGAAGATATAACTGCACTCACCAAGTTACAAAGCGAAATCCTTGATGCTATGTGGCAAGAGTTAAAGCCAGGCGGTACGCTAGTTTACGCGACGTGCTCTATTACTCCCCAAGAAAATAGCGAACAAATAAAGACCTTCCTATCGCGCACCCAAGATGCACAATTAGAAGGCTCTACAACAGAAAAGCCTGGGCGACAAATACTTCCCGGAGAGGAAAGTATGGATGGATTTTACTATGCCATTCTTAAGAAAGTGCATAATGATTAGAGGCTAGCAGTCTTTTCAACTTTGGTTAAACAGGAAACACTATGAAAATCATCATTCTTGGTGCAGGACAAGTCGGCGGGACATTAGCTGAAAATTTGGTGGGCGAAAACAATGATATAACCATAGTTGATAAAGACAGTGACCGACTGCGCGAGCTTCAAGATAAGTATGATTTGCGGGTCGTCAATGGTTATGCGAGTCATCCCGATGTACTGCGCGAAGCTGGCGCTCAAGATGCCGACATGCTGGTTGCTGTAACTAATATGGATGAGACCAATATGGCAGCATGCCAGGTGGCCTTTACTTTGTTTAACACGCCCAACCGTATTGCCAGAATTCGCTCACCACAATACCTATACGAAAAAGAGGCGCTGTTTCAATCTGGTGCAGTGCCTGTCGATCACTTGATTGCCCCAGAAGAATTAGTGACAAGCTATATTGAACGCCTAATTCAATACCCAGGAGCGCTTCAAGTTGTCAGTTTCGCCGACCAAAAAGTAAGTTTAGTTGCAGTTAAAGCCTATTATGGCGGTCCCCTGGTTGGCAATGCTCTTTCTGCTCTTCGAGAACACATGCCGCACATCGATACCAGAGTCGCAGCCATCTTTCGTCAAGGTAGGCCTATCCGCCCACAAGGGACAACTATCATTGAAGCAGATGATGAGGTTTTCTTCGTCGCAGCAAGTAACCATATTCGTTCAGTGATGAGCGAATTACAGCGCCTTGAGAAACCATATCGACGAATAATGATTGTGGGCGGGGGTAATATTGGTGCGAGTCTCGCTAAGTGTCTTGAGCAATCATACAGTGTCAAACTTATAGAGCGCAGCTATATAAGAGCGGAAAAGCTATCTGAAGAGCTTGAGAATACCATAGTTTTCTGCGGCGATGCCGCCGATCAAGAACTGCTACTCGAAGAAAACATCGACCAGGTTGACGTATTCATCGCACTAACAAATGAGGATGAAACCAACATCATGTCTGCCATGCTGGCAAAACGAATGGGCGCTAAAAAGGTCATGGTTTTAATCCAGCGCGGTGCCTATGTGGATCTCGTCCAAGGTGGGGTTATCGATGTTGCCATATCCCCCCAGCAAGCCACCATTTCCGCTTTGCTGACCCATGTTCGCCGAGCAGATATTGTTAACGTATCGTCTCTTCGCCGAGGCGCAGCTGAAGCCATCGAAGCCATTGCGCATGGTGATGAAACAACCTCAAAAGTAGTAGGTCGGGCGATAGGTGACATCAAGCTTCCACCTGCAACCACAATTGGAGCCATTGTACGAGGGGAAGAAGTCTTGATAGCTCACGACCGCACTACTATAGAGCAAGATGATCATGTGGTGATGTTCTTAGTTGATAAGAAGTACGTTGCGGACGTAGAAGCCCTGTTCCAGCCGAGTCCATTCTTCCTCTAGGTTTGAACTTATGGTCAACTTTCGCCCTATTCTGTTTGTTATTGGCTTGGTACTCTCAAAGCTTGCCTTATTTATGTATGTCCCAACGCTGGTGGCTTTTTTTACTGGAACCGCTGGGTTTATCGAGTTTGGCCAAGCCGTTATCATCACCCACATAGCAGCGTTTGCATGTTTAACTATAGGGCGCACTAAAAGCTTCAAGCTCAGTGCTCGAGACATGTTTTTAATCACTAGTTTGGTGTGGACAGTAGCCAGCTCATTTGCGGCTCTACCTTTTGTGTTTATCAATCACATTAGCTTTACCGATGCCTACTTTGAGACCATGTCTGGTATCACAACGACCGGATCAACAGTACTGAGTGGACTCGATGACATGGCGCCGAGCATTTTACTGTGGCGATCCATATTGCAATGGTTGGGTGGTATCGGCTTCATTGTAATGGCGGTTGCGGTGTTGCCAATGCTCAACGTCGGGGGTATGAAGCTCTTTCATACCGAATCATCAGACTGGTCAGATAAAAGCAGTCCCAGAGCCAAAACCGTTGCTAAAAATATTATGCTGGTTTATCTGAGCCTGACAGGTCTGTGTATGATTGGCTACCTTCTTACAGGCATGAGCTTATTTGAAGCAATCAATCACTCATTTACAACCCTTTCTACCGGTGGTTATTCGACTTCTGATGGCTCAATGAACCATTTCTCCCATGGCTCACACTGGGTTGCGACTCTGTTTATGTTTCTTGGCGGCCTACCCTTTTTATTATTTGTGGCCGCACTTAGAAAGCGAACCGTCACTGAGCTGTTTAGTGATGCCCAAGTAAAGGGCTTCACCTATTTGTTCCTAAGTTCTAGTCTTATTATTTCCGGCTGGTTAGTCATTCGAGATGGCTACCACGTCATGGACGCCCTAAGAGTCTCTATGTTCAATATTGTTTCTGTATTGACTACAACAGGGTTTGGCTTGGAGGACTTTACCGCTTGGGGAGCTTTGCCTACCACTTTATTTGCCTTCTTGATGATGGCGGGAGCCTGTTCTGGCTCTACCTCTGGGGGCATTAAGATTTTCCGCTTTCAAATTGCAATCACTCTACTCAATAAACAAATGATGAAACTGATCCACCCTTCAGGTGTGTTTGTTCAGCGATATAACCATAGACCCGTTAACGACGATATTGTTCGCTCAGTCGTCGCATTTGTACTCATGTTTTTCGTCACCATTATTGTTATTGCTGGCTGCCTAAGCGCGCTAGGACTGGATCCTATTACCAGCATCTCTGGTTCCATTACCGCAGTCGCAAACGTAGGACCGGGCATGGGCTCTGTCATTGGTCCAACTGGTAATTTTGCCCCTCTTCCCGATATGGCAAAATGGTTACTCAGCTTTGGTATGCTAATGGGACGACTGGAAATACTCACTATATTGGTATTATTTTTCCCAGCATTTTGGAAGCGCTAAGGACAAAAGATGTATAAAGCTATAAGCTTACTGACTATACTCGCAGCCTCGACTGTAATGGCAGATCAAACAGTGACTTTAAATGATGGTCGCCAAGTCATTTTACATGACAATTTTACTTGGCAATATGTAGCCCAGACGTCACCTGACAAGGCTGAAAGCCTTACTTCAGATAAGTCACAACTTGCAGCCATTCCACTTATCGATAAAAAAACAGACAGCATGATTAAACTCGATAGTAATCACCCTATCATGCAACTGTCAGATTCTGGAGTGGACGTGCTGCTCGGAGCGCCAAGCTATGCTGGTGGTAAGCTCATTATTCCAACCTCTATCACCAATCAAAGCCTCAACTCAGTAATACTCATTGAAATTGAGATTGAAGTATCAGGGATAGATAAAAAAGTTCTCACGAAAAAAAGTATCCAAATATGGCAATCAATCAAACGAATGCCAGATACCTACCTGCGATCACAACAAGTAAAGAAAGGCAAGGATATAGAGCTGGAGGTGGTTAAACAAGACCAGTATCTAATTAGCGCAAATATCACCAGTCTTATCAATCGCTAAACAGGGTCAACATACAAGTAAATGGCGAAAAAATGACAAGCGCAACCTGCCAGAACGAATCCATGCCATATCGCATGGTTGAAGGGAATGCGCTTAGCAACATAGAAGATAACACCAAGTGAATATATTATCCCTCCTGCAGCCAAAAGGGTTAACCCGCCCACTTCTAGGTTAAGCGCAAGTTGATAAATCACCACCAAAGACAACCAGCCCATCATTAAATAGGTTACAAGTGATAGCTTTTTATAACGATAGACAAACGCCAGCTTCATAATAATGCCAATAAGAGCCAATACCCAGATAACTATCATTAAGCCAATCGCAAGAGGGGTTCGTAAGCTGACTAAGAGAAACGGCGTATAACTCCCGGCAATCAGTAAGTAAATTGCACAATGATCAAACGTTTTAAGCGCCCTTTTGGCTCTTTGATAGGGGATAGCATGGTAAAGCGTCGAAGCAAGAAATAGGACTATCATGCTCGCCCCATATATACTCATACTGGTAATAGTGAGAGTATCTGCATTATTATCGACAGCTTTTATTAAAAGTAAAATTAGGCCGACCACCCCTAACAAGATGCCAACGCCATGGGTTAGAGTGTTTGCCAGCTCTTCTGTTGTGCTGTACGCAGGGCTGTGCTGAGTGGTCATAATTAACCATATTGTGGAATAATTGCTCTAGAGTATGACACACTCAGCTTACACATGTAAGCTAAAAATATTAACTTTAGGTTAAGTATGTTTGTCTAGGTATTCGACAACCTGTTTACTCGCTTGTGTTATTGGGGTGTCAACAGGAATAGATAACTGACGTTTCAATTTGCCACTGCCAAGTAAACCAGCCAACATTCCCCGAGTGCCTTTACGATGACGATCAATTTCAAACCAGATTTCAAGATGTTGATCATTTCTATGCGCCACCACCTCTAACTCTCGCCATCGCCCATGGAACGGCCCTGTGGTCGGTACAAATTCAAACTCTTGTACGAAAGGCAAGTCAAAACCCTCGACAGCCTCACATTCAACCTGACGAATACGTAAACCACTCTCTTCCAATACCGTGAAGATACCGTCTAACAAAGGATCTGGGCGTACCGTTAATATATCTTTATCCGTCGGGTCTTTCGCCAAAGCGATATTCAATCCCGTTTCTAGCCATACTTTGGAATCGCCTATTGTCACTGGTGTGTTCCAAGGTATGTTAAGCTCAACATCAAAGTTGCGGGTTTCACCAGGCTCAAGCGTAAACGCATATGGCAAACTCCAACAAGCTAAGGCATGGTTGCTGGGTACTCGTCGCATTCGACTATTCGATCCTTTATCATTACCTTGATTAGAGGGCATTTCCTTGATGTAGCGACAATAGAGTTTTATTTCTATGTTATCTATTTCTTGCGCAGTCGCGCCCCCATAAACATCAACTCTTATGTTTACCTTTTCACCAGGGTAAAGCACTTCTTGTTGAAGTACAGAGTCTACTTTCGCGGATCCTATACCAAAGCTTGCAAGGGTTTTCTTAAAAAACGACATTCACTTCTCCTAGGAACAACACATCTAGATGCAACCTCATAGACTCATACTAATCTGGACGGGAGCTAGACTACTGCAACCTTTCTCACATAATTGCAGTGAGGTTGGATAAAGATAAACGATTAGATATCGACCAATTGATAAGATGGTGCTAGTCTAATCAGTGATATGTATGCTTCATATCACAGTCCCTGATTAGTTACTTGGATTGGCGTGAGCCAGAAGAGTTCCTTGCAACAGCATAGCGCAGCTCATAACTAATTAGGCCATAAATTTGGCAATGGATATGCCTGGCAGTTAGGTTAATCAATGCGACCAACAGTAGTCAGGTGCTCGCACACCAACCGTGCGATGCGTCGCCGCAGTGGCTTTGTAAAGACACCCGCGACACACAATCTCGCGCCCGGAATGACTTTAGTAGAAAAGACGGCATTATTGGCGTCATCTACAGCCAAAGTGACCAAGGCGGCATAGTTAAAAAGCGCAGCGATACTGCGCTTTTTCTTTTATTCCAATATAGTTCCAACTCAATTTAATCCTTGGCACTGGAGCATGCCATTTGATACATTTGACACCATATCATCACAGAAAGTATGGGAATTATCATGAGGTGTCATCGTATTGAAGAGTTGCTTGAGCTCCTAGAACCAGAGTGGAATAAAAACCAAGATCTCAATTTGCTAGCCTTTATTGTCCAACTAGCAAAAGAAGCGGGGTATCAAGGTCCACTAGAAAAGCTCACCGATGATGTATTGATCTACCATCTGAAAATGCGCAATAGCGCCAAAAATGAAATGATCCCTGGCTTAGCGAAAGACCATGAGCCTGATTTTAAGTCTGCACTACTTAAAGCTCGAGGCATCATAAAATAGTTGTTTTCTATTGAGTGTTTTTTTGGTTTTTATATCTAAATCATAAGGATGGGTAAACTGTTAGGTCTTTTTTTTATCAAACTGTACTGCTCTTTGTTGCTAAAGGTTGATTACCTTAAAGAAATAAAAATGACGCCACGTATATAATCATCGCTAAATAAGACAATACTTAACAAGGATTGTCGATAGAGCAAGGCCACAAAGAAGCCTTGCCTTTAGCCCAAGAAGGAAGCGTTATGAGTCAGGACAAGATTGAAGTAAAAGACGTGACTCCCAAAACCTTTAACCCCAAAACTCACAAAACCAAAGGGGACAGGTTTAATCCAAGTAATCGTATATATGTGCGAGAAAGTAAGGGACAATTTCAACGACTACGCCGCTATGGTGGTTGGTTTTTGTTGCTGCTCTTTGCACTTGTGCCATGGATTACATATGGAGAGCGGCAAGCTATACTGCTGGATATAGGTAACCAGCAGTTTAATTTCTTTGGCACCACGCTCTACCCACAAGATCTCACCTTACTGGCGCTGTTATTCGTTATCTCAGCTTTTGGGCTATTTTTTATCACCACATTTTTGGGTCGAGTATGGTGTGGATACCTCTGTCCTCAAACCGTTTGGACCTTTATGTACATTTGGTTTGAAGAAAAGTTTGAAGGAAGTGCCAATAAACGTCGCAAGCAAGATACCGGCAAACTCACTGGCGATCTCATCATGCGTAAAGCTGCCAAGCATTTTGCGTGGATAACTATCGCTCTCGCTACAGGGTTTACCTTTGTTGGTTACTTCGTGCCAATACGCGATCTAGTCATCAATTTCTTCACTTGGGATGAAGCGTTTTGGCCTGTGTTCTGGGTGTTATTCTTTGCTGGATGTACTTATGGTAATGCTGGCTGGATGCGATCCATCATGTGTATTCACATGTGCCCATATGCTCGTTTTCAATCAGCCATGTTCGACAAAGACACCTTTATCGTAGGCTATGACGTAAAACGTGGTGAGTCGCGCGGAGCAAGGTCACGTAAGGCTGATCCAAAAAAGTTAGGCTTAGGTGATTGTGTCGACTGTAATTTATGTGTTCAAGTCTGCCCTACTGGTATCGATATCCGCGATGGCTTGCAGTATGAGTGCATTAACTGCGGCGCCTGTATTGATGCTTGTGATCACACTATGGACAGAATGGGCTACGACAAAGGCTTAATCAGCTATACCACTGAGCACAGACTTTCTGGCAAGCACACTAAGATCATGCGCCCCAAATTACTGGGCTATGGTGCGATATTTGTGTTGATGATCGGATTGTTCTTCGCCCAAATAGCCGCCGTTGACCCTGCGGGCCTGAGTGTGCTTAGAGACAGAAACCAACTATTTAGAGTCAACGAACTCGGTGAAGTCGAAAATACGTACACACTAAAAATCATCAATAAAACACAACAAAAGCAAGAATATAAACTGGACGTAAAAGGGTTAACGGATGTGTCTTGGTATGGAAAGCAAACCGTCAACGTCTTACCTGGAGAAGTCTTTAGCTTACCTATGAGCCTTGGCGTGCAACCCGACAGTCTTAGCTCCCCTGTTGCAACCATAGAGTTTACTCTCTCAGACAATCATGACTTTACTATGTCAGTGGAAAGTAGGTTTATCAAAAAGCTCTAAGCTAGTTCCATTTCACGAGTAAGAAAAAGGCCACCCTTAGCCTTTTTCTTATTCGTGATTAACCACTTGCTGAAACTTTGGCTTCATTGGCACAAAAGGCCACTACCTGACCGTTATTATCGAAAAGCATGCCTTGTTCACTAACTCTATCAATCATGTCTTGATAAGTGACTTGCGCGGCTTGAGAGTCAGGCCAATCATGAGGCTTTTGAATAAAATTGGTGCCCGCCCAGTTTTCATGAAAATAAAGCAACTCTGAACGCTTCCAACAACTGGCTCCTCGTGCTCTGTATGCACTAAACCATACACCTTCATTTTTGCCATTGTTGTAATCAGCTCGGCGAGCAATATTCCACTCGGTATACATCCCTCGCTGCTGCATGACACTACTCCAATCTTGATCTGACTTGATATCGTAGCCCACCAGCAAGGTTTCAAAATGCAAAACCAAGCCCGAATTTTACTGTCATTTTCATTCAGCCGTTCGATACACAGACCTTCAGGATTTGTATTACACCAAGCAGCACTGATAGTGAGCGACGGGCCAAAAATAGTAAGGGAAAATATAACGCCAAATTTACTGTTCATTTTTCGCTATCCATATATACCCCTTGTAAGTTCTGCATCAGATACAAAGCTTACATAGAGAGAAAAGACTATTGGCCAACTCTAAACAATTCAGAGCCCTCCACAATAATTACTGATATCAATGTGAAAAGGAGTATCGCGTGTGAGATGTGCTCAATCAACGACCTGTGTAAAATACAACCAGATAGATGTCTATTTTTTAGCCATTTAGCACATGTTTTTATTGCTACAAATGATAGTTTTAATAACCCCAGCGATAAAATTTCATAACATTCGCAACCTATCAACTTCTAGGTAAAAGAAGCAAGACTAGTAATAAAGAAGCAATCACTTATACTCTGGCTGATTTATTCGTTAGGTATCCTAATGTCGCCCCTTGATGTATATTATTCCATATGAAGTCGTCGAGCTTTTATTACAAGCCATTACACCAGCTACAACACGTCAGCTGCGGATCCTTTGACCTATGACACAACAAGCTTTTAACTTCGATGCATTAACTCCAGACTTTATGTGGTACGCCATAGAAAGCATTGGAATTCGAGCAGAATCTGGTTTCTTACCACTCAATAGTTATGAAAATCGCGTCTATCAGTTCACCGATGAGCAGCGCCAACGCTATGTGGTTAAATTCTATCGTCCAGAACGTTGGACTTTATTGCAAATACAGGAAGAGCATGACTTTACACTAGAGTTAGTAGAGTCGGAGATCCCAGTGGCGCCTCCTGTAAAAATCCAAGACAAAACATTGCACCAATACCAAGGCTACCTCTTCGCCCTCTTTGCAAGTGTAGGAGGGAGACAATTTGAAGTGGATAACCTTGATCAACTTGAAGGGGTAGGACGGTTTTTAGGACGAATTCATAAAGTAGGCTCAAGAATCCCCTTTCAGCACAGACCCACCATTGGCTTGGATGAATACTTATATAAACCACGCCAACTACTTGAGCAGTCTCAGTTTATCCCCACTCATTTAGAAACGGCTTTTTTCAATGATTTAGACTTACTTATCCAGTCTATTAAACAGCATTGGAATGGGTCTGATGACATCATTCGCCTGCACGGCGACTGTCATCCTGGCAATATTCTCTGGCGTGACGGTCCGATGTTTGTCGATCTCGACGATTCGCGCAATGGACCTGCAATACAAGATTTATGGATGCTATTAAGCGGTGAACGCTCTGAAAAACTGGCACAACTTGATATTATCTTGGAGGCGTATCAAGAATTTAACGATTTCGACACTAACCAACTGAAACTAATTGAACCGTTACGTGGTCTACGCATGGTGCATTACATGGCATGGTTAGCCAAGCGATGGCAAGATCCTGCATTTCCAATCGCCTTTCCTTGGTTCAATGACGCAAAATACTGGGAAAGCCAAGTTCTGGCTTTTAAAGAACAAATCTCGGCACTCAGTGAGCCACCACTCTCACTCATGCCACAGTGGTAAGAAGCCCAAATAATCAACACGGAGTCAACAATGAAAAAGCTGTTTGCACTTGTCGCAACTGTCATGCTGAGCCTGTCTGCTCAAGCTGCCCAATACAAAGAAGGGGAACATTACAAAGTTCTCGACTTGGAAGCATCCAAAAAGCCAACGGTCACCGAGTACTTCTCCTTTTTCTGCCCCCACTGTAACACTTTTGAACCCATCATTCAGCAGCTCAAAGCTCAGCTTCCTAAAGACACCAAGTTTCAAAAAGTCCATGTGTCTTTTATGGGGGGCAGTATGGGAGCGCCTATGAGCAGAGCCTACGCAACCATGGTGGTGCTAAAAGCTGAAGACAAAATGATCCCTGTGATGTTTAATCGTATCCACAATATGCGCAAGTCACCTCAAAATGAGCAAGAGCTGCGCCAAATTTTTCTTGACCAAGGTATTGATGCCAAGAAATTTGATGCCGCATTCAAAGGTTTTGCGGTAGATTCCATGGCGCGCCGCTTTGATAAGCAATTTGAACAAAGTGGACTTACAGGGGTACCTGCTGTGATAGTCAACAATAAATATCTTGTTGAAGCTCAAGGCCTCAAGACCATAGATGAGTATTTCGAACTGGTTAATTTCCTAGTTACCAAAAAATAGTCGCTTATCCAGAGTAGCAAAAAAGGAACTTCATCTTCTTTTGCTACTCTCAATACCTGATTTTTTCACTCTGATGAATGTCTTTTAGCTGCTGATCTTTTTCTTGCCACACATCCCCAAGCCATTGTTGAAACTGACGCTTGTAGGGTTTGTCGTTAAAATAATCACCTTTTAGTGTTTCATCTACTGGCAATACTTGGCTACGCACCACGACTTTTTTCATGCGTCCAGTTAATAAATCTCGAAATGGACTTTGATTGTTGCTGGGGTAAGCCAAGGTCACATCAATAACATTATCAAACTGCTCCCCCATCGCGGCCAGAGTGTAGGCTATGCCACCACTTTTAGGTTGCAGTAGGTATTGATACCCAGCAGCGCTTTTTTGCTGTTTTTGTGTGGTAAAACGCGTTCCTTCAACATAATTAACGACTGTGGTTGGTGTGTGTTTAAACTTAGCGCAAGAACGCCGAGTCGTTGCAAGGTCTTGACCACGCTTTTCTGGATGACGCAGCAGGTACTCCCTTGAATAGCGACGCATAAAGGGCATATCTAAAGCCCAGCAAGCCATACCAATAAATGGCACATAGAGTAACTGCTGCTTAAGAAAAAACTTCGGCATGGGAATGCGGTCTTTAAATACACAGCACAACACCACAATATCTGTCCAACTTAAGTGATTACTTATGAGCAAATACCAACCGTCTTTGCGCAAATTATCATCAACCTCTATATCCCATTCGATAGAATTCGTAACAGATAGAATGCCTGCATTGATCGTTGCCCAAAGCCACATAACACCATTAGCCACTGCTGTCGATTTTGCTTTCAACTGAGCGGTTGGCAAGGTCATTTTTATCATAGCAATCATACATATTAGTACTGAACAAAACGCAGAGTTCAGTATGACTAAGGTGGAATTCAATACAAGAATTGGATATGCAAACATAAGACTAAATAATAATGAGATCTCGAGTAGAATTTAAAGGCTTCAGCTGTTGAAGATGAAAACAGCGTGTAATTATACAATCCCATGGTCATATTGAAATCGATATGACAGAGTTTTGTACTCTCTCTGACGCAGGTCAGACAAGTTCTGCGAGAATACCCCCAATTTTCACTTAACTCCGATAAATTAATGACAAGGAAATCACCGAATGAAAACTAGACTCTCGTTGTTAGCTCTTTCGCTTATGGCCTCTGGCGCACAAGCACAGCTAGCGGAGCACTCAGGACTTAGTGGAGAGTTTGCACTTAGTGCTGGCTTTGCCTCAACAACTTCTAATCTCAACACCAGCGGTGATAAAATAATTACTGACGTCAATCAAGATGCCTCAAAAGATAGTGGGGGACTGCTGCTACCACTAGGTTCAATCGCTTATACTTTTGGTTCAAGCTCAGACAAGCAGGTCTATGTAGGTACATCTCGTGAAGATATCGCTGTCGGTAATCTCATTCTTGAAGTTGGCTATAAACAGCAATTAGAGTCAGGAACTATCGTTGACGCCTCATTTTTACCAACTCTGATGCCTGGTGAAGCTTGGTCAGACCCTTATTTAACCAACCAAGAACGTCAAACCACAGATGAAAAAGGCAACGCATTTCGTCTTAAGTTCAATAAAATAATGGGCTCCAGATTTAGTTTAGATACAGCTTATGCCAATAGAGAGATAGAGAATGAACAATCTGGAACATCATACTCGGGATTAAGTCCTACCGATTTAAATAACTTACAACGTGACTCCAAATCTATCTATGTCAAGGGCGACTACAGACAACCATTAAGTAGAAGCTCTTTTATACAACCTTCTCTTACCTACATCAAAACAGACGCGGATGGCGATGCAAATTCTCTCACTTCTGTGGGTGGAGAGCTCACCTACCTTAGAATATTCGATAGACACCAGCTAGCACTGACTGCTGGCTACACCAACCGCTCGTTTGATGGCACCAACCCCATCTATGACAAGGTTCGTGAAGACGATGAGTTAAGCTTCTTTGCTGCTTATGAATACAAAAACTTTATGGGTTGGAAAAACTGGTCTTTGATTTCCCTTTCTGGCTATACAGAGTCTGACTCAAATATTGATTTCTTCGATATGAAGCAATATCTCGTCACTGTAGGTATGAACTACAAGTTCTAAATCAAATGGCCCACAAACTGTGGGCCATTATACTGCTTGATTAGTCAGTTGCTTAAGTAAACGATCCATAGCTCTATAACCTAAGGCTTCAGCTATGTGATGGCGCGCAATACGTTCTTGACCATCAAGGTCTGCAATGGTTCGAGCCACTTTGATGATCCTGTGATACGCGCGTATCGACAAACCAAGCTGATGCAAAGCCGCTTCTAAAAATTGAGCATCTTGTTTTTCAAGCGGGCAGTACCGCTCCATTTCTCGACTGCCAAGCAAAGCATTAACCTTACCCGCTCGCTCCAGCATGTAATACCTTGCCTGCTCTACTCTGGTTTTAACAACCTTAGTTGGCTCTCCTCGCTCCCCTCCCTCAGACAAAGTACCTTTGGGCAGTGCCGGTATTTCAATAGACATGTCAAAGCGATCTAGCAAAGGACCAGAAAGTCGACTCAGATAACGCAAAACAATTTGCGGATTGGCTCTCGAATGATGATCGTCATAGTAGCCTGTTGGGCTTGGATTTAAGGCGCCAACCAACTGAAAACGCGCTGGAAAGCGAGTTTTTCCCTGCGCTCTTGAAATGATAATTTCTCCAGATTCGAGCGGCTCTCGCAAAGAATCCAGCACTTTCCTTTCAAATTCAGGCATTTCATCTAGAAACAATAAACCATTATGCGCTAACGAAATCTCTCCGGGCCTTGGAATAGTCCCACCACCGACTAAAGCAGCCATAGAACTTGAATGGTGCGGAGCACGAAAGGGGCGCTTTTTCCAGTTAAGCGCATTGATGTCTTGCTGGGTCAAAGAAGCCACAGAAGCCGTCTCCATTGCTTCTTCTTCAGTCATATCTGGCAATAAATCACACAAACGCGACGCCAACATAGTTTTTCCTGTTCCCGGGGGGCCAAGAAAAAGTAAGTTGTGGTTACCCGCAGCCGCAATCTCTAGAGCTCGCTTTCCTTGCTGCTGACCTATGATATCTTGCAGATCGCGCTTTTGTTCAACAATCTGGATTTGGTTCATGCTTTGATGTAAATCTAGCGACTGCTGGCCACAAATATCAGCACAAACTTCAAGTAAACTATCTGCTGATTGGTGTGTATCATGCCCAACCAACGCAGCTTGATCGCCGTTGAAATGAGGCACAACCAAGCGTCTTCTCACCTTATTGGCAGCTAAAGCTGCAGGCAAAACCCCTTTTACTCTGCGCAGCTTACCCGACAGTGCCAACTCACCAACAAACTCGCGACTTGATAAACCCTCCACAGGGATTTGTTCGGAGGCAGCCAGAATGCCAAGAGCTATAGGTAAATCAAATCGCCCGCCCTCTTTGGGTAAATCTGCTGGAGCTAAGTTCACTGTGATTCGTTTCGCTGGAAACTCAAATCGTGAGTTGATAATCGCACTTCTTACCCTATCTCGTGATTCTTTGACTGTTGTTTCTGGCAACCCGACCAAAGTAAAACCTGGCATACCATTACTAATGTGCACCTCAACTGCCACCAAAGGGGCTTCAACGCCGACCGATGCCCGGCTATAGATGATCGCAAGTCCCATAACTTTCTTACTCCCAGATAATCGACTTATCTATCTGATAATTGGTTTAATTTGACGACAAGCTTGTTATATAACCTGCAGAGATAATGAAAGAATGTGAAAAAAGAATGATATTTTGCTTGTCATGTAACAGAATTCTGTGTTACCACTAAGGACGCAAACATTTAGTATCAAATTACATAAATAAAGCATTACAAGAAAACATGAATAACAACGCTCACATCAACCTGCTGATTAACCTGATTATCGTGGTAATTATTGATTCCGCGCGGGGGCTGGTGGGCGAAAAATAAACACCAAATTTGAAAAAACCCCCGCACTGAAAAGTTCGGGGGTTTTTTTCAACTTAAACGCTGCTAACAGCAAAATAATAATCACAAATTTAAATGAGTCGGAAAACTTAGCTCGGCCAATAACGGGCAGGAAGAATGGGGAGCGCACATGAGGTGCAACACAACAAAAAGAATACCAAGCAAGATAGGGGGCACTCAATGACAGGTGCTGAATTAGTCGTTGCAGCCCTTAAGCAACAAGGCATTAAAACGGTATTTGGCTATCCAGGTGGTGCCATAATGCCAATCTATGATGCGCTCTATGATGGTGGCGTTGAACATATACTCTGTCGCCATGAGCAGGGAGCTGCAATGGCAGCCATTGGTATGGCTCGAGCCACGCAAGATGTTGCCGTCTGTATGGCCACTTCAGGGCCCGGCGCCACTAACCTAGTGACTGGTCTTGCAGACGCCTTCATGGATTCAATCCCTATGGTGGCCATCACTGGTCAAGTCGCAAGTTCTCACATAGGTACAGACGCATTCCAAGAAATGGATGTGATAGGTATGTCGCTTTCTTGCACCAAACATAGCTATCTAGTTACGGATATTGATGAATTAGCACCAACCCTTGCCGAAGCATTTGAAGTTGCCAAAGCGGGCAGACCAGGCCCCGTTATCGTTGATATTGCTAAAGATGTCCAACTTGCTCAAGCGCCAGTTGATGTATTACCACCTTTCACTCCACCCACTTCCCCACAACCTGATGAGCAAGCGCTGTTTGCAGCACAAAACCTGCTATCGCAGAGTTCGCGCCCTGTTCTTTATGTCGGTGGCGGCGTGCAACTTGGCAAGGCAACCGAGACGGTACGCGAGTTCTTACGCTTAAATCCTATGCCTTCGGTAAGCACCTTAAAAGGCCTAGGTACTATAGAGCGCCATGATCCTCATTATTTAGGTATGCTAGGGATGCACGGTACTAAAGCAGCAAACTTAGTCGTTCAAGAATGTGACTTATTGATTGCTGTCGGCGCTCGCTTTGATGACCGAGTGACTGGCAAACTTGAAACCTTTGCTCCTCACGCTCGGGTTATCCACATTGATATTGATGCGGCAGAGATCAACAAGCTGCGCCATGCGCACGCTCCTTTGCGCGGTACTATCAATACCATACTGCCCAAATTGGAACTAACCCAAGATATTACCCCTTGGGTCAAGCACAGTGAAAGTCTTCGTAGCGGTTTTAAATGGCGCTATGATCACCCTGGTGACCTTATTTTTGCACCTAGGCTATTAAAACAGCTATCCGATATGATGCCAGATAGTTCAATGGTATCGACAGATGTAGGCCAACATCAAATGTGGGCAGCTCAACACATTCAGCCTCGCGACCCGCAAAACTTTATCACTTCTGCTGGACTTGGCACTATGGGGTTTGGACTTCCGGCAGCAATGGGTGCCGCTGTCGCCAGACCTGATGATCAGTCTATCCTTATTACAGGTGACGGCTCTTTCATGATGAACATCCAAGAGCTGGGCACACTTAAACGACGTCAGATCCCAGTAAAAATTGTTTTATTGAATAATCAACGCCTTGGGATGGTGCGTCAATGGCAATCACTCTTCTTTGACGGTCGCCACAGTGAAACGATACTGGATGACAACCCAGATTTCATAACCCTAGCAAAAGCATTCGATATTCCAGGAAAAACCATCACCACCAAGCAAGAGGTGGAACCTGCACTCAAAGAAATGCTGGCAAGTGAAACATCGTATTTACTTCACGTCATGATTGATGAAGAAGAAAATGTATGGCCACTCGTACCACCAGGTGCGTCAAACAATGATATGCTGGAGAACACGTAAAATGGAAAGATATTTAATCGACATCAAAGCAGACGATAAACCCGTTTTACTAGAGCGCGTCCTCAGAGTGGTTCGCCATCGCGGCTTCATTGTTAGGCAGGTTGCTGGGACACAAAACCATGAAAGCAAGATTGCCAGTGTTGAAATCATTGTCGATAGCTATAGACCTATCTCTTTTCTGACCAATCAGATTGAAAAACTCTGGGATGTGCGTACTGTTGAGGTGACTCAAATTGCGAGTGATCAACTCCCTAACAACAATCTTCAGCAAAAAGTTTGCGCATAAAGGAAGGCAACAATGGCTACAAAAACAGCGGAATTTATTTGGTTTAATGGTGAACTGGTTCCTTGGGACAAAGCGAATGTTCATGTTCTCACTCATGCAATGCACTACGGTACTTCTGTGTTCGAAGGCGTGCGTTGTTACAATACCCCAAAAGGTCCAATCATCTTCCGCCATCGTGAGCATGCAAAAAGGCTCAAAGATTCCGCCAAAATTTATCGTTTCCCGATTCCATATTCAGTCGATGAAATCATGGAAGCAACGCGAGAAACCGTACGTGCAAATAAATTAGATAGCGCTTACATCAGGCCGCTTGGCTTTGTCGGCAATGTTGGGCTTGGTGTTTGCCCGCCTGCAAATACAGAAATGGAATTAATCATTGCCGCTTTCCCATGGGGATCTTACCTAGGTGAAGAAGCACTGGAAAAAGGCGTTGACGCCATGATTTCCAGCTGGAACCGAGCTGCACCTAACACTATACCTACAGCAGCAAAAGCGGGTGGTAACTACCTATCATCCCTACTCGTTGGTGGTGAAGCTCGTCGCCACGGTTATGATGAAGGTATTGCGCTGAGCGTCGATGGCTACTTGTCCGAAGGGGCTGGTGAAAACATTTTCGTAATTAAAGATGGTGTCCTCACTACTCCTCCAGCAACTAGCGCGATTCTGCCAGGCATCACGCGTGATTCAATCATGACACTCGCTCGCGATAAAGGCTATCAAGTACAAGAAGCTAACATTGCTCGTGAAGCACTTTATCTCGCCGACGAAGTGTTTATGACAGGTACTGCAGCAGAGGTCGTTCCTGTTGCAACTATCGATAAGATTGAAGTCGGCAGCGGAAAACGCGGACCAATAACAAAAGAGCTCCAAGAAGCTTACTTTGGACTTTTCAACGGCACCACAGAAGATAAGTGGGGCTGGTTGGATTACGTCTAACCAAAAGACACGGCAAATTAAGGAAGTAGTAGAATGCCTAAATACAGATCAGCAACCACCACTCATGGTCGTAACATGGCGGGCGCCCGTGCTCTATGGCGTGCAACCGGCGTAAAAGATGAAGATTTTGGTAAGCCCATTATCGCTGTAGTGAACTCTTTCACTCAATTTGTACCCGGTCATGTACACCTCAAAGACATGGGCCAATTGGTCGCGGGTGAAATAGAAAAAGCAGGTGGTATCGCGAAAGAGTTCAACACAATAGCCGTTGACGATGGTATTGCCATGGGCCACGGCGGCATGTTGTACTCACTACCATCTCGTGAGCTTATTGCTGATTCAGTAGAATATATGGTGAACGCACACTGTGCTGATGCCATGGTTTGTATCTCAAACTGTGACAAAATCACACCGGGAATGCTGATGGCTTCAATGCGCCTCAACATTCCCGTTATTTTTGTTTCAGGTGGTCCAATGGAAGCGGGTAAAACCAAACTTTCAGACCAACTTATCAAGCTCGACTTAGTTGATGCCATGATTCAAGGTGCAGACCCTAAGGTATCTGATGAACAAAGCGAGCAAGTCGAACGTTCAGCGTGCCCTACCTGTGGTTCGTGCTCTGGCATGTTCACTGCAAACTCTATGAACTGTTTAACCGAAGCGCTGGGTTTATCTCAGCCTGGTAACGGGTCAATGCTTGCAACTCATGCCGATCGTGAAGCTTTGTTTATCAATGCCGGTAAGCGTATTGTCGAGCTAACTCGTCGCTACTACGAACAAGATGATGAGTCTGCATTACCACGCAACATCGCCACCTTTGACGCCTTTGAAAATGCTATGGCATTGGATATTGCAATGGGTGGCTCAACCAATACTATTCTTCACCTTCTTGCGGCAGCACAAGAAGGTGAAGTTGACTTCGATATGGACGATATTGACCGTCTATCTCGACAAGTTCCACATCTGTGTAAAGTCGCTCCATCAACACCCAAGTATCATATGGAAGATGTACACCGCGCAGGCGGTGTAATGGCGATCCTAGGTGAATTAGACCGAGCAGGTCTGTTGCACAATGATGCGCGAACTGTGCTCGGACTCTCGATGAAAGAGCAGCTTGCTAAATACGACATCATGCAAACTGAAGATGCTGATGTACTTAAGTTTTACCGAGCTGGACCTGCTGGCATTCGCACGACCAAAGCCTTTTCTCAAGATTGTCGCTGGGATCGCCTCGACGATGATCGTGTCGATGGCTGTATTCGCACCAAAGACAATGCCTTTAGCCAAGAAGGCGGACTTGCCGTTTTATCCGGTAACATTGCCCTTGATGGCTGCATTGTCAAAACCGCGGGCGTCGATGAAAGTATTCTCAAATTCACAGGACCTGCAGTCGTTTTTGAGAGCCAAGAAGATGCGGTTGAAGGCATTCTTGGTGGCAAGGTAAAAGCAGGGGATGTGGTCATCATTCGCTACGAAGGCCCTAAGGGTGGCCCAGGTATGCAAGAGATGCTTTACCCAACCACTTATCTAAAGTCTATGGGGCTTGGCAAAGAATGCGCACTACTGACTGATGGGCGCTTCTCTGGTGGTACATCAGGGTTATCCATTGGACACGCCTCACCTGAAGCGGCTAATGGAGGTGCAATTGGCCTAGTTAAGCAGGGCGACATGATTGCGATTGATATTCCCAATCGCTCAATCTCACTAGAGGTCTCCGAGCAAGAGCTTGCCGAGCGCAGAGCTAAACAAGACGAGCTAGGTTGGAAACCCGTAGATCGTCAGCGTGAAGTTTCTTTTGCCCTAAAAGCATATGCGAGTATGGCAACCAGTGCTGACAAAGGTGCAGTGCGAGATAAGTCTAAGCTCGAGGACTAGCTTATGGCAGCATGTGAATTTTCAGGGAAAGAGAACCAGACTGGCGCAGATTACTTGCGCCAGATCCTAAGAGCGCCAGTCTATGAAGCTGCAACAGTAACGCCATTACAAGCTATGCCACGCTTGAGTGAGCGTATTGGGAATAAGGTGCAGATCAAACGAGAAGACCGCCAGCCTGTTCATTCTTTTAAGTTGCGCGGCGCCTACAACATGGTTGCCAGCTTATCAGAAGAGCAGAAAGCTGCCGGGGTGATTGCCGCCTCAGCTGGTAATCACGCGCAAGGCATGGCGTTATCAGGTACTAAGCTCGGCATAAAAACCACCATTGTCATGCCAAAAACAACCCCAGACATCAAAGTCGATGCTGTGCGCAGTTTTGGTGGACAGGTTGTCTTACACGGCAATAATTTCGATGAAGCGAAAGCAGAAGCGGAACGGTTAGCCAAGCAACATGGTTATACCTTTGTTCCCCCCTTCGATCACCCACTAGTGATTGCAGGCCAAGGGACAATTGGGATGGAGATGCTGCAGCAAAATGGCCACCTCGATCATATCTTTGTACCTGTTGGTGGCGGTGGTTTGGCAGCCGGTGTGGCTGTGCTTGTTAAGCAATTGATGCCAGAAATCAAAGTTATCGCTGTTGAGCCTGAAGATTCTGCCTGCCTTAAAGCAGCGCTTGATGCAGGTGAGCCCGTGGTTATTGATCAAGTCAGTATGTTTGCTGATGGCGTTGCGGTAAAACGTATTGGCGATGAAACATTTAGACTCTGTCAGCAATATCTTGATGGGCATGTTACTGTCTCTAGTGATGAAATTTGCGCCGCAGTCAAAGATATCTTCGAGGATACCCGTGCGATTGCTGAACCTTCTGGCGCACTGGCTCTTGCAGGCCTTAAAAAGTACAGTGAGCAAAACAAACTCGAAAATTGTAGCCTTGGCACAGTGCTATCTGGTGCTAATACTAACTTCCATGGTCTGCGCTATGTTTCAGAACGTTGTGAACTTGGTGAAAAACGTGAAGGCTTACTGGCTGTAACCATTCCCGAACGTCAAGGGGCCTTTTTTGAGTTTTGTCATCTCATTGGTGGGCGTGCGGTGACTGAGTTCAACTACCGCTATAACGACGATGCATTAGCAAATATATTTGTCGGTGTGCGCCTTCAAGGCGGTCAAGAAGAGCTAGAGCACATCATCCATGACCTGCGTGAAGGTGGGTATCCTGTGGTAGATTTATCGGAGGATGAAATGGCTAAGCTACACATTCGCTATATGATTGGAGGCAGGCCATCAAAGCAATTGAAAGAACGTCTCTACAGCTTCGAGTTCCCTGAGTATCCTGGTGCACTACTCAAGTTCCTCAGCACTCTTGGGACCCATTGGAATATCAGCTTATTCAACTACCGCAACCATGGCGCCGACTACGGCCGTGTGCTGTGTGGCTTTGAGCTTGATGAATCCGATCTTTCACGCTTTTCCTCTCATTTGAGAGAACTTGGCTATCAATGTAAAGACGAAACCGATAATCCATCTTATAAGTTCTTTTTATCCTCCTAACAAAGACTAGGGGCTAGACTTGTTCTGCCCCTAACTTCTATGGTTTCATCAATAGTCCGCCATTAGTCTGAATCACCTCACCCGTGATATTCGCTTGATTGGTGAGCATCAAAATACTTTGCGCAATCTCTTCTGGCGACGCAACGGAGCGAGTCGGGATCTGAGACTTCAGCTGCTCTGCATTGGCAAGACCTTTAATCATATCAGTATCAACAAAACCTGCTGCAATGCAGTTTACCGTCACTCCCTTATGGGCATATTCAAGAGCAGTAACACGACTAAAGGCCTCTAAGCCTGCTTTCGCTGCGGCGTAACTAGCGAACCCTTTTTGAGGGAGTGAACTTAGAATACTCGACACACTCACAATGCGCCCATATTGCTGACAGGACATATGACCAACAAACTTTTGGGTCAAAAAAAACGCCGCGCGCAAATTGACACTCAATGTTTCATCAAAATCTTGCAAACAAGTTTTAGCTAAAGGGGATAGGTGAGCAACCCCCGCATTATTAATCAAGATATCAGGCAATAAATTGTCAGATTTAAGCTGCTGATATAAACTTTCGATACTATCAATCTTGGTCATTTCAAGCTCGTAGGCCTCAATACCTTGATCACGCAGCCTCATACGATCTTCAGACTGACGAGCCGTACCCAATACACGATACCCCTCATCTCTAAATGCAATGGCGGTTGCGTAGCCAATTCCACGATTAGCCCCCGTTACTAGAACTGTTTTCATAGCGTCTCCGATGCAAACTTTAAAAGTATTTTATTGTCATAAAATTTAATATCAATTAGGCTAACCTACCATAACTTAGGAGATTAATAATGTTTGAGATACAAATACCTGTTAGATTTCTCGATATGAATGCCGGTCAACATGTTTCACTACATAAAATAATTGACTACTCAATCGAAGCAATAAGTCTATTCTTCATTAATAAGGGGCATTGTATAAATTCGTTTTTTAAAAAGTCTTTTATCGTATCAAAAACAAGCATAAATTGTAAAAAAGAAATACTATATCCTAATCAGCTGACCATTACCCTCACCCCAAAAAAAGTTAGAGATAAGAGCTTTTATTTTGACATTAGTATCAAAGACGAGTGCGAAATCTTATGCGCGACCGTGAATTTTGTCGGTGCTTTTTTAGATAAAAAAAAACAAGCTTGTTATATTAGCGATGAAATGACATCAACATTACTTGATTCTAAATTATAGCTTAATATTCTTTCTAAAAGATGACAAGCAATCTTCTATTACCTTATGGTTTTTTGCAATGTTATAGCCAAAATATTTATCATCAGCCTCACCGGCAATTACAAATGACTCCCTTATCTCTCCACTTTTAATTGCTAAGCCTAAACCATGCCCGATATTATGAGACATCCTTAAATCCATTACATCACGTTCCTCTCCAGTTTTGTGTGCAACCGCATCCCAGAGAGAAAAAACATGATTATGAGTTCTAATAGCCTCAAAAGCATTCTTGTATATTGGGCATATATTAATAAGCTCCTCTTTTAAAAAATCTCCTGCCAACTTTGAGAAGATGAAAAGTAGAATTTTTTGTCACCTAGCTCGATCATATATGTTAAATAGTTGCATTTTATTTTTTTATTCAAATCATAATATAGTTGAGCTATGTTATTTATATCACCTAAACTCACACTCTTAATTACTGATTTTTCGTTAATAATGGTCATAAGTTTTTTCTTATCCATATAATATCATAAGATTCTAAAACATTACTCGAAGGTAGGTTTATCAATTCTCCATCACCTGTTCGGTAAATAAAAAAATCATCAAAAAATGAACCTTCCAATATACTGAAGCCTTTATCTTTAATTTTGATCACTCTTATCTTTGTTTTATCTTTATCATCATCATTTTTAACAGCACCTACAAAATCCCCCACATTAATATAAGGTGGAAAGTAAGTATCAGATGATAATATAATGCTATTAGAATGACTCTCTCGAAAAAAATTAGCTTCGTTAACTGCGGAAAGGTTTCTAAGCATATTATTTTGCTTGGAAGGGGTAATTCCCTCTCCATTAACAACCCAATCAAACGATACATTTACACTTTGATTTCGATAAAACTGCACAAGATTAGCCAAGTAATGAATACTGATCTTGGACTGGTTATTTTCAAAAGTAGACAAAGACGAAGCTTTCAATACCCCGAGCGAAATTTGTTCAACTTCTTTACGACTTAAACCAGATACCTCGCGTATCTGTCTCAATCGGTAGGCAATATCTTTCACTTATGACTCCATCTTAAGAATATCCTTTCTTATAAAACAAAACCTGTTGCATATAAATATCATTTCCAATAGAGTTACTCGTGGTCAAAAAACTCTATTGGAGTTTTTTTGTCAATTGTTGTTGCTTTTTGATAACTGCGAAGTGGGGAGCTTCTAGCCTCCCATAACAAATAGATGAGCACTTAAGCTCCACCTTAAATCTCCAGCTATCTATGCCCCTCTATTTATCAGTGGGGCTTTTTTAGTAATACTCCACTAGAATATCCATAAGTAAAAAACCTTGGACGAAAGTTTCATTTCAGTCATCTACCTTTTGGATCTAAACTCAAAGCCCAACAAAACTCTTGCTTGGTTGTGGAGACCATTTATGTTTAGCGCACTCGTTTTAAGACAAGAACAAAACCAAACTCTCGCTGGTATTGACAAGATAGACGAAAGTCAATTGCCACATGGTGATGTATTAATTGATGTTGATTACTCATCTCTCAATTATAAAGACGGCTTAGCCATCACTGGAAAAGGTAAAATCATCCGTAACTTCCCTATGGTGCCTGGCATAGATCTCTCTGGCACAGTTGCTCATTCGGATAATGATCGCTTCCTAGTCGGTGATAAAGTCGTATTAACAGGATGGGGAGTAGGCGAAAATCACTGGGGAGGTTTGGCTCAGCGCGCTCGTCTACAATCAGATTGGCTTGTTCCCTTACCCGAAGGCCTTAGCAGTAAACAGGCAATGATGATAGGTACTGCGGGCTTAACGGCCATGCTATGTGTTGAGGCTCTCATCGACGCAGGAATTCAACCAGACTCTGGGGACATTCTGGTTACAGGTGCAAGCGGTGGTGTGGGCTCTGTGGCAATAACCCTACTCTCTCAGCTTGGCTACCAAGTCTACGCAGTAACTGGTCGTATCGAACAAAACGGTCCTCTGCTGGAGAAGCTTGGTGCGAAGCGTATAATCGACCGTTCAGAATTTGAACAAGCGGCACGCCCACTAGAAAAACAAGTTTGGGCAGGTGCCATAGACACTGTTGGTAGTAAGGTATTAGCAAAAGTTTTATCCCAAATGGACTACAACGGAGCTGTAGCAGCCTGTGGGCTCGCGGGAGGTTTCGATTTACCCAGCACAGTTATGCCATTTATTCTTCGCAACGTGCGCCTACAAGGTATCGATTCAGTCATGTGCCCAACAGAAAAACGCATTCAGGCTTGGAATAAGCTCGCCAAACTATTACCACAAAGCTACTTCGAGCAAGCCTGTACAGAAATTAAGTTAGAACAAGCGCCAAACTACGCAGAAGACATCACTAACGGAAAGGTTACTGGGCGAGTTGTGATTAAACTCTAACAGTGAAACAACTGAGAGTCAGTCACAATTTGACTGACTCAGCAAAGGCTCTGTTTGTTTGGGCTTGATACTAATCCCGAGCTGCGATGATATATACTGGCTAGAAGATAAACCAGCAAACGACTTTTAAGCTGTCATAATATTTAGATAAAAAAATCCCGCCTTTCAGCGGGGAAGCCCAAGAAAAAATGGGGATAGTATCGGAATGTAACTGGCGCTTTTACCAAGCTCTTAACCTTGGCGATGTTCGGAAGACTCTTGCCAACAACGCGTCTCAAACCAAATACCAAAGACTGTCGCGACCATTCCAGCTATGGGTAATAGTGAGACCTCGTATGAAGGACGAAGCACAAGAGCGCAAAAGCACATAAAGCAAAGCACGGAGTATATTGTTAATCGATCAAGCTCATTCATAAGCAACCCCCGCACACAATGTTATCAAGTTGTTAACTACGTTAAATCAATTCGTGCCGTTTGCCAAGAGGTTATTGAATATTTTTTCTCCGCCAGTATCATCTAGTCCCTTAAAGTTAACTTGAGATATGACCACAATGTTCAATGTAGAGCAGGCAGACAAAATACTGGACGCTGAAGGAATGCGCTGTCCAGAGCCAGTAATGATGGTCAGGAAGACGATCCGCAATATGAAAGACGGTGAGATATTACTTGTGACCGCTGACGACCCTTCCACCACCAGAGATATACCAAGCTTTTGCCGATTTATGGATCATCAACTAATCGATTCACAAACCGAGCAGCTTCCCTATCAATACCTGATCAGAAAAGGGATTAAATAGATACAAAAACCTTTTATTAGCGGCTTTCTTTTGTTCCTAGACTGTTACTTTAGCTTCGAATGTAACTGATCGACTTGCTCTTTCATTTGGCGCATCTCTTCCTGTAAAGGCAGGATATGCGCAACCCTGATCCAAGCCTCAACAGTCAGGGCAGTTAGAACAAACGAGCCTGCAACGATTGGCAGCCACATGTCTGTCAGCGCCATTGCCAGCAAACACAGTATCAAACCAAAGCTAAATAGGTAACTCTGACTTTTGGGGGATATCCCCATATAACGTGTCAGCATAATATTGACCTCTCGTGTAGTTTGGAGAAGATTCATGAGAATTTCATAACACTTTGAGTAACATCATTCTCGTAGCCAACATAGCATGACCATGGTTTAACTGGTGTGTCACTGGTCACGCCCTAATACAAGACACTACCAATATACTCCTTATTAAAGCCGAACAAATTAGAGAACCAAACTGCTTACTGCCAATCCAACAAATAACATAGCTGTTACTTTACGAATCATATCAAGCGGTAACCTGCCCGCAGACATGCGGCCAATAAAAACAACCGGTATATTCGCCAGCAACATACCTATTGTTGTTCCCGCAATGACAAAAATTAATGCCTGGGCATATTGGGCTCCAAGAATAGACGTCGCTATTTGAGTTTTATCCCCTATTTCAGCAACAAAAAAAGCCAGAAAGCTGGTTAGAAAAGCGCCGCGATTTTTCATGCTACTGTCTTCATCTAGCTTGTCTGGAATAACAATCCAAAGCGCCATCACAAGGAAGCTAGCAAACAAAGTCCATTTTAAAATATTAGCGGGCATATGATCAGCGACAACCACGCCTAACCAAGCTGCCAAGGCATGATTAACCAATGTTGCTAACGAGATAGCAATGATAATAGGAATAGGCTTTTGATATCGGCTGGCAAGCAGCAGGGATAATAACTGGGTTTTGTCGCCTATTTCGGCTAGGGCAACAGTGGTAATTGAAATAGCTAAAACGCTCACAACATGCTCAATGGGGCAGGGATTATAATTTTAACCTAAGATAAACCCCGTGCCCCACCCCGGTTCACGATGTTTATCTAAGGTCTTGCTAAACTCATCAGGCGATGAATCTCGGACGCCATGGTGATTTTGCACCAATTATGTTGACGAACGAACCGACAAATTTTTCATCGGTAAGCTACTCCCCAAAGATGGCCAAATTCTAAAGAGCATAGCCCAAAATCACAAGTCAGATTTTCATCAAAAAATAAGTTTTATTAAAAATAGCAACAATAAGCACCTTAAATTCTATTAAATCGCACTTTTGATTACCAATTAAGCAAGATTACCTCTACTCCCATAGCCCAGTTATGGGTATACTTGATTGTTATTTTTTCAACCCTAGTTACTTTGAATCGCACTTTTTGCCTAAAAAGGCAACGAAGCAGGCGAAAATACAAGTAATCACAGAATTGCGCGAACCTGACTTATGCACAAATACGATACCAAAACCTTCCAAGGAATGATCCTCGCGCTGCAGGATTATTGGGCTCAAAATGGTTGCACTATTGTTCAACCACTTGATATGGAGGTTGGCGCTGGCACATCGCATCCAATGACCTGTTTGCGAGCGCTTGGCCCAGAGCCCATGTCAACAGCTTACGTACAACCTTCTCGTCGTCCAACGGATGGTCGTTATGGTGAAAACCCTAACCGCCTACAGCACTACTACCAATTTCAAGTCGCGCTTAAGCCATCCCCAGATAATATTCAAGAATTGTACTTAGGCTCTCTAGAAGTTCTTGGTGTCGACCCGCTAGTACATGACATTCGCTTCGTAGAAGATAACTGGGAAAATCCAACACTAGGTGCTTGGGGACTAGGTTGGGAAGTCTGGCTAAATGGTATGGAGATCTCTCAGTTTACTTACTTCCAGCAAGTGGGTGGACTTGAGTGTAAACCTGTTACTGGTGAGATAACGTACGGCATTGAACGCCTTGCTATGTATATTCAAGAGGTCGATTCTGTCTACGATTTAGTATGGAACAAAGGACCAGATGGCAGCGTTGTCACCTATGGTGACATTTTCCATCAAAATGAAGTAGAGCAATCTACCTATAACTTCGAACATGCTGATGTTGATTTCTTATTTAGCTTCTTTGAGCAGTGCGAAAAAGAATGCCGTGAGTTACTTGAGCTTGAAAAGCCATTGCCGCTTCCTGCCTATGAACGCATCTTAAAAGCAGGCCATGCATTCAACTTGCTTGATGCCCGCAAAGCAATTTCAGTAACAGAACGTCAGCGCTATATTCTGCGTATTCGCAACCTGACCAAGTCAGTTGCTGAAGCATACTATGCATCTCGTGAAGCGCTTGGCTTCCCAATGTGTAAGAAAGAACAGGCGTAAGGGATAAGAGTAACATGGCAAAAGAATTTCTAATCGAACTTGGTACAGAAGAACTTCCACCAACACAGCTTCGTACACTGGCTGAAGCCTTCGCTGCAAATTTTGAATCCGAGCTGCAAAGCGCTGAGCTTGCTCACCAAGGTATCAAGTGGTTTGCTGCACCTAGACGCCTTGCGCTTAAAGTCACTGAGCTAGAAGAAAGCCAAGCAGATAAGATTGTTGAAAAACGTGGCCCTGCTATCACAGCGGCTTTTGATGCAGAAGGCAACCCAACCAAAGCCGCTCAAGGCTGGGCTCGTGGCTGTGGAATAGCGGTAGAGCAAGCCGAACGCATGGTGACAGACAAAGGTGAATGGCTGCTGTTCAAGCAAGAGGTCAAAGGTAAGCAAACGAGTGAAATCATAGTCAATCTTGCTTCAAAAGCGCTCGCCAACCTTCCGATTGCAAAACCAATGCGTTGGGGTAACAAAACCACTCAGTTTATCCGTCCAGTAAAAACCTTGACCATACTAATGGGCTCTGAGTTGATCGAAGGTGAAATACTTGGTGTCGCGTCTGGGCGTAGCATTCGGGGCCATCGCTTTATGGGTGAGCAAGTGTTCAGTATCGAGTCTGCTGAGCAATACCCTGAGATATTGCAAGAGCGCGGTAAAGTTATGGCTGACTACGAGGCTCGTAAACAGATTATCATTGCCGAGGCACAAAAAGCGGCATCAGCAGTTGGCGGCATCGCCGATCTCGAAGATGACCTAGTCGAAGAAGTGACATCTCTGGTTGAATGGCCTGTCGTATTAACAGCCAAATTTGAACAAGAATTCCTAAAAGTACCTTCTGAAGCTCTGGTTTACACCATGAAAGGCGACCAGAAGTATTTCCCTGTTTACGATCAAAACAAGAAGCTTCTACCCAACTTCATCTTCGTATCAAACATTGAGTCGAAAGAGCCTAAGTACGTCATCGAAGGTAACGAAAAGGTCGTTCGCCCTCGCCTAGCAGACGCAGAGTTTTTCTTTAACACTGACAGAAAACGTCCTCTTATCGACCGTCTACCTGAACTAGAGCAAGCCATCTTCCAAAAACAGCTCGGTACGATTAAAGATAAAACCGATCGTATTACCGCATTAGCTGGTTATATCGCTGAGCAAATCGGTGCGGACGTTGAAAAATCAAAACGGGCAGGCCTACTAGCTAAGTGTGATCTAATGACATCCATGGTGTTTGAGTTTACCGACACTCAAGGAGTCATGGGCATGCACTATGCAAGGCACGATGGAGAAGCGGAAGAAGTCGCTGTAGCACTGAATGAACAATATATGCCGCGCTTCGCTGGTGATACTTTACCATCACACGGCGTGTCCACTGCTGTTGCTATCGCAGATAAGCTTGACACCATAGTGGGTATTTTTGGCATTGGACAAGCGCCAAAAGGAAGCGATCCATTTGCTTTGCGCCGTGCATCTTTGGGAGTCCTGCGTATTATCGTTGAAAATGGCTACCATCTGGATCTGACCGATCTTATTGCAAAAGCCAAATCCCTATTCGGCGATAAATTAACCAATGCAACTGTTGAAGATGATGTGGTCGAGTTCATGCTTGGTCGTTTTAACGCTTGGTATAAAGATGAAGGATTCAGCGTAGACATTATTCAGGCCGTTCTAGCACGCCGCCCTACCAAACCAGCAGACTTCGACAGACGCGTAAAAGCGGTTTCCCACTTCCGAGAGCTTGAAGCCGCAGAAGCGCTTGCTGCTGCTAACAAGCGAGTGGGCAACATACTGGCTAAGTTTGACGGTAAGCTTGCAGAATCTATTGATCTTGCTCTTCTTCAAGAAGATGCCGAAAAAGCGCTGGCTGAAAACGTTGAAGTCATGGCAGAAGCTCTAGAGCCAGCCTTTGCAACTGGCAACTACCAAGAAGCATTGAGCAAACTCGCGGACTTACGAGAGCCTGTCGATGCTTTCTTTGATAATGTCATGGTCATGGCTGATGATGAAGCCTTGAAAAAGAACCGTCTTACTCTTCTGAATAAGTTGAGAAACCTGTTCCTACAAATCGCAGATATTTCACTTCTTCAAAAGTAAAACATGCAACAATAGACATGTGATAAAGCCCAACTTATCAAAGTTGGGCTTTATTTTTTACACGACCAAATTTTGTCCTTTGCCTCACGATCACATTAAGGTATGTTCAAGGATTGCCTGAACATTGACAGTCAATTAGTCTTGCGCAAGGAGACCTTACTGACCTCTGGTTTTAGCAATTAATATAAAAACAATCACAACACATCAGGTATAACGACAAATGCAATTCTCTAAGTTTGGTGAAAAGTTTAACCAATATTCCGGAATAACTCGTCTCATGGATGACTTAAACGATGGCCTGCGCACTCCTGGTGCCATGATGCTTGGAGGAGGCAACCCTGCAGCCATTCCCGCAATGCTCGATTACTTTCAACAAGCTAGTGAGAAAATGCTCTCAAATGGAGAGCTTGTCGCCGCTCTGACCAACTATGACGGCCCTCAAGGGAAAAATACGTTTATTACCGCGTTAGCAGATCTGCTCAAAAAAACCTATGGCTGGGATATTAGTGCTAAAAACATCAGCCTTACCAACGGCAGCCAAAGTGGCTTTTTTTACCTATTTAACTTACTGGCAGGCCAGCAACCTGACGGCTCACATAAGAAAATTCTCTTACCTTTAGCACCAGAGTACATAGGTTATGGCGACGCAGGTGTTGATGAGAATATTTTTGTTTCATACCAACCGGATATTGAAATTCTCGATAATGGCCTTTTCAAATACCATGTGAATTTTGAAGAACTTAAAGTCGATGAGTCTGTCGCTGCTATTTGCGCATCACGGCCGACAAACCCCACAGGTAATGTTCTCACTGATGAAGAAATAGAGAAGCTAGATCAAATCGCTCGTGACAACAATATTCCACTTTTGATAGACAACGCCTATGGGCTGCCCTTCCCCAATATTATTTTTGAGGATGTAAAACCATTTTGGAATGAAAATACCATTTTGTGTATGAGTCTATCGAAACTTGGGCTGCCCGGAATACGCTGTGGAATTGTGATTGCGAGCGAAGAAATCACTCAAGCTCTCACCAATATGAATGGCATCATTAGCCTAGCGCCTGGTAGTTTGGGCCCGGCTCTTGGGTATCATATGATCGAAAATGATGACCTACTCAAGCTTAGCACTGAGGTTATCAAACCTTTCTACCAACAAAAATCACAGCGAGCAGTAGAGCTACTGCAAAGGGAAATAACCGATCCTCGCTTTAGAATCCATAAACCCGAAGGCGCGATTTTCCTTTGGCTTTGGTTTGATGAACTACCGATAACTACCATGGAACTCTATCAAAGATTAAAAGCGCGAGGCGTTCTTATTGTTCCGGGCGAGTACTTCTTTATTGGTCAAGAAGATGATTGGGAACATGCCCACCAATGTTTGCGCATGAACTATGTGCAAGACGATGACATGATGCAAAAAGGCATCAGAATTATTGCTGAAGAAGTAGGCAAAGCCTACCAACAAAAGTAACGATTGATGATCGCAACAAAAAAGAGCGCCTATGGCGCTCTTTCACTCTTTATCTAACAGCAACTTTGTAGTTTTAGCCCTCAATAAGCTTTTTACCATTGATGGCTATGGTGCGCGGTTGCATAGCTTCTGGTATTTCTCTTTCCAGCTCTATATGCAAAAGCCCATTTTCCATACTGGCACCAACTACTTTTACATAATCGGCCAACTGGAACTTGCGTTCAAAGTCACGCTCAGCGATCCCCTGATACACATAGTTTTTGCTTTCTTCCTCTTTACGTTCACCTTTAACGATCAAGGTATTCTCTTTCTGAGTCAGCTCTAGCTGCTCTTCAGAAAAACCTGCAACTGCCATAGTAATACGGTAGTTGTTTTCGTCTTTTTGTTCGATGTTATAAGGAGGGTAACCGCCAGAAGTGTTTTTCGCGGATGTTGCTTCCATCATATTAAACAAACGATCGAAGCCAATTGCGTTACGGTATAAAGGAGTGAAATCTACAGTTCTCATAATGCTATCCTCATTTTAAGCGATAGTCTTAGCCGTGAGTTTGCGCGGATCTATCTCGTACAGGCCCTTGCCGACTAAGGGATTCATTCACTACTCCTCAGGTTCTGTTAACTCTGGGACCTAGTGTCGAATCAAGTTCAATTATGTGCCTCCAAAGTCATCCTCTCCTGAGCGATACTTTATTGGCGGTTAGTGAGGTTCTGTTTCTTCTCTCTTGAGCAAGACATCTATCCTCTTCAATACTAGATGTGTGGGTACGACAAGTACTTTTCAAGAGGAATTGAATAAAAAGTTGTGCATCATGATGTGTGGCAAGTGAAAACAAAAAAGCACCGCCAATTAGCGGTGCTTTTTTAACATATAGTAACTAGTCCTAGACATCCAAGTTAGCAACCTTGAGAGCATTTTCTTCGATAAAGTTTCGACGCGGCTCTACTTGGTCACCCATTAAGGTCGTAAACAGCTGATCCGCACCAACCGCATCTTCAATCGTTACTTGCATCATGCGACGCGTTTCAGGATCCATGGTCGTCTCCCACAGCTGGTCCGGGTTCATTTCTCCCAAACCTTTGTAGCGCTGGCGAGTAAGACCTCGGCGAGACTCTTTAATCAACCAATTTAGCGCATCAACAAAACTAGACACTAGCTGAGTGCGCTCACCTCGTTGAATGTAAGCCCCTTCTTCAATTAAGCCATCAAGCGCCTCTGACAGGCTTGCTAACTTAGCGTATTCCTTTGAATTGATCAGATCGACGCTTAATGCAAATTCGTGAGTCACACCATGGGTGCGAACTAAAATCTTCGGCAGATTTAGGTCAAGCTCAACATGCCGCTCGACTTCGTAGCTGTACTGGCTTGCACCCACTTCCTTAGCATTGAGCTGCTCCACCAGCTGCTTGGTCCATGCATCAACAAAGCTAGCATCATGACATTTTTCTGCCGTAATACGCGGCGTGTAGATCAACTCATGAACTAAAGCGCGCGGATAGCGGCGGCTCATACGTTCCGCCAGCTTAATTGCCGCATTATATTGGTGAACCAATTTTTCAAGCGCTTCTCCAGCAAGAGCTGGTGCTTGTGCATTTACATGCAAGGCCGCATTATCAAGCGCAAGAGCAACCTCATATTGATTCATCGCATCTTCATCTTTGATGTATTGCTCTTGCTTACCTTTCTTCACTTTATAAAGCGGTGGCTGAGCAATATACACATAGCCACGCTCTATAAGCTCTGGCATTTGGCGATAGAAGAAGGTCAAAAGCAATGTACGAATATGAGAACCATCCACATCCGCATCTGTCATGATAATGATGTTGTGATAGCGTAGTTTATCAGGGTTATACTCATCCCGTCCGATACCACAACCCAAGGCGGTAATTAGGGTAGCAACTTCTTGCGAGGACAGCATTTTGTCAAAACGCGCTTTTTCTACGTTAAGAATTTTACCTTTCAATGGCAAAATTGCTTGATTCTTGCGGTTACGACCTTGTTTAGCTGAGCCCCCCGCAGAATCACCCTCCACTATATATAGTTCTGAAAGTGCAGGATCTTTTTCTTGGCAGTCTGCCAACTTGCCTGGTAAGCCTGCCAAATCAAGTGCGCCTTTGCGACGTGTCATTTCACGAGCTTTGCGAGCAGCTTCACGAGCTCGAGCCGCATCGATAATCTTACTACAAACCGTCTTGGCTTCTGTTGGGTGTTCAACCAAAAACTCAGACAGCTTTTCTCCCATAACCGACTCAACCGCTGATTTCACCTCAGAGGAAACAAGCTTGTCTTTTGTCTGACTGGAGAATTTTGGATCTGGCACTTTCACAGAGATAACAGCAGTCAGACCTTCCCGAGCATCATCACCCGATGTGGCTGTTTTTGCTTTCTTAGAAAAGCCTTCCTTGTCCATAAAGGAGTTCAGAGTACGGGTCAGAGCCGCTCTAAAACCCGCAAGGTGAGTACCGCCATCTCGCTGGGGAATATTGTTAGTAAAACAATAGATATTTTCTTGGAAGCCATCATTCCACTGCATTGCTACTTCTACTGCAATGCCATCTTCTCGCTCCGCATTAAAGTGAAATACTTTCTCAATGATGGGGGTTTTGTTGGTGTTAAGATGTTCAACGAAGGCCTGAATGCCACCTTCATACATGAAGTGATCACTTTTATCTTCTTCACGCTCATCAACTAACTTAATAGACACACCAGAGTTAAGAAATGACAGTTCACGCAAGCGCTTAGCTAAAATATCATAGTGAAATTCTATATTAGAGAAAGTCTCTTCACTCGGCCAAAAACGAATTTCTGTGCCGGTTTTATCTGTATTACCAATGACAGACAGCGGAGCCTTCGGCTCTCCATGATGATAGGTTTGAGTATGAATCTGTCCACCACGGTGAATCGTTAATGACACTTCCTTAGATAGAGCATTAACAACTGAAACACCAACACCGTGTAAACCACCCGATACCTTATACGAGTTGTCATCAAACTTACCACCAGCATGAAGCACTGTCATGATAACTTCTGCAGCAGAAACATTCTCTTCAGGGTGCATCTCGGTTGGTATACCACGTCCATCATCACGCACAGAGACTGAGCCATCTTCATGAATCGTCACTATGATGTCTTTACAGTGGCCAGCTAACGCTTCATCAATAGAGTTATCCACCACCTCAAACACCATGTGGTGTAGGCCAGTACCATCGTCGGTATCGCCTATGTACATTCCCGGACGCTTACGTACCGCATCTAGGCCCTTTAGTACTTTAATACTCGATGAATCGTAATTTTCAGACATGAGTTATCTTCCACTATATATTTTGCTCTATTGTGCCATGTTCCAGCCGGAACATCTTGCCCTTTTCGTCTAACATATCGTCGATTTGACTTTGCGTAATAGAGCTGACAAAAACTTGTGCCCGCGTCTCTCTTAAGCAATCAGCAAGACGCTTACGACGTTGGCTATCTAATTCTGAAGCAAAGTCATCAATTAAATAGATGCATTGCTTACCAGTCACTTCGGTTAGGTGTTGTCCTTGTGCCACTCTCAAGGCACATACCATAAGCTTAAGCTGACCACGTGAAAGCACATCCTCAACAGGTGTCCCATTCACTTTGATTTTTAAATCGGCTTTATTTGGGCCGCTAAAAGTATACCCTAACAGCTGATCTCGTTCGAAGTTTTCGGCCAAGATTGATGCATAAGGAGTACTCTTTTCCCACCCTCGATAGTACTTAATCTGGATTTCAAATTCAGGCAAAAAAACCTGGCATATTCGCACTATTTTTTCACTCACCTGACTGACATATTCTGCTCGCCAGCGGCTTATGCTTTCAGCTAAGCTAGCCATTTCTTGATCCCAGTAAGAAAGCTCGCGGTAGCATGAAGCAGTTTTCAAAAGAGCATTGCGCTGTTTATTGAGACGCTTAAATCTTCCCCATGCATCAAAAAATGCAGGCTCAACATGAAATACACCCCAATCAATAAATGCTCTGCGATGCTTTGGTCCATCGGTTAATAAATCAAAACCTTCTGGATGAATCATTTGCAGTGGTAAAACCTGCGCAAGCTGGGCCAATTTCTGGCCGGGTTGACCCCCTATTTTAACCTCTGTTGAGCCATCACGCTGCTTATTAATGCCAATAGGTAGCTCAAATTGATCCGAGTTCAAAAAACGGCCATGGACAAACAACTGATCGCAATCATTCTGAATCACTCGTCCAGTTAGACTGCTCTTAAATGAGCGGCCATGCCCAAGCATGTATATGGCTTCAAGAACGCTAGTTTTACCACTACCATTTGGGCCAATAAGAAAGTTAAAGCCTGCTGATAATTCAATATCACAGGCTTCAATGTTACGAAATTGCTGAATAGCGAGGCGGGACAGTGGCATATTAAAGTCGCATTGGCGAGACCACGTATATAGAGCTGTCGTCTTGCGTATTTTCAATCATCGCACTGGCGTTCGCTCCTGACATTGAAACTCTCACCTTTTCACAGCGCAAGGTATTCAACACATCTGAGACATAACTGACATTAAAACCAATCTCAATCGGTTCACCTTCATAGCTGACATCAAGCGTTTCTTCTGCTTCTTCTTGCTCTGGGTTATTAGCCGTAATCTTCAACTCACTACCAGATAAGTTAACTCGCACGCCACGAAACTTCTCATTGGATAAAATCGCTGCACGCGAGAAAGCCTGACGCAACTCATCACAATCAGCTTCAAGTATCTTAGTTGTTGACTGAGGCATGACTCGGCGATAGTCAGGAAAGCGGCCATCAACCAGTTTAGAAGTAAACACAAAACGGTCAACTTCAGCGCGAAGATTAGAACTACCAATCTGCAAGGTGACATCCTGCTCTGGCGCGTCGAGTAATTTCATCAACTCTAATACACCTTTGCGCGGAACTATAATTTGCTGCTGGGCAAACTCAGTATCGAGCTGAGCCTGTGATACTGCCATGCGGTGCCCATCTGTCGCAACACTACGCAATGTTGTACCATCGATTTCAAACAGCATACCATTTAGATAGTAACGTACATCTTGGTTAGCCATGGAAAACTGTGTTTTCTCGATCAATGTTCGAAGTGCTCCTTGAGTCAGGGACAGCTTCACATCACTTTGCCAATCTTCAATGTTAGGAAAATCGTTGGCTGGTAAGGTCGATAAAGAAAAGCGGCTTCTACCCGAGCGCACTTGTGCTTTATCCCCATCAAGAATGAAGGTGATAACCGAATCATCGGCAAGTCCTCGGCAGATATCGAGAAATTTACGAGAAGGAACTGTAACACTGCCAGCTTCGAAGTCTCCTTCTAAAGCCACACGACTAATAAGTTCAACTTCCAAATCCGTTGCCGTCATTGAAAGCATATTACCCTCAACTTTAAGCAACAAATTACCAAGAATAGGAAGGGCTGGGCGTCCACCCAAAGCACCCGACACTTGCTGAAGCGGCTTAAGTAGCTGGCTACGCTCAATAGAAAATTTCATAGTACGCTCTTTTCAGAATTCGTTTAGCTTTATAAAGAATGAATCGATTTCTTGCTTAGAATACTGCGATTTAAGAAGAAAGGGTACGAATCAAATTAGAATAATCTTCTTTAATATCGTGGCTTTCTTCACGCAGCTGCTCGATTTTCCGACAAGCGTGCAGTACCGTTGTGTGATCACGACCGCCAAAGGCATCACCTATCTCTGGCAAACTGTGGTTAGTCAACTCTTTGGCTAACGCCATGGCTAATTGACGAGGACGAGCAACAGAGCGCGAACGACGCTTCGACAACAAATCAGCAACCTTGATCTTATAGTACTCTGCCACTGTTTTCTGAATATTATCTATCGTGACGAGCTTTTCTTGCAAGGCAAGAAGATCGCGCAAGGCTTCTCGTACAAAATCAATGGTAATAGGACGCCCAGTAAAATTGGCATTGGCGATAACACGGTTAAGTGCACCTTCCAGCTCTCGAACGTTAGAGCGCAACCTTTTAGCAATAAAGAAAGCAACTTCATCAGCGAGATGAATTTGGTGATCTTCTGCTTTTTTCATCAAAATAGCGACGCGAGTTTCCAGCTCTGGTGGCTCGATCGCAACCGTCAGTCCCCAACCAAAACGAGATTTAAGACGATCTTCTACACCACTGATCTCTTTAGGGTAACGATCTGAGGTCAGGATGATCTGTTGATTACCTTCCAACAAGGCATTAAAAGTGTGGAAAAATTCTTCTTGAGATCGCTCTTTATTGGCAAAGAACTGGATGTCATCAATAAGCAAAGCATCAACACTGCGATAGTAGCGCTTAAACTCTTCAATCGCATTATTTTGCAGCGCTTTAACCATATCCTGCACAAAACGCTCAGAGTGCATGTAAACAACTTTAGCGTTAGGCTTGTTATCCACAATAGCATTACCAACAGCATGCAATAAGTGTGTTTTACCTAGACCTGTACCACCGTATAGAAATAGAGGGTTATACGCAGCTCCAGGGTTATCAGCGACCTGCCTCGCGGCAGCCAAACCAAGTTGGTTAGATTTACCTTCAACAAAGTTATTGAATTTATGCTTAATGTTAACGTTAGATCTATGGTTTATTTCAGCCACTCGCTGCTCATCATCATCCCAGGTTTTATGCACTGGCTTACGCGCTTGCAATTGAGCAGGCGCAGATGACTCAGCAGCAACATCTGCCGGTGTTCTTTTTGGTACAGGTTTAGGTGCTGAGACAGGTTTACTCCCGACCTCAAAACGCAAACTGGGAATGTCGTTTCCACAGTAATCCTGCAATAAGCGATTGATACTATTAAGATACCTATCACGAACCCAATCCATTACAAAACGGTTAGGTGCGAATAAAGTGAGCGTGCTGTCATTGAGCTCCGCTTGTAACGGGCGTACCCACATACTGAACTCTGTAGCTGGTAGCTCTTCTTGAAGCTGCTGCATACATTGCAACCAAAGCGAAGATGACACGTTGGGCCCACCCTAAATAAATGATCGAAAAAGATTTGTAATTTTACCTGTTGATAACCAAGATCGCCAGTAAATGATCGAGGTTCCAGTGAATAAGATCTAAGTTATTCACAATATCTTCTTTATTATTCGTAAGATCAACACAAGCAGCCCTATTGTTACTCACAAAAAGATCCACATTTGAGCAATTTCTCACAGATCTAAACTCTGGTGATAACTCTGTGGAACAAGTTTTCTTAAGTTGTGATTGGCCGCGCTATTTTTGATCCTTTCACTCACAGCTTATTCCTCCACTGTCTAGGTTATTGCTCTTGGTTATTTTCATTAGTAAGCAAATTAACAGTAGTATCAGTTCCATTAAACTATGGAGTTTTACTATGAAAAACTGGATTAAGGCTACAATAGCCGCATTAGCATTTTCTGCAATAACCGTTCAAGCCGCAACCAATGTCAAAGTAGGCATGTCTGGCCGTTATTACCCTTTTACATTTGTTGAACAAGACAAGCTGCAAGGGTTTGAAGTGGATCTTTGGGATGAAATAGGTAAGCGTAACGACTATGAGATCGAATACGTTACCGCCAATTTCTCAGGATTGTTTGGTCTACTTGAAACAGGACGTATTGATACCATTTCAAACCAAATAACCATCACAGATGCACGAAAAAACAAATACCTTTTTGCCAACCCTTATGTTGTTGATGGTGCACAAATCACGGTTAGAAAGGGCAATACAAGTATAAAAAACATAAACGATCTAGAAGGTAAAACGGTTGCCGTTAACTTGGGATCTAACTTCGAACAACTGCTAAGAAAGCATGACCAAAACGGTAAAATAAACATTAAGACATACGATACTGGAATTGAGCACGATGTCGCTTTAGGTCGAGCCGATGCTTTTGTCATGGACCGACTTTCTGCACTTGAACTTATCAAGAAAACAGGTCTACCTTTGCAACTAGCTGGCAAACCATTCGAAACCATCGAAAATGCCTGGCCATTTGTTGATAACGACAAAGGTCACAAACTTCAAGGTGAAGTAAATAAAGCTCTTGCAGTCATGCGTACCGATGGAACATTAAATACCATCTCGCAGAAATGGTTTGGTGCGGACATCACCCAATAATTTATACGAAGACAAGGCAGCCCACTGTACCTATTTATGGCAGTGGGTTGTTACTTTTTGGCAAGACGAATTTTATCGAGATACGCTATGGGATTTGATTTCAACTACATGCTAAACCTAATGCCAATACTTCTAAAGTATCTTGGTACCACCATGGAAATGGCGACATTTGGTTTAGTCTTTGCGTTAATATTGGCCGTCATACTGGCTAATATTAGAGTATTTCGCGTACCAGTATTGGATCAACTGAGCCAAATCTATATTAGCTTTTTTCGTGGTACACCGCTCCTAGTTCAACTGTTTCTTCTTTACTATGGGTTACCACAAATTTTTCCACTGTTTGTAGGGCTCGATGCCTTTAGCGCTGCTGTGATTGGCCTAACTCTGCACTTTGCAGCTTACATGGCGGAAAGTATTCGAGCAGCAATCATAGGGGTAGACCGCAGTCAGATGGAAGCCAGCATGTCTGTAGGAATGACCACTTTCCAAGCTATGCGTCGGATAATCCTTCCTCAAGCAACGAGAATTGCGCTCCCGTCACTGATGAATTACTTCATTGATATGATTAAATCAACTTCGCTAGCCTTCACTTTGGGCGTTGCTGAGATCATGGCTAAAGCACAAATGGAGGCTTCATCCAGTTTCCGTTTCTTCGAAGCCTTTTTGGCCGTCGCATTAATTTATTGGGCAGTGGTTGTCATTCTCACCCGAATACAAAACTGGGCAGAGGTCAAACTGAATAAGGCGTATATAAGATGATTAAGCTTAGCAATATCCATAAACGCTTTGGCGATTCAAATGTTCTTAATGGCATTGATCTTGAAATCAAACAAGGTGAGATCATTGTCATTATCGGCTCCAGCGGGACAGGAAAATCAACCTTACTCCGCACGGTTAATTTTTTAGAACAAGCCGATAAAGGTGAAATAACCATAGGTGATATCAGTGTTGATGCAGAAAAACACTCAAAATCTGAGATACTCAAGCTGCGTCGAAAAACAGGATTTGTTTTCCAAAGCTATGCACTATTTGCCCATATGACGGCAAAGCAAAACATTGCCGAAGGGTTAATTACGGTTCACGGCTGGAAAAAAGCACTCGCCCTAACACACGCGCAAAAAATTCTCGATGATATTGGCCTTGGCGATAAAGGAGATAGTTATCCAGCTGCTCTTTCAGGCGGTCAGCAACAACGTGTAGGTATAGGTCGAGCCATGGCGCTTCAACCAGAACTATTATTGTTTGATGAACCAACTTCAGCTCTCGATCCTGAGTGGGTTGGCGAGGTTCTACAACTTATGAAAGAACTGGCCAACAAGGATCAGACCATGTTGGTAGTCACTCACGAGATGCAATTTGCCCGAGAAGTCGCAGATAGAGTGATCTTTATGGCCGAAGGACATATTGTAGAGCAAGGTACTCCACAGGATATTTTTAATCATCCACAGGATCCTCGACTAAAAAAATTCCTTAGACAAGTAGGCGAAAAATAAAGATCGCCACCGAACAGCGCTTGATCCTTGAGATTTTGTGCACACTCCGTATAATCGCTCAGCCGGAATTTAGCAGTTGCTCAATGATTGACACTTTGTGTGACTGTGATTACAATTCCGCCTCTTTGTTTAGAGGTGTCGGTCTGTCTTATCTGCTTAGCAAGAGACAAAATGACCAACGCAAGGATAACATTGACCTAAAACTACTGATCAGTAAAGGTAATTATCATGAAACGCACTTTTCAACCTTCAGTTCTAAAGCGCAAGCGTACTCACGGTTTCCGTGCTCGCATGGCAACTAAGAACGGTCGTAAAGTAATCAATGCACGTCGTGCAAAAGGCCGTGCGCGCCTTTCAAAGTAATCATTAGTTTATTTTGAATACGTACGCGTTCAATCGGGAGTTACGTTTGTTAACTCCCGAGCATTACAAAAATGTCTTCCAGCAAGCTCATAGAGCCGGCTCACCTCATTTCACTATCATTGCTCGTAATAACTCTCTTTCTCACCCAAGATTGGGGTTAGCTGTTCCGAAAAAGCAAATTAAAACAGCGCCTGCTCGTAATCGCTTTAAGCGCCTAGCTCGTGAAAGTTTTCGCAATAAACAACATCAGCTTCCTAATAAGGATTTTGTTGTTATTGCTAAAAAAAGTGCTCAGGATCTCAGCAATGATGAAATTTTTAAGTTGTTTGATAAATTATGGCAACGTCTGTCTCGCCCTTCGCGTGGGTAGCTATCGGGTTAGTCCGTCTTTACCAAGGCCTAATAAGTCCACTGATAGGACCGCGTTGTCGTTTCACTCCAACCTGCTCAAGTTACGCTATTGAAGCACTTAAATCTTATGGATTTGTAAAAGGTTGTTGGTTATCGAGCAAACGTCTATTAAAATGCCACCCTTTGAATGCGGGTGGTTTTGACCCAGTACCCCCAGTCCAGAAACAAGACAGAGATAAATAACGATGGATTCTCAACGTAATATCCTGTTGATCGCGCTAGCACTGGTTTCTTTCTTGTTGTTTCAACAATGGCAAGTAGCAAAGAATCCAGCACCACAGCCGGTTGAACAGGCACAATCAAGCAGTACAGCACCTGCACCGTCTCTTGCGGATGATTTAGATCCCGCTCCCGCGCAGCAAGCGTCTGCTAAAACGATTACCGTGACAACTGACGTCTTGACTCTGTCGATTGATACGGTAGGTGGTGATGTGATCACCGCAGACCTAAATCAATACTCAGCTGAGCTTAACTCCGCAGACCCATTCGTTCTATTGAAAAATGAAGCGGGTCATCAGTTCATAGCCCAAAGTGGATTAGTCGGACCTCAAGGTATCGATTTGAGCAGTGGCAACCGTCCTGCTTATCAAGTCGCAGCTGACAGTTTCACCCTAGCCGATGGCCAAGATGATTTACGTATTCCAATGACTTATCAAGCCAATGGACTTGAGTATACAAAGACCTTCATTTTAAAGCGCGGCAGTTATGCAGTTGATGTTGAATATGATGTAGTAAACAACTCAGGCAACAACGCCACTTTTGGTATGTATGCTCACCTACGCCAAAATTTAATGGATGATGGCGGTAGTATAACCATGCCAACTTATCGTGGCGGTGCATACTCGAGCGAAGAAACACGCTATAAAAAATACAGCTTTGACGATATGCAAGACCGCAATCTATCGGTCAACCTGCCAGATGGTCAAGGTTGGGCTGCTATGATTCAGCATTATTTCGCTACTGCTTGGGTACCTCGCAATGAACCTGGTACCAACCTCTACACTCGCGTAATTGGCAACCTTGGTGATATTGGCGTTCGCATGCCAAACAAAACCATAGCTAACGGTGACTCTGCTCAGTTTACAGCAACGCTTTGGATTGGTCCTAAGCTTCAAGAACAAATGGCAGAAGTGGCGCCAAATCTAGATTTGGTAGTGGATTACGGCTGGTTATGGTTTATCGCTAAACCACTTCATACTCTGCTTTCTTTCATTCAGGGATTTGTTGGCAACTGGGGTCTGGCAATTATCTGTCTAACTTTCATTGTACGTGGTGCTATGTACCCGCTGACCAAGGCTCAGTACACCTCAATGGCTAAAATGCGTATGCTTCAGCCTAAGCTGCAAGCTATGCGTGAGCGTATTGGTGATGACCGCCAGCGTATGAGCCAAGAAATGATGGAGCTGTATAAGAAAGAGAAAGTGAACCCATTGGGTGGCTGTTTACCTCTACTTTTACAAATGCCTATCTTTATCGCGCTGTATTGGGCACTGATGGAATCGGTAGAACTTCGTCATTCTCCATTCTTTGGTTGGATTACTGACTTATCAGCACAAGATCCATACTACATCTTACCGTTGCTGATGGGCGCTTCTATGTTCATGATTCAAAAGATGAGCCCAACCACAGTCACAGATCCTATGCAGCAGAAGATCATGACCTTTATGCCGGTTATGTTTACTTTCTTCTTCCTATTTTTCCCATCAGGCCTAGTGCTGTATTGGCTAGTATCAAACGTTGTGACACTTATCCAACAAACATTGATATACAAGTCACTGGAAAAGAAAGGCTTGCATAGCAAGTAAGCCATTAATAGAAATACCATCAAAAGGCGACCAAAGGGTCGCCTTTTCGTTTTGAGCTGATTACAATTCAGCTAACAGATATTTGCCTTATAGGGCATGCAAAGACAACACAGGCACATTTATGACAACTGATACCATAGTGGCTCAAGCCACCGCTCCTGGTCGTGGGGGCGTAGGCATTATTCGTGTATCCGGTCCTCTTGCGAGTCAAGTCGCGCTGGCGGTAACTGGTAAGCAACTACGGCCTCGATATGCTGAATACCTGCCATTTATCGACCAAGATGGTATTCAGCTTGACCAAGGTATTGCCCTATTTTTCCCGAATCCAAATTCTTTTACAGGGGAAGATGTTCTTGAACTTCAAGGACACGGTGGACCAGTCGTGATGGACATGCTCATCAAGCGTATCTTAAAAATAGAGGGGATCAGAACCGCGCGTCCTGGTGAATTTTCTGAGCGAGCGTTTCTAAATGATAAGCTGGATCTTGCTCAAGCAGAAGCGATCGCCGATTTAATTGATGCCAGTTCAGAGCAAGCAGCAAAGTCCGCGTTAAAATCTCTCCAAGGTGCTTTCTCACAGCGTATTCATGCACTAGTAGAGTCTCTAATCCATCTAAGAATTTATGTCGAAGCAGCGATTGATTTTCCTGAAGAGGAAATAGACTTCCTTGCTGATGGCAAAGTATCAACTGATCTACAGGCAATCATAGACAAACTCAATTCAGTTCGAAAAGAGGCCAATCAAGGGGCCATTATGCGCGAAGGCATGAAAGTGGTTATTGCAGGTAGACCAAATGCGGGTAAATCCAGCCTTCTCAATGTGCTATCTGGCAAAGAGTCTGCGATAGTGACAGACATTGCAGGTACTACACGTGATGTTCTTCGTGAGCACATACATATAGATGGTATGCCGCTGCATATCATAGACACAGCAGGGTTACGCGACGCCTCTGATGAAGTAGAAAAGATCGGTATTGAAAGAGCTTGGGAAGAAATAGAGCAAGCCGATCGCGTACTTTTCATGGTGGATGGCACAACAACCGATGCCACCGACCCCAAAGAAATATGGCCAGACTTTGTTGATCGCTTAGCAGACAATATTGGCATAACAGTGATCCGCAACAAAGCCGATCAAACCACTGAGGAAATCGGAATTTGTCATGTTAATAATCCGACCTTGATTCGTTTATCTGCTCGAACGGGACAAGGTGTTGAGGCGCTGCGCCACCATCTCAAAGAGTGTATGGGCTTTGCTGGCAGTAATGAAGGTGGTTTTATGGCACGCCGGCGCCACCTCGAAGCACTAGAACAAGCAGCAACGCATCTTGATATTGGCCAGCAACAACTCGAAGGCTATATGGCAGGAGAAATTTTAGCAGAAGAGCTCCGAATAGCTCAGCAGCACCTTAATGAAATAACCGGCGAATTTAGTTCTGATGACCTACTCGGTCGTATTTTCTCTTCCTTTTGTATTGGGAAGTAACTCATCGGCTCAGCGAATAAAGTGAGCAATCTTTAGATAAAGGAAACAGCATGATCCAAATCATTACAGGTAGTACTCTAGGTGGTGCAGAATATGTTGGCGATCACCTAAACGATCTATTAGTAAAACATGGGTTTGAAACCTGTATTCATAACGAGCCAGTACTCGATGAAATTCCAGCAGAGGGGACTTGGCTTGTCATCACCTCTACTCACGGTGCTGGGGATTATCCGGATAATATTCAGCCTTTTATTCAAGCGTTACAAGACACCCCACCAAAAATGTCTAATGTAAAATATGCCGTGATCGCTATTGGAGACTCAAGTTATGACACCTTTTGTGGAGCTGGGAAGCATGCACATGCTTTACTTGAAGATATAGGAGCCACACCTATCACAGAATGTCTAACCATTGATGTTCTAAGCCATGATGTACCTGAAGATGCCGCCGAAGCATGGTTAACAAAATACATTCATCAACTCTAAAAGCAGATAGGAAGTAGCAATAAGCACTGCTTCCTACCCTGATTATTTTCCTACAAACACTCAACCCCCTTGTGGATAAAATAACAATTATCCGGTGATCAACCTATAGTTATCCCAATAACAACTTATTGATCATAATTACGCTGTGTATAACTAGCTATTTTGATCTCAGGAAATCCCTGTTTAGATCAAAGCTAGATCACAAGCTAAGATCTTACTAAGATCCATGATCTTGTTGATCAATTTTCACTTATCCACAGAAAATGGCGATCCTAATAATAGATCCAATAAAAGATCATATATAAGATCATATAAGATTAAGCTTTGTCAGTTGCTTAGATGAAAAACATCAAAAGCGATTTTCTATCACAGCGAAAGCAGGTAGAATAACGCTCTTTTTATTTACCTATATCTCTTTTGAATACCAGAGGTCAGTACATGTTGTACCATGAAAGTTTTGATGTCATTGTTGTTGGTGGTGGACATGCAGGAACCGAAGCTGCCCTTGCATCAGCTAGAACAGGGCAAAAAACCTTATTATTGACTCATAACATCGATACTTTAGGCCAAATGTCATGCAATCCTGCAATCGGTGGGATTGGTAAAGGACATTTAGTCAAAGAAGTGGATGCTATGGGTGGTCTGATGGCTAAAGCGATTGATCACGCTGGTATTCAGTTTAGAACTCTCAACGCTTCTAAAGGTCCAGCAGTGAGAGCAACCCGTGCTCAAGCAGACAGAGCCTTATACAAGGCTTATGTTCGTGAAGCATTAGAAAATGAGCCAAATCTCACTTTATTTCAACAATCTGTCGACGATTTGATTGTTGAACAAGATCGCGCGGTTGGGGTTGTTACTCAAATGGGCCTTAAATTCCGAGCTCAAGCGATTGTACTGACAGTAGGAACTTTTCTTGGTGGTAAGCTTCACATTGGTATGGAAAGCTCATCAGGAGGCCGTGCAGGCGATCCTCCTTCTATTGCTCTAGCTCACAGGCTAAGAGAACTCCCATTTAGAGTAGATCGGCTTAAAACAGGAACACCTCCAAGAATCGATGCACGAAGTGTAGATTTCTCTGATCTTCAAGTTCAACATGGTGATGATCCAACCCCTATATTTTCATTTATGGGTCAAAGATCACAGCATCCAAGACAAATTCCCTGCTTTATCACTCATACAAACGATCATACTCATGAGATCATTAGAAATAACCTTGATCGCAGTCCAATGTACTCAGGTGTTATTGAGGGGATTGGCCCACGTTATTGCCCATCCATTGAAGATAAGGTAATGCGTTTTGCTGATAAGAACAGTCACCAGATATTTATTGAACCTGAAGGACTAACCACTCACGAGTTATACCCTAACGGCATTTCCACCAGTCTGCCTTTCGATGTTCAGGTCGAGATCGTAAGATCCATGAAAGGGTTTGAGAATGCGCATATTGTTCGTCCAGGTTATGCAATCGAATATGACTTTTTTGATCCTAGGGACCTAAAACAAACCTATGAGACTAAATTTATCCAAGGTTTATTTTTTGCAGGTCAAATCAATGGCACAACTGGGTATGAAGAAGCCGCTGCGCAAGGCTTGGTTGCAGGGCTTAATGCCAGTTTATATAGCCAAGAAAAAGAAGGTTGGAGCCCTCGAAGGGATCAGGCTTATATGGGTGTTTTGATCGATGATCTCTCTACCATGGGTACAAAAGAGCCCTATCGTATGTTTACCTCTCGCGCTGAATACCGTTTGCTCTTACGGGAAGATAATGCTGATTTACGTTTAACAGAAAAAGCGCGCGAGTTAGGTCTTGTCGATGACATTCGCTGGGCACGATTTAATCAAAAAGTAGAAAATATTGCTACCGAAAGACAAAGGCTTCAAGATGCCTGGATGAATCCCAAATCTGCAGGTGTTGATGAGCTTAATCTTTTACTCAAAACACCAATGATCCGCGAGGCCAGTGGAGAGGATTTATTGCGACGTCCTGAGATGACCTATCAAAAATTGACTCAATTGGAAACTTTCAGTCCAGCAATGGAAGACGCTCAAGCTGCAGAGCAAGTCGAAATACAAGTTAAGTACGAAGGCTATATCAAACGCCAGCAAGATGAGATTGAGAAATCACTTCGTCATGAGAACACTTTATTACCAGCCGATTTGGATTATTCAAACATCAAAGGGTTATCCAATGAAGTTGTGGTTAAGTTAAGTGATTCGAGACCTGAATCTATTGGCATTGCATCGCGTATTTCCGGTATTACGCCAGCTGCTATATCCATCTTGCTTGTTCATTTAAAAAAACAAGGCATGCTGCGCAAAGGCGGTGAAGCATAATGAGCCAATTACGTCTACAGTTGGATTCTTTGATCGCTCAAACTACACTTGAAGTATCTGATAAACAACGCCAACAGCTGGTTGGTTATGTTGAAATGCTACACAAGTGGAATAAAGCGTATAATCTCACTTCTGTTCGTGAGCCAGGTGATATGCTTGTCAAACATATTTTAGACAGCATAGTGGTTGGTGAGTATTTAGAAGGTGAACGCTTTATTGATGTGGGAACTGGTCCTGGTTTACCGGGGATTCCGCTGGCGATCATGCACCCAACAAAAGAGTTTTATTTACTTGATAGTCTGGGTAAGCGCATTCGTTTTATTAAACAAGTTATACATGAATTACAGATTAAGAACGTCACTCCAGTCCAGAGTCGAGTAGAGCAGTTTCAGCCCGACGATAAGTTTGATGGTGTGTTGAGCCGAGCATTTGCCTCCATGATAGATATGGTTGAATGGTGTCACCATCTTCCGAAACAAGGCAGTGGACGTTTTTATGCATTAAAGGGACAACTACCACAGGATGAGATTACCCAGTTACCAAGTTGGTGTTCTGTGACAGACATCAAAGCTTTGACTGTTCCTCAATTGGAAGGTGAGCGTCATCTAGTAATCTTATCCCGCAAGGAATAAAAGCGAGGTTCGTCGTGGGAAAAATCGTAGCAATTGCAAACCAGAAAGGTGGCGTTGGTAAAACAACGACCTGCATTAATTTAGCAGCGTCTATGGCGGCAACAAAACGTAAAGTCTTGGTTATCGACCTCGATCCTCAAGGTAATGCCACTATGGCCAGTGGTGTAGACAAATACCAAGTCGATGCGACTGCTTACGAGCTATTAGTCGAAGAAATGGCCTTTGATGATGTGGTATGTCGTAAGACATCAGGAAACTATGATCTCATTGCTGCAAATGGTGATGTCACCGCTGCTGAGATCAAGTTAATGGAAGTGTTTGCCCGTGAAGTTCGCTTAAAGCATGCACTCGCTGGTGTGCATGATCATTATGATTTTATTTTTATTGATTGTCCCCCATCGCTTAACCTTCTGACCGTTAATGCAATGGCTGCTGCTGATTCAGTATTGGTACCTATGCAATGTGAGTATTTTGCCTTAGAAGGGCTGACAGCTTTGATGGATACTATCAGTAAGCTTGCCGCAGTCGTTAACGATAAACTCAAAATAGAAGGTCTGTTACGCACCATGTACGACCCTCGTAACCGTCTATCCAATGAAGTTTCCGATCAATTGAAAAAACATTTTGGTAATAAAGTGTATCGTACGGTTATTCCGCGTAATGTCCGTCTGGCTGAAGCGCCTAGCCATGGCAAACCAGCTATGTACTATGACAAGTATTCTGCAGGCGCTAAAGCGTATCTTGCACTGGCTGGAGAGATGCTTCGCCGTGATGAAGTTCCTGCATAACCCAACCAAAGGAATTGTGTTTCATGTCTAAACGTGGCTTAGGTAAGGGGCTAGATGCTCTGCTTTCAACAAGTTCTCTAGCGCGTGAGAAACAGCAAAGTGCAATTCACAGTCAGGAGTTGTCTTCTGAGGGTGATTTCACTGAGATCAATATTAATTCTCTCAAGCCAGGTATGTACCAACCGCGTACAGATATGGAGCCAGAAGCTCTTGAAGAATTGGCTGCATCGATAGAATCTCAAGGCATAATACAACCTATTGTTGTGCGTCAGGTCGAGAATGATAAGTATGAGATAATTGCTGGTGAAAGGCGCTGGCGCGCAGCGCGCAAAGCTGGTTTAAAAGAAGTACCGTGCGTGATCAAAAATGTCGATGATCGCGCGGCGATCGCTATGGCTTTGATCGAGAATATCCAACGAGAAGATCTCAATGTGATCGAAGAAGCTGTGGCGCTGGATCGTCTCCAAGAAGAGTTTTCCTTAACTCATCAGCAAGTCGCTGAAGTCATCGGTAAGTCCCGAACAACAGTAACTAACTTGCTCAGACTCAACCAGTTAGAGATGGATGTTAAGTATCTCTTGTCTGAAAGATTGCTCGAAATGGGCCATGCACGCGCTTTACTTGCTCTTGAGGGCGAACAGCAAGTCGATGTGGCAGAGCTTGTGGCTAAAAAACGTATGACGGTTCGTCAGACAGAGCAGCTAGTGAAAAAATGCCTTCAACCACAATCTGAAGGAAAAAATGAGCCGCAAGACACTGAAGCACAACAAATGTCACAGAAATTAAGTCAAATGTTGGATGCTAAGGTCGCAATTGTAAAAGCTAAAAATGGAACATCCAAGGTAACAATTAGTCTAGATGAGCCTCACAAATTAGAGCATCTTATTGCCAAGCTAGCAGGCTAAATGAGATAATCGCTCCCAATCAATTATGTAAAAAACGATTTTTTGTGCGAAAGTTGTCGGTTTGTAAACAAAATTGTAACTTTTTGCGGTGTTTTAATTGCATTCAATAAGACTCACCGTATAATTTTCGCCAATTTCCCAGCACGAGGTAGTAAGGCTGTGGATTTTACTCGAGGTACGAATACATGGTAATGGCGTTAGCTAGACCAGGGCGAGAGCTTGCAAAGCGATTGTTAATGATCCAGCTTGGCGCGGTTACACTTACGGCAGTGGTAATGGCACTGGCTGTGAATACTAAATGGGGGCTTTCTGCACTGATTGGCGGCGGCATTTTTGTCGTAGCTAATGCGGTATTTGCCTTATTTGCGTTTATGTATGGAGGAGCGCGCGCGGCAAAGCGTATAGCAAATTCTTTCTACGCAGGTGAAGCATTGAAAATCCTGATCACAGTTGCGCTTTTTTCTATTGCTTACATGTATATACAGGTGGAACTTGTTCCCCTTAAGCTAACCTATTTGCTGGCACTAGGTATTAATATCTGTGCGCCAGTGCTATTCATTAACAACAAAAAAATAGGATGAGTTATGGCTGCGCCAGGTGAAGCGCTAACTTCGTCCGGATACATTTCCCACCACCTTGCAAACCTTTCTACTTATAAGTTAGGTCTTGTAGCGGAGGAGGCAAGTTTCTGGAACGTACATATCGATAGCCTGTTTTTTTCTTGGTTTACTGGTTTAATTTTCCTTGGAATTTTTTACAAAGTAGCAAAGAGAACAACAGCGGGTGTACCAGGTAAGCTTCAGTGTGCTGTAGAAATGATCGTTGAATTTGTCGCAGAAAACGTCAAAGACACGTTCCATGGACGCAACCCACTGATCGCACCTTTAGCACTGACTATCTTTTGTTGGGTATTTTTAATGAACGTGATGGACCTAGTTCCTATCGACTTCTTACCTTACCCAGCACAACATTGGCTTGGTATTCCTTATCTTAAGGTTGTGCCGTCAGCTGATGTAAATATCACCATGGCTATGGCTCTAGGCGTGTTTGCTTTGATGATTTATTACAGCATCAAAGTGAAAGGTCTAGGTGGATTCGCTAAAGAATTAGCATTACATCCATTTAATCACCCCTTGATGATTCCGTTTAACCTGCTAATCGAAGTGGTTTCGCTACTGGCAAAACCTCTCTCACTTGGTATGCGTCTTTTCGGTAACATGTTCGCGGGTGAGGTTGTATTCATTCTTTGTGCGGCAATGCTGCCATGGTATTTACAATGGATGGGTTCACTACCGTGGGCAATCTTCCATGTATTGGTTATTACGATTCAAGCCTTCGTGTTTATGATGTTGACAATTGTTTACCTGTCAATGGCACATGAAGACAGCGATCATTAATTTTTTTAAAAGCTTTTATTTGGGCAACTAGCCAAAAAACTATAAATTGGAGATAGTAATGGAAACTTTACTGAGCTTTTCTGCAATCGCCGTAGGTCTTATCGTCGGTCTTGCTTCTCTTGGTACAGCGATTGGTTTCGCACTTCTAGGTGGTAAATTCCTTGAAGGTGCAGCGCGTCAACCAGAAATGGCTCCTATGCTACAAGTTAAGATGTTCATCATCGCAGGTCTACTTGATGCGGTTCCAATGATCGGTATCGTTATCGCACTTCTATTCACGTTCGCTAACCCGTTCGTTGGTCAGCTAGGTTAATCTCGTTTAAGGTCGACAAGCCTAGCTTGTTATTGATTAACACTAAGTCCGAATAGAAGGGGTAGCTGTTGTGAACATAAACGCAACTCTGCTGGGTCAAGCAATCTCGTTTGCACTATTTGTATGGTTCTGCATGAAGTATGTATGGCCACCATTGATGCAAGCGATCGAAGAACGTCAGAAAAAAATCGCTGACGGTCTGCAAGCAGCTGAACGTGCTGCTAAAGATCTAGACCTAGCACAAGCAAACGCTTCTGATCAGTTGAAAGAAGCGAAGCGCACAGCAACTGAGATCATCGAGCAAGCGAATAAGCGTAAAGCTCAAATTTTAGATGAAGCTCGTGAAGATGCTCAGACAGAACGTCAGAAAATTCTTTCGCAAGCAGAAGCTGAACTTGAAGCTGAACGTAACCGTGCACGCGATGAGCTGCGCAAACAAGTTGCAACTCTGGCTGTAGCTGGTGCTGAGAAAATCATTGAACGCTCTATCGACAAAGAGGCGCACAAAGATATTCTCGACAACATTACTGCAAAACTTTAAGTCTGGGGGCGCTTATGTCTGATTTGACTACTATCGCACGCCCCTATGCTAAAGCAGCATTTGACTTTGCCGTGGAAAAGAATGCATTGGACCAATGGGGTCAGATGCTATCTTTTGCTGCGGAAGTTGCTAGAAACGAGCAAATACATGAACTCTTAACTGGGTCTATGTCAGCAGATAAGCTGGCGGAGGTATTTGTGGCTGTTTGTGGCGACCAAGTTGATGTTCATGGTCAAAACCTTTTGAAGGTGATGGCAGAGAATGGTCGTTTGGCGACCCTTCCTGATGTTTGTGAGCAGTTTTTAGCGCTTAAAAAAGAGCGTGAGAAAGAAATTGATGTTGAAGTTATTTCAGCATCAGAGCTTTCAGAAGAACAGTGTACAAATATCAGCAGCAAACTTGAGCAGCGTTTAGAGCGCAAAGTTAAGCTGAATTGCAGTATAGATGAGGCCCTACTTGGTGGGGTGATTATTCGAGCCGGAGACTTAGTCATCGATGATTCAGCGCGTGGTCGTCTGAATCGCCTAAGCGATGCATTGCAGTCTTAATGGGGATTGGAGCATGCAACTTAATTCCACGGAAATAAGCGATCTAATTAAACAACGTATCGAATCTTTCGACGTTGTTAGTGAAGCTCGCAACGAAGGTACTATCGTATCGGTAAGCGATGGTATCATCCGCATTCACGGCTTAGCTGACGTGATGCAAGGTGAAATGATTGAATTACCGGGTGGCCGTTATGCCCTTGCACTTAACCTTGAGCGTGACTCGGTTGGTGCGGTTGTAATGGGTCCTTATGCCGACTTAAAAGAAGGCATGAAAGTTACAGGTACAGGTCGTATTCTTGAAGTTCCTGTTGGTCCAGAACTTTTAGGTCGCGTAGTGAATACACTAGGTGAACCTATCGATGGTAAAGGTCCAATTGAAGCCAAGTTATCTTCACCTGTAGAAGTGATTGCACCTGGTGTAATCGACCGTCAGTCGGTTGATCAACCAGTTCAAACGGGTTACAAATCAGTTGACTCAATGATCCCAATCGGTCGTGGTCAGCGTGAGCTTGTGATCGGTGACCGTCAGACAGGTAAAACTGCTCTAGCGATCGATGCAATCATCAATCAGAAAGATTCTGGTATTTACTCAATATACGTAGCAATTGGTCAGAAAGCCTCGACAATTGCTAACGTTGTTCGCAAATTGGAAGAGCATGGTGCGCTAGCAAACACTATCGTGGTTGTAGCATCAGCTTCTGAATCTGCTGCGCTACAATATCTAGCGCCTTATTCAGGTTGTGCGATGGGTGAATACTTCCGCGATCGCGGTGAAGATGCATTGATTGTTTATGATGATCTATCAAAGCAAGCAGTGGCTTACCGTCAGATTTCTCTACTACTAAAACGTCCACCAGGCCGTGAAGCATTCCCAGGGGATGTATTCTACCTTCACTCTCGTCTACTAGAGCGTGCTGCTCGAGTAAATGCAGACTATGTAGAAAAATTCACTAACGGTGAAGTGAAAGGTAAAACAGGTTCATTGACCGCTCTACCTATCATTGAAACTCAAGCAGGTGACGTTTCAGCATTCGTACCGACTAACGTAATCTCGATTACCGATGGTCAGATCTTCCTACAAACTGAGCTATTCAATGCGGGCGTGCGTCCAGCGGTTGATCCAGGTATCTCAGTATCTCGTGTAGGTGGTTCTGCTCAGACGAAAATCATCAAGAAGCTATCAGGTGGTATCCGTACTGCACTTGCTCAGTACCGTGAACTTGCTGCGTTTGCTCAGTTCTCGTCTGATCTTGATGAAGCAACGAAGAAGCAGTTAGATCATGGTCAGAAAGTTACAGAGCTAATGAAGCAAAAACAATATGCTCCAATGTCTGTATTTGACCAAGCGCTAGTAATCTTCGCGGCAGAGCGCGGCTATTTAGAAGATGTTGAACTCAACAAACTGCTAGATTTCGAAGCGGCTCTACTATCGTATGCTCGCGGTCAACACGCTGAATTGGCGTCTGAGATCGACAAGACGGGTGCTTTTAACAATGATGTCGAAGCTCAGCTTAAGAAGCTAGTTGACGATTTCAAAGCAACTCAAACTTGGTAATAGGTCGGTGGCATTGATTGCCACCAACTAATGGAGAGTAACGATGGCCGGCGCAAAAGAGATACGTAATAAAATCGGTAGTGTTAAAAGCACTCAGAAAATTACGAAAGCGATGGAAATGGTAGCAGCTTCAAAAATGCGTCGTTCACAAGACGCTATGGAAGCTTCTCGTCCATACGCTGAAACAATGCGTAAAGTGATCGGTCACGTGGCGAACGCAAATCTAGAGTATCGTCATCCGTACTTAGAAGAGCGTGAAGCGAAGCGAGTTGGTTACATCATCGTTTCTACAGACCGTGGCTTGTGTGGTGGTTTGAATATTAACGTGTTCAAGAAAGCAATCACAGACATGCAAGCTTGGAAAGAAAAAGGTGCTGAGGTTGAACTTGCAGTTGTCGGTTCAAAAGCAACGGCTTTTTTCAACAATAGTGGTGCTAAAGTCGCCGCGCAGGTTTCTGGTCTTGGCGATAGCCCGAGCCTAGAAGACCTGATTGGTTCTGTAAGCGTAATGCTAAAGAAATACGATGAAGGTGAACTGGACCGTCTGTATGTAGTGTTCAATAAGTTTGTTAACACTATGGTTCAGCAACCAACGATCGATCAATTGCTACCTTTGCCTAAATCAGATAGCGAAGAAATGCAGCGTGAGCATTCATGGGACTATATCTATGAGCCTGAGCCACAACCTCTACTGGATGCACTATTGGTGCGTTACGTAGAATCTCAGGTATATCAAGGTGTGGTAGAGAACCTTGCTTGTGAACAAGCGGCTCGAATGATTGCGATGAAAGCTGCAACTGACAATGCGACCAACTTGATTGAAGATCTTGAACTTGTGTATAACAAAGCCCGTCAGGCTGCGATTACGCAAGAATTGTCTGAAATTGTTGGTGGTGCTGCTGCGGTTTAAGCATAGGTAAAACGAAATAGTTTAGAGGATTAACGATGGCTACAGGTAAGATCGTACAGATCATCGGTGCGGTAGTCGACGTAGAGTTCCCACAGAGCGAAGTACCTAGTGTATATGACGCTCTAAACGTAACGGACTCAAAAGAGCGTCTAGTTCTTGAAGTTCAGCAACAGCTAGGCGGTGGCGTAGTTCGTTGTATCGTGATGGGTAGCTCTGATGGTTTACGTCGTGGAGTAGAAGTAGTAAATACTGGTGCTCCAATTTCAGTACCAGTTGGTACTAAGACCCTAGGTCGTATTATGAACGTTCTAGGTGACGCAATTGACGAGCGTGGTGAAATCGGTGCAGAAGAGACTTACTCTATCCACCGTGAAGCACCAAGCTACGAAGAGCAATCAAATGAAACTGCTCTACTAGAGACTGGCGTTAAAGTAATCGACCTAGTTTGTCCATTCGCTAAGGGTGGTAAGATTGGTCTATTCGGTGGTGCTGGTGTTGGTAAGACCGTTAACATGATGGAACTTATCAACAACATCGCACTTCAGCATTCTGGTCTATCAGTATTTGCAGGTGTTGGTGAGCGTACTCGTGAGGGTAACGATTTCTACTTTGAGATGCAGGAAGCGGGCGTTGTAAACGTCGAGAAACCTGAAGAGTCTAAAGTAGCAATGGTTTACGGTCAGATGAACGAGCCACCGGGTAACCGTCTACGTGTTGCCTTGACTGGTCTAACAATGGCTGAGCGTTTCCGTGACGAAGGTCGTGACGTTCTACTGTTCGTTGATAACATCTATCGTTATACACTAGCAGGTACTGAGGTATCAGCCCTTCTAGGTCGTATGCCTTCAGCGGTAGGTTATCAGCCTACTCTAGCTGAAGAAATGGGTGTTCTACAGGAGCGTATCACGTCAACTAAGCAAGGTTCTATCACGTCTGTACAGGCGGTATACGTACCTGCGGATGACTTGACTGACCCGTCGCCAGCTACCACGTTCGCGCACTTAGATGCAACGGTTGTACTTAACCGTAATATCGCAGCTATGGGTCTATACCCAGCGATCGACCCACTAGATTCGACATCTCGCCAGCTTGACCCTCTCGTTGTAGGTCAAGAGCACTATGATATCGCTCGTGGTGTTCAGTCTACATTACAGCGTTATAAAGAGCTGAAAGATATCATTGCGATTCTAGGTATGGACGAGCTATCTGAAGAAGATAAGCAAGTTGTATCTCGTGCACGTAAGATTGAGCGTTTCCTAACTCAGCCTTACCACGTAGCGGAAGTATTCACTGGTGACCCTGGTATCTACGTACCTCTTAAAGAGACTCTACGTGGCTTCAAAGGTCTACTAGCTGGTGACTACGATGACGTTCCAGAGCAAGCGTTTATGTACTGTGGTGCAATTGACGATGCTATCGAGAATGCGAAGAAGCTATAAGGCTAACTAGGAGGCGATATGGCACCAATAACCTTTCACCTAGATGTTGTCAGCGCAGAAAAGAAAATCTTTTCGGGTCGTGTTGAAACGTTCCAGGTGACCGGTAGCGAAGGTGAGCTAGGGATTTTCCATGGCCACACTCCGTTACTGACCGCTATCAAGCCTGGTATGGTGCGTATTGTGAAACAGCACGGCCACGAGGAAATTATTTATGTTTCCGGTGGTATGATAGAAGTTCAGCCAGGTACAGCGACTGTATTGGCAGACACGGCTATCCGTGGTGAAGAGCTAGACGCAGCGAAGGCAGAAGAAGCCAAACGCCGTGCTGAGGAGAGTATCCAGAATCAGCATGGTGATATGGACTTTGCTCAAGCGGCCAGTGAGCTGGCAAAAGCCATTGCTCAGCTACGTGTTATCGAGCTGACAAAGAAACGCCGCTAAAGATTTTAAGGTGTTTCAAAAATGATAAAGGCGGTCGTTTGACCGCCTTTTTGTCTATTTTAGAGTAAATTTTTTCTGCAACGATTAACTAATTATCCGTTAATGTCTACAATACATCTCAGTTTTACAACACCAATTGAAGGTCTTTTGAATGAAATTTAGCGCGGTGATCCTCGCAGCGGGTAAAGGCACTCGTATGTACTCTAACAAGCCTAAAGTGCTGCATACCCTAGCGGGTAAGCCTATGGTTAAGCATGTCATTGATACGTGTAAAGGTATAGGAGCGCAGAATGTCCACTTAGTTTATGGTCATGGTGGCGATCAGATGCAGGCTGTGCTCTCGAAAGAATCTGTCAACTGGGTATTGCAAGCTGAGCAATTGGGTACAGGACACGCAGTGGATCAAGCTTCGGCTCAGTTTGAAGATGATGAAAAAGTGCTAATTTTGTACGGTGATGTCCCCTTAATCTCTGAGGAGACTCTCGAAAGCTTGCTTGATGCGCAGCCAACGGGCGGAATCGCATTACTTACTGTGGTTTTGGATAACCCTACGGGCTATGGTCGTATTGTGCGTAAAAATGGTCCAGTAGTGGCGATTGTCGAGCAAAAAGATGCGACTGAAGAGCAGAAGCTTATCAAAGAGATAAATACTGGTGTGATGGTCGCTACGGGAAGAGATCTTAAGCGCTGGTTGTCTGGACTGAGTAATGATAATGCTCAAGGTGAATATTATCTGACTGATGTGATTGCGGCTGCTCACAATGAAGGGCGAGCGGTAGAAGCGGTTCACCCTGCAAGCGCTATCGAGGTTGAAGGCGTCAATGATAGAGCGCAGCTTGCTCGTCTAGAACGAGCTTTTCAGCAGGCGCAGGCACAAAAGCTACTTGAGCAGGGCGTTATGCTACGCGATCCTGCTCGCTTTGATCTTCGCGGAGAATTGCAATGTGGCATGGACTGCGAAATAGATACTAATGTGATTATTGAAGGCAAAGTTACTCTTGGTGACAATGTTTTCATCGGCACGGGTAGTGTACTTAAAGACTGTGAAATTGATGATAATACCCTAGTGCGCCCATACAGTGTTATTGAGGGTGCAACTGTTGGTGAAGATTGTACAGTTGGCCCATTTACACGTCTTAGACCGGGGGCTGAGATGCGCAATGACTCTCATGTTGGTAACTTTGTTGAAGTGAAAAACAGCTTAGTTGGAGAGGGTTCTAAAGCCAATCATCTCACCTATCTGGGTGATGCTGAGATTGGTAAACGTACCAATATTGGTGCAGGAACGATTACCTGTAACTATGATGGAGTGAATAAATTTAAGACCATCATAGGTAATGATGTCTTCATTGGCTCAGACAGTCAGTTAGTGGCGCCAGTTTCGGTTGCTGATGGAGCGACACTGGGCGCGGGCACGACTCTTACCAAGGATGTCGAAGAAGGTGAGTTAGTGATCACTCGCGTCAAAGAGCGAGTGATACAGAACTGGCAGAGGCCAACGAAAAAATAACAGATTTGAGCGCCGCAATTAGCGGCGCTTTTTTTTAGCTTATTTTTCTGTAACGGCAGAGGCGTTATCCATCTCTGTTTCAACGTCTATGCGTCGAGCTGATAGCCAGTAGCCAATCCACAATCCCACCATACAGATAAGGATTGCGATTCCTGTTACTGTTTGTGCTTGGGTTGCCATTGCAGCCACTAAGGCGCTAGAAAGGCTGCTGATGCAAATTTGCAAGCTATTTTGCAGGCCTGCTGCGGTTGCTGGGCTTTGTTTGGCACTTGCGAGCGCTCTATTGACCACTATCGGATATAGGGCACCATTAGCCACAGCGATTAAGCAAAAAGGCGCTAAGATAGGCCAGATTGAAGACAGCTGCCATTGTGAAGTAGCAAATATTATGACTGAGGCTAGGCTAAACAGTCCGATGAGTATTCTAAGGACGTGTTCATCACCGTATTTGGCCACGCATTTTTTGCCGATATATCCCCCTGCCATAAAAGCGATTGTTTGGGGAATGAAACTCAGGCCTATATCTCTGGCATCATAGCCCAGCTGAGCCATAATTTCTGGCATGCCAGTAAGGTAGGCAAAAAAGGCAGCAGAAGCGGTCGCGAATATGGTGACATTGCCTATATAGGTTTTCGAGGTGAGCAACGCTTTTATATCGGCTCCAACAGTGGACTTTTTCTCTTGCTGTTTTGGGTTATCTTGCGCCATAGTGGCTGTAATTAAGACTAATCCGACTATGGTTAAGGTGATAAAAATACTCTGCCACCCCCAAAGGTCAGAGAGTAGAACGCCTAGCTGAGGCGCCAGTGCAGGCGAGAGAGCAACTAAGGGCATTATAGTGGCAAAGATTTGCTGGCTTTGACTTGCGTGGCGTTTAATGACCATAGCTTGCCAAATCACCGCTGGAGCGCACACGCCAATAGCCTGAATAAAACGCAAAGTGAGTAGTTGCCAGACTTGATCGCTAAATGCCAAGCCTAAAGATGCGAGCGTAAATAAGCCTAATCCTGCAGCTAGGGTGTTTCTGTGACCAAATTTATCAGAGGCGAGCCCCCAAGATAGCTGGCCAATCGCCATTCCAACTAGAAATACAGTCAGGGACAAAGCAATTTGTTCTGGGCCTGTGGCGAAATCGTTTTCCATTGCTTTAAATGCTGGCAGGTACATATCTGTCGCAATAAACCCGAGCATCGATAGAGAAGCAAGGTAGAAAAGTTGTATCTTTGAGATGTTCATTCTATATCCATTCAAAAAAATTCATTTGAAAATGCTATCCATTTCCAATGCTAATATTGGCCTTTAGATTATATTTTTGGTAAACCTAGCTTGTAAGCGTTAGTTTTTATGGTTATCAATCAAAAATTTTGAAGGGAAGTGATGAGTGCGTTTTCTCAGGCATCTTTAGAGCTAATAGAGACGGTTGCCCGGCTTGGAAGTTTTACTTCTGCTGCTGAAGTTTTGCATAAAGTCCCGTCTGCAATAAGTTATAGCGTTCGTCAGGTTGAGCGAGATCTTGATGTGGTTTTGTTTCGCCGCTTACCTAGGAAGGTGGAGCTCACCATTGCTGGGGAAGTATTTGTTGAGCAAGCAAGAGCTATGTTAAGGCAAATGGAGGAGGTGAAAGCTCAAACCAAGAGGGCCGCTCATGGCTGGCAAGAAACGCTTAAGCTCACGCTTGATAATGTGGTTAAGCTGGATCGCTTAAAGCCTCTGGTTGAAGATTTCTATCACACTTTTCCGCATGCTGAACTGCAGATTAACATGGAAGTGTTCAATGGCTCTTGGGAGGCTATATCACAAGAAAGGGCGGACATTGTGATTGGTGCGACTTCAGCTATTCCTGTTGGAGGAGACTTTGAAGTAAGAGATATGGGGGTTTTGGATTGGACGTTTGTTGCAGCCCCTGAACACCCGTGTGCAAAGGCCAAGGTACTAGCCGAAGAATTTGTCAGTCAATTTCCAGCCATTTGTTTAGATGATACCTCTACCGTCTTACCCAAACGCCACTCTGGTCATTATCCTTATCAACGTCGGTTACTTTTGCCCAATTGGCATACTGCAATCGAGTGTTTAAAAAATGGCGTGGGCGTGGGCTACATGCCACGTCATCTGGCTATGTCGTTGGTTAAAAATGGTTTTTTGAAAGAGAAAGTTTTGCCAGATCAACAGCCCGTGAGTCGATGTTGCTTGGTGTGGCGTAAGGACGATAACCATAAACTAATTCAATGGATGATCGACTATCTGGGGGATAGTGAGTGCCTTCATAAAGACTGGCTGGGGGATGACTAACGGTGTGCATGTACGGCCAGCGTAGTGCTGGCCTTAATTTTGTTGTGTTTAAGGACGCTCAAATACGGTAGCAATGCCTTGGCCAAGGCCAATACACATAGTGGCTAGGCCGTATTTTGCATTCTTATCCTCCATGAGATTGATGAGTGTGGTCGAAATACGAGAACCTGAGCAACCGAGTGGATGACCAAGTGCGATCGCACCACCGTTGAGGTTTACTTTTTCATCCATAACATCAAGTAAGCCTAGGTCTTTTGCACATGGGAGCGACTGTGCAGCAAAGGCTTCATTTAGCTCCACAACGTCCATATCTTCTATTGATAAACCCGCACGTTTCAAAGCCTTTTGAGTTGCGGGAACAGGGCCATAACCCATAATGGATGGATCGCATCCCGCCACTGCCATGCCTTTAATTTTGGCTCGGATCTTAAGGCCTAGCTGTGTGGCTTTCTCTTCGCTCATGATCAGCATTGCCGATGCTCCATCAGATAGAGCGGATGAGCTGCCAGCGGTCACTGTACCATTGGCTGGATCAAAAACTGGGCGAAGTTGTGAAAGACCTTCGACAGAGGTTTCTGGACGTATGACTTCATCATGCTCAAGAGTAAAAAGCGTCCCATCAGGAGCGTGTCCTTCTGTGGGTAATATTTCGTTTTTGAAGCGTCCTTCGACTGTAGCTGCATGTGCACGAGCATGAGAGCGGGCTGCAAACTCGTCTTGCTGCTCTCGGCTAATATGGTGTATTTTACCCAACATCTCAGCTGTGAGTCCCATCATTCCCGCTGCTTTTGCGACATTTTTTGACATGCCTGGATGGAAATCAACACCGTGAGTCATAGGAACGTGGCCCATGTGCTCAACGCCGCCAATCAAACAAATCTCAGCGTCACCTGTCATAATGGCGCGCGTAGCATCATGCAAAGCTTGCATAGAAGAGCCACATAAGCGATTAACCGTGACTGCACCAATTTCAATCGGTAGCCCAGCTAGCAGAGCTGCATTTCGAGCAACATTGAAACCTTGTTCAAGAGTTTGCTGCACACAGCCCCAGTAGATATCTTCTATGTCTTTAGGGTTAACTTGTGGGTTGCGAGCTAGAATCCCTTTCATAAGATGAGCAGAAAGGTCTTCAGCGCGGGTGTGGCGAAAAGCCCCACCTTTGGAGCGCCCCATGGGTGTACGTAGGCAATCGACTACGACAACACTTTTTGTTTGGTTATTCATACGGGTATCTCCTTAGATAGAACCTTGTTGCTGATTGCCATAAAAGGTTTCACCTTTAGCTGCCATATCTATTAGTAGCTGTGGTACTTGGTACATTGCGCCTAAATCTGAGTGCTGTTTTGCCATTGCTACAAATTCCGCAATGCCAATACTGTCAAGGTAACGGAATACGCCGCCACGGAATGGAGGGAAACCTAATCCGTACACAAGAGCCATATCTGCTTCTTGAGGAGAGGCGATAATCTTTTCTTCTAGACATAGGACGACTTCATTGATCATTGGAATCATCATGCGTTGAATGATCTCTTGATCGTCAAAGCCCTTTTTCTCCGCGCACACATCTGAGAGAACGGGCAGAATATCTTCGCTAAAGGTTTTTTTCGGCTTACCACGTTTATCAACGGAGTAGCTGTAGAATCCATGGCCATTTTTCTGACCATACTTGTTGGCCTCAAATAAAGCATCTATCGCATCGCGATATGACTTGCCCATACGTTGTGGGAAGCCCTCTGCCATAACCGCTTGTGCGTGGTGAGCAGTATCAATGCCTACTACATCAAGCAAATACGCAGGGCCCATTGGCCAGCCAAACTTACGCTCCATCACTTTGTCAATCTGGGTGAAATCTGCTCCATCGCGCAGTAGCATGCTAAAACCACCAAAATAAGGAAACAGCACACGGTTAACGAAGAACCCTGGGCAATCATTTACTACGATTGGGGATTTGCCCATTTTAGCCGCGTAGGCCACAACACGATTAATGGTTTCTTCTGAGGTGTGTTCACCGCGAATAATTTCAACCAATGGCATTCTATGAACTGGGTTAAAGAAATGCATGCCACAGAAATTCTCAGGGCGTTTTAGCGATTTTGCGAGATGATTAATTGGTATGGTTGACGTATTAGATGTGATGACAGTATCTGAGCTGACTTGTTGTTCTACATCACTAAGAACGCTAGCCTTGATTTTTGGGTTCTCAACCACGGCTTCGACAATAATATCTGACTCATCAATACCTGCATAGTGTAAGCTAGGCGTGATGGAAGCTAGAATACCCGCCATCTTAAATCCATCAATTCGACCACGAGAAAGTCGCTTATTGAGGAGCTTTGAGGCTTCAGTCATACCAAGCTCGAGCGATGCTTGTGCAATATCTTTCATCAAGACAGGTACGCCTTTTAAAGCCGATTGGTAGGCGATACCACCTCCCATGATCCCCGCACCTAATACAGCGGCGCGTTTGGTCTCTTTATTTGCTGACTTTTCTGCTTTCTTAGCAATGCCTTTAATGTACTGGTCATTAAGAAATAGTCCGACAAGCGATTTGGCTTCTTCTGACTTGGCAAGCTCAACGAAGTACTTGCGTTCAATATCAAGCGCATCATCTCGAGCGCTTTGCGCAGCTTGCTCAATGGCAACGACCGCTTTCATTGGAGCGGGATAGTGTGGGCCTGCTTTTTGAGCAACAAGCCCTTTAGCCATGGTGAAGCTCATCATAGACTCGAGTTTGCTAAGCGTGAGCGCTGATGTTTTTTGCTTGCGACGTTGCTGCCAATCTACCTTTTCGTTAATTGCTTGCGATAAGGTTGCTAGAGCAGATTCAAATAGAGACTCGCTTTCTACAACTGCATCGATTAAACCAATTTTTAGGGCTTCGTCGGCTCGACATGCTTTGCCTTGGGTGATGATTTCCATGGCGCTGTCTGCACCGATCAGACGAGGAAGACGAACACAGCCACCAAAACCTGGCATTATGCCGAGTTTTGTCTCTGGTAATCCTATGCTTGTTGTTTTGTCACCTATTCTAAGATCGGTAGCAAGTACACACTCACATCCGCCACCAAGAGCGTGCCCTTTCAATACTGAAAGGGTCGGCACTGGCAAATCTTCCAGTTTGTTAAAGATACTATTTGCAAACTGAAGCCATTTATCCAGTTCGGCTTCTGGCTTGGCAAACAGCCCCATAAATTCAGTAATATCGGCACCGACTATAAAGGCATCTTTATTTGAGGTAAGTAATAGGCCTTTTAGTCCATTATGGCTGTATAGTGCATCAAGGGCTTTATCGAGTGATTCGAGGGTCGCTAGGTCTAGTTTATTGACGGAGTTTGGAGAGCAAAAACTTAGCTCAGCGATGCCGTCTTGTAATTCCTTTACCTGTAGGGTTTCGGCTTGGTAAATCATTATCTATCTCCATGACATACAATCTTGAGATTGCGCGTATGTCGGTCTTAAGCCGACATTGATAAATGTCGTACATTTGTTCTGGTTAGACCAGTTTGTTAAGTTTGGACTTAGAGAAAATGAAATTCAATACATTTTTTAAACAAGTGTTTAACACTGTGCGCTATAACGGATCTTTTTGGCGCTCTTAGTGGGTTGGCATGATAGACTCAAGTGCCAGATATCTTTACTAATAGAGCCATGAATCAAAAGCCATTTCTTATCCCTAAAGAGTTGACTCTTTATCGAGAGGAAATAAAGAAAAGTGTTTTTATTACTCAGTTGCATCACACGTCATCGGTTGTAGAGGCTAAGGCCTTCATCGAAGAAGTGAAAAGCCAGCACGCAACCGCTAGACATAATTGCTGGGGTTTTGTTGCGGGTCGTCCTGAAGACTCAATGAAATGGGGTTTTAGTGATGATGGAGAACCTACTGGCACAGCAGGAAAGCCCATTCTTGCGCAGCTTTCAGGATCTGGGATTGGTGAGATTACCGCCGTGGTGACTCGATACTCTGGGGGAGTAAAACTTGGAACCGGAGGTTTGGTTCGAGCTTATGGCGGTGGAGTGCAGCAAGCGCTTAAGTTGCTTCAAACAATTGAGAAAAAAATAACCACAAAGCTATTACTAGAGTTAGACTATGGTTTTGTTGCTATTGTTCAAGGTTTACTCATTCAATTTGATGCGCAAGAAGTCGAGGCTGACTATAGTCAACAAGTAAAAATGGTTGTGGATATTGAAGTGCGTTATGTCAGTGATTTCACCCAGAGCGTAATCAATAAGAGCGGCGCCAAAGTGTTGGTGACCCCTATAAATGGTAAACAATGATAATCAGGAAGTCGGAAGCTTTGCTTCGGTAATCATCAATTCATGCAATTTCGTTCAATTATCCGAATTGTCGGGCTTTTGCTCGCTCTTTTTAGTGTGTCTATGCTGGCTCCTGCACTTGTCGCTTTGATCTATCGCGATGGTGCTGGTGTTTCCTTTGTGACGACGTTCTTTTTCCTATTTATTTGTGGGGCGATATGCTGGTGGCCAAACCGCCGTCATAAACATGAGCTTAAAGCACGAGATGGCTTTCTGATAGTTGTTCTTTTCTGGACGGTTATCGGCAGTGCTGGTTCGATACCTTTTTTATTGTCTGACAACCCTAGTGTGTCAGTGACCGATGCCTTTTTTGAATCTTTCTCCGCTTTAACGACTACTGGTGCGACCGTTATAGTGGGTCTTGATGATCTACCCAAAGCCATTTTGTTTTACCGTCAATTTTTACAATGGTTTGGCGGGATGGGAATCATAGTTTTAGCCGTTGCTATTCTTCCTGTGCTCGGCATTGGGGGGATGCAGCTCTATCGCGCTGAAATTCCAGGGCCGGTAAAAGACAGTAAAATGACTCCACGTATAGCGGAAACAGCTAAGGCACTATGGTATATCTATTTAAGTTTGACCATTGCTTGTGCATTTGCATTTTGGCTCGCAGGAATGACACCTTTTGATGCGATTGGACATAGCTTTTCAACCATAGCCATTGGTGGTTTCTCTACTCATGATACCAGCATAGGTTATTTTGATAGTTATGCTATCAATATGATTACCGTGGTTTTTTTGCTCATATCTGCCTGTAATTACTCACTGCATTTCGCCGCTTTTGCTTCAGGCGGTGTACATCCGAAATATTACTGGAAGGATCCTGAGTTTCGAGCGTTCGTTTTTACTCAAACCCTGCTCTTTTTGGTGTGTTTTCTCGTTTTGCTTAATCACCACTCTTATAGTTCTGTTTACGATGCATTTGACCAAGCGTTGTTTCAAACAGTTTCTATTTCGACGACCGCTGGTTTTACTACAACGGGCTTTGCGGATTGGCCGCTGTTTTTACCTGTATTGCTGTTGTTTTCTTCATTTATTGGTGGCTGCGCAGGGTCAACAGGTGGAGGAATGAAAGTTATCCGCGTGTTATTGCTGACACTGCAAGGGGCTCGGGAGTTAAAGCGCCTTGTCCATCCTCGTGCTGTTTATACGATTAAGGTTGGTGGTACTGCTCTCTCTCAGCGAGTTGTTGATGCGGTTTGGGGATTCTTCTCAGCGTACGCTTTAGTTTTTGTCGTGTGCATGCTTGGTTTAATTGCTACTGGTATGGATGAGCTGAGTGCTTTTTCTGCCGTTGCGGCAACATTAAATAACTTGGGGCCTGGCTTGGGAGAGGTTGCGCTTCATTTTGGTGATGTGAACGAGAAAGCTAAATGGGTACTGATTGTTTCCATGCTATTTGGACGATTAGAAATTTTTACCTTATTGATTCTGCTAACCCCAACTTTTTGGCGTAGCTAAGGAGCCTGTGTGTCTAAAGCGTTATTTCTATATTCATCCCGTGAAGGACAAACAAAAAAAATCCTTTCTTATATAGAGGATAGTTTATCTAACCTCGAGGTCGAAATATCCGATTTACATACTGTTGAGCGGGTTGATTTTTCAAAGTATGACAAAGTTTTGATTGGTGCTTCGATTCGTTATGGTCACCTCAATAAAAAACTTTACCAGTTTATTGAGCATCATAAAGACCAGCTAGATACAGCTAAGGTTGGTTTTTTTTGTGTAAATTTAACAGCGAGAAAAGAAAGTCAGGGCAAGGATACTCCTGAAGGTAGTGCCTATGTACGAAAATTCTTAACTAAGTCGCCTTGGAAGCCTGCTTTGATAGGTGTCTTTGCTGGAGCGCTTTATTATCCACGCTATAAATTCTTCGATAAAATGATGATTAAACTAATAATGAGTATGACAGGCGGAGAGACGGATACCAGTAAAGAAATCGAATACACCAACTGGGAAAAGGTATCTTTGTTTGCTCAAAAATTTAGTGAACTGTAGAAAGTAGAGTCAATTTTAGACGTTTGGGCTTGTTTTTTATTCGAAAAGTAAAAAAATCAGAAAAATATCGAAAAATGCTTGTCATCGAGAATGTTATATCTATAATGCCCCTCCGCTGACAAGGAAAGGCTTGATTAAATATATCTAAGCAAAAATAAACCTAGTTTGGCAGGTTGTTGTAGCTAAGCAGAAATGCTTAAAAATAAGTTAGAAAAAGTG
>NZ_JAYQDQ010000009.1:0-16293 GCF_038138445.1 Vibrio sp.
ATAGAAATAGTGCAATAGTGGCAGCGTTTATGAGTGGTGGTTATACCCAAAAGCAAATAGGTGATTACTTTGGAGTACATTATTCACGAGTTAGTCGTATTGTAGCAAAAAGCAAGACCTGACCCCTTTTTTACTTCTTTATTGCTATTTATGTGCTTTTACTGTTTGTTCTGCAATAGAAGAAAACTATTTATTAATATGTTAAGGTTTATAGTTTGGCTTTCTATATCAATATCATCATTCTTTTTTATGTATTATAATTCAGATATGTTAAATTATGAGATGGTGGAAATTACGGTTATAGAAAAATGAAAAATACAACACTATTCCTAATGAAAATTTTAGAAGTAGCAATCTTGTCTCTTGTCGGAGCAATTTTGGGGGATATAATACGATCTCTTTATTTCCCTGAATCATACACAAATCAGCCTATCTCTGTTGTATTTGTTTGCATAATTACTATTGCTATTATTGTTATGCTTATTCTACCCACAGTAATTTCACTTCGGACTAAAGGGTTACCGAATAGAAAGACAATTATATGCCTTTCGTTGATGCTGCCTATTTTCGGTGGTTTTTTTTCTTACTTCTTATTAAGAAATCATTATAAAGCTATGGATAATAATGAATAAATAATTTCGCACCGATCTTGAAATAGAAAAAGGAATAGAGAAAAGAAAACTTATAAGTCCATGAAAAAAATTTAACCTACAAAAAGCAAGATCTGCCTCTGTAGATACTTACTCTAGATGGAAGGACATTCAATATGAAGAAGTACATGTTTCTTTTCCTTTGCCTAATTGGTAATGTCGGCTATTGTCAAGAGAATGTTATAGATATTTGTTGGAAAGTTTCATCAGAGAAAAATAATATTGTATCTCAAAGTGAAATATCAGAGTTTATCTTTGGTGTTAGACGTGATTTAAGTGAAGTCAAAGAGATTGATAAGGTTTTGAACTCAATATATCTTAGTGATTATAATTACAATGACTTTGTTGATTTTAAATCTTGCTTGAATTATGAAAAAAGTAGGTTTATTGCTAGAAATAAAGTTATATTTATTTTGGCAATCATTGGCAGAATTAGAATTGATAAAATGAATATAAGTGAAATAGATAATGTATTAGGAGATATTAATTTTATAGAGTTTTCCGAAGATAGAATAAAAATGGTTGAGCTAGTTAATGCAATTAAGATTTTTAGGGATGATTGGTCGGTAGGAAAGCTAAAAAATATGTATGATTACTATGGATATGATTATCTAATAATAAAAAGAGAAATAATATCATCTCTTCACTTTATTGGTTCAGATCTTTCTTTGAAAGCCATAGATGAAATTAATAGTAAAAATGATAATGAAATTATAAGAAATGATATAGATAGTCTTTTTATTAAAACATAAAAACTAAGACCTATATCCTCATTCCATATGTATGACCAACCGCTTACTAAAACCTGGCAACTGAGTCAAAACGTCCAAGCTACGCCTAGTGGGCTTGTTGTAGCCTAAATCATCAATTTTCCTCTCAAAATTTAACGGTTTTGGGATGAAAAACTCAAGATTATTTCAGAGTTATGGTGAATAGGTGATGGCAAAGAAAAAAATACTGACGGTCTTTGGCACTCGGCCAGAGGCGATTAAAATGGCGCCTTTAGTTGATGCGCTGGCCAAAGATCAACGTTTTGAAGCAAAATGCTGCGTGACCGCGCAGCACAGAGAGATGCTTGATCAAGTACTTGAGGTGTTCTCAATTACGCCCGATTACGATTTAAATGTGATGCAGCAGGGGCAAAACCTTAATCAGGTAACGGCGCGTATTGTGGTTGAATTAAAGCCGATATTAAAAGCCTTTAAGCCTGATGTGGTTTTAGTCCATGGCGATACGGCCACTACCTTTGCTGCTAGCTTGGCCGCTTTTTATGAAAAAATTGCTATTGGTCATATTGAGGCAGGGCTTAGAACCGGCGATCTCTATTCGCCGTGGCCAGAAGAAGCCAATAGGCGACTCACTGGGGTATTTGCGCATTATCACTTTGCGCCAACCGAGATCTCAAAAGCCAACTTAGTAGCAGAAAATGTCCCACAAAAACGAATTTGTGTCACGGGTAATACGGTGATTGATGCTTTGTATCTTATCAAAGATAAAATCGCTTCCGATGCTAAGCTTAGCGCCAATCTTAAACGCCAGTTCCATTTTATAAATCCAGATAACAAGCTTGTTTTGGTCACAGGGCACAGAAGAGAAAGCTTTGGCGCTGGTTTTGAAAATATCTGCCAAGCGTTAGCTGTTGTGGCTAGGGCTCATCCCAAAACGCAAATTGTTTATCCCGTGCACTTAAACCCGAATGTGCAAGAGCCAGTGCATCGCTTGCTGGGAGGTATTGAAAACATCTTATTGATTGAACCTTTAGACTATCTGCCTTTTGTTTATCTAATGGATAAAGCCGATATTATTTTGACCGATTCAGGAGGCATTCAAGAAGAAGCGCCTGCTTTGGGGAAACCTGTACTAGTGATGAGAGAGACCACTGAGCGTCCAGAAGCGATAGCAGCAGGCACGGTAAAATTGGTTGGTACTAAGGTGCAAAGCATTGTGGATCAGCTTGATACATTACTTCGCGATCAAGAGGCTTATAAAGCGATGAGTCTTGCTCATAATCCTTATGGCGATGGTAACGCGTGCGCGAGAATATTGGCGCAATTGGCCGATTAGAAATGTGAGTGCTTACCTACTTTTTGAGTGTTTGGATGGGGTGATTTATATAAATCAAATCATTGCCAAAAATCACTCACTCCAGATACACCATAAGCGCCGTGTTGTTGCGCTGTGGTGAGATCATCAGCGCCTACTCCGCCTAAAGCAAAGACAGGCATGGTTGCAAGCTTGGCAAGCTTGGAGAAACCTTGCCAACCAATGGTGGCTGCTTCTGGGTGGCAACTGGCAATATGAACTGGAGAAAGGGTGACAAAGTCACATCTTATTCGGTTGGCAATCTCTAGTTCGGCTTGATTGTGGCATGAGGCGGCAATATAACGCGCCCCCGCTTTTTTGATATCTTGGATGAGCGCGCGATCTTGAGCATCTTTAGAGGTTAAGTGTACCCCATGGAACGGACCAAGCTGGCTGCCATCATAGGACGAAGAGTTAACCAGCACGATACCAGTGATTTTAGGGCCAAGGATTTGTTTAAGGCTTGTTAGAGAATGAGTTTTGGCTCGGATTTGACTCATTTCATTGGCGCGGTTTTTCTCCAGCATTTTTATGATGATGTCTAACTCTTCTTCATTACCCGTTATGGCGTACTTTCTTGGTAATTGGCTCAAGTTTTAGTCCTTATCAAGATACTAACTCAATCTAAGAAGAAAAATACCATTAGAAAGCCTTGTGATAAAGCTTATCACGCATCTTCAAAATCTGAAATAAGCAGGTTTGCGGCGGCAAAAGCGGCCTTTTCACGCACCTCTTGAGGCAGGTTTGCTTGGGAGGCAATATCATTGAGTGCGCGTAAGGTGCAGCCAATCGCTTTTGGGATGTAAGCTTGGTCGCCGCTGCCTATTTGGGCGTAAAACTCTTTTACTAAATCACAGCATTCATATACTTTCATGGCTTAATTACTCTTTAGGCTTAGATCTTTTTTTCAACATAACTATAGTGATGACTTAGCGCCAGATCGGCTTTGATCTTGCGCAAATAGACATGTGATATGGCGAAGTCGTGTCCATTTGAGCAGATGGTCTCAAAAACAGGCTTTATATTAGCAAAAAGCGTGAATTTACAAATAAATAACATATAGTGCCAGTTTCATAATAAGGAGAATAAAAATGAAAAAAATATTACTGGTTTTAACGCTTTGTCTGTCAGCTATGGTTAGTGCATCCGAATCGGCATACCCTTGTCCTGAGGGGGAGGTATTACGTTGTCCTGCCACTGGACCGGGCTGCTTTTGTATGGCTGAAAGCTAACTTCATCATTTTGATTATGTAACTTTAATAAGTGGGCGGTTGAGTAGCCAATGAAAACCGCCTAAATAAATACCTTCGAAATTTTCTATTTTTCAATCCAAGTGTTCGCAATTCATATTGTTATAATAAATTTCATTAATTTCTTATATGTTAATAATTTATCAAGTATCATGCATGCCGCATTGCAGTGGGTAGTGCTTAATATGATGGATTACAAAATGAAAAAAATCTTATTTCCCTTATTAGTTTTAATGTTAACCCTAGGTGGATGTGCGACTGTACCAATGGCGTCAGTTGAAGAAGATGCAGCCGCAAAAGAATTTCCTACGCCACCTGAAGGCAAATCTGGTTTGTATATTTTCCGAGATACTTATCTAGGCCCAATACTGAAAAAAACAATCAGTATTGATGGTGAAGAAATAGGTGAAACAGTACCTAGTGTTTATTTCTACCGCATTGTTGATGCAGGAAAACACACACTGTCAACAGAATCTGAATTTAGCGCTAATGATTTGATCATAGAAACAGAGTCTGGCAAAAATCACTTTATTGAAAACTATATTAAAATGGGAGTGTTTGTCGGCGGTGCTAATTTGGTTGAAGTGGATGAATATGAGGGAAGAAACCGAGTCCGGGAGATAAACCTTGCCAAATGATATTTAGATAAACGGAAATGGGACCAAACGGGTCCCATTTTTGAATCTGGGTAAGCAAAATTAAGGTTAGCTTTGCAATTGCAGTTCCAGTTGAGCGGTTAGCTCTGGCGCCAGCTCTAGCTGTTTGGCGAGCTCTTGAAGGTAAGCCTTCTCCATAAAATTTTGCTCGTCGATAACAATCAATGAAGCAAGATAGATTTCACTGGCTTGCTGCGGCGATTGCGCAAGTTTTGCAATCTCACTCGGGTCGAGTGGCTTGTTAAGCTCAGTGTGCATGAGAGATTGCAGCTGACCATCCGCTCCTGCTTCTTTAAGCGTTGATTCAATGCGTTGCATCTCATCACCATCCACATGTCCATCGGCTTTGGCAGCAGCAATCATGGCTTTTAAAATCAGCTGTTGATGGATTGCATCCTCACCGTCAAAGCTTTCACTGCTTCCAGCATCTGACTGTTTAGACTGCCAATTATTGTATGCCGAGTAAGCAAGAGCGCCAAGGGCAGCCGCTCCGCCAATCTTGAGCGCATTTTTACCCACTTTTTTGCCAAGCTTTTTGGTCTTTTTTGAACCCATTAAAAGGCCGACAAGGCCACCGCCCACAGCGCCTGCGCCGAGTGTTTTTAATGAACCAGAGCTTGAGGCCTGCTGAACTTTTTGTTGGCCTTGACGAGCGAGATCTGAGTTTAATGCTTGGTTAAGTAAACTTTTTAAATCCATTCATGCCTCCTAGGTTTTAAGCAGTCTAGTTTAACGTATATGAATACAAGATTAATATAAATCTAGGAGCAAAAAAAACGGGCTTCAGCCCGTTTTACTTTTTATTGAAAATCAGTCTTGTGCGTGGCCATGAATACCAAGGAGCTTGCCATCTAAGTAGGCTTCTTTGCCATCTTTCATGGTTAAGCGCTCTTCAACCAGCCATTGGACAACCAAAGGATAGATGTTGTGCTCTTGAACTTGAACACGTTTGGTGAGCGTTTCCACTGTATCATCTTCAAAGATAGGCACTTTGGCTTGAAGTATGACAGGCCCACCATCGAGCTGCTCGGTTACAAAGTGCACGCTGGTGCCATGCTCTTCATCGCCGGCGTGAATCGCACGTTGATAAGTGTTAAGACCTGGGTATTTAGGTAGTAGTGAGGGGTGAATATTGATCATTCGCCCCATATAATGGCGTACAAATTCACCGCTTAGAATACGCATGTAGCCAGCAAGAACAATCACATCTGGTTTGTATTCATCGATCTGCTTCATTAGCTCGCGGTCAAACGCATCACGCGTGTCGAATGAGTTCGGATCTAAAGAATGCGCTGCCGCGCCTGAGTTTTTGGCACGTTCTAAGCCATAAGCTGTTGCTTTATTTGAAAAAACAGCACTTACTCGGCCGGTTGTGATCTTATTTTCACAAGCATCAATGATCGCCTGTAAGTTCGAACCGTTTCCTGAAACTAAAACAACAATACTTTTCATCGCTTATCTGATCTCTACTTGTTCTTGGTTGGCTTGTGCATCCGCGATTTCGCCAATGACCCAAGCATTTTCACCCTCGGCTTGAAGAAGTTCAACCGCTGATTGCGCTTGGTCTTTTGGCAGAGCAACAATTAAACCAACACCACAGTTGAAAGTACGATACATCTCATGAGTCGTAACATTGCCTTTTTCTTGTAGCCAGCCAAAAATACTTGGCCATTGCCAGCTGTTACCATCGATGACTGCTTTGGTGCCCTCTGGTAAAACGCGTGGGATGTTTTCCCAAAAGCCGCCACCAGTAATATGAGAAATTGCGTGAATATCATGCTTTTCGATCATTTTAAGCGCAGATTTGATGTAAATCTTCGTAGGTTCGAGAAGGTGCTCACCTATGGTTTTGCCTTCTAGCTCCTGATTGGTGTCTGCGCCAGACACTTCAATGATTTTACGGATCAGAGAGTAACCGTTTGAATGTGGACCACTTGAACCGACCGCAATAAGGGCATCACCAGCCGCCACTTTAGTGCCATCGATAATGTTGGCTTTTTCAACAACACCAACACAGAATCCAGCCACATCGTAATCTTCGCCTTCATACATGCCTGGCATTTCAGCGGTTTCGCCACCGATCAGAGAGCATCCAGCTTGGACACAGCCTTCAGCAATACCAGAGACAACGTCTGCCGCAGTATCGACATCCAATTTTCCTGTTGCGTAGTAATCAAGGAAAAATAATGGCTCAGCGCCTTGTACAATCAGATCATTAACGCACATAGCAACAAGATCGATGCCGATGGTGTCATGTTTGTTCATATCCAATGCAAGACGCAGTTTGGTTCCTACGCCATCTGTGCCGGAAACAAGTACAGGTTGCTTGTATTTGGTTGGTAATTCACACAGCGCACCAAAACCGCCAATGCCTCCCATGACTTCAGGGCGACGAGTACGTTTAACTGCCCCTTTGATGCGGTCAACTAGAGCGTTACCCGCGTCGATATCTACGCCAGCGTCTTTATAGCTAAGAGAAGTGTTATCAGCACTCACAAGCAAGTCCTCAGTTTTAATATTGGATATGAAATCGACGCTATTCTAACAGTGGACAACACTATATGGCAAACGTTTGCGTGGGTTTTTCTTTTGTTCTAACTCAAGAATTACCCAGCGAAATCATTTATAATCCGCAGGTTTGTTTAAATTTTACCTAGATACTCGGAGATGGAAATGAAAGTTGTTGAAGTAAAACACCCTCTGGTTAAGCATAAAATTGGCCTGATGAGAGAAGGTGATATCAGTACAAAGCGTTTTCGTGAGCTTGCAACAGAAGTGGGCAGTTTGCTGACTTATGAGGCAACTTCAGACTTTGCAATGGAGAAAGTCACTATCGAGGGGTGGGATGGTCCAGTAGAAGTTGATCAAATTAAAGGTAAAAAAGTCACTGTAGTGCCTATTTTACGCGCGGGTTTGGGCATGATGGATGGTGTGCTTGAACATGTGCCAAGTGCGCGCATCAGCGTCGTGGGTATTTACCGTGATGAAGAAACGCTTGAACCAGTGCCTTACTTTAACAAACTGGCTTCTAACATTGATGAGCGAATCGCTTTGGTAGTAGACCCTATGCTGGCAACAGGCGGCTCTATGATAGCGACCATTGATTTACTTAAAGAAAAGGGATGTAACCAGATTAAAGTATTGGTATTGGTTGCAGCGCCTGAAGGCATTGAAGCGCTTGAAAAAGCCCACCCAGATGTTGAGCTTTACACCGCCGCTATCGATGAAAAACTTAACGACAAAGGTTACATCGTGCCAGGTTTAGGCGATGCGGGCGATAAGATTTTCGGCACCAAATAAATGTAAATAAGTTAAACAAAAAGGGAGCCATGGCTCCCTTTTTACATCGTTACTGTAATCTATTTACGCTATTACCAGCCTTTGACTACGCCGCCTTGGAAAATCTTATATGCTGCGCTGTAGACTTCTTCAGTTTGGTAAGATTTGATAAAGTTCTGCACATTCTCAGCGTTGACATTGTCTTCACGTGCTACCACTAGGTTCACGTAAGGGGATTCTTTATCTTCAACAAATATGCCGTCTTTTTGCGGTGTTAGCTTGATAGAGCTGGCATACGTTGTATTGATCACAGACAAAGCTACATCGTCTAAAGAGCGAGGAAGCTGCGCTGCATCTAGCTCAACAAGAGTGACATTTTTTGGATTCTCGGTAATATCGCGAACGGTTGCAAGTAGTCCAACACCTTCACGTAATTTAATAATACCTTGTTGCTCAAGCAATAGTAGTGAGCGGCCTAGATTGGTTGGATCGTTAGGGACTGCTATACGATCGCCTTTAATAATTTCATCAACCGACTTCACTTTCTTAGAGTAGCCTGCGATAGGGTAAACAAAGGTGTTGCCAGCAATTGATAGTTTGTAACCGCGATCTTTGATTTGCTGATCTAAGTATGGTTTGTGCTGAAACGCGTTAACATCAATTGAGCCATCGTCCAGCGCAGCGTTAGGAGTAACATAGTCACTAAAAGTGACCAGTTCCACATCAAGGCCATATTTTTCTTTAGCGACTTTTGCCGCGACTTCTGCAACTTGAGCTTCGGCACCAGCCATGACACCTACTTTTATTTTGTTCGCATTGTCTTGCTTGTCACCACACCCTGCCAATACCAGCGCTGAGGCGGCGACAGCGGTTGTCAGTAGGCCTTTAATTCCAAATTTCATGACTTTACTCCTTAACTTCAATTCAAATATGCTTATCTATGATCGACACGGCGTACAAGTGCATCACCGATCGATTGAATAATTTGTACTAAAACAATCAACATAACGACAGTTACCGCCATGATCACCACATCATAGCGATGAAATCCATAGCGAATCGCTACATCACCAAGCCCGCCGCCACCGACGGTTCCTGCCATTGCTGAATAACTCACTAAAGTGACCAGTGTAATCGTGACTGAGTTAACTATAGTGGGAAGAGCTTCTGGTAGCAGTACTTTACTAATGATTTGTAGGGGAGTGGCCCCCATAGATTGAGCCGCTTCAACCAAGCCTGTTGGCACTTCCAGTAATGCACTTTCAATCAGGCGAGCAACAAATGGGATAGCCCCTATGGTAAGTGGGACAATGGCAGCCGTTGTGCCGATAAAGGTGCCAACCAGAATTTTTGTAACTGGAATAATGGCAACCATAAGCACAAGAAAGGGCACTGAGCGACCTATGTTTACGATAGCGCCCAGTAGACGGTTCAGTTTGGTATTTTCCAGTAATCCACCTTTTTTGGTGGTATGCAGAATAACGCCCAGCGGTATGCCTAACGCAAAGCCGACAATACCAGCAACGGCAACCATGTATAAAGTTTCACCGGTTGCGTTGATTAACAGCTGGCTATTTAGGTTTAGCCATTGTGACAGAGTTTCAAAGGACATAACCTAGCACCTCGACTTTTACATTGTGCGCGCGAAGAAATTCAATCGCGGCTTTATCATCGTTTTCATTGCCAAACAGTTCTGCGACCATCATGCCAAATTTAACCCCGCCAGCGTAATCAAGATCAGAGCTCAGAATACTGACATCGATATTGAATTTACGCGCGATTTGACTCATCACTGGTGCATCAACGGTTGCACCGGTAAACTCAAGGCGAACCAGTGGATAGCTGCCTTCAACGCGAGTTGACTGAAGACGTGCTTGGTAATCTTCAGGGATCGAAAGATCAAGTGTAGAGCGGATAAATTCATGGGCAAGCTCGGTTTTCGGATGAGCGAAGATCTCTCCCACAGAGCCACTTTCGACCAGCTCTCCGCCTCCGATAATCGCTACTTCATGGCAGATGCTTTTTACCACATCCATTTCATGGGTAATCAGCAGCATAGTAATATTGAGCTTACGATTGATTTCTTTTAGCAGCTCTAAGATTGATTGAGTGGTGGCTGGATCGAGTGCGCTGGTCGCTTCATCACACAGCAACACCTTTGGGTCGCTTGCCAGTGCTCGAGCAATAGCGACACGTTGTTTTTGACCGCCACTTAAATTTGCAGGGTAACTTTCATGTTTATCGGCTAAGCCAACTAGTTTAAGCAGCTCAGTGACTTTATTTTTTATATGCGCTTTTTCTTTGCCAGCCAGCTCAAGTGGCAGGGCAACATTGTCGAATACTGTTCTTGATGAAAGCAGATTAAAATGCTGAAAAATCATACCGATATTGCGGCGTGTTTCACTCAGTTGAGACTTAGATAATTGTGTTAGATCGACGCCATCGACAACGATGGAGCCTGAAGTTGGTGCTTCCAACATATTAACGCAGCGAATCAGCGTACTTTTCCCTGCTCCTGATGAGCCAATGACACCAAATATGGTGCCCTGAGGAATATTAAGATTAATATCCTTTAAGGCATGTATTTCTTTGTTTCCTTGCAGAAATACTTTGTTCACTTGATTTATTTCAATCATTGAGAAATCCGCGCTCAGGTTAAGGTCAACTGACGTTTGAACATAGCTTATGTTCGAAAGGTAGCAAACCCCAATCAATAGTAGATAGTTTGGTACTACGCCATACAGATCACAGATGCTATGGCTTCATACCAAATGTGTCAATAGATATTTTTACGTCTAGACGTCCAAATGCCTTTTTTCGTCAAAACCAAGCGGAATTAGATAGTGCTGAATGAAATAAAGCGTGCAATAATTCAAGCATGTGTTGGCCTTTCAAGCAGAATGTATGCGTGAAAGACAAGTGAGTAATAGTAAAAAAGAGAAGTTAATTTTGGCAAAACCTGCTGTCTTTCTAGATCGTGATGGTGTGATTAATGTCGATCACGGGTACGTGCATGACGAACATGATTTTGAGTTTATTGAAGGTGTGTTTGAAGCAACGAAAAAACTCAAAGAAATGGGTTACTTATTAGTGCTAGTCACTAATCAATCTGGCATTGCTCGTGGTAAGTTTAGTGAAGATCGCTTTTTATCTCTGACCCAGTGGATGGACTGGAATTTCGTTGATAATGGCGTCGAATTCGATGGTTTCTATTATTGCCCTCATCACGCAGAACATGGTCAAGGCAAGTATCAGCAAGATTGTGACTGCCGAAAACCCAAGCCAGGTATGTTTATTTCGGCGCGTGATTTTCTAGATATTGATATGGAAAAGTCAGTGATGGTCGGTGATAAAGCCGAAGATATGATGGCTGCGCAATCTGCTGGAGTGGGCACTCGTATATTGGTTCGCACGGGTAAACCCATTAACGAAAAGGGACAGACTTTGGCGTCTACTGTGCTTGATAGCCTCAGAGATGTTCCCAATTATTTAGATAAATAACGCAACGAATTAACGGCCATATGTAATGGCCTTTTTATTGGGCTAAAAATAATGAATGTAAAAGTACTTGGCAGCCTTTGTCTGGTTGTGATGTTACAAGCATGTAGTACCTCGTATGTGACTTACCATTGCCAAGCAGATAAAGAGTTTGATGTGGCTTATACGAAAAATCATGAGTCGGCTGTTTTAAGAGTTGGTAATCAAGAATACACTTTGATTCAAGTTCCCGCCGGGTCTGGGGTAAAGTATGTTCCAACTGGTGAGGAAAAAACCAAGGTTAATCCTCTGGTATTGCACACAAAAGGTGAACATGCCCGCTTGGAAGTTGGATCTGAAGTTTATAAGGGATGTAGAATATAGTTGTCTTAACTATTTGATGTTCCGTAAGGAATGGCTCGCAAACCATTATGAGTAAAAAACTGACTATCCTTGATATCGCCAAGCTCTCTGGTGTAGGAAAATCTACTGTATCTCGTGTTCTCACTAATGACCCTAAGGTAAAGCCCGAAACGCGGGCGAAAGTAGAGCGCGTAATTGAAGAATCCGGTTATGTTCCTTCTAAATCGGCTCAGGCCATGCGAGGGGGCAGCCAAAAAGTAGTAGGCGTTATCATTTCCCGCTTGGACTCTCCTTCTGAAAATCGTTCAGTTAGCAGCATGCTTCAAGTTCTCTATCGCAGTGGCTATGATGCGGTTATCATGGAAAGCCAGCTGAATCGCCGTCTAGCTAATGAGCACCTCGATGTACTTGGTAAACGCAATGTTGACGGCATTATCGTTTTCGGCTTCAGTGACTTTGACGTGGAACGGTTAGCCAATTGGCAGGGCAGATCTGTCGTAATTGCCATGGATACCAAAGCCACCTCGTCGATTAATTACGATAATGATGGTGTAATCCGTTTAGCCTTGGAGCATCTTGCTCGTCAAGGCGCAAGAGATATCGCCTTCATTGGTGTTGATCCTTGCGACCAAACTACAGGTTATTTACGTCTTGAGTCGTATCTTAGCTGGTGTCACCAAAACGGGCGCATTGCTAACTATCAAACGGGACAACTCAATCTTGAAAGTGCGTATAGCTTGGTTGACCAAGTACTCACCCAAGACACTCAAGCTATCAGCTGTGCAAGTGATACCTTGGCACTTGGAGTTATCAAACGTCTTCAGGAGCTTGGTCGGGAGGATGTCATGGTGACTGGAGTTGGAGGCAGTGAATTGCTATCTTTCCTTTTTCCTAATGTCTTCAGTATTGATCCTGGTTATGCCAAAGCAGGGGAAAAAGCGGCTAATCTTTTGATTTCTCATATTAATGGAGAAACTGACCCAGTACATTTCACTCAAGGCCCAGTTCTTAGCTAACTTACTTATTTTTATATACTTTTAAATTATACTGTGATCTTACTCAATTAACGGGACCGTTCCCATTCACATCTTTCGATAGATTCGACACTATTGCTTTCATATTGGGAATGTTCCCATTTATTATATTCATGGCTTGGAGTAGCTTACTCCGCGTAAAATGAGAATCCAATTCAGGGTGGATAAAACTATGAGCAAGATTTCACGACAAGAGGTCGAGCATCTAATAGAGAATGTGGGTGGGCGCGATAATATTGCTAGTGTCAGTCACTGTTTGACGCGTCTTCGTTTTGTATTAAATGATACCGATAAAGCAGACACTAAAGCACTGGAAGCGCTCTCCTTAGTTAAAGGGTGCTTTACCAATGCTGGTCAGTTTCAAGTTGTCGTCGGCACTGATGTTGATGAAGTGTATAAGATTTTGATCGAGCTTTCTGGGCAATCTGGTGCGTCTAAAGATGAAGCCAAACAAGCGGCTCGTCAGAACATGAATCTATTAGAGCGCGGTATCTCACATCTTGCTGAAATCTTTGTTCCTCTTTTGCCCGCAATCATTACCGGTGGTTTGATCCTAGGTTTCCGTAATGTGATTGGTGACATCAAGATGTTTGATGGCCAGTCTTTGACCCAAATTAGCCAGTTTTGGGCAACAGTGCACAGCTTTTTATGGCTAATTGGTGAAGCTATTTTCTTCTTTCTTCCTGTTGGTGTGTGTTGGTCAACGGTTAAGAAGCTTGGCGGGACACCCATTTTGGGCATCACCCTTGGTGTTACCTTAGTTTCTCCACAACTGATGAATGCTTATCTCATCGGCAAGCAAATGCCTGAAGTATGGGATTTTGGATGGTTTGCGATTGAAAAAGTAGGCTATCAGGCTCAGGTGATCCCCGCTATGTTGGCAGGTATTGCACTTGCTTTCATTGAAACTAACCTAAAGCGTATCGTTCCTTCATACCTATATCTTGTTGTGGTGCCTTTTGTTTCGATTATTGTTTCTGTCGTGCTTGCCCATTCTTTAATTGGTCCATTTGGACGTACCTTAGGTGATGGGGTCGCTTTTGCTGCTAAGGCCGCGATGACAGGTGACTTTGCAATTATTGGTTCTACTATCTTTGGCTTTTTATATGCGCCCTTGGTTATTACTGGTATTCACCATACCACCAACGCGGTCGATCTGCAGTTGATGCAGGATTTAGGTGGAACACCTATCTGGCCTTTGATTGCTTTATCAAATATTGCTCAGGCTTCGGCAGTTGTAGGCATTATCATCATCAGCAAAAAGCATGGTGAACGTGATATCTCTGTTCCTGCTGCCATATCCGCTTATCTTGGGGTAACAGAGCCCGCTATGTACGGTATTAACCTCAAGTATAAATTCCCTATGCTAAGCGCCATGATAGGTAGTGCGATTGCTGCGGCGATTTGTGGCAGTGCTGGCGTAATGGCAAATGGTATTGGTGTCGGCGGCTTGCCCGGTATTCTCTCCATTCAGCCACAATTTTGGGGTATTTACGCATTGGCTATGTTAGTCGCCATTGTTGTCCCTACTGCCTTGACTCTATTTTTCTATAAGCGTGCTCAAATGAAAGGTGAGTTAGAGCCAGCGAACGCGTAATGATAGTTTAGGCCGAGGCAGTATTTTCAATCACTCGGCCTTTTTATAATTTTTATTTTTGGTAAGTGAATTAGACGATGACATTCAGCACGGATCCTAATTGGTGGAAAACCGCATCCATCTATCAGATTTATCCTAAGAGTTTTTGTGACAGTGGCGATAAAGGTACGGGAGATATCCAAGGTATTATCTCCAAGCTAGATTATCTTAAGTTGCTCGGTATTGATGCTATTTGGCTTACCCCTGTGTATCAGTCGCCTATGGTCGATAATGGTTACGATATTTCTGACTATTACGCCATCAATCCTGATTTTGGGACTATGCAAGACTTTGAGCAGTTAGTTGCTGAGGCTCGTCAACGTGATATTCGCATCATCATGGATATCGTTGTTAACCATACCTCAACCGAGCATGCTTGGTTTCAATCTGCTTTAGGGGATAAAAATAGTCCTTACCGCGACTACTATATTTGGAAAGATCCTGTTGACGATGAAGTCCCCAATAACTGGCAGTCTAAATTTGGCGGCAGTGCTTGGGAACTCGATAGTAAAACGGGTCAATACTATTTACACCTTTTTGCCAAAGAGCAAGCGGATCTCAACTGGGAAAATCCAGAGGTGCGACAAGCGGTTAAAGAGGTGATTAGCTTTTGGGCTGAAAAAGGAGTCGATGGGTTCCGTCTTGATGTGATTAATCTTATTTCTAAGCAGCAAGACTTTCCTAGTGACGATCTTGGTGATGGCCGTCGTTTCTACACCGATGGCCCTCGTGTACACGAATATTTGCAGGAAATCAGTCAAGCGGTGTTTCGTAAATATGGTAGTGTGACGGTAGGAGAGATGTCTTCCACCTCATTAGAGCACTGCCAGCGCTACTCTTCGCTTGATAACAAAGAGCTTTCTATGGTGTTTAATTTTCACCATCTTAAAGTGGATTATCCAAATGGAGAAAAATGGACCAAAGCGCCGTTTGACTTCATTCAGCTCAAAGAGATTTTTAATCATTGGCAAACAGGACTTAATGGTCAAGGTTGGGGGGCACTATTTTGGTGTAATCATGACCAACCACGAGTTGTTAGTCGTTTCGGTGATGATAAAAAATATCGTGTCGAATCAGCTAAGATGCTGGGCGCATCCATTCATATGATGCAGGGAAGTCCGTACATATATCAAGGTGAAGAGATTGGTATGACCAACCCTGGCTACGGTTCGATATCTCAATATCGTGATGTAGAGAGTACCAATATGTATGACATCATGGTCAATCATAATGGCATGAAAAGTGACGATATGATGGCTATTTTGGCGCAAAAGTCTCGCGATAATTCACGGACTCCAATGCAGTGGAATGCTGAAGAATACGCTGGCTTTTCCACGGTTCAACCTTGGCTAGAAGTGGCGGATAATTATCTTGAGATTAATGCCGCTCAGGCGGTTGATGATCCCAGCTCGGTGTTTTATTTCTATCAACAGCTGATTGCTTTACGTAAGCAAATAGAAGTGATTACTTGTGGTAATTATCGAGATCTTTACCCACAGCATGAGCAGATTTTTGGTTATCAGCGTCAGAGCGAAAAGCAAAGTTTAATTTGTTTAAATAACTTTTATGCGGTTGAAGCCAGTTGCAGTCTACCTGAGACATTTGATACTACAAAAGCGAAATATTTGTTAGGTAACTACACAGACTTAGCAGAGGAAGTGTCAGTTAAGCAGGTTTTGCGCCCATATGAAACACGAATTATTCTACTAGAAAAATAAAGGCAATAGCCTCACCCCCATTTTGTGTTGTCTTTTTAGCCCTGTTTTCAGGGCTCTTTTCGTTTAAGATTACCAGATACAAAAAAACCAGCTCAGTGAGCTGGTTTTTTATATGGTGGAGGGGGACGGATTCGAACCATCGAAGGCA
>NZ_JAYQDQ010000009.1:16393-76805 GCF_038138445.1 Vibrio sp.
GTGCCAGCAGATTTACAGTCTGATCCCTTTGGCCACTCGGGAACCCCTCCAGGGTATTTTTATCCTTAATTGATGTTTTCCCAACACAGCAATCAAGCGTTATATGGTGGAGGGGGACGGATTCGAACCATCGAAGGCAGTGCCAGCAGATTTACAGTCTGATCCCTTTGGCCACTCGGGAACCCCTCCAGGGTGTTTTTATCCTTAGTTGATGTTTTCCCAACACATCAACCAAGCGAGGACCGAATCATAGCAAACTCGTTAACTCTGTAAAGCCTTTTCTGGTAATTTTGAATTGAATGCTGGCTTTTTGGACAAAGAGGCAAGGAATGAGTATTAATCTAGTAAAGATGCGTTTATTTTCTCTTAAATTTCATTCTTTTAGTGGTTTTTTTATTCTTATATCTAGGCTTTGGTCATGACTAAGAGTAACCACAACCACCCGAATTGAACATACTTTGACGATACTGAAGGGTAAAAAACGGCCCAAACTGGTTAAATAGTCGATTTTTTAGCCTAGATATCAAGGAAAGTAGACTGATTAAGTTAAAAACGAAACTTACAGTTTATTTCCCTTTCTTTACATTGCTTGACGTTTTTATTGTGGTTTAGCGATTAGACTATATGCAGCTTTTTGAATTAGGACTTAATCATGAAAAAAATAATTATTTTAAGTCTCGTTTCTTTCTCTCTCTCTAGCACGGCGTTAACAGCGTTTGCTCGAAATGGCCAAACGCAGGCTATTACTGTTGTTACAGAACAAGTCCAAACGCATGAGGTATCTCAGTCATTAACCTTAGTGGGGAAAATCGATGCAAAACAATCAGTTGCCATCTCACCTGAAGTGACAGGCCGAGTCAATAAAATTGCTATAAAAGCGAATCAGCAGGTTGAAGTAGGCCAGATGCTTATTGAACTAGACGATGATAAGGCCAAAGCTAGTATCGCCGAAGCTAGCGCTTATCTTGACGATGAATTACGTAAACTTAAAGAATTTGAGCGTTTGGTGAAAAGTAATGCGATTACTCAAACTGAGATAGACGCTCAAAAAGCAAGTGTGACAATTGCAAGGGCTCGTTTAGATGCTGCTAAGGCTGATTTGAGTGATTTACACATCAAAGCGCCTTTTTCTGGAACGGTAGGCTTTATTGATTTTAGTGTTGGAAAGTTCGTCACCGCAGGAGATGAATTAGTATCACTGGATGATTTATCGGTAATGCAACTTGATCTGCAAGTCCCTGAGCGCTATTTATCACAGATTTCAAAAGGTATGAGTGTATTAGCGACCACGTCAGCTTGGGGTAAACAAGAGTTTAAGGGCCAGGTTGTCGGCGTTGATTCAAGAATTAATCAGGAGACGCTCAATTTAGGGGTACGAGTTCACTTTGACAATACCAATGGGCAACTTAAGCCAGGAATGTTAGTGACGGCCACTATGGCGTTCCCTGCTATTAAAGCGCCAATTATCCCAGTGCAGTCTCTTGAATACTCAGGCACTAAGCGTTTTGTTTACATAGTTGATGGGAAGGGTAAGGCTAATCGCACAGAAGTCTTTTTAGGGGCTCGAATTGGTAATCAGGTAGTGATTGAACAAGGAGTATCGATTGACGATAAAATCGTTGTTCAAGGCATTGTCAATATGCGCGATGGTGTGACGGTTAGCGAGCTTACAGAGGTAGCTTCCAAAGAGAAACCCACACAGGAAGGGGAACTCTAATGTGGTTATCCGATGTTGCTGTTAAACGCCCTGTTGCTGCAGTGGTGTTAAGTTTGCTTTTATGTGTGTTTGGTATTGTCTCTTTTAACAAGCTCGCTGTACGTGAAATGCCCGACATTGAAAGCCCTGTTGTTTCAATTAGTACTCGATATGAAGGAGCATCTGCCACCATCATTGAAAGCCAAATCACTTCTGTGCTTGAGGATCAATTATCCGGCATTAGTGGTATTGATCAAATTGAGTCGACTACGCGAAATAGCATGTCGAGAATTATGATTACCTTTGAGCTTGGTTATGATCTGACGACAGGTGTCAGTGATGTTCGCGATGCGGTTTCTAGGGCACAGCGCTCGTTACCTGATGAAGCCGATGATCCTATCGTTTTTAAGAACAATGGCTCCGGAGAGTCCTCTTTATATATCAATTTAAGTTCATCTGAGATGGATCGTACCCAGTTGACCGATTATGTTGATCGCGTATTGCTTGATAGGTTTAGCTTGATATCCGGTGTCAGCTCGGTTGAGGTATCGGGCGGGTTATACAAGGTGATGTATGTCAGGCTCAAACCTGCCGAGATGGCGGGGCGCGGAGTAACGACAACGGATATTACCACTGCGCTCAATAATGAAAATATTGAGAGTCCTGGTGGAGAAGTGCGAAATGACCAAATAGTTATGTCTGTGCGAACGGCTCGCAGTTATAGCCAAGCAGAAGACTTCGAATATTTGGTGGTTAAACGAGCCAGTGACAATACGCCCATTTATCTCAAGGATGTCGCTGATGTGTTTATTGGCGCAGAAAATGAGAGTTCAACGTTTAAAAGTGATGGTGTGGTTAATGTCAGCATGGGAATTGTGCCTCAATCTGATGCTAATCCACTTGAAGTGGCAGATCGCGTCCATGAACAAGTCGAGAAAGTTCAGAAGTTTTTACCCAAAGGGACGCGTCTTGCCATCGACTATGACTCGACGGTCTTTATTGAACGCTCTATCACAGAAGTCTACAACACCTTATTTATTACCGGTGGGTTAGTTATTCTGGTTCTGTATATATTTATCGGTCAGGTGAGGGCGACTTTGATTCCTGCTGTTACCGTTCCGGTTGCGCTCATTTCATCCTTTATTGCTGCGTATTATTTTGGCTTTTCAGTGAATCTCATCACCTTGATGGCTTTGATTTTATCCATCGGCCTAGTCGTTGATGATGCCATTGTAGTGGTAGAGAATATTTTTCATCATATTGAGCGAGGAGAAAAACCACTACTGGCTGCTTATAAAGGCACCCGAGAAGTTGGTTTTGCTGTTGTCGCCACTACCTTGGTTCTGGTTATGGTCTTTCTGCCTATCTCCTTCATGGATGGTATGGTCGGTTTGCTCTTTACTGAATTCTCTGTGTTACTTGCAATGGCTGTCGTGTTCTCATCTTTGATTGCTTTAACTCTAACGCCAGTGCTCAGTAGCCACCTGCTGAAAGCCAATGTAAAACCGAGCCGATTTAACTTGTATGTTGAATGTCTTTTCTCGCGTCTTGAAACGGGTTATCGAAAAGTCCTGTCAAAAGCGTTGAAATGGACATGGGCTGCGCCGGTTATCATTATTGCCTGTGTTGCAGGAAGTTGGGGGCTGATGCAGCAGATACCTTCACAGTTGGCGCCATCTGAAGACCGTGGTGTGGTGTTTGCTTTTGTTCGAGGAGCTGATGCGACCAGTTACAACAGGATGTCCGCAAATATGGAACGCGTCGAAGAGCGCTTGCTACCCATGTTGGGGGAGGGTTTTCTTAAGTCATTCAGTATTCAGTCACCTGCTTTTGGTGGAAATGCTGGCGATCAGACGGGGTTTGTGATCATGATCCTTGATGATTGGAACGAGCGGGATGTTACAGCCTCACAGGCTTTGGCCGAGGTAAAAAAAGCGCTTACAGGTATTGCTGATGTGAGGATCTTCCCCTTTATGCCCGGTTTTCGTGGTGGCTCAAGTGAGCCAGTCCAGTTTGTTTTAGGGGGCGCCGATTATGCAGAACTTAAAACTTGGGCGGAAAAGCTCGAACAGATCGCTGAAGCTTCTCCTATGATGGAAGGCGCAGACATTGATTACTCGGAAAGAACGCCAGAATTAGTCGTGAATGTTGATAAACAGCGCGCTGCAGAGTTAGGCATTAGTGTTGCCGATATTTCTGACACACTTGAAATCATGCTTGGAGGCAAAAGTGAGACGACCTTTGTCGAGCGAGGTGAAGAATATGATGTCTATTTGCGAGGTGATGAAAACAGCTTCAATAATGCCACCGATCTTAGCCAAATCTATTTAAGAACTAACTCCGGTGAATTAGTGACCTTAGATGCCGTGACTCAGATTGAAGAAGTAGCGTCATCGATTCGTTTGTCCCATTACAACAAGCAAAAATCTATTACGATAACCGCCAATCTGTCTGAAGGTTATACCTTAGGTGATGCGCTGGATTATTTGGACCAGCAAGCGATTGAAATATTGCCAGGTGATATTTCGGTAAGTTATGCGGGAGAGTCCAAAGACTATAAGGAAAATCAATCCAGTGTGTTATTGGTGTTTGGTTTGGCTTTACTGGTTGCTTATCTTGTTTTAGCTGCTCAGTTTGAGAGTTTTATCAATCCCTTAGTTGTCATGTTTACTGTACCTATGGGGGTGTTTGGTGGCTTTATGGGTTTACTTGTGATGAGCCAAGGACTCAACATTTATAGCCAAATAGGAATGATCATGCTGATTGGTATGGTGACTAAGAATGGTATTTTAATTGTTGAATTTGCTAACCAATTACGTGATAGGGGGTTCGCATTTGAAAAAGCGATTGTTGATGCCTCTGCTCGTCGTTTACGCCCTATTATGATGACGGCCTTTACCACCTTAGCAGGTGCAGTGCCACTTATCCTTTCTAACGGAGCTGGTTATGAAAGCCGAGTTGCAGTCGGAACCGTTATCTTCTTTGGGATGGGGTTTGCAACTTTGGTGACTTTGTTTGTGATCCCGGCTATGTATCGACTTATCTCGGTATCAACTCGAGCACCAGGTTATGTTGAAGCTGAGCTAAACAAGGAACTCAGCCATGATGTAAAAGCGCGGAGCTCTCATTAAATCTGGCTTAGCCCCTTTCATCAAGGGAAAGGGGCTCTCGGACTTGATTAGCTATAGTTAACCGAATAGCGGGTAGGCTTGTGGTTCATTGCCAATACTATATTAAGTAAAACTGCTCCAACAATGGATAAACCTATGGTTGTCGGTGAAACGAAAAAGCATGAAGTGATAAGAATACAGAAATCGATAGCAAGCTGGCACTTACCCACTGAAATACCGTATTTGTCTTGGATAAATAAACACAGAACATTGAACCCGCCAAGGCTTGAACGATGGCGAAATAAAATGAGCATACCTAATCCCATTAATAGCCCTCCAGCAACCGCGCAGTATACGTCATTGATGGTTTCAAGGCTTATCACCAGATACAAGTGATCAGACAATATCGATACTAAGGCACCAGAAGTGATACTACTCAAAGCAAACCTAGGACCAAATCGCCGCCATGCTAGTAAATAGAAAGGACAGTTAGTCATAAAGTAAAGCGTGCCAAAAGACAAAGGGATGAACTGATTGAGTAAAAGGGCTAAACCCGTGGTACCACCAGTCAACAACTCTCCTGACTGGAGGAAAAAAATACCCTGTGCGACAAGAAATGTTCCAGTGAGGATCGCGATCCAGTCTTCTTTTGGTGAGTGTTTATCCATAATATAAAAACAAAATAGTAATTAAGGGCGGCATGATAGTGAAAAAGAGATTATTTCGGTAGCTTGAGTAGCAAATTTCAGGTAAACCTATGTAGATATTGTTTTACGGGCTGTACAGAGAAAATTTGACACTTCTGTTATTTATTAACTTTTTGGCAATGCTAGCTGACCCCCTATGTTGTGTTACATGAAAAGTCTTCATAAGAAAAAGTATAATTTTCTCTTTATGGCTATGATCAAATTATGTAGAATGCGCGCTATTAACGTGATGCAAACGTTTGCGTGAGTCGGTTGCGCAGATTATTAGGGTCATTCTTAGTTTTTCAGTTTAAATCTGAGTCAGGAGATACAGATGCTAAAGCGTGATATGAATATCGCAGATTATGATGCGGAACTGTTCGCAGCGATCCAAGAAGAAACTCGTCGCCAAGAAGAGCACATTGAACTTATAGCGTCAGAGAACTACACCAGTCCACGAGTGATGGAAGCTCAAGGCTCTCAACTTACCAACAAGTATGCAGAAGGCTACCCAGGCAAACGCTATTATGGTGGCTGCGAATATATGGATAAAGCGGAAGCTTTGGCTATTGATCGTGCGTGTGAGTTGTTTGGTTGTGCTTATGCGAATGTTCAGCCTCATTCTGGTTCACAAGCAAACAGTGCGGTTTATATGGCATTGTTAAACCCAGGTGACACTGTGCTTGGTATGAGCTTGGCGCACGGCGGTCACTTGACTCACGGTTCACCGGTTAACTTTTCTGGTAAGCATTACAACATCATTCCTTATGGTATTGATGAAGCGGGTCAAATTAATTATGACGAAATGGAGTCGCTAGCTTTAGAGCATAAACCGAAAATGATCATTGGTGGTTTCTCAGCCTACTCACAAATTGTTGATTGGGCGCGTATGCGTGAAATTGCTGATAAGGTTGGTGCCTACTTATTTGTTGATATGGCGCATGTAGCAGGCCTAATCGCTGCTGGCGTTTATCCAACGCCAGTTCCACATGCACATGTGGTTACAACGACAACCCACAAAACACTTGCCGGACCTCGTGGTGGTCTAATTCTTTCCAATGCTGGCGAAGAAATGTACAAGAAGCTGAATTCGGCAGTATTTCCGGGTGGGCAAGGCGGCCCATTGATGCATGTTATTGCAGGTAAGGCTGTTGCGTTTAAAGAGGCGATGGAGCCTGAGTTTAAAGCATACCAAGAGCGTGTGGTTAAAAATGCTAAAGCTATGGTTGCCCAGTTCCAAGAACGTGGTTATAAAATTGTCTCAAATGGCACTGAAAACCATCTCTTCTTAGTTGATTTGATTGATAAAGATATTACCGGAAAAGAAGCAGATGCCGCTTTAGGTTCAGCTAATATTACGGTGAACAAAAACTCGGTACCTAATGATCCTCGTAGCCCATTTGTTACATCGGGGATCCGTGTTGGCTCGCCAGCGATCACACGTCGTGGGTTTACAGATGAAGATGCCAAAGAGCTTGCTAACTGGATGTGTGATGTATTAGATAATATTGATAATCAGGATGTTATCTCTGCGACCAAAGCGAAAGTTCTAGAAATTTGTCAGCGTTTACCTGTGTATGCATAATGCTCAAGTAACTTGAAAACTAAAAAGGGGGGATACATGGTATCCCCCCTTTTTACATGACTATTTACTTGGAAATACTTAGAAGTGTGCCTGATTTACATTTGAACGAGTAGTACTTACGGCTTTCACTGAACTTTCCTAGCCCTTCACCATGACAATAATCGATATTAATATCACGCATGGTTTCCAGAGTGGCCTCACTGGTTAGAGCAAACTTAGAGCCGTCTGCACAAACAATGCGTACACGGCCGTCGTCGCTTACAGAATATAAGTCAACCTCAGTATTACACAGTTCAAAAGAAGCTTCACGAAAGTTATCTTGCTGAGTATTTGATGCACAACCTGCCGTTACTGCAGTGATCGCTAGAGCAATAAAACCTAGTCTTTTCATAATCATCCCTTGGAATAAAAACAGCTTTAGTATTATTAGAGCTAAGCCTATAGAAGAGTGCTGTCTCATTCAAGAAGTGAACAATAAAAAGGGCTAATTGGTTCAATTAGCCCTTTTGTTATTGATATTTTTAATATTTTATTAATCTGTGGCTTTAGCCAACTTCTATCCCTTGAGCCTGTAAATCGGCATGATAAGAGGAGCGAACAAAAGGTCCACAAGCTGCGTGGGTGAAGCCAAGTTCCAGTGCAATTTCTTTTAACTCATCGAACTCGGATGGCGGTACATAGCGCTCTACAGGGAGGTGGTGGCGACTAGGTGCTAGATACTGCCCTAGGGTTAGCATAGTAACGCCGTGAGCTCGAAGATCTTTCAACACTTCGATAATTTCTTCTTTTGTTTCGCCAAGCCCCATCATCAGCCCTGATTTAGTGGGAACATCTGGGTGCTGCTGTTTAAACTTCTGGAGCAGCTGTAGAGACCATTTATAGTTTGCTCCTGGGCGTGCTTTACGATACAGGCGTGGAGCTGTCTCTAGGTTATGGTTGAAGACATCTGGAGGGTTGTCTTTCATCAGTTCAAGTGCGACATCCATTCGACCTCTAAAGTCAGGCACTAGGGTTTCAATTTTGATATTTGGGTTCTTTGCACGGATCTCACGATTACAGTCAGCAAAGTGTTTGGCACCGCCATCACGAAGATCATCGCGGTCGACAGAGGTAATAACTACGTATTTGAGTTTCATGTCTGAGATGGTCTGGGCCAGTTTTTGAGGCTCATCCGCTTCAGGAGCAACAGGGCGACCATGTGCGACATCGCAGAATGGGCAGCGACGAGTACAAATAGCACCAAGGATCATAAAAGTAGCAGTCCCATGATTAAAGCACTCTGCTAAGTTAGGGCAAGACGCTTCTTCACAGACAGAATGAAGATTATTCTTCCGCATCGCTGATTTGATCTCTTGAATGCGTTGACTATCAGCAGGCAGCTTTATTTTCATCCAGTCTGGTTTGCGCAGAATTTCCTTTTGCTCAGTAGGCATATTCTTGACTGGAATTAGTGCCATTTTATCAGCGTCGCGATACTTAACGCCTTTTTCCATTTGGATTGGTTTACTCATGCTTTATACTTCTCTTTGCTTCTCAACGCGTAGGAGAGGCTTCTGTGCTGAATTCAACTTGCTCATAGTTAAGCAAAGTGACAAGTTCTTCGACTAATGTCGTCTCAACTTGGGCAAGATCTTTTGCTCCACCAAGTTGACTCATTTGAACCATTTCCATACCAGCGTAGCCGCAGGGATTGATACGCAAAAAAGGTGATAAGTCCATATTCACGTTGAGAGCTAAGCCGTGAAATGAACAACCTTTGCGAATTCTAAGGCCCAAAGAGCAGATCTTTTTACCATCAACATAGACACCTGGTGCATCTGGTCGTGCTGCCGACTCTATATTGTAATGTTTTAGTGTTTTTATCACGAGAGTCTCAATGGTAGTAACGAGATCTCGTACCCCGAGTTTTTTACGACGAAGGTTAATCAGAAAATAAGCGACCAGTTGACCAGGGCCATGGTAGGTTACTTGCCCACCTCTGTCGCTTTGTACGACAGGAATGTCACCGGTATTGATTAAGTGCTCGGCTTTACCTGCTTGACCTTGAGTAAAAACAGGGTTGTGTTCAACAAGCCAGACTTGATCACAGGTTTCCTCTGTTCGAGAATCTGTAAAGTCATGCATGGCTCGCCAAATCGGTTCATAGTCCTGTCGGCCCAAATGTTTTACAACAAGCTGGTTATGCATTCCCAATCCTATCGTCAATTAATTAGGTTTACGGAGTATAAACTGGTTCGGTTCATGTAACTATATGCTAACAAGATATTTTTAACCCTCTGAAAAGTAGAGGTTTTATATCTGACTGATATATATAAATAAAGCAGCCACAATGCTGCTCTTAAATTTATTTGATTTAATCAAATAAATTTACAAAACCATACGAACGATATCAATCTCACCGAGTTCTTTGTAGAGAGTTTCCACTTGTTCAATCGATGTTGCTGTAATCGTGATAGAAACAGAGTGATAGTTCCCTTTGGCACTTGGCTTGACACTCGGGCTATAGTCACCTGGAGCATGTCGTTGTATGACTTCAAGTACTTTTTCTGGTAACTCAGGTTTAGCGTAGCCCATCACCTTGTAGGTAAAAGAACAAGGAAACTCGAGCAGATCTTTCAGTTTTGCATCTGAGTTGATAGTCAACATTTTGAAACTCCGTATTGGATGTCATTTAGCCAGCGCGAAATAGTACTGCTATTCAACTTAAATCTCAACAGATCACAATAACAATGAAAGCCGCTTTATGCGGCTTTCAAGTCATGGAAGCTGGGAAGATTAAAACATGCTTTTGAACAACATGACGATATAATCCCAAAGACGACTGAATAGACTTCCTTGCTCCACGTCTTCGAGAGCCAGAAGCGGATACTCAGCGACATCTTCGCCTTCTAATTGATAGTATAGCTTACCAACCACATCGCCTTTTTTAATAGGCGCTTCAAGTTCTTTTTCTAACACAAAGCTGGCCTGAAGGTTTTTGGCTTGGCCTCGAGGAAGGGTAACATAGGTGTCTTGATCAAGGCCAAGCGCTACTGTGTCTTTATCACCCATCCAGATCTTTTCTTCGACAAAGGTTTCGCCTGCCTTGTGCGGTGCAACCGTCTCAAAGAAGCGGAAGCCGTAGCTTAGCAGCTTTTTGCTTTCAGATTTACGTGCATTGGCGTTTTTAGTTCCCATGACTACAGCGACCAAACGCATTTGCCCTTCGGTGGCTGAACTCACTAAACTGTATCCAGCATTGCTTGTGTGGCCAGTTTTAATACCATCAACATTCATGCTTTTATCCCACAATAAACCGTTGCGGTTGTATTGGGTGATGCCGTTATAGGTGTACTTTTTCTCCGAATAAATACGGTATTCGTCCGGAACATCACGAATCAAAGCTTGACCTAGTAGTGCCATGTCATACGGCGTAGAATATAGGTTTGGGTTATCGAGTCCATGTACGTTGGCGAAATGGGTATCCTTCATCCCTAAGCTGTCTGCCCATGCATTCATTAAATCAACAAAGGCATCTTCTGAGCCCGCAATGTGCTCAGCCATGGCCACGCATGCATCGTTACCAGATTGAACAATAATGCCACGGTTTAAGTCTTTCACTTTCACTGTAGTGCCGACTTCAATGAACATTTTTGATGAGTCAGGGAAGTTTTTTGCCCAAGCATTTTTGCTTATGGTGACATCGTCATCGGGGGAGATGTTTCCTCGCTCCAACTCTTGACCAATGACATAACTCGTCATCATTTTGGTTAAGCTTGCGGGCGATAATTTTGTATTCATCTCATGTTCTGCAAGTATTTTACCTGAATGGTAATCCATCAGAACATAGCCTTTAGCAGCAATTTGAGGCGCATCAGGTACGACGATAGGTGCGGCGAAAGAAGATGATGCGAAGGTTGCAGAAAGCGCAATAGAAGAAGCAAAAACGGATTTGATTAGCGTTGTTTTTTTCATATTGACTACAGGTTTTAATTAACTGTCCATATCTTAACAGAAACAATCTCTCAAGCCAGTGTAAGACATGCCTCACACTGGTTTGAGGACTACAAGGGTTTTATAAAGGCACTCGAATAGCCCATGAGTTTAACTTGCTCTAACGCTTTTTGCGTCAGCATATAGTCATCAAATGGACCTAAAAAGACACGATGGATATTGTTGTCTGAATTTACGTAACTCTTTACTGAAAGGTTTTGACTCAAATCTTTGGCTAAAGTTCGCACTCTATCTTCGTGTTGTGACGAAGCGACTTGAACGACGAATTTAGGGATTGCTTTTTGCTTATGTTGAGCCGTGGGCTTTTCTACTGAAATAACTTCCAGCTTAACATTAGCGGTTCCAGTGCGTATCACATCGAGCTTAGTTGCAGCCGCATAGCTTAGGTCGATAACACGTCCAGGATGAAAAGGCCCTCTATCGTTGACTCTCACTATGGCTGTTTTTCCATTGTCTTTATTGGTGACTTTAACATAGCTTGGGATGGGTAATGTTTTATGAGCCGCTGACATTGAGTACATATCATAGATCTCGCCATTAGAGGTGAGATGACCGTGAAACTTTTTGCCATACCATGAAGCAATACCTTCTTGAGTAAAGCCTTGAGGCTCTTTAATAATGGAGTAGTGTTTACCTCTTAGGCTGTAGTCACGATTCCCACCCACACTATAAGGTTCGTATTGAGGGTGTGCATCTTCAATACGGTCAACCGAAATGGGTGAGTTTGGCGCAAGATCATCCTCTATTGAATAACGCTTTGACGGAGAAGAAGAGCAACCAGCCAAAAAAACGGTAATGGCGCAAAGTATACCGGTCAGGAAATTTTGAAAATTCATTTATGTTGCCTTAGAGAATGCTTTCCTATGAGTGTGTATCGACATTAATATGCCAAAGCCTGCCATCAGGGTAACCATGGATGTACCACCGTAACTAATCAGAGGTAATGGCACTCCGACTACAGGTAGGATACCACTAACCATACCTATATTAACAAAAACATAAACAAAGAAACTTAAAACTATGCTTCCGGCCATCATTCGGCCAAAAGCTGTTTGCGCTTTACTGGCCAAAATAAGCCCTCGACCAATAACAAACAAATACAAGCTAAGTAAGATCAAAATACCGATTAATCCCCATTCTTCGGCAATAACAGCAAAAATGAAGTCAGTATGTCGTTCTGGTAGAAACTCTAATTGAGACTGGGTACCTTGTAGCCAGCCTTTTCCTGATATCCCTCCAGAGCCTATTGCAATTTTACTTTGAATGATGTGATATCCGGCCCCAAGAGGATCCGATTCAGGATTAAAGAGCGTTCGAACCCTGACTTTTTGATATTCCCTCATCAGAAAAAACCACAGGACAGGCAAAAAGGCCCCAAGGCTACAAACCGCAGCGAAGATAATTTTCCAACTGATGCCTGCTAGAAAGATAACGAATATACCAGAAGCCGCGATAAGTATTGAAGTCCCCAAATCTGGTTGTTTAGCAATAAGAATGGTTGGCACACAGACCATTACTAGCGACAGTACTAAGGTTTGAAAGCTTGGTGGGAGTGATCGCTTACCAATAAATCGTGCCACCATGAGAGGAACGGCGAGTTTTAAAAGCTCAGAGGGCTGGAATCGCACGAAACCAAGATTTAGCCAGCGCTGAGCACCCTTAGAAGCTTCGCCAAAAAACAGTACCCCAAGTAGCAGTAGAACACCGACTGTAAACATGAGCGGTGCAAGAGTCTCATAGGTACGAGGCGGTATTTGAGCAAGCAAAACCATAATGCCTAATGATAGAGCCATACGCATAGCTTGTCGGTCCATCATACCAAGGTTCTGACCACTTGCGCTGTACATGACGACAAGACCAAAGCCCATTAATACTAAAATTCCTAGTAAAAGAGGGAGATCGATATGAAAGCGCTCAAATAGAGCTCGATTTTGGCCTGTGGATGGATCAAAATCCATGATTATTTTGCCTCTTCTTTTTCTTTGACTAACACTTTATCAAAGACTTTTCTTACTAGAGGGCCACCTTGTGATGAGCCTCCTCCAGCATTTTCTAATACTACGGTAACAACCAACTCTGGCGAGCTGATGGGCGCAAAACCAGTAAACAGAGCGTGGTCACGTAAATGTTCAGCGATTTCGTCGGCATTATATTCTTCATCTTCACCTAGGCCAAATACTTGAGCTGTCCCTGATTTTCCACCGCTGACATAAGGTGTCTTATAAAATGCTCGACGGGCTGTGCCTTTTTTACCATGATTAACTAGGCGCATACCTTCAATCGCTAGATCCCAAAAACGGTTTTTAACACCTGTAATTGGCGGGTAAGTTTCTACCTCAGTCAGTATTTGATCTTCAAATGGTTGGCCGTTATCTACAGTACCTCTTAGCAGATGAGGAGGAATGACCTTGCCTCGATTAATCAATACTGAGGTTGCTTTGGCTATTTGCATTGGAGTCGCAGTCCAATAGCCTTGCCCTATACCCACAGGTATGGTGTCTCCTTGATACCAAGGTACGCGGTGTCGTGCTAACTTCCACTCCTTGGTTGGCATATTGGCTTTGCTCTCTTCGTAGATATCTATACCTGTTTTCTCTCCAAAACCAAACATCATCATCCAGTTTGAGATGCGGTCAATTCCCATATCGTAAGCGATTTGATAAAAAAAGGTATCTACAGATTCTTCGATTGATTTGACGATATCGACTTTCCCATGCCCCCAGCGTAACCAATCTCTGAAGGGTTTAGTTTTAGAATTAGGGATGTTCCAATAACCGGGATCATTACGTGTGGTATAAGGAGTGATTACGCCTTCTTCAAGAGCTGCCACAGCCATAAAAGGTTTGATGGTAGAGGCGGGCGGGTAAATGCCTAAGGTCGCTCGATTAACTAGGGGGCGGTTTTTGTCATTAAGTAAAGCGTTATAGGCCTTGGTAGATATTCCATGGACAAAGGCATTAGGGTCATAGCTAGGGCTAGAGACCATGGCTAAAACACCGTTATCATTGGGGTCAAGTACTACAACTCCACCTCTACGTTCAGCGAGTAATCGGTGGATGTATAGTTGCAGATCTATATCTAAATTAAGAACAACATCTTTCCCTGGAGCGGGGGGAATGTATTTGAGTGTGCGGATAATACGGCCGCGGCTATTGACTTCAACTTCTTGGTACCCAGCCGTTCCGTGTAATAAATCTTCGTAGTATCGCTCTATACCGAGTTTACCTATGTCTCTTGTGGCTTGGTAATTGCCCTCTTTACCTTCCCGAGTTAGCCTTTTCATGTCTTTGTCGTTGATTCGTGACACGTAACCAATGACATGAGTCAGCACTTCACCATAAGGGTAGTGTCTCTTTAGGTTCGCATTGACGGTGACACCGGGGAATTTGTGCTGATTGACAGAAAACTTGGCAACTTGAGCTTGGGTTAATTGTGTCAGAATCGGTACAGACTTAAATCGACGCGCATGGCGTCGCTCTCGTTCAAAGCTTTCAACTTGTTCGGGAGTAATATCGAGATATTTTCTTAATCCTTCTATTGTCCCAGACATGTCTTTAATTTTTTCTGGGATAATTTCCAAGCTGAAAACAGGGCGATTCTCTGCTAGTAATTTACCATTTCGATCATAAATTAATCCCCGATTGGGTGCGATGGGAACAATTTTGATTCGGTTGTCATTAGAGCGGGTTTTGTAATCCTGATATTGGTTAATTTGAATGTTGTAGAGGTTGGCAACTAAGATACCAACCATGGTTATGATTCCAATGAAAGCGGTTATAGCACGACTTTTAAATAGTTTTGCTTCTGCTTGATAGTCTCTAAACCGGGTACGCTTTCGTAACATTGGCTACTTATTCTCGATGATATGGGTGGTTGGCGGTAATACTCCAAGCTCGGTATAGGCTTTCTGCCATGACTATTCTTACTAATGGATGTGGCAGTGTTAGTGCAGAGAGTGACCAACTTTGGTCAGCTGCTGCTTTGCAAGCTGGAGCAAGCCCTTCAGGCCCGCCAATAAGAATCGATACATCTCTGCCATCCAGTTTCCAACTCTCAAGTTGTTGAGCTAATTGCGGTGTATCCCATTTTTTACCCGGAATATCTAGAGTAATAATGCGATTACCTTTAGGCACTGAAGCTAGCATAGCTTCACCTTCTTTTTGCAAAATTCTTGCAATATCAGCGTTTTTTCCACGTTTTCCAGCAGGAATTTCTACTAGCTCTAACGGCATATCGTGAGGAAAACGACGTTTGTACTCAAGAAAGCCATCTTCAACCCACTTGGGCATTTTAGTGCCAACTGCAATCAGTTGTAGCTTCATCTTTAGCCCCAAAGCTTTTCGAGTTGATAAAGCTCACGTTTTTCCTCTTGCATGACGTGGACTATGGTACTACCCATATCAAGTACTACCCATTCTCCTTCGGTATCACCGTTAACGCCAAGTGGTTCAAGGCCAGCATTCTTTGATTCTTTGGCTACGTGTTCAGCTATCGAGTTAACATGGCGCTTTGAAGTTCCAGTGCAAACAATCATGTAGTCAGTAATTGTGGACTTCCCTTTGACATTTAAGGTCTGTATGTGTTGTGCTTTCATATCGTCCACTTTATCGACTAGAAAATCATTCAATTCTTCAAGTTGCAAGGTGTTGTCCTCGTTGTATTGTTAAATCAAAGCGGGGAAGTATATCACGCTTTTTATAGCTCAACCTGTGGTAGGCATATCTCAGCACTTAACTGATGTAATAATGGCCAGCAGGAAGTCTCATATTGAGTTTTGGAGATTATTTCTGCTTTGGCAATTAACTGCATTAATCGCATTATTCTCTTTTTTGACAGTCGACCTAACGCTCCAGAGTATAGAGGACGTTTCGATTGCCAAATTCTATGAGATTCGAATACTGCCCCCATAGGTTGGGATGACATTTTACCTTGCATAGTCAACAGCAAAGTCATCTCTTTTTGAATGGTTCTCAAAAGTATTGTAGGTTCAATGCCTTCTGATTGTAATTGGAACAATATACGTTGACTACGCTTAGCCTTGCCCATGAGTAAGGCATCAGCCCAATGAAAAGCATTATAGTGGTTACTTCGACTAAGAGACTCTTCCAGTCTCACTAAGTTTAATTGTCCATCGGGGTAGATAAGAGCGAGTTTTTCTAGGCTTTGTACTAAAGCAAACAAATTACCTTCATGCCACTGAGCTAACAGCTGAACCGCTTCTGCATCCGGCTGTAGTTTCATTTGCCTGCAGCGAGCCTGTACAAACTGCGGCAGTCTGCTGATATCAGGAGAAAGGCAATTTACCCAGCACCCTTGAGCAGATAGTGCTTTGAACCACTTGGCATTTTCTTGTGCCTTGGTCAGTTTACTACCGATGAGGACCAAAACGATATCATTGTGTAGCATATCCATAAGATCTAATAGTCCATTGGAAATGCTAGTGTTTACGCCAGTTTCAGGTAACTCTAGTTCAATCAACTGGCGTGACGAGAATAAACTCATGCTTTGACAGCACTGATAGAGCAATTCCCAATCAAAACTCGTATCAAGAGCAAATCGGTGGCGTTCTTCAAACCCCTGTTTATGGGCTACTGACTGAATTGATTGGCGTGACTCTTGTAACAGCAGAGGCTCATTACCAAACAGTAAATAAACGGAGTGAAGTTGTTTGCTCAGTTGTTCGGTAAGCCTCTCAGCGAAAAGACGCATAATGTGATTACTCTGTGCTTTCTATCTCTGTAGAGTTTTCATTAACTTGTTCATCAAATGAGTCAAGCTCTTCCTGTGTCAGTATGTGTCCTGCTTTGATATCAGCACGTAAGCGGGCCATTTGGCGAATAATCTGTCCAGTGGCAAATTGACGCATTTCATCTTCGATCATGTCTCTTTCAACCGATTTTGCCAAAGCGGTTAATGGGTTTTCTAAGTAACTGCGGCTAACGCTAGTAGAGAAGGTTTTATCGCCTACATCTGGGATAGTGACTCGATATGAGGCTGTAAAAGTGAGTTCTTTTTCTGCTGCGGTTGTGTTTTGGTAAAGGGATAAGTTTCTCTCTCCTAAGCCTTCGCCAATGATGTGCAGGTTGGGTACATTTTCTGATGGCGGAACGATATTCACTTCATTAACGCGTAATTGTGATTTCATCATTCGCGTGAAAGTGCTGTATTGATCGTAACTGGTGAGTGAGAGTGTCCCAAGCTCTTCTGGGATTGAATAATCTCCCCTAAGGTGAAAACCACAGGCTGACAATAAACTTGCGCTAAGAATAACGCTGACAATTTTTGTAAAAGATATTGGAACTAGGCGCATTGATGAAACTTTCTCAGTTAGTGGAATACTTATCTTAATCTACTCAGTGAATACATTAAGATAAATAAAGCAGAGTAAACAACTTATTCTGCTTAAATTTAAACTTATGGTTAATTTGCTACTATGTTCAATAGTTTACCTGGAACATAAATCACTTTACGTATGGTATTGCCTTGTGTGAACTTAGTAACATTTTCATCGCCAAGAGCAAGCTTCTCAATATCTTCTTTAGTGATGTCTGCGGGTACTGTGAGTTTCGCACGTAGCTTACCATTTACCTGAACGATAATAAGTTTTTCGTCTTCAACTAATGCTTTATCATCGTGTTTTGGCCAAACAGCATTATCAATGTCTGATTCACCTAAAGCGGCCCACAATTCAAATGAAATGTGTGGAGTGATAGGGTAAAGCATAACAACAACAGCTTTAAGAGCCTCATCAAGAATAGCGCGATCTTGCTCTGCTTCTTGAGGTGCTTTTGCTAGTTTATTCATCAACTCCATGATAGCGGCAATTGCCGTATTGAAGGTTTGACGGCGAGCAATATCGTCCGTGACTTTAGCAATCGTTTTATGCACATCGCGGCGCAGTGCTTTTTGGTCGTTAGATAGGGCCAGCGTATCAAGCGGTTGTGATTGTGCTTGTGACGCATGCTCATTGACCAATTTCCAGATGCGTTTTAGGAAACGGTTAGCCCCTTCTACACCTGACTCTTGCCATTCCAGTGTCATATCTGCAGGAGATGCGAACATCATGAACAAGCGCACTGTGTCTGCACCATATTTATCGACCATTTCTTGCGGGTCTATGCCGTTGTTCTTTGACTTAGACATTTTTATCATGCCTGAGTGAGCAACATCACGATCTTGGCTATCTTTCGCTGAAGTGATACGGCCTTTACCATCGCGCTCTACCGTTACATCGGTTGGTGCAACCCACTCTTTACCACCTTTGTCATTTTCAAAATAGAATGCATCGGCAAGAACCATTCCCTGACAAAGTAACTGTTTGAATGGCTCATCAGAGCTAACGTAGCCTGCGTCTCGTAATAGTTTGTGGAAGAAACGAGAATATAAAAGGTGCATACAAGCGTGTTCAATGCCGCCAATATATTGGTCAACAGGTAGCCAGTAATTCGCTTTGTCTGAGTCTAGAATATCATCTGCTTGCGGCGAGCAATAACGAGCATAGTACCAAGATGACTCCATGAAAGTATCAAAGGTATCCGTTTCTCTAAGCGCTGGTTGGCCGTTGAACGTGGTCTTGGCCCATTCTTTATCTGCCTTAATCGGGCTTGTGACACCATCCATAACCACATCTTCAGGCAGAATAACAGGTAATTGCTCTGCATCAACCGGGTGCACTTCACCATCTTCTGTGGTCACCATTGGAATTGGTGCTCCCCAGTAACGCTGACGAGAGACACCCCAGTCACGTAGACGGAAGTTGACAGTTTTATGACCTTTCTCTTCTTGTTCTAACTTCGCAGCGATGGCATTAAACGCCGCTTTGAACTCAAGCCCATCAAACTCCCCTGAATCAAACAATACACCTTTTTCAGTGTAAGCTTCTTCAGAGATGTTAAGTTCACTGCCATCAATAGGCTTGATAACGGGCACTATATCTAGTCCATATTTTGTTGCAAACTCATAGTCTCGCTGATCATGTGCAGGAACGGCCATGACTGCGCCTGTACCGTAGTCCATTAGAACAAAGTTGGCGACATAAATTGGGACTTCTCGGCCATTTAACGGATGAATTGCGGTCAGGCCTGTAGCCATTCCCTTTTTCTCCATTGTCGCAAGCTCTGCTTCTGCAACTTTATTGTTTTTACATTCTTCAATAAAAGCGGCAAGTACAGGGTTAGTTTCTGCGGCTATAGTTGCGAGAGGGTGCCCTGCGGCAATGCCCACATAAGTTACACCCATCAAAGTATCAGGGCGAGTTGTGTAAACTTCGAGATCAGCTTGACCTTCTACTTCAAACTTAAGCTCAACCCCTTCAGAACGGCCTATCCAATTGCGTTGCATTGTTTTGACCATTTCAGGCCAGCCATCTAGGTTGTCTAGATCATCGAGAAGCTCTTGTGCATATTCAGTGATTTTAATAAACCATTGAGGAATTTCTTTTTGTTCTACTGGGGTATCACAGCGCCAGCAGCAGCCATCTTCGACTTGTTCATTGGCGAGAACGGTTTGATCATTTGGACACCAGTTTACTGAAGATGTTTTTTTATAGACCAAGCCTTTGTCATACAGTTTAGTGAAAAACTCTTGCTCCCAACGGTAGTATTCAGGTGTGCAAGTGGCGAATTCGCGACTCCAGTCATAGCCAAAGCCCAGTAGTTTTAGCTGGTTCTTCATGTACTCGATATTTTCATACGTCCAAGGTGCAGGTGCAGTGTTATTTTTTACCGCTGCATTTTCTGCAGGAAGACCGAAAGCATCCCAACCAATGGGCTGCATGACATTTTTGCCTTGCAAGCGTTGGAAGCGAGAGACCACATCACCGATAGTATAGTTCCGTACGTGGCCCATATGCAGTCGACCGCTAGGGTAAGGGAACATAGAGAGACAGTAGAATTTTTCTTTGTTTGGGTCTTCACTGACAACAAAGGTTTTGTTGTCATCCCAGTGCTTTTGAACTTTTTGTTCAATGTCTTGTGGATTGTATTGCTCTTGCATCGATGATATCCGGTTATCTTGGAAATTGTGAGTTCAGTTAGAACAGACATAAATAGATCGTCATAGAATACCTAAAGGAGAGGAGCACAACAATAGCTTACTCTGTTCAATTGTTCGAAGGAGGCCACTATGTCTAAAAGCAAATCGGGTTATGAGGAAATGTTTGAGGATGTGGTCGAGGTTCTCAAGCATAGTCCAGATGAAATTAATCGTGTATTAGAAACCTCAGAAAAGCTGGTAGAGGCTGCTAACGACTTGACTAAAGATGAACTCGCTCTGGTGTCTGCGTATGTGAAGTCGGATTTAAAGGAATTTGCAGAGAGTTTTGAAGAATCAAAAAGTGGGCCATTTTATTTGATGATTGCAGATTCAATATGGCAGGGGTTACTGGACATTACCGATAGAACTAAAGTTGAATGGGTTGAGTTGTTCGACGATTTGGAGCATCAAGGCTTATACCAAGTGGGAGAAGTGATAGGTTTAGGTGTGCTAGTTTGCGATGAGTGTGGTCATAAAACTCAGTATAACCACCCGACGGTTGTTATTCCCTGTATTAAATGCGGGTGTAAGGGCTTTAGTCGTCAAGCATTAAAACCATAGTTCTATTATCATTGCCAAGGGCTAAGTGGCTACTTAGCCCTTGCGTTTAACCTAGTCTTTGAGTCGCCAGCCTATAACTAGACTGAGTAAGACCCATATATAGAGTGGCCATGTGCCAAACTGATGGAAAGGGGTCTGACCATCTGTAGATGTGACCTCGGTGCGCAGGACATGAGTTTCAAACTGAGGGATCTGAGCAATCACTTTCCCTCGATAGTCGGTCACTGCTGTTACTCCATTATTTGTTGAGCGGATCACGGGCTTACCTAGCTCTAGAGCACGCATACGAGCAATTTCCATATGCTGTAGTGGTCCAATCGATTTACCAAACCAAGCATCGTTAGATAGTGTCAAAATGAAATCTGTATCTTTGGTTACGTTCCTGCGTACTTGCTCGTTAAATATAATTTCATAACAAAGAGCTGGTGCCATATGGCGCCCATTTGCCACTATATTCGTTTGGATAAAATCCCCACGACTAAAGGATGACATTGGCAGATTAAATAGAGGAGCGAGCGGTCTTAAGATGTCCTCAAAGGGGACAAATTCACCAAATGGTAACAGATGATGTTTGTGATACCTTTGGTCCATATTGAGGCTATAGTCACCATAATTGGTTTTACCTAATGTCAAAATACTATTAAAGAATTTACCATTTTCATCTTGGTTGAGTACACCAGTAACAACAGCACTGCCATTTAATTTTCCTGCCGAATCTAGGTTACTTAAATAGGATGGTATCTCCAACTCAAAAGCAGGGATAGCAGCTTCAGGCCATATAATGATATCCGCATCCCAATTCTCTCGAGTGAGGTCGGTATATTTCATTATGGTAGGCCAGCGCTGCTTGGGCAGCCACTTTTTCGCTTGGTCTACATTACCTTGGATGAGAGCCAGTTTAGTGGAACTTTCTGGGTTAGGGGTCACCCAGTGAGCGGAATTTAGGCCGTAACCAGTAAACAATATAGTGGCTGGAATGAGTATGTTCATCCATTTCCTACTGACTATTGCATAGGCTATTGAGCCAGCAGAGACGATGAGCAATAGAGTGATAAATTCTACGCCGCCGATGGGGGCGAAGTTACCCAATGGGCTATCGATTTGGCTATAACCTAGCCATAGCCACGGAAAGCCAGTCATAACCCAGCCTCTTAGCCAATCACAGCATAACCATATAGCAGGAGCGGCGAGAAGAAAACGAACTCGATTATTACGCCCGAAATAGCGGTTTAACGTCCAAGCGAAGAGACCGGAATAGACCGCAAGATAGCCTATTAGCAAAGACATAAGAAAAACGCTGGCAATCTTGGGCATACCGCCAAACTTATCAATACTAATATGTACCCAGCTTATTCCGGTGGCAAACTGGCCTATTCCCCAAGCATACCCAGTCCAAAGTGCAGCGCGGCTGGATTGGTTGTGGATTAAAATCAGTAAAAGTACAGGGCTGATAATCGCAATTGGCCATAGTTGGTAAGGAGCAAAAGCGAGTGTCGTCAGAGCGCCAACAAAAACGGCCGCGAGCGGCCGTTTGAGGCGATGAAAAAGTCTTTTTATCATCGTTATAACTATCTAATCGAGTTTGGGTTACTCTTCTGCTGGCTCAGGAAGAGGTTCTTCATCGGGTATGGTCACCTGCAACTGTAACACGCGTCGGTTATCTGCTGAGGTTACTTTGAAGCTGTATTTCTCAATTTCGACCACTTCCCCACGTGATGGCAAATGACCGAATGCTGTCATCACTAAGCCACCAACCGTATCGACTTCCTCATCACTAAACGAAGTATTGAAGGTCTCATTGAACTCCTCAATAGTGGTCAATGCTTTGACGGCATAGGTGTGTTTACTCAGCTTGCGAATATCTAACTCTTCTTCATCGTCAAATTCATCTTCAATATCGCCGACAATTTCTTCCAGAATATCTTCAATGGTTACAAGGCCAGAAACACCACCGAATTCATCTACGACAATTGACATGTGGTATCGTTCCTCTCGGAACTCTTTCAGTAGACGATCAACGCGTTTACTCTCTGGAACCACTACTGCAGGGCGAATGACTTGTTCGATATCAAAAGGAGCGCAGTCTGAGCCCAAATACTTAAGTAAGTCCTTCGCTAGGAGTATACCTTCAACATGATCTTTGTCTTCACTAATGACAGGGTAGCGGGAGTGCTGAGCATCGGTAATTAAGTGAACGAGTGCGTCAAGGTCGTCACTACGATCAACGGTTACCATTTGTGAGCGAGGGATCATGATGTCGCGTACGCGCATCTCAGCAATTTCCATAACGCCTTCGAGCATGTCTCTAGTGTCATGGTCTATCAGATCATTTTCTTCTGAGTCTCGAAAGACTTCTACCAGTTCTTGGCGGTCTTTCGGATCTCCTTGAAATAGCTGGCCAAGGCGTCCAAAGAAGGACTTTCTACTCGGACCTTCAGATTTCTCTTTCTTACCTTCTGGAGAAGAGGGCGAATTGTCTTCGTTCATTTTTTCTCATTTAAGTCACGCTATCAGATGTGTGATAGCACACATTAGTAGAGCTGAATATTGGAATGTAACGAACTGAGTGTTCGTTACATCTATCTCGCTGCTACTCTTTTTCTGCAATATATGGGTCATCAAAACCCATGGATTGCATTATTTCTGTCTCGAGGGATTCCATTTCTTCAGCATCTTCATCCTCGATATGATCATAACCTAGCAGATGCAGGCTTCCATGTACAACCATATGAGCCCAGTGAGCCATTAATGGCTTGGACTGCTCCTTGGCTTCTTGCTCTACCACCTGTTTACAGATGACGAGATCGCCTAGGAGATCCATCTCTATTCCCATTGGAACTTCGAAGGGAAAAGACAATACATTGGTTGGTTTGTCTTTTCCACGATACTCAAGGTTGAGTTGATGGCTTTCACTTTCATCCACAATTCTCACAGTGACCTCCGCTTGCGGTTGAAACTTATCGATAGCGGATGTTAACCAGAGAAGAATATCTTCAAAGTTCGGTAAACCTGTTTCTTCTTTGACTGCGATTTGAAGATCAAGTTCTATGCTCATGAGGGTTTTATCTCTGATGATGGTTGCTGAGGTGAGCCGGCTTCCTGAAATTTAGCCTCACGCTCTTCTCTACGCCGTTTCTCGTACTCTTTACGCTCTTTTTGATCTTGTGCTTCCCATTTCTCATAGGCGTTAACAATACGAGCAACGACCGGGTGACGAACAACGTCGTCCGACTGAAAGAAGTTAAAGCTAATTTCGTCGACCTCATTGAGGACCTCAATGGCATGACGTAGCCCAGATTTTGCTCCGCGTGGCAGGTCGATTTGTGTTACATCACCTGTGATGACAGCTCGCGAGTTAAAGCCGATACGGGTGAGGAACATCTTCATCTGTTCCACTGTGGTATTTTGGCTTTCATCAAGAATGATGAAGGCATCATTAAGTGTACGGCCTCGCATATAAGCTAGAGGCGCTACTTCAATCACGTTACGCTCGATGAGCTTTTCAACCTTCTCAAAACCAAGCATCTCAAATAGAGCGTCATAGAGAGGGCGAAGGTACGGGTCCACTTTTTGACTTAAGTCCCCGGGCAAAAAGCCAAGTTTCTCTCCCGCTTCGACCGCTGGACGGGTTAGCAAAATACGTCTAATTTCTTGGCGCTCTAAAGCATCTACTGCAGCTGCAACCGCTAGGTAAGTTTTCCCGGTCCCTGCGGGCCCAATACCAAAGGAAATGTCATGAGTAACCATATTGACGAGGTACTGAGCTTGATTAGGTGTACGTGGCTTTATGACACCTTTTTTGGTCTTAATAAAGACTTCCTTGCCATGGTCGATTTCAGACTGGGTATTTTGCTCAAGAACTCCCGTTTCTTTGATGGCGAGGTGGATTTGTTCTGGCTCTATATCCGGGATATTACCTTTTACAGGCGCTGTGCCAACGTAGAGCGTTTTTATGATGTGCAGAGCTGCTGCTGAAGTATGGGGTTTACCCACTATGGTAAAAAAGTTGCCTCGGTAGCTGATTTCTATACCTAAACGGCGCTCTAAGTGTTTGATATTGTCATCGAAGGGGCCGCAAAGGCTAGCAAGACGGCGGTTATCAGAAGGTTCCAGATTGATTTCTAGAGTTACAATTTTATTGCTCAAAGTTGCCTCTCATTGTTTGCCATTCTTAGAGTCCGATTTGGACCGGACTCTAATGGCTTTACATTCCTCTATCTAAGATGGTCACTTAGATGAGTATTTTCAAGCTTAAGGAGTAAAGGTTACTACTCCGAGCTCATCTTCGCGCTTTGTTTTCGCCATCATTTGAGTGGGAGAAATCACGGTTCTAAGGTCCATGTCTTTCTCTGTACGGACAATTTCGCCACGCAGTGAATTAGCAAATACATCAGTGATCTTGACGTCAACAAACTGACCGATAAGCTCAGCATTCCCTTCAAAATTTACCACACGATTGTTCTCTGTGCGTGCACGAAGTTCCATGAGGTTCTTTTTAGAAGGCCCTTCAACGAGTACTCGCTGCTCTGTACCAAGCATTAAGCGAGAATAACGCATTGCTTGGGCATTGATCGTTTGCTGCAGTTCGTATAGACGATCTTTTTTCGTTTGTTCTGATAGATCACATGGATAATCAGCTGCAGGCGTTCCGGGGCGAGGGGAGAAAATGAAGCTAAAACTCATGTCAAAGTCAACGTCTTTGATTAGTTTCATTGTTGCTTGGTGATCCATATCTGACTCGCCAGGGAAACCAACGATGAAGTCAGAACTTATTTGAATATCAGGCCGTGCTTTGCGCAACTTACGTATAATAGACTTGTATTCAATGCCTGTGTGTGGGCGCTTCATCATGGTCAAGATGCGATCACTACCACTTTGTACCGGAAGGTGTAAGAAACTAACCAATTCAGGTGTGTCTTCGTAAACAGCGATAATATCGTCTGTAAATTCAAGAGGATGGCTTGTCGTGAATCGAATTCGGTCAATACCATCGATCGATGCTACAAGGCGGAGGAGTTCTGCGAAAGAACATACATCTCCTTCGTGCGTTAAACCACGGTAGGCGTTCACATTTTGACCCAGTAGGTTGACTTCTCTTACGCCTTGGTCGGCTAGTTGTGCAATTTCAAACAGTACATCATCAAGTGGACGGCTGACTTCCTCTCCCCGAGTGTAAGGAACAACACAGTATGTACAGTATTTAGAGCACCCTTCCATAATGGAAACAAATGCGGTTGCACCTTCAGCACGAGGCTCTGGCAGGCGATCAAACTTTTCAATTTCTGGGAATGAGATATCCATAACTGGAGTATCATCATTTTGAGACTGTTTGATCATTTCAGGCAGTCGATGCAAGGTTTGGGGACCGAAGATAACATCAACAAAGGGAGCTCGCTCACGAATATGGTCACCTTCTTGAGTGGCGACGCATCCACCAACCCCAATCACAACACCTTGCTTTTTATCCTTGAGAGTTTTCCAGCGACCTAATTGGTGGAAGACTTTCTCTTGCGCTTTTTCACGGATAGAGCAGGTATTGAGGAGTAATACATCTGCTTCTTCTGGTTCTTCTGTCAGCTCATAACCGTTCGTTGCATTCAGTAGATCGGCCATTTTTGATGAATCATATTCATTCATCTGGCAGCCCCAGGTTTTAATTAGCAGTTTTTTACTCATGTTGTTCGCTCGATCGTTAGTTTAAATTAAGGGAGCAAATCGCCCAGTGTAGAACAGTGTTGCCATTGTATTTTGTTGGCTATATTTTAGCCTATGCTATGGCATTAAGCCGCGTATTGTACTGGTTTAGAAACCTACTGACTAGAGGCATGACTAAAATCGTTTAATGGCTATGTTTTACAAGGAGTTTGACCCTATCAGGGCTAAGGTTTTCGGTTACATTTTGATGATGAAAAAAGTACAATGAGAGACTCTAACAATAAAAGTGTAAATTATGACCAAGTTTGATGTTGCCGTTGTTGGTGGTGGAATGGTTGGTGCAGCTGTCGCTATTGGCTTTGCCAAGCAAGGTAGAAGTGTTGTGGTGATCGAAGGGAATGCTCCTAAACCCTTTTCATCAGAGCAGCCAATGGATATCAGGGTTTCGGCTATCTCTCAGCACTCGGTATCTATTCTCGATAAACTTGGAGCATGGCAAGGCATTTCAGACAAACGAATCTGCCCTTATCGCCGCTTAGAAACTTGGGAAAACCCGCAGTGCCGAACTCGATTCTATTCTGACTTACTCGGAATGGACCAGCTTGGTTATATTGTTGAAAATCGAATTATTCAACTTGCACTGTGGGAGCAATTTTCGCGTTACCCTAATATCACACTTCATTGCCCTGATAAGTTAGCTGAGATCGATTTTAATCAGCCTAGTACCCTCACTTTAGAATCTGGAGCAACCTTAAACGTTGATCTAGTGGTTGGTGCTGATGGGGCAAATTCACGTGTACGTTCGTTAGCTAGCATTGGCGTTACCGCATGGGATTACCGTCAGCACTGTATGCTTATCAATGTTGAAACCCAAAAGCCTCAACAAGATATTACTTGGCAGCAGTTTACTCCGTCCGGTCCTCGCTCTTTCTTGCCTTTATGCGGCAACCAAGGCTCTTTAGTATGGTATGACTCCCCCAAGCGTATTAAGCAGTTGTGCTCCATGACCAATGAGCAGTTACGGCAAGAGGTATTAGCTTATTTCCCAGCAGAGTTAGGCGATATTAAAGTATTACAATTTGGTTCGTTTCCGCTAACTAGGAGCCATGCTCAGACCTATTCAATATCCGGGTGCGTGTTAGTTGGCGATTCCGCACATACGATCAACCCTTTGGCAGGACAAGGAGTGAACATTGGTTTTAAAGATGTTGAAGCTTTGCTGGAGGTCACTTGTGGTCAGGACTTACTTTCACATCAGGCTCTGAAGCTTTATGAGCGAAAACGACGCCCAGATAATCTAGTTATGCAGTCAGGTATGGATATTTTCTACAAGACATTTAGTAATGACTTAGCGTTAGTAAAACTAGCGAGAAATGCGGCATTGAAAATAGCCGATAATGCGGGGCCGATTAAAAAACAAGTTTTGCGATATGCGTTAGGACTAAATTGAAAGTGGTCAGATATAAAAAACGCAGCAAAATTGCTGCGTTTATATAATTTAATAAGCTCAGTTATTTAGTAACGCGTAGAACAGGCGTTTCACCTACTGAAACTGTACCAGACAGTTTGCTCAGCTCTTTAATTTCATCCATGTTCGAGATAACAACAGGCGTCAATGTTGACTTGGCTTTTTCTTCAAGAAGAGCAAGATCAAACTCAATGATAGTGTCGCCAGCTTTTACGGTTTGACCTTCTTCAGCGATACGTTTGAATCCTTCACCTTTTAGCTCAACAGTATCAATACCGAAGTGAACGAAAAGCTCAACACCTTCGTCTGACTCAATTGAGAAAGCGTGGTTAGTTTCGAAAATTTTACCAATAGTACCGTTAACAGGAGCTACCATTTGTGTACCAGCAGGTTTGATAGCAATACCGTCCCCGACGATTTTTTCAGCGAAAACAACATCTGGTACATCTTCAATGTTTACAATTTCACCAGATAGAGGCGCAATGATTTCAATTGCATCTGCGTCAGCGCTGTCGTCAGATACTAGCTTCTTAAGTTTGTCAAACAGACCCATTGTGTCATGCTCCTAAGGTTTTTTGTTCAATTCTGTCGAATTATAGTATACCAATCTCGCCAGATAGACGACTATTTTTAGTCGACTATCGTATTGGTATCAGTTAATTATTACGACTTATCTGCAATAAATTTTTCTACAGCCGCTTCAATTTCGGCTACAGTTGGTAGAGAAAGCGCTTTTTCAGCCATCTCTTTTACTTCGCTAAAGTTTGAGTTACGTATTACTTTTTTCACTTTAGGGATAGAGATACCACTCATTGAAAATTCATCCAGTCCCATACCAAGAAGAAGTAGAGTCGCGCGTTCATCACCAGCAAGTTCACCACACATACCTGTCCATTTTCCTTCTGCATGTGACGCATCAATAACCTGTTTGATCACATTTAATACTGCAGGGGACAATGGGTTGTACAAGTGAGAAATCATTTCGTTACCACGATCAACGGCCAATGTGTATTGGGTTAGGTCGTTGGTGCCGATAGAGAAGAAAGCCACTTCTTTTGCTAAGTGGTGAGCAATAGCGGCTGCAGCTGGTGTTTCAACCATTACGCCTATTTCAATGTTTTCGTCGAAAGCATGTCCTTCAGTGCGCAGCTCAGCCTTGTATTCTTCGATCGCTTTTTTAAGCTCACGTATTTCTTCTACAGAGATGATCATAGGGAACATGATACGCAGTTTACCGTGCGCAGAAGCGCGCAGAATACCACGTAATTGGTCACGTAGAATTTCACGGCGATCCAAGCTAATACGTACCGCACGCCAGCCAAGGAAAGGGTTCATTTCTTGCGGTAGGTCCATATAAGGCAGGTCTTTGTCACCACCTATGTCCATAGTGCGAATGATGACCGCTTCACCCTTCATCGCTTCAGCAACTTCTTTGTACGCTTGATATTGCTCTTCTTCAGTTGGAAGTGCATCACGATCCATAAATAAGAATTCGGTACGGTAAAGGCCTACACCTTCTCCGCCGTTGCGCAAAACACCGTCACAGTCCTTAACTGTACCTATGTTGCCGCAAACTTCCACACGATGGCCATCTACGGTCTCTGCGTGCAGATCTTTAAGCTTGGCGAGCTCTTCTTTTTCAGCAATAAATGCGGCTTTTACAGCTTTTGCTTCTTCAAGCTCTTTATCTGATGGGTTGATAATGACTTTGTTATTCATCGCATCAAGGATAAGAGTATCGCCGTTTTGAACTTGCTTAGTGATATCATTGGTACCCACGATTGCTGGCAACTCAAGAGAGCGTGCCATGATAGAGGTGTGTGAAGTACGTCCGCCAATATCACAAGCGAAGCCTAGAACGTAATCTAAGTTTATTTGCGCTGTTTCTGAAGGGGTAAGATCGTAAGCAACCAAGATAACTTCTTGGTCTATGTTGCTTAATGATACGATGTTGATACCAAGTGCATTTTTTACAAAACGAGAGCCAATATCGCGAATATCGGTTGCACGCTCTTTTAAATACTCATCATCGAGCGATTCAAGTGCTGTGGCTTGTTCTTCGATAACAGTATGAATGGCGTTATCAGCGTGCATCTTATCTTTTTTGATGAGAGTAAGGATTTCCTCTTCTAGCTCTTCATCTTCAAGAAGCATAATATGACCTTCAAAGATCGCTTCTTTTTCTTCACCAAATGTTTCCAGTGCTTTTTGCTTAATAGTCTCAAGCTGAGCTGTCGACTTGTCACGAGCTTCAAAGAAACGAGCAACCTCAGTTTCGACTTGCGCATCAGTAATAGAGTTGGTGTTTAGGACAATTTCATCTTCTTGGAGGAGTAATGCTTTACCAATAGCAATACCGGGAGATGCTAGGATGCCTGAAATCATAGCCTTACCTTAAATTGGTCAACTTAAAAACGGGAGAAAATGGGTGTGCTAACGATAATTTTTAGCTTATGTTTGGGTTTATTTCCAACAAAGCCATTTCGTTTTCACAAAATGGCTTCAGAAATGCGAGACCGGATTAGTGCAGTTGGTCCATCAGAGCAGCTAGGTGGTCAACAGCTTCTTGAGCTTGAGGGCCTTCTGCTGAGATAGTTACTTGAGTTCCTTTGACTAGACCTAATGTTTGTAGTTTAAACAGGCTCTTGGCACTTGCACTTTTACCGTTAGAAGTCACTGTAATATCCGCATCAAAGCCTTTTGCTTCTTTTACGAATTGTGCAGCCGGGCGAGTGTGAAGGCCGTTTTCTGCAGTGATTTCTACTTGCTTCTCGTACATGTTATATACCCCAAATTGATTTATATTTTGATAGATTCTTAATCAGGTCCAGCTTAACCTTTAAATGAACGTTGTGACAAACATACAATATTCATTTAGTGTCATACTTTGACCTGATTGCAAATTTTTCAGATATGATTCCGATCTATGCCGAATATCATAACCGATGCTAATTCTGGCTTCTCTTTTATTTTGAAGCTTAAAATAAAACTGCCCCGATATTACCAAAGGTGAGTCAGGGATCAACAAAAAAGCCCCTCAAAGGGGCTTTTTTCGAAGAAAAATTGATTTCATCACATATTATTGATGATTCTCTTTCTCCGTAAAGATTCCAGCAAATAGAGCCGTGCTTAAGTAACGTTCACCTGAGCTTGGTAGGACGGTAACTATGGTTTTTCCCTTAAATTCAGGCAGTTCTGCTAATCTATTAGCTGCAACCACAGCGGCACCTGATGAAATGCCAGCCAAAATACCTTCTTCTTCCATTAGACGTCTAGCCATATCAATCGCATCGTCTGATGTAACAGGCTCTACACTGTCAATAAGCTCTAAATCAAGGTTGCCAGGGATAAATCCAGCGCCGATGCCTTGAATTTTGTGCGGAGCAGGCTGAATTTCTTCACCGGCAAGCGCCTGAGCAATGACAGGAGACTCAGCAGGCTCTACAGCAACTGAAACAATGTTCTTACCTTTTTCACCTTTGATATATCGGCTTGTTCCTGTAATTGTGCCGCCTGTACCTACGCCAGCAACAAAGACGTCGATTTCTCCATCTGTCGCGTCCCAGATTTCAGGTCCAGTTGTCTTTTCATGTATTTCTGGGTTAGCTGGATTACTGAATTGCTGGAGTAACAAATATTTTTCTGGATCAGCAGCGACAATTTCTTCTGCTTTTGCGATCGCGCCTTTCATGCCCTTAGCTGCTTCTGTTAGCTCAAGGTTAGCACCTAAGGCTTTGAGCAACTTGCGACGTTCAAGACTCATGGACTCAGGCATGGTTAGGGTTAGTTTGTAGCCTCGAGCAGCAGCAACGAATGCCAGTGCAATACCCGTATTACCACTGGTCGGTTCGACAAGCTCTATACCTGGTTTTAATTTCCCTTCTTTTTCTGCTTCCCAAATCATATTGGCGCCAATACGGCATTTAACACTAAAGCTAGGGTTTCGAGCTTCTATTTTGGCTAGAACCTTACCGTTACTCACTTTATTGAGTCGGACCAGAGGTGTATTCCCTATGGTAAGAGAGTTATCTTCGTAGATTTTGCTCATAGCTTGATCCTTGGATTGTTGTGCGCCTATGGTCTGTCATAGTTTGCAGACCTTGGACGATAGGTATGGGCCTTGATAAACCCCGCATGGGTAGAAGAGTAGGCCAGCGGTAAAATCTAGAGAAGGATTAAAAAGTTATAAGTTATTAGAATGAGAGCAAGAGCATGTTATTGAAATCGCATAGATGCCCTTTAGAACTAAATGAGACGGAAAAGGTCAACACATTACTTACCACAGCCGGTTTTGGTTGACCTTTTAATTACTTATCAGCGTATTAGAAGCTGATTTTTCATCTATCTATCGTTTGAATTCTGAGACCCAAATGGCGGTTGCACCGCATACGGCAACAGGCATAACAATGAGGTTTAGAATTGGGATAGTTGTAAAGATGGAGACTAGACCGCCAAAGCTATATGCCTTGGTTTGTTTTTGTTTTAAATCATTACGCATATCGTTAAAAGCGATTTTGTGGTTATCAAATGGGTAATCGCAATACTGAATCGCGAGCATCCAGGCTGAAAAGGCAAACCAAAGAATGGGGCCTACCGTTTGCCCTAGCCCAGGAATGAGTAGCAAGATAAAAAGACCAATCGCTTTTGGTAACACATAGATAAGCTTTCGCCACTCCCTTGCCATAATTCTCGGCGTATCTTTTATGACGGCAAGCATATTGTCATCGTTGACTTTCTTTCCTGTTAAGTGTTCTTCTACTTTTTCTGCCAATAATCCGTTAAAAGGAGCAGCGACAAAATTGGCTAATGTGCTAAAAAAATAGGAAAAAGTGGCGAGAATGGTCAAGACTAATAGTGGCCAAAGTATGTAAGTTAACCAAGAAAGAAAGCTCGGTAGTTGTCCTATCAATTGTTCTATCCAAGTATCTAAATGGGAGAAAAGGTAGAACAGGGCTCCCCCGACTAGCAGAATATTTGCCATTAAGGGAAGAATGACAAATTGGCGGATCCCCGGAGTAATGGCGAGCTCTAAGCCATAAAAAAAGTAACCGAAGCCGGAACGATGTCGTGTGATTGAATTCATAAGCCTTAACTGAGTGATGAGGTAAAATTGAACGCTTTTTATCTTAACAAAGAAAAAAGCGTGGTCAAAATCACAACATTGTATGAACTTCTCACATTAAGCTGGTCTAAAACAGGTGAGAGTTTTGGTAAAGTTGTATTAAGAGAAGGTTTAACAAGGTTCGATAAGTTTGTTTACGGACTCAACGTATCGATTAAATTTGAGAGTGGAACATGCAGGAATTGCGATTTGTACTCATAATCGTCGGAGCGATAGCGATTGCCGCGCTATTGTTTCACGGCTTATGGACAAGCAAGAAAGAAGTTAAAGCTAAGTTTGGCAGCACGCCACTTCGTAAGTTAGATGTAAACAAAGCGGTTGAGCCAAACATAGAGTCTGAGCAAGCGGTTGCGCCGGAAGAAGATTTTGAAATTATTCGCAAGGTACGAAAAGAACCTGATTTTGTGCAAGATAGTATTGTCGCTGATCCACTGATTGACGGTTACCGTGAAACAGAAGCTGAGCAATCTTTTTCTGTAAATCCTGAAGTGAATGTTTCTGATATCGATGACCCTTTGATGTCCGGCTCGTCGCTGCAAGAAAACGATTCTTTTCATACCAATACTCAGACTTCGCCAAGTATTAATGACGCTGAGAATATGGCAAGCTCGAAAGTAGAGCAGCCAGCCCCACAGCAGGATATGGAAGTTATTGTGCTTAATGTCCACTGCGCTGGAGCTGAGCCGCTCATAGGGACTAAGTTGTTTGATAGCATGCAGCAAAACGGCTTGCTATACGGTGAAATGGATATTTTCCATCGCCACTCTGATCTCTCCGGCACAGGAAAAGTGTTGTTTAGTGTTGCAAATATGATGCAACCAGGTACGCTTGCCCACTCAGATCCGGCTGAGTTTAATACCAAGGGGATTTCATTTTTTATGACCCTACCTTGTTATGGTGATCCAGAGCAAAACTTTAAGTTGATGCTCAAAACCGCTCAACAAATTGCCGATGATCTTGGAGCGAATGTACTCGATGATGGTCGTAATTTAATGACACCGAATCGCTTGGATGCGTATCGAGCTCAGATTCAGGAATTTAAAACTTTACAAAGTGCCTAAAGAATAGAATATTTCGTTAAAGGCTCCGAATGTCGGAGCCTTTCTTTTTCGTGTTATGGTTATATTTCCAAACAATGTGACCTTATACACCCTAAACCAAGTCTATTTTTAATCCGTCGGGCATGAATGGCCTAGCTATCAATTTTTAAAACAGAGTGAATTATGCCTCTAGATACTCAAGAAAAGCTCAATCAATTGCGTGAAACCATACATTACCATGGTGTGAAGTACTACGTTGAAGACAGCCCCGAAATTCCAGATTCAGAATATGATCGCCTAATGCGCGAATTGTTAGAGCTTGAGGCTAAGCATCCACATCTTGTCAGTCTAGATTCCCCTAGCCAGAGGGTTGGAGGGCAGCCACTTGATGGATTTCAATCGGTAAAACATGAGATAGCGATGTTGTCTCTCGATAATGCATTTGACGATGGCGAGCTTGATGCTTTTTATAAACGTATGTTAGACCGCCTCTCCGTAGCGCAACTGGCGCACTTCTGCTGTGAACCTAAATTAGATGGCTTAGCTGTGAGCCTCTTGTATGAAGATGGTATTTTGGTCCAAGCCGCGACTCGTGGAGATGGGACGACAGGAGAAAACATTACAGAAAATGTTCGCACTATTAAATCTATCCCTCTGAAGCTAAATGGTGATGATTGGCCACAACGTATTGAAGTTAGAGGCGAAGTGTTTATGCCAAAGCTTGGCTTTGAGCAACTTAATCAAAACGCCCTTAAAAAAGGGGACAAAGTATTTGTGAATCCACGTAATGCGGCAGCAGGAAGCTTGCGTCAGCTTGACTCTCGTATAACAGCAACGCGCCCTTTGAGCTTTTATGCCTACAGCGTGGGTGTGGTAGAAGGTGGTGTATTATCACAAAGTCATTACCAGCGTTTTGTGCAGCTCAAAGGTTGGGGGCTACCAATGTGCCCAGAGACCCGTCAAGTATCGACTCTTTCAGAAGTTAAAGCTTATTATCAGGATATTTTGACGCGCAGAGATGAATTGGCCTATGAAATAGATGGGGTTGTTATCAAGGTTGATGATACTGCTTTGCAGGAGCAACTGGGTTTTGTTGCCAGAGCACCTCGCTGGGCTATTGCTTATAAATTTCCTGCCCAAGAGGAAGTGACGGTTCTTAATGATGTTGAATTTCAGGTAGGTCGAACTGGCGCCATTACCCCAGTGGCTAAGTTAGAGCCTGTGTTTGTTGGTGGTGTTACCGTTAGTAACGCAACTTTGCATAATGCCGATGAAATTGCCCGTCTAAAGGTTAAAATTGGAGATAGCGTTATTGTTCGCCGTGCTGGTGACGTGATCCCACAAATAGTGTCCTATATCCAAGATCGCCGCCCTGCGGATGCAAAAGAAATTGTCTTCCCTAGTCAATGTCCCGTTTGTCATTCTCAAATTGAGCGTCTTGAAGGTGAAGCCGTAGCAAGATGTTCCGGTGGTTTATTCTGTCAAGCACAAAGAAAAGAAGCACTAAAACACTTTGTATCGCGCAAGGCGCTCGATGTGGATGGATTGGGAGAAAAGGTAATAGAGCAGCTTGTTGATCGAGAAATGGTGGAGACGCCTGCAGATCTATTTAAATTGTCTGCTGGTGTGATTACTGTTTTAGATAGAATGGGGCCTAAGTCTGCACAAAATGTGGTTGATGCTTTGAACAAGGCGAAATCAACCACACTGGCTCGTTTCCTATATTCTCTTGGTATCCGTGAAGTGGGTGAAGCAACAGCAGCAAACCTCGCCCAGCACTTTAAAACTCTCGATAAAGTAAAAGCGGCAACCTATGAGCAATTGATAGAAGTGTCTGACATCGGTGATATTGTGGCTAATCATATCATGGCTTTCTTTGCTCAAGAGAAGAATCAACAGGTGATAGATGACCTGTGCGTTCAAGGCGTGACTTGGCCTGATGTCGAAGAAGCCAAACCGGATACCCCTCAACCTCTTATGGGCAAAACGGTTGTGTTAACAGGATCCTTGTCTCAGCTATCGCGTAATGATGCTAAGGCAGCCTTACAAAATCTTGGCGCTAAAGTGACGGGAAGTGTGAGCAAGAAAACTGACATTCTCTTTGCTGGAGAAAACGCGGGCTCAAAACTGGCGAAAGCACAGGAATTAGGCGTTGAGATAAAAACAGAGCAAGATCTTGTCGATTTAATATAGATAAATGTAGTTAGTGTGCCTTTCTTGACGACTTTTCCGGGTATGACACAGGTACGCCCAAGCTTTTATCTATATAGATATTAACTATTTGGGATATATATCTCAAAACTGACACAATTTCTATTTACAACCATCTCATAATAGGTGGTTTTTTTTTGATGAAAATTATTGATGCTTTTATTTTTTGTGCGGACAAAAATAATGCAGTGATCAAAATCTAATTACTAAAAAAGTCGCTAAAATTATGGTTTTTATGAGATCTTAATCCCAATCAATAAATCACGTTTTATTTTTAAAATTTTGTTTTTAAAGGGTAAAAATTTATTCTGATATTTTTATATTAAATATTTGAATAAAGTCACTCTATAGATAAAAATTTGTAGCTGGTCATATTTCTCTATTTAAAGGCCAAGTTCTAATTGATATTTTTCGTTGCGAAGTTAGTCTTGATCGTGGATACACTGAATTCATATATCAGTGATAAGTAAAAAGTGAGTTATTTTTTTGCTTTTTAAACATAAGGAAACAGTCCTCCCTTCGGCGGCCAACTTAAGGTGAGGACATAAAACAGCTATATCCACTTTTAGGAGCTTTCCATGGACAAATTGTTCAAATTATCATCCATTGCATTAGCAATTCTTGTTAGTGCTAGTCCTGCCATAGCATCATCAGAAAGTTCTGCGGGTGATCAATATGTTGAAGCCGTTGATGAGTTCATGCAAGACTCAGCACTCAATGCATTATTTGTGGTCGATACACGCTCGAGGACACGCACATCGGATAAGCCCGGCGGTTCAAATGGTGATCGTTGGAGCCGATTAAATTATTCAGCCTACAATGCGATATTGGACTTTTCTTCTGGCTATCATGAGGGATGGCTTGGTGCTGATTTGGCCGGGTATTACTCCGGTGACCTTTATAATGAGAGTTTGAAAGGGGATGACGGTTACCTCTGTAATGAAATATCGACGTGTTCCAACCTTGATTGGGGAGCGGGCGAAGGTGAGCAACTCAAGATCTACAAAGCGGCACTGAAATTTAAATCTGATGAAGATTTTAATGCTCGATTTGGTATGTTGCAATCTGGAGGTAATGGGACTGTTGGTAACGTGTGGAGTTTTGTTCCAGGTACTTATCGAGGCTTTGAACTAAATGGCAAAGTCGGTGAGTTTAATCTCAGCTATTTTGGTGCGGATCAATTTACCGCACCATGGCTACTTAGCGATGATGATTATGCTCCGGCACTCTGGTCTGATACCTCTTGGAGCTATCTTCACTCACTAGGCCTCAACGGACAACTCACTGAAAGTTTATACTTCCAGTTGGGGGTTGGTCAGGCAAAGGGGGTTATTTATGCTGATACCGTAGACTGGAGTGCGAAACAAGTAACAAGTTACACGGATAAAAATGATAACGAGTCCTATAAAGCCTATCTAAAGTACCAACATAGCGAGAACACAATCCTTGCCGCTGATTTTTATGGTGTCAATGACGATGTTAAATATGATGGCCTAGGCTATCACGCAGGACTCTCTTTACAGCAATCCTTTGGACAATTTTCCTGGATGTCTGAGCTGCGCTACACAGACACAGATAATCGAGCCGATTTTGTGCCACGTACTATCCATACTTATGGAATGACCAATGGAACCTGGTCTCAATATTGGGATGCGCTCTCCGATTGGAACAAAGCAGGAGAGATCGCTTGGTATAACCGCTTGTCATACGAACAAGGTAATGGCTGGAGTTATTATCTAGGTCTTGGCTATGGTACAGGAGCTGATTCTTCTGCCAGTGGGGCATCTGGTGATTGGGATTATGAAAGCGAATATGCAGTAAACGCAACGATTTCTTATTCGCTTCAGAGTGGGTCTCTGAAAGGTGCGACGATTCGCTTACATGGTACAGTTCTTGAGCGTGATGAATATTCAGGTGCGAAAGATGCCGATGAAACAGACTTGCGTTTCCAAGTTTTGATTCCTTATAACTTTATGTAATTGATTGAGGAGCAATTAAGCTCCTCCAACTCTATCTTCTTAAAGCGGTTTGCCGTTGAACATTTTGCAATATAAGGGGGGTAAAGATTGAACTTGGCCTTTCTTTAGCTCGCATTGTATTTCTACAGCTAATGTTCTGCCTCCTTGATTTCCACTGGCATGCAGATTAAATGAGATGATAGTTAAAACGGGCAGTAACAGAGTCAGTTTCGCTTTCATTCTTTTCCTCGCTCCATAGTCGAGTGTCAGGTGAATAAGGTTTTAACTTAACGGCTGATTTAGATAACCATGTAAATAAAGCTCGTTTAGTGAGTGTTACATGGGTTATGTAGTGATAAGTATGCAACTGAAGGGATGAATATCAAGGTAAATGACGTTTTTAGATAGAAAATTATCAATTTATAGTAGGGTAAATCTGGGAAGAGGCATTGCTATGCCTCTTCTGATATGGTTTGGTGTTTTGAAAATGAAATTATTGTGACAGGCAATAACTCTTTCTGGTTTAACTGAGACTTTTCTCTTCAATGGTTAAAATGATTCCATTGACTTGGGTCACTTCGACTAGAGTTCCAGCCGCTATGGGGTGGTCGGTTTGTGCAGACCAAGTGCTGTCACCAATTTTAATCCTGTGTCGTCCAGGAGCTATATCCTCTTCAATCACAACCGTTTGCCCTAGCATTTGTTTTTGCTTTTGATTCAATTCCCTATGTTCATCATCACACACATCTTGGTTAAATTGTTTTCGCCACCAGAGCCAAGACGTCACCAGTGAAAATACAGCAAAGGCTATCCATTGGAGTTGCCAACTCATTGGCAATAATGATAACAGCACCCCTATGAGCAAAGCGGATATCCCTAGCCACAGAAAATAGCCTGCAGTGCCAAAAAGCTCCATGGCTAGCAGAGCTAGCCCAAACGCTAGCCAATGCCAATGATTAATAGAATCAAGTAATTCGAGCAAGTGGACCTCTATTTATTTTGTTCAGGTTGTTTGAACATTTCTGCAATACCCGCAACCGAGCCCATAAGACCTGACGCTTCAAGCGGCAACATAATGATTTTTCCATTTTCGGCCTGACCAATACTACGCAGTGCGTCTGTATAGCCTTGAGCAATAAAGTAATTAACTGCCTGCATATCACCTTGCGCTATGGCATCTGATACCATAGTAGTCGCGCGTGCCTCTGCCTCAGCAGCACGCTCGCGCGCTTCTGCCTGCAATATTGCAGCTTGTTTGTCACCTTCGGCTTTGAGTATTTCGGATTGTTTTTGACCTTCAGCTCTGAGAATTTCTGCTTGGCGCACACCTTCTGCTTCTAATATTTCAGCACGTTTATTTCTCTCAGCTTTCATTTGTGCATTCATAGCGGCAGTGAGATCGGCTGGTGGCTGTACATCTTTTATTTCAATACGTGTGACTTTGACACCCCAAGGGTTAGTGGCCTCATCAACAATCGAGAGCAATTTGCTATTGATCATATCTCGCTGGCTGAGCATCTCATCTAATTCCATTGAGCCAAGCACGGTTCTTATATTTGTGAGGGTCAAGTTTCGAATGGCATGCTCAAGATCATTCACTTCATACGCTGCTTGAGCGGCATCTACCACTTGAACAAAGCAAACGGCATCGATAGTTACATTAGCGTTGTCTTTTGAAATGACTTCTTGAGCAGGGATATCCAGAACACGCTCCATCATATTAACTTTTTGTCCGACTCTATCGATGAATGGAATAATGATGTTTAAGCCTGGTTTGAGAGTGTGTGTATAGCGGCCAAATCGTTCGACAGTCCAATGGTTGCCTTGAGGGACAGTTTTTACCCCAGCAACTATGAATGCAATGACGACAACGAGCAGAATCCCTATAGTGACAAGAGAATCAATAATCATAGATAAACCCCATTTTATTCTTTATGCTGATTGTTGCTTAGATCGGTGTTGAATACAATGATATAAATGCAAGATAATTACATATTTCATACTCTGTCAGTATTGAGACAAGGCTGAGGCAGTAAAATTAAAGGTCAAAGATATAGAGCAGTTAAAGAGGCATAGAGTGTTTGAGAAGTAAGCTTGTAGATATTAAAACTAAAAATAAGAATAACTTATCAACTTATTTCAGGGTTTGCCTTTGGTAGTCTTTGCTTGTGAATAAATAATTTTTATTAGTAATGTGAGTGATAAAGAAGACATTTTGACAAAGAAAAAGCTGATACTTGGTCAGCTTTTTCTTATGTAACACTTAGTAAAGTAGTGAATATAGCTTGCGTCTATATTGAGATGCCAATGGGTTGGTTTGTCCCAGCGCGGCGAGAATATCCATAAAATGTTTCTTTATATCCCCATCAAGAGCATTTAAGTCATGACTCAAAAACTGCCACAAAGTTTCTAGCGCTTCTTGGTCTCGGTTAACTTGGTGGTAACTTAATGCTAGCTCAGCGGCGAGTTTTGCGTTGCTTGAATCAGTTTGAAACTGTTGTTCAAGTGATTGAATTTCAGGGCTGTTTGCCGATTGTTCATGGAGTTCAAGCTTGGCCACCAATCCTTTATAATGGTTATCTTGATATTCCAAAGGAATATTGTCTAACAAGGTTTTTGCTTGCTCAAAGCTTTGTGTTTCTAATAGACATTCTGCTATTGCTAACTTTACATCGCCTTTTTGTTTTAAGTCATCTGGTAGAGCTTGAAGTAAAGTGAGCGCTTGTCCGTATTCATTTGTTTGAATCAATTCCAATGCTTGTTTTACATTGAGTTCATCTTGGCTGGGTAAATGATTGGCCAACATAGCCTGAATAGCTTGTAATTCTTGTGGTCCACCTAGGCCATCGACAGGCTGACCATTTACAAATAATGCGATCGTAGGCAGAGCTTGAACTCCAAACTGACTAGCGATCATCTGTTCTTGCTCGCAGTTTAAAAGCGCTAAAGTAAAGGCTCCATTGTATTGCTGAGCTAGTTCCTGTAGTTGTGGAATTATCTGCGCACTTTCTTGGCTCATCGATGCCCAAAAGTGAATAAGTACGGGTGCTTGCATTGAGCTTTCAAGTACTTGACGAAAATTCTGCTCATTGAGTTCGACAATAAAAGGGGACTGCATTGGCGGGTTCCTTGCGACGATTAATATATCACAGACATATGGGCTGATTAGGTAAATATCAAGCTATTACTTTGGCAGCATAGGTTAACAAAGCAATACCGCTACATTGGCGGTATTGCTGTTGTTAAATACAAGCGGAGGTGTTTATAAAACGATAAACAAAGTTAGCGTAACACCCACACTTAGCCAATTTAATTGGTTTAATGTCATGTTATTATCCAAATGTGACGCTTTATAAAATGGTGAAGTCTATGACTTCATAGGCTACTTTATCGTTTTATTATTACGCTATGATGACAACCTTTAAGACGCTCGCCTCAAAGCACAATCTAGCGTGCGACTTGAAAGTAAACGTTTTAATATTGCAAATACTTTGGTCGGTGTTGTAATGCGATAGCGAATCTTGGGCTGTTTGGCTTCTAATGCATGAAGTAATGGTGCTACGCAGGACTCTGGTGATAGCACGAATGCATTAGTTGATGTGCTGTTTCCCAATGCTTTCAAGCGCTTTTCGTATTCTTTATGATGAACACTTTGATTAACATCGACCCATTTTATCAAGGCTTTATGCGCATTTTTTCTAAATTGAGTCTCGATGGGGCCTGGCTCTATTAAACTGACTTTAATGTTAGTGTCAGCGAGCTCCAAGCGCAGTGTATCTGTCCAGCCTTCTATGGCAAACTTAGATGCATTGTAAGCCCCTCGATAGGACATAGCAGCAAAGCCAAGTACAGAGCTGTTTTGAATTATGCGGCCATAGCCTTGTAAACGCATGATTGGCAGTACTTGTTTTACAAGGTGGTGCCAGCCGAAGAAATTGGTTTCAAATTGCTCTCTTAGAGCTTGAGTAGGAAGATCTTCCAAGGCACCTGCTTGTCCGTAGGCTCCATTGTTAAACAGTGCATCAAGTGCTCCCCCAGTTATTTCCAGCGTTTTTTTAACGGCGTGTTCAATACTATCGCTGCTATTTAAATCTAGCTGAATGCAAGTGAGCCCTTCACTTTGTAAACGTCTAACGTCATCGGGGGTTCGACATGATGCAATGACTTGGTAGCCGGCTTTGTGTAGTGCATGAGCACATGTGTATCCAATACCTGTGGAACAGCCTGTAATAAGAATAGATTTTGCCATTAAGTATTTGTATTGTTGAAATTTTAAACTAATAGCATACAAGATTAGTCTTGGTGTTGTAACAAATTTTTCATAGCAGGTTCAATACGTGAATAGCTGAAACGAAAGCCAAGTTCGGTGAGTTTTTTAGGCTTTGCTCTTAGACTGTCGAACAGAAGTTCAGCACTCTCGCCCATAGCGACACTTAGTACCCATTTAGGCGTGAATAATATATGTGGCCTTTTGAGCGATTTTGCCAAAGTTTGGCTGAATTGCCTATTGGTGACTGGGTGAGGCGCACATAAATTAAACTCTCCATGTGCATGCTCTGTTTCTATTAGATAAATAATGCCACGGACCATATCAAGAAGATGTATCCACGGAATAAACTGGTTGCCATTACCAATAGGTCCCCCCAAACCAAGTTTATAGGGTAGCATCATTTTTCCTAATGCCCCGCCTCCTAGTCCAAGAACGACACCTGTACGTAAAATACATACGCGGGTAGACTCGGAGCGAGCGCGATTAGCAATTTCTTCCCATTTGGTACATACAAGATGAGGAAAGCTTTGATTGTGAACGTGTAAGCCTTCGTCGAATGGGTGTTCTTGTTGATCTCCGTAATAGCCTACTGCTGAACCGCTAATAAAGACACTGGGTGGTGATGCACTGGCATGAATAAGATCAACAATTTTTTCGGTGATATGCCAACGGCTATTACATATTGTGTTCTTTTGTTTTTCACTCCAGCGTTTGTCTGCAATAGGTTCACCAGCTAGATTTACCACCACATTAAATTCGTTAAGATCGTTTAAACTGTCTAATTGAGAGATATAGGTAATATTACCCATATCGGCATGACTAACTTTTGCTTTTGCATCATTGGGAGAACGTGTAAGAAGCACAACTTCGTAGGTGGTGAAATGTTTTAGCAACTCTCTACCGATAAAGCCTGTGCCGCCAGTTAGCAGTACTTTCATTCAGATCTCCTATATCCTCCTACATGCTATTTTAATAGACAGAATTAAAACGGCAACTCTAGTAATTATAGCGAGTTAGCTACATTTAGGATCATCATTTATACAAAACAAGAACGAGAGATAGCAAAAATTTATATTTTACTTTCTTAGTTGTCTATCTCTCTATTTGGGTCAAACTTATATCAGAATCCCCTTGCCATACTTGGATGGCAGACATACTGATATGAGGTCTATATGCAGGCTGTGGCAGCACTTTTAAAAGCATTTTTGGGAAGCTTAAGAGATTTGTTGCCAATAGTGGCTGTCATTGCTTTTTTTCAACTTGCAGTATTGCAAGAGCCTTTACCTAATATGTTGTCAATACTGTTTGGTCTCGTCTTGGTCGTTATGGGGCTAACTTTTTTTATTTTTGGTTTAGAAATGGGGCTTTTTCCAATTGGTGAGTCCATGGCCCAAGCGTTTGCGCGTAAAGGGAGTGTCGCTTGGCTGATGTTATTTGCATTTTGTTTAGGCTTTGGAACGACAGTCGCAGAGCCGGCGTTAACAGCGGTCTCTGCAGAGGCCGCTCAAGTTGCGGCAGAAGGGGGCATGATCGCCGAAAGTGAGGCTGCAATGGATAAATATGCCAATGGCTTAAGGTATACCGTTGCTCTATCGGTGGGCGTGGCCATTATGCTGGGCGTATTGCGTATTCTTCGAGGTTGGTCGATTCAGTACATGATCATTGGGGGATACATAGGTGTTGTTGTTCTGACGATGTTTGCTCCCGAAAGTATCATTGGTGTTGCATACGACTCAGGAGGGGTTACTACATCTACGATTACAGTGCCTCTTGTTACCGCATTAGGAGTTGGTCTGGCATCAGCAATTAAGGGGCGCAACCCTATGTTAGACGGATTTGGTTTAATTGCTTTTGCTTCTTTATTACCCATGATGTTCGTTATGGTCTACGGAATGGTGGTCGCGTGATTGCTTGGTCTGAGTTTATTGGGACGTTTAATAATACAATTACAGATGTATTGCCGATAGCATCAATTATTTTTGGCTTTCAATTTGCAGTTTTGCGCCGTCCTGTAAGTAACTGGCCCAAGGTTGTTGCTGGATTTGGCTATGTCATTCTTGGCTTGTCCCTATTTCTAATCGGCCTTGAGCTTGCCTTGTTTCCTCTTGGGGAAACAATGGCAATGCAGTTGACTAAACCCTCATTTTTACAAGAAGCTGGCACTGCAGGAGAGGGCAATATCGGCTGGAAAGATTATTATTGGGTGTATTTGTTCGCTTTTTGCATTGGTTTTAGCACTACAATTGCGGAACCTTCTCTAATTGCGGTGGCGATAAAAGCTAACCAGGTTTCTGGGGGGGCCATCAGTGTCAATGGACTCCGTATCGCAGTAGCCTTGGGTGTTGCTTTTGGTATTTCATTAGGGAGTTATAGAATTGTGGTAGGAGACCCTATCCATTACTACATCATAGTCGGCTACATTATTGTCGTCATTCAGACATTTTATGCACCCAAACTTATAGTCCCGCTCGCTTATGACTCTGGAGGAGTGACAACTTCTACAGTAACCGTGCCTTTAGTGGCTGCTTTAGGGTTGGGCCTAGCTTCTACTGTACCAGGCCGTAACCCTATGATTGATGGTTTCGGACTTATCGCATTTGCGAGCCTGTTTCCCATCATCTCTGTTATGGGATATGCACAAATAACTCAGTGGCTTGGCAAACATTCATCACAGGAGGACAATGAAAATGCGCTTTAAATTGATACTCGCTTTTGTCGAAGATAGCAGAACAGATTCTGTGCTTGATGCAGCGAGAGAGGCTGGAGCTACAGGGGCGACTGTCATCAATCATGCCAGAGGGGAGGGTCTAAACAAGAAATCTACCTTTTTTGGTCTCACTTTAGAAGTGCAAAAAGACGTACTTCTTTTTGTCGTTGAAGAGCACCTTTCGAGGCATATTTTGGAAAAAATTAGTGAGGTGGGTGAGTTTGATCAAGAGTCTGGTCAGGGAATTGCGGTGCAAATTGATGTCGAAGATGCTGTTGGTGTTGCTCACCAGGTGGCAAAATTGTCGGAAGTAGTAGGGAACGAATTATGAGTGTCGGTGAGAAAATATGCGTACGTGATGTTATGGTCGGTAGCTACGTCATGATAGATGGTCTAACGACGGTGAGGGAAGGGATCCTGTTGGCAAGAAAACATCAAGTTAAAGCCTTAGTGGTTAACAAACGCAATGATGACGATGAATATGGACTTGTATTGATGAATGATATTGCCAAAAAAGTATTGGCAATGAATCGCTCACCTGATCGCGTCAATATATATGAAATTATGACTAAACCCGCATTGTCAGTAGCCCCTGATATGCAGGTAAAATATTGCGCTAGGCTATTTGAGCGGTTTGGTATCAGTCGCGCTCCCGTCATTGAAAACGGTCAAATCCTTGGTATGGTCAGCTATAACAATATTGTTCTCAATGGCATGGCGAGGGATGAATAGTGACTCATCCCTCGCTCACAGTGAACTGAAAATATGGGTTAGTTAGAAAACAGTACGGTTGAACCGTGGTTTAAGCTAGTCAGTAATAATGTGTTTTCATTGACTATATCTATTCGTCGGCTTTGTTGAGCATCCATTTTAAAGATCTGAGTAATGAGCTTAAGTTGCTCTTCAGTGAAATCTTTACTTTGAGCAGAGGAGACATCTTTAAATTTGACGGGAGACACTAAAAGGTAGTTATCACTGATATCCCATTCACCTTCTTCAGAAATATTAATGACACTTTCATTTTTTGCATCATTACCATACAGCTTTACAATAGCAAAGCGGTTGTATTGGCCATTTGGCAAATATTTCATATTGGAGTCAACAGTCACACGGCGTAGAGACCCAACAGATTCTTCCCTTAGACTATCAGTAATAAGAGTGACCATTCTTGACTGCCATTCTTTAGATGTCAGTACTTGCTCAACTTTTAGATCACTTCCCCAGTAAAGCCAACTACTAAACAAAGCTGATAAAACAAGTAAACCGGCTGCAATTTTATGGTTCATTTTATTTTTCCTATTGGCAAACTTTGTTGAGATCTTTCTGATCAGCAAATATGCGAACAGTGACATTTTCACCTGAGCTAGCAACCGAGTGTATGTAGTTGAGTACTAACTGGTTATTTTGCCCCCCAGTTGCAATTACCTCGACTGGTTCTTTGGAGCTATGGGCAAGGTTATATCGTTTTACGCATTGTTCGATTGACGGATACCAAGGGGTTAAATCTGGATGATTGATCGGTGTTTTTACAGGCGTACCATCATACATGGCAATTTGACGAAACGTTGATTCGGCAGGGTTAGTAAATAGAATAACACTCAATGGGATAAGTAAGGCGAGTAACAACATGGCTCGTATTCCCCATCTCGGTTTTGTCGATTCCGCTGATATTTGCTCTGCTTGGAGCTTTATTAGAGCACTGGTTGAATATTTCGTGTCATCTTCACTTATGTCACTAGTGATTTCATTATCGAGATGAGTAGTGTCTAATGTTTCCTCTTCTTGAGGATCTGCACCACTCATCAAAGGGGTTGTGCGTTCAACACTACAGATCAATTGATAACCACGCTTTGGCACTGTCTTAATAAACTGTGGAGATTTTGTTGAATCTTGAAGCTGTTTTCTTAGTGTAGAAATAGCTTGAGTTAAGCTTGAATCATCAACTTCAAAGCCTTGCTCTCTCCATACAAAATCATGCAATTCATTACGAGATACGATTTCATTGGGCTTTTCTGATAGTAAAAGCAAAATTCTGCTTTCATTGCTTCCCAAACGAATAATTTCGCTGTTATCGTTTGAGTTGTCCACCAGAGAGTTTGTATTGGGGTCAAAAGTAAATCTGTTTGAAAGATTGAACTTAGTGCCTATGTTACTCATTCGGTATAACCATCATTGTTAGTTAGGTTTCATCAGATGCGCCAAAAAACGTGTTTGAGAGACGGTAAATATTGTTTTTGATTTTTTGAGGTGTAAGGATAGACAAAATAAAATCAAAAAAACAATGTTTTTATGAATTTTGACCTTGAATTTACATTTGGCACCCTCATGTTAGTTTGCAGATTATGTCAGCGTCGGCCTTATTTACAAATGTAAGGCCTGATAATTATAGATGTTATGGAGCGAACATGAGCGAAACGGCAACACAAAATAAAGAAACTCGTGGCTTTCAGTCTGAAGTAAAACAACTACTTCACTTGATGATTCATTCTCTTTACTCAAATAAAGAGATATTTTTACGTGAGCTTATCTCTAATGCTTCGGATGCTTCGGATAAACTACGTTTCCAAGCCTTATCTAATTCTGGTTTATTTCAAGGAGATGCAGATCTTGGCGTTAAGCTTTCTTTTGATGAAAACTCCAATACTCTGACTATTTCTGATAATGGTATAGGCATGAGCCGTGATGATGTTATTGAACATCTTGGCACTATCGCTAAATCAGGTACAGCAGAGTTTTTCTCTAAGTTGTCAGAAGACCAATCTAAAGACTCACAACTGATTGGTCAGTTTGGCGTTGGCTTTTATTCCGCATTTATTGTTGCGGATGCAGTGACAGTTCGTACTCGAGCAGCAGGCCTTACTTCAGATGAAGCGGTTCAATGGCATTCTGCGGGTGAAGGTGAATACACAATAGAAACCATCTCGAAGGAATCCCGTGGTACTGATATTGTTCTTCACATGCGTGATGAAGGTAAAGAATTCTTAAATGAGTGGCGCCTTCGTGAGGTGATCAGCAAGTATTCTGACCACATCGGCATTCCAGTGTCTATTCAAACTGCTGAGCGTGATGAAGAAGGAAAAGAAACTGGTGAGAAAAAGTGGGAGCAAATTAATAAGGCTCAAGCACTTTGGACTCGCAACAAATCAGATATCTCAGAAGAAGAGTATCAAGAATTCTACAAGCATGTTTCACACGACTTCGCCGATCCTTTGCTTTGGAGCCATAACCGTGTAGAAGGCAAGAACGACTACACTAGCTTACTCTATATTCCAGCTAAAGCACCTTGGGATATGATGAACCGCGATCATAAATCGGGTCTTAAACTGTATGTTCAACGTGTTTTCATTATGGATGACGCAGAACAATTTATGCCGTCATACCTACGCTTTGTTCGTGGCTTAATAGATTCTAATGATCTGCCGCTAAACGTGTCACGCGAAATCCTTCAGGATAACAAAGTGACTCAGTCACTGCGCAATGCCTGTACCAAGCGTGTTTTAACTATGCTTGAGCGCATGGCAAAAAATGATGAAGAGAAATATCAGTCATTTTGGAAAGAATTTGGTCTTGTTCTAAAAGAAGGCCCAGCAGAAGACATGGCCAACAAAGAGAAAGTGGCAGCCTTACTACGCTTTGCTTCAACAGACAATGACTCCGAAGAACAAACGGTTGGTTTGGCATCTTATGTTGAGCGTATGAAAGAAGACCAAGATAAGATCTATTACCTAACGGCAGACAGCTATGCAGCTGCAAAAAACAGCCCTCACTTAGAGCAGTTCAAAGCCAAAGGGATTGAAGTCATTTTGATGTTTGATCGTATCGATGAATGGCTAATGAACTACCTAACTGAGTTTGACGGTAAGCAATTCCAGTCTATTACCAAAGCAGGTCTTGATCTTAGCCAGTTTGAAGACGAAGCAGAGAAAGAAAAACAGAAAGAAACGGAAGAAGAGTTTAAATCTGTAGTCGATCGCACCAAAGAGTATTTAGGTGATCGCGTAAAAGAAGTTCGTACGACCTTCAAACTTGCTTCAACCCCCGCTGTTGTTGTGACGGATGATTTTGAAATGGGTACACAAATGGCTAAGCTACTTGCAGCAGCAGGACAGGCGGCCCCTGAAGTGAAATACATTTTTGAAATTAACCCAGAGCACGATCTCGTTAAACGTATGGCTGATGAAGCCGATGAAGAAGCATTTGGCCGCTGGGTTGAAGTGCTACTTGGTCAAGCTATGTTAGCTGAACGTGGTTCGATGGAAGATCCATCACAGTTTGTTGGTGCGATTAATTCGCTACTGGCAAACCAATAATCTTGATTGAAAAGCTTGCGATATGCGGGCTTTTTAACGATTGAGTTTTATTGCTTATACCGAGAGGTTGCTAGGGTTAGTGTGAGTAAGTGGGCAATCTTAGCCTTTGGACTGATCAGTAGTGATCGATTGTGTGATAGAATGCAATCTTGAAACTCGGTCAACAGGCGTGTAATGTGCACGCCTGTTTTATTATCACTAAATAACACTTATACCAAAACTTACCGTCGTATAACACTGCTTATAGTGGTGAAATTAACATTGTGAGCTTCGGTATAAATCAACAATCTTAAGAGGATTTAACATGCGCATCATTCTTCTAGGTGCTCCAGGTGCAGGCAAAGGCACACAGGCTCAATTCATCATGGAGAAATATGGTATTCCACAGATTTCTACTGGTGATATGTTACGTGCTGCGATAAAAGCTGGCACTGAGCTTGGCAAGCAAGCCAAGGCTGTTATCGATGCTGGTCAGCTAGTTTCTGATGACATTATCCTTGGCCTAATTAAAGAACGCATTGCTCAAGATGACTGCGCGAAAGGTTTTTTGCTTGATGGTTTCCCACGTACTATCCCTCAGGCTGACGGCCTAAAAGAAATGGGTGTTGTTGTCGATTATGTGATTGAGTTCGATGTAGCAGATGATGTAATTGTTGAACGCATGGCTGGTCGACGTGCTCATTTGGCCTCTGGTCGTACTTACCATGTTACCTACAACCCGCCTAAGGTCGAAGGTAAAGATGATATCACTGGTGAAGATCTTGTTGTACGTGATGATGATAAAGAAGAGACGGTTCGCGCACGCTTAGGTGTGTACCATGAACAAACGGCTCCTCTTATTGAGTATTACGGTAAAGAAGCTCAAGCAGGAAGTACTCAGTATCTAAAATTTGATGGCACAAAACGCGTTGAAGAAGTGAGTGCGGATATAGAAAAAGCATTGGCTTAATTCTATTTACATCGCAATTAAAAAGTTTGATATAGTGAAAGCGACCAATTAGGTCGCTTTTTTTATCTTTACCTTTTGATCGGTAAAGAGGTTTACATCGTAAGGTCTGTTTTATAGTGTCGATGAGGTGTTATGCAAAGTACAAAAAAACAAGGAGTGCTGTTGGTTAACTTGGGAACTCCTGATGCACCGACAGCACCAGCAGTAAAACGCTTCTTAAGCCAGTTTCTGCATGATAAGCGTGTGGTAGATATGACGCGCTGGCTGTGGTGCCCACTATTACATGGCATTATTCTGCCAATACGTTCCCCAAAAGTAGCCAAGTTATATCAAACTGTATGGATGGAGGAAGGTTCACCTCTGCTGGTGTATGCCAAAAGACAAGCGGATAAACTTAAACAGCAGATTGATATGCCAGTGGAGCTGGGAATGACCTATGGTAACCCTAGCCTTAAGGTTGGACTTGAAAAGCTACTAGCATCGGGCGTTGAAGATGTGATTGTATTGCCTCTTTACCCGCAGTATTCAGGTACAACGACAGCTGCAGTGTCTGATGGGTTAACTAAGGCCTTTCAATCCATACCTGTTATGTCCAGTTATCGACTAATACGTGATTATCATGATCACCCCACTTATATAAAGGCTTTGGCTGAAAGTGTTCGACGCTCTTGGCAAGAAAAAGGCCAAGGCGATTACTTGTTGTGCTCTTACCACGGCATTCCCAAGCGTTATGCCGATAATGGCGATATCTATCCACAGCATTGTGAAGCAACCACGGAATTGTTGAGACTGGAATTGGGCTTAACAAAAGAGCAAGTTGGGATGACTTATCAGTCTCGATTTGGTCGTGAAGAGTGGTTGCAACCTTATACGGACAAGACGCTTGAGCAACTACCGAGTAAAGGCGTTAAGAAGTTGGATATTATCACTCCGGCTTTTTCCTCCGATTGCCTGGAAACGTTGGAAGAAATCTCAGAGCAATGCTGCGAGCTTTTCATTGAACATGGAGGAGAAGTGTTTAATTTTATTCCATGCTTGAATGACGACGAGCTTCATATCCAAATGATGATTGAGCTCATTAACTAGCTCTAAAATACTGTTTAATGGAAAGCCACCTTTTGGTGGCTTTTTCTATGGATAAGGCCGGCAAAAGGTCTCAACACCTTGCCATAATACGGATTTAGGACGCTGAATATATTTTATATCGTGTAAAGCTTCTTGCCATAGTTCTAAACAAGCTTGTTTCCTATCATTACTAGAGTACAAGCTATAGACGTGTTCTGCGGGTAGAGTGGTGGTCAATGCCGAGATAGCTTTCAAATAATAAGCAAGGTACATCTGCTTGTTGCCTTTTTCTCGATTGATATTGGCTTGGAGAAGAAAAATCAGCGCATTATCGGGAACTTCAGCGGCGTATTCTCGTTCAAGCATTCTAAGGCTTCGCTCAACATCTCCTGAGCGATAGGTGATAAGAGCCAGCAACATATGCAGATCAGGTGAGGTAATTGGCTCGCGTTCCTTAATTTTTGCGATCCATTTTTTAAAATCAGCTTGTGAGTGGTCGGTAAAAAGCAGCTCTCGGGTGTAAAACAGCACTTCCATATTCGTAAGCGGACGTTTTAGCAAGTTATTTAAGCTGGTATTGGCGATTGGCGTGATGAAACCAGATACATGATGAGAAAAGCTTTGTATATCTTGTGGCAGCTTAAAGTAATCACTCAAATCCGCATTTAATTGATTAACGGTTTCGGTTAGCTGTTGTGGCTCAAAAGGATATATTTTTCTCCATGCGACTCTTCCTGAAGCCGTCAGATGCAAAAGACTTTCCAAATGGACTTTTCCGCCCTCATCTTCCCACAAGTTAAAACGTAAACGGTAATCTGAGTCATAGGCAGCATCTGAGCCTGGGAAGTGACAGTGCTCACTTAAGCTGTGCAAATAAAAGCTCGGTGAACTCATATTAGACAGGTGAACATACGGAGATGAACTGTAGGCATAGAGGATCAGCGCTTTGATTTTGAGGGCGGTACCCTCAAGCCCCTCATCTTCACAAACCACAGTATCAAGCAATAGCCTTACTTGAGGAACATGCAGGGTATTATTTTGTTTACTTTGGTTGAAGTGGGACCAAGTATGTATTGCTAGCAATATGGTCAATGCGGCAAACACAACACTAAGACTCCATCCCATGTAGCGCAGAATGGTGTTTTTGGTGCCAGTATTTTCTGCTGCATCGGGTACTGGGCTAGGCAAACTGGTTTCGTCTTTATCGATAAGTTGGACAAAACTCTGTGGGATATAGTAACCACGTTTGGGGTAGGTTACGATGATTTTGGTTGAATCGGCTTGCTCAGTATGCTGGCGAAAAAGGTTACGCAATAGGCTTATTCGGTTTGTAACCACATTTTTCGAAATGTATTGGTTTTCCCAAACCAGCTCGATAAATTCATCAATCGATGTGGGTTCATCCACATTAGAAAGCAATACTTCCAGTAAAGCTATGTTTCTGGGTTCGAGCGGAATGTCATCTTGCGCAGAGCGTAAAGACTTGTCGTGAGGATTGTAGACAATATCGGCGATGGCAATATTGCAATGTTCTTTTTTGGCTTGTTCGAGTAGATTCATTCATCTCTATTGAGAAATAACATTATATAGTCAGTGTATCCTAATTTTGCTGTCGAACATAAGTGTAGGAAATGTTGCATTTGTCCCATAAATGAGATTTTCCTTGGGTGGGGTGGATTATTAATCGAAAGATCAATGAATTAATCTAAATGTAGAGAATGATTGAGCCATTAGGAAGAGTGTTGTTCTAGGTAAGCAAATGTATTTACGGCGATGCCGCTATGTTTCTAGCATCGCCCTAGATAATTAAAACTTGAACTTAGCGTTAAGATAGGCATTGTAATTTGAGTCAACACTTAGGTTTAAACCCGTGTCTGAATTCTTAATATCGTTACTAAAATAATAGCTATAGCGGTAACCTGCTTCTAAAGCAAAGTTCTCGGTAAAGTTGTACCCTAAACCTAGATTGATACCCGAAGAAAGTCCGGTGCTGTCTTCTTTAAAACTTGATGAAGTGTCTATATCTTCTAAGATTGTTTTTTGGTAGCCAAGGTTACCGCCAGCAAGTAAATAAAATTGACTAGTGACATAATGTAAGTAGTCGGCTCCGGCCCCTGCTTCACTAGTAGTAATATCAGTATTTTGGTATGAGTCACTTACTGAGAGCCTGATGTAGCCATATGCTCTCAGGCTTTCGTTAAGATAGCTACCTATTTTTAGCCCGAATGAGCCCATATCATTTATTTGCTTATAACTTTCTAACTCAGAACTTGGGCCAGAATAATCATACTCACCGGCGCCAATCCCAAGTGCAAAATAAGTGTTAGCAAACGAAGGCATAGAAACCATCGCAGTGACCCCTGCTATAACGAGCTTTTTTCTCATCTTATTCCCTTTTTTATGTCCTAGATATTTGTCAAATGCATAAAATATAGAACAAGCTTAAGAATTTGCATAGGCTAAAAATGTTAATTAAATAGCTGATGGTTATAATAAATAATGAGTGTTGGTGCAAAAACTAGATGAGGCTAGCAATGGTTTGATTAGCCAAGTTTGCAGAGAAAGTAAGGGACAGTTCCATGTAGCCAGATTCGGTAGAGTAGAAACAAATAATGCCGCAAAAAGCGGCATTATGTTTTATTAAATTGTCTTAGAACGCGAAGTTAGCGTTTAGGTAAGCGATGTTAGTAGCATCAACTTTAGTGTCATAAATAGACTCACCTTTGAGCTCATTACTAAAGTAGTGGCTATGACGGTAGCCAAGTTCCATACCAAAATTTTCAGTAAACTTATAGCCTAAACCCAAGTTCGCGCCAGCAACAACGCCAGTATTGTCGTATTTGAAAGAGTGTGCAGAGGCATCATGTTCTACTACTGTTTTTTGGTATCCTAGGTTACCACCAGCAAGTAGATAAAAATTGTTGTTTACATAGTGTAGGTAATCTGCACCAGCACCCACCTCACGAGTAGTGACATCCAAATGGTTGTATTCGTCACTCACAGAAAGCTGAGTGTAGCCATAAGCGCGTACATTTTGGTTTAAGTAGTGACCTATCTTTAATCCAAATACACCCATGTTTTCAGTTTCTTTAGCTGCTTTAGTGTCAGAACCTTCACCAGAGTAGTCATATTTACCAGCACCTAATTCAAGAGCAAAGTAGGTATCGCTAGCAAGCGAAGGCATAGAAGCGCTAGCAGCAATAGCTGCAATAAGTAATGCTTTTTTCATGTGTTATACACTCAAGTTGTTGTCTTTAGGAAAAAGAGGTAACTAAGTGAGCGGTCACCCACTAAAGAGCCTCTTAGCTAAGGCGCCGCATCTTGGTACGGCTTTTTTCAAAGGAGAGACGTTACTGCAAGCTGGTGTTATGAAGCGAGAAACAAAATTAAAAACAGTTGAATAAAGTTGAATTTTATATCTAAATTATTGTTAACACTGTCACTAATATCTTTTTTGCTCTGATTTTATAAGGTTCGCACCTGAATCTTCAGGTGCTTTAAAATATAATTTCATAAAAGTTAAGGGCTATCTGTTACTTTTAGGGTAGGTTTGATATTCAAATACTTGCCCATCTTGGTTAAATGCATACACGGTATAAGCCTGCTTTTGTGTGCCGTTTTCCATTCCTGGAGAGCCTATTGGCATACCGGGAACTGCTAGTCCTTTGGCACCTTTAGGTGGGTTGGCTAAAAACGCTTTGATATCTTTGGCAGGGATATGGCCTTCAAAAATATAGCCATTGATCTCGGCGGTGTGACAAGATGCTAACTGTGGGGTTATGCCAAGCTCTTTTTTGATGTTATTCATATCATCATGCAGTTTTTCTTCCACCGTGAAGCCTTCTCCTTGCATGTGCTTGGTCCAAGCCGTGCAGCAGCCGCAATAAGGCGATTTGTGATTGATAACATCGGCAGCCAAAACTTGGTGCGAGAAAAGTAAAAACGGCGCAAGTCCAACAATCTTATTTTTCATAGTGACCTCTGATAGGGTGTGAAGGTTTAAACAGACGCAGGCGATTAGCGTTGCTGACGACAGTAATAGAGGAGAGCGCCATAGCTGCGCCAGCGACAACAGGACTGAGTAAAAAGCCAAAAGCTGGGTAGAGAGCACCTGCTGCAATAGGGATGCCCAAACTGTTATAAATAAAGGCGCCAAACAAGTTTTGCTTCATATTTCTAATGCTAGCTTTAGATAATTCAATTGCTTTAACTACGCCAACAGGAGATGAATGGAGTAGAGTCATTTGAGCACTTTCAATTGCCACATCACTGCCGCTTCCCATCGCAATACTAATATCGGCTGTTGCAAGGGCTGGCGCATCGTTCACCCCGTCACCAATCATAGCAACGCGCTGACCTTGTGTTTGTAATTGCTTAATATGCCGGGCCTTTTGATCGGGCAGTACTTGGGCGATAATCGTTTTTATTCCTAGCTGGGAAGCAATCGAATTTGCCACATCTTGATTGTCCCCAGTTAACATCACAGTATTGATACCCATTGAATTTAAGGCGTTAATTGCTTGTATAGCATCTGGCTTAATTGGATCACTAATAGCAATGATTCCTACCACAGTATTTTTTTGAACGACAATAACCGGCGTCCATGCATAAGTGGCACATTGCTCAATTTCTGAGTTAAAAGTGTCGGTGTCGATCCCTTGCTGCTTAGCATAGTTGAGGGATACAACATAGGTTAGTTGATCTTTAATTAGTCCTGTTACCCCCATACCGCGCAGATTGGTAAATTGACGCGCCTCTTCAAGGTGAAGTTGTTTTTGCTCGGCAAGGTCAACAATGGCTTTACCAAGAGGATGCTCGGAATGTTGTTCTAAACTTGCGGCCAGAGTCAGTAGGTGGCTTTCATCAACACTTTTGACAAACACAGATTCAACTTTAGGTTTACCTTGTGTCAGCGTGCCCGTTTTATCAAACACCACAGTATTAATTTTACTGGCAGACTGAAGCACATCGGCATCTTTAATCAGTATGCCCATTTCTGCAGCTTTTCCGATCCCGACGGTGACTGAAAGTGGGGTTGCCAAGCCAAGCGCGCAGGGACAAGCGATAATAAGCACAGTTGTGGAGACAATTAACATATAACTGGCTTTGGGCTCAGGCCCATACAAAAGCCAAATTAGCGCAGAAACGAGAGCAATCACCACAACAACAGGAACAAACACGGATGAAATCTGATCAGCTAGCTTGGCTATTGCCGGTTTACTGCTTTGCGCTGTGCGCACCATATTAATGATCCTAGCCAACATGGTATTGCGACCAACGCTGGTAGCTTCTATCACCAGACTGCCGTCTTGATTTACGGTCCCGGCTGAAACCTGAGAGCCTTGATCCTTAAACACAGGGATAGGCTCGCCAGTTAACATGGACTCGTTAAGGTAGGAGTTACCCGATAAGACGATTCCGTCGACTGGGACTTTCTCACCAGGCTTAATTCTAAGCTGCATCCCTTGTGTTATTTCTTTTATCGCTATGACTTTATCGCCGGATTCAGTAATGACGGTAGCATTATTTGGTTGAAGGCTTATTAAGGATTGAAGAGAAAGCGTGGTTTTGGCCTTGGCTTTGGCTTCGATGTAATGCCCGAGAGAAATCAAGCCTATTATCATTGCACTGGCTTCAAAATAAACATGGCGAGAGGCCTGTGGAAACCATTGAGGAAAACTCACGATCAGCATGGAAAATAACCAAGCAGCACCTGTACCAAGGGCAACTAATGTGTCCATTGTTGCTCGTTTGTTACGTAGCGCTTGCCATGCGTTGCTAAAGAAGGAGCGTCCAGCTGTTGCTAGTAGCCATAAGCATATCAGTCCAATAGCGCCCCAGATCAGTTGGTCTTGAGTGCTACGTATCATCATATTACCGCCGAGTACTCCCCAGAGCATAAGTGGAGCGCCAATAGCTAAGCCTTGCCACGCACTTTTTTTGTGCAGGCTTTGTATGGATTTTTGTTTGGCTAACTGCTCTTGCTGCTGAGTTTCTGGATCGAGAACGTATTCGGCTTGATATCCGGCTTTATTCACAATGTCTACAACAGATGCGATGACAGATTCTTCATTTGAGAGGCTGAAAGCAATGGCACTTTGCTCAGCGAGATTGACTTGCGCGCGCTCTACCTTATCGACACTTATTAAGGCGCGCTCAACCGATGCCACGCAGCTTGCGCAGGTCATGCCTGAGATGAAAAAGTTTAAAGTATAGGTGCTGCTTTTTTCAGTTAATGCTAATTGCTCAGATTGGGAAGAGGTTTGCTGCTGTGATTCGGGTATCTCAGATTGTTCGCGACTCGCTTTATAGCCAACTGATTTAATCAGATCTTTGACTTCTTGTTCACTAAGAAGCGTGGAAAGAGACAATTCAGTTTTTGATACTTGAAAATGTCCAATACCTGTATTCCTGTTTAGGGTATTTTCGAGCTTAGCGACACATTTGGTACAGCTTAAACCTTCAAGATGGAAGTGATACTGATGACCGGCATGATAGCCAAGGGTAAGAATAGATGATTCTAGCTCTTTAAACGGGCTGTTTGTCTCCAAACACACAAGTTTAGGTGTTAATTCATGGATTAATGCGCCATGTTCTTTCACTAATAGGTGTTCGACTTTACGCGCACATCCCATACAAGTTAAGCCTGAAAGTGGAATATCTAACCTGTGCATTTTTTGCCCCTCACAATAAACTATGGATAAGGATAAACCTTACCTTTAGGGTAAGGTCAAGAAGTGTATTGGAGTGATACTTGGGATAAGAGATCAGTATGTATGGGTGAATTCTGTCACTAGTGGATTGTAGATTTGGAGATCAATGATAAAATACGCGCAATTTTTAGCGCCTCCTCATGGTGCAGTCATTCAGCTAATCAAGGTATTTTTAAATGACGGTTAAAACTCGTTTTGCTCCTAGCCCTACAGGCTATCTTCACGTTGGCGGTGCTCGCACAGCACTTTATTCATGGCTTTTTGCAAAAAACCAAGGTGGTGAGTTTGTTCTACGTATCGAAGATACTGACCTAGAGCGTAACTCTCAGCAAGCCGTCGATGCCATTCTTGAAGGGATGCAGTGGATGGGTCTAGAGTGGGATGAAGGACCTTATTTCCAGTCTAAGCGCTTTGATCGTTACAACGAAATGGTTGATACCTTGCTAGCCCAAGGCAAAGCGTATAAATGTTATGCGTCAAAAGAGCTTCTTGATGAAATTCGAGCTGAGCAAGAAGAAAATAAACAGATGCCTCGTTATGATGCAAGTCACCCCAAAATCATAGCGGCCAATGAAGCGGCGAAAGACGGCGATCCTTGTGTAGTGCGTTTTCGTAACCCAACGCAAGGCAGTGTTGTGTTTGAAGATCAGATCCGTGGCCGTATTGAAATCGCTAACGATCAATTAGATGATCTAATTATTCGCCGAACTGATGGCGCACCAACTTATAACTTTGTGGTTGTCGTTGATGATTGGGATATGGGAATTACTCATGTTGTGCGCGGCGAAGACCATATTAATAACACCCCGCGTCAAATTAACATCTATGAAGCTTTGGGTGCGCCAGTTCCGACATTTGCTCATTGCGCGATGATTTTGGGCGATGATGGTGCTAAGTTATCTAAGCGTCATGGGGCTGTTTCTGTAATGCAATATCGCGATGAAGGCTACTTGCCAAATGCGCTTAATAATTACTTGGTTCGTTTGGGTTGGTCTCATGGTGATCAGGAGATATTCTCTCAGCAAGAGATGATAGAGCTATTCACCCTTGATGCTATTTCCAAATCAGCTTCTGCGTTTAACACTGAAAAGCTTCTGTGGTTAAACAATCACTATATCAAAACGTCAGCTCCTGAGTATGTAGCAGAGCACTTACAGTGGCACTTAGATAACCAAAATCTTAATGTAGAAAACGGCCCTGCACTTACTCCAGTGATTAAACTTGTCGGTGAACGCTGTAATACACTTGTGGAACTGGCTGAACAAATTCGCTACTTCTACGAAGATTTCTCTGACTTTGAAGCTGGTGCGGCGAAGAAACATTTACGTGGTGTCGCAAAAGGTCCATTAGAGCTTGCTTTAGCGAAAGTTGAAACGCTAGAGAGTTGGGATACGGCAAGTATCAAAGAGAATGTGATTGCTGCTGTCTGTGAAGAGTTAGATATTGGTATGGGTAAAATTGGTATGCCTTTGCGTGTTGCAGTGACAGGGGGGGGGCAATCACCATCTGTGGATGCGGTTATGGAGTTAGTTGGTAAAGAGCGAGTTATTGCTCGAATCAAGATGGCGCTCGCCTTCATTTCACAACGAGAAGCCAATGCATAAAGCTTTGTAAAAGCTCACTATGATATAAAAAGCCGCAGCTCATGTTGCGGTTTTTTAGTATCAAAGGAAAACAAATTAAGGATATAGGTGACTGTATGATGATGAAGGGTTTACTTAAGATCTATGCTGGTTAAACGTCCCATAAACTCGAGAATTTCTAAGTTGTCTTTGTTGGCTTCTAGCAGGGCTTTTTTAGTTTTTGTGTAGGCGGCGAGACGACCATGTTTTTTAATTGAACAAACAATACTTCTGTATATCAACTTTCCGTTTTTATCATAATTTCGCCAAGCGGCAATGTAACACTCATCCTTCGCATCTGGGTTAGTTTTGGTTGGTCTGGGTTTATAAATAATTTTTGGTTCAACAGAATGAGGGAGCCTTGTCATTAGGTACGGATCTTTAAGTAATTTGCGCCAAAACCTTCCCCACATGGCACTACCCAGTTCGTTTCTGAGCTTAATGGCTTTTTTGAGTCCCTTTTTTTCGCCGATTTTTACATAGCCCACGGAACGATGTAACACCGTATCATCTGGTGTATGAATGTGGATCTTAAACGCGGTTTTGGCTTTGGAGATAAAACGGTGACCAGTGTTTGTAGTTAGATTACTCTTCTTCATTCAACGTAAGCTGGCGGTGAGCCCCATTTAACTGAAAGCTGGCACCGACTAAAAATAGT
>NZ_JAYQDQ010000010.1:0-67671 GCF_038138445.1 Vibrio sp.
CAATACCGAATTTAAAAGGAAATGATTAGATGGGGTTTACCGCCAGCTTACTTTTTTTTGATTGGTAAAGGGATAAAAGTATCGACACGCTTTCATTTGTTGATGGACTGTTTGGTGCTGGCTATGTGCGTGTTTGTCCCAGAGATGCTTTTCTTTATCTTACCTGCGATACAAGAGCATATTGCTATGGGTACCATGGTAATGACCATAGGTATATTTGCCGTTACTCTTACAAAGCTTGGCCTTATGGGGTGGTGGTCAACCCAAGACGAGCGTGAAGCAGTATAAACTACTGAATACCATAGATCTCTTACTCCATCTTTAAGGCCTAACGATGTGAGTTAGGCCTTAAACATATAAAGCATGGCTCTAGTGAATAACTAAAAACTATACTTGGCTATCTCAGAAGGGAATGCCTATTACATCAGTTTATGAAAATAACTTTTTAGCTAAGACGGATAACCATGATGCGCACCTATTTGGTTTAAGAGCTTGCATCTTTAGCGAGCTTATTGGCTCAGGGTATTGCGCGGCGCAGTCCTGCCAATGTTTTTCAATACTCTGAGCAGGTATAGAGGAGTAAAAAAGCTCGCCTTTTTCTGTCATCAAGTGTGAAATACCAACGGAAAGTCCAAATTCAGCTTCATCAATATGGTGATTGTTTACTGACATAATACCTCCAATACTTTTTAGCTTTGGTGATCTGGAAGGTCCTGAAATTTATAGGCATCGGCAATATCATGGTTTTTATCTCGATGCTTGGCCTCGTCTTGTCGGATGCACTCCAATACATCTAACAACATTGCGTTTTCACCCAACTGGTAATAGCGAGCAGCGATCTCTGGTGCGGGAGAGTTTTCAACTGTGCCGTCCAATACCTTTTCGATAAATTCGCTGTAGCTGTTACAGGCTTCTTCTTCAAAATAACCAACAATACGGTGTGCGGTTTTTGAAGAGAGAAGGTAAATGACGCCGTACACTAAAACGAAGAAGAACTGTATCAACATCACTAATGCACGTTCTAAGATTGATGGTTGAGTAATGCGTAAAAATATCATCAGATGCATTCGCTCGTTATCAGCTTCGTCAAGTAGCTCTTTTATCCAACCACCATCGTCCTTCATTCTGCGCAGTGCTTTGAGGTGATTAAATACACCAGCGACCATACCGGGAACGGCTGCAATAGTTTCAAGTAACATAGCTCGTCGAGCATACTTACCGCCGTAGAAAAGGTTTAATGTCTTTTTAAGCAGCTTGGTTACCAGCAGCGCAATCTTTTCTGAAATACTATTAGGTTGATAATGTTTATGTTCAAAGTTCATAGCAAAGTCTCCTATTCTGATAGTTAACTTACATGTTTCATGCCATGTTCTAATTTACTGAAAATAGGTGGTTTTTTACAATGCCTGGAGTCATTATGACACCTTCTTCATGTGTCATAATGATATGTTGAGTCAATATGACATTTTTGGGTTGTTCAAAAGTAAATCGCTAGAGTTTATCTAGGTGATAATTGATAGGAGAAGTGAGTGTGGACTGGGTCGGCTACGAAAAAGCGCTACTTGGAAAGTAGCGCTTAGTGTTTTTGGTCGTGAGTGTCTAAAAGGCTTTAACCGATATCAGTATGGCCTTCTTCAAACTCCCATTGGATGCCATATTTGTCGATAAAGTAGAAGTACCTTATACCACCTATGACCTCGACAACCTCGTCTTTCATTTGGCTATTACTTTCGTGCTCTGGGTTGAAGAAGTAGAAGTCATCTTTGCTAATTGGAGAGATGACAAATGGTTGATAGTCCTTATGACCACTGATCAATTGGGCGTCACTGATTGCTTTTATGCGGCTAAATTCTTCATCAATCCCCTCTACTTTGAGGCATATATGTCCAACACCGCCAATTTGGTGTGCTTGTTTATCTGTGTTTATAGCGTTTGCCCCTGTATCAGGGTAGTGATATTGCATTAACTCGATAAATATGCCGCTTTGATCTATCTCGATGAACTCGATTGAAACATCGACTTTATCGTGGTTATCCATAAATCCAGCAGACTTTGCGAAGCCTTCATTTTTGAAATGATCGAAGCGTTGAACGGGTGTACCTTTAAGCAGTGAGCAATAGTATTTTGATGCCTCATCAATATCCTCAACAACTATATTGATGTGACCAAATTTTTTTATTGCCATCATTGTTTCCTATTTAAGTGGAAAGTGTTAATCAGATTAACTTTATGCAAAGGTTTTGTTTTATTTTTAACCTAAAGTTAAATCATAATTGCGTCGTGCAATAAACTAGAATAAAAGATCTAATTAAGCAAAGCTAAATGATGAATAAATATCTGTAAATCTTGCTCTATATAAATGACTTTTTCTACTCTAAATATCAGGTGTTTACCTGAGTTATTGTTCACTATTGATATAGTAATTTGATGGCTTTCTTTTCTCTTATCCTTGTTAAAATGATAAAAAACAATGAATAAGCTATATTTTGGTCTGCACTTAACCCTGTTGATGTTCCGCCATTACTAAGATTGTGGCTGGTTACTTGGCTAAGTAATCCATTAATAATAGCAAGTTTATAAAACTAAAAATAATGGATTTGGTAAAGAGTTAAATAAAACATAGAACATAAATAGTAACGAGGTTTGTAAGTGTATAGAGTAATTTTAGTATTATTAGTTTTTTTTATTAGCTCATCCCCTTCATTTTCCGCCGATTACAAAAAAGTAGCTTTAGTCTCAGTGTCGTCTAAATATAATGTCCAAAAAGTAGATAAAATTAAAGAATCATTGACAGAATGTCACTACCAAGTTTCTACAAAGTACTTAAATCAATTTGTCTCAGATTTTGGCTATGTTGCTAGTGATAAATCGAGAGCAAAACATTTAATCGATGCCTTACTTGATGACGATATTGACGTGGTTTGGTTCGTAAAAGGTGGAGGAGGGGCAATGAATCTTCTCCCATATTTAGAGCAAGCACATAGCCAACTAGTCAAAGCAAAACCCAAAATAATTGTTGGTTTCAGTGATGTCACTGCGATTCATAATTACTTAAATGAGAAATTGGGCTGGAATTCTGTGCATGGTGTTGTAGCCAGTTTCAACACCAATGTGTTCGATACGCAGCAAGTTACTTCTGATGAGCCCAAGCTTCGTATCAATGATTTGGAGCCTTTACCAAATATTGGTCGAATTGTCAGAGATGGCATTGATTATGACCAACTACTACCAATGAACCAAGCTGCAGAGATGACTCCCGTGGAGGGAGTATTAATTGGTGGAAATCACACACTTGTTGCAGCAACTATTGGCACTCGATTTTCTCCAGATTTTAACGGAAAAATTTTGTTTCTAGAGGATGTGGGCGTGTCTTATCGCCAGCTTGATAGGTCGCTTCAGCAGTTACTGTTTTTGAATGATTTTAACGTTAGCGGTATTGTGTTTGGCCAGTATTTTCCTCTAGAAGCCGATGATGCTGACAGACTCATTTTTAAAACTGTGATTGCTGAGTTTGCTAAAAAATTCAACAAGCCGGTTTATTACTATCCAGCGATAGGCCATGGCAGAGAAAATCATCCACTGATATTGGGTGCTAAGGCTTCGTTGGTATGTGAAGATAATAACGAATACTGCACCCTAAAACAGAAAATAAACTGAAGAGACTTTATTGCCTGTAAGAATGTAAAAAAGCCCTCAAGCTTGGCTTGAGGGCAAAGTTACCTGAGGCATTCAACGGGTATGATAGAATGCGGAGTAACAAGTTTACGGAGTAAATATTAGAAGGGTATGGATGTCTATTAACGAAGTAGAGACATTGCCATTCCAGGTAGCTGATTAGTTTGAGAAAGTACAGTTGTACCTGCTTGCATCAGCATCTGGTTCTTTGTCATGTTAGAAGACTCAACAGCAAAGTCTGCGTCAGTAATACGACCTTTCGCCGCAGCTGTGTTCTCAGAGATATTCGCTAGGTTGTTGATTGTGTGCTCAAGGCGGTTGATATTTGCACCTAGTGATGAACGCACAGTGTTGATTTGGTCGAATAAACCATCAACAGTAGCGATTTCAGCGTTAGAGTCAGCATTAGAAGTAAGGTCACCAGTTGACGTAAAGCCGATGCCGCCTAGTGCAGCAGATACATCAACGGTGAGCTTCTCACTGCCCGATGCGCCGATTTGGAAATCAATTGCTCCAGCGAGTTTACCACCAGCTAGTAGCTTTTGACCTGCGCCATAGGTTGTTTCCCCCATAATACGTACAGCTTCTTTTTCAAGCTCTTGGTACTCTGCGTTTAGCGCAGCAAGCTCAGTTGTACCGTTTGTGCCGTTCGCACCTTGAGTTGCAAGGTCTTTCATGCGGTATGCAATGTTAGTCAACTCTTCTAGAGCACCGTCTGCAGTTTGAAGCATAGAAATGGCATCTTGAGAGTTACGCATGGCAACAGACATACCACGAGTTTGTGCTTCAAGTTTGTTAGCGATAGTTAGGCCAGCTGCATCGTCAGATGCAGAGTTAATACGCATACCTGTACTTAGGCGCTCCATAGCAGTCGTCAATAGATCGTTTGTGCTGCTTAGCGTGTTTTGCGTAACAAGTGAAGCGTAGTTAGTGTGCATTGATAAAGCCATCTTGGTCTCCTTGGTTGGTAACAATACTCAGATGTTGGCTTCAGGATTTCCCCTGGTCACTAACAAGAGGCGGACGCTGCTTGTTTGAAATTAATAAAAAATTTAACTTTCGATTAAAATTGATGATTATTAGACGTTTTTAGTGATATTCATTCCATTAATTGACCCATTCGGACCAATTAATGGAGGTTGAGAATCAATCGATTATTTCGGTTACCCTAAGTTTCCGACGATATTAATTTGCTTAGTTTCGGGAATTTCGTTGTAAGATAAAACGGCCAGACCTGCTGAAAAAGTACGTGCATACCTGGCAAGCAATGGGCGCAGCTGTGGCATGACAAGTAAAATAGGTGCTAGCCCTTGCTGCTTTAGTTGCTGTTTAATCAAAGGTAAGTTTTGCTGAAACTGCCCAAGAATGTTTGGCTCAACCGGAAAGCTATCTAGATTCACACTGCCGTTAGACTGTGCTTGCTGTAGTGAAGTCATCAGCATCTGTTCCAATTCATCTGATAAGGTATAGACCTTTAGCTCATCGCTGGTTCCTGCAATGAGATTGACTAAAGTTCGCCTTAATGCACAGCGAACATCCGCGGCCAGTAATATCGGATCTTTGGTTTTTTCTGATGACTCAAGCATAGTGTTGGCGATGGTTCTAATGTCTTGCAGAGGCACTTGGTCAAGCAGTAACTGGCGAAATACTTTAAGTTGCTGAGCTGGATTTAACGCTGCACCCAGAGCTTCAGCTAGTTTGGGGGCTTGTTGGGTGAGCCTTTGCATCATGGCATCAACATCATCGTGATTAAACAGCTCTGAGAGATGAGTTTTAATGACCTTACTAATATGGGTTGCAATGACTGTTGCGTCATCAACGACTTGATAACCCATATTTAGTGCTTTGGCTTTATCACTGTGTTCGATCCACACTGCAGGTAATTGATAGGCGGGATCGCTGCCAAGAATGCCATCTACTTCACCATAGGTTTCTCCTACGGCAATCGCCATTAAGCGCTGAGGTTCGATCAAACCTTGCTCAATTACTTCCCCATTTAGAGCGATAGTATATTGATTTGGCTTAAGGCTTAAATTGTCACGGATGCGAACCTCAGGCAGTAAAAAGCCAACTTGCTCTGAAAGGTTACGTCTTACGCCTCTTATTCTTTGGGTGAGTGGTGCGCCTTGATCTTTATTGACTAAGTGAACCAAACGATAGCCAAGAGAGAGAGAAAGTGTGTGTACGTGCGGAATGTCATCCCAACTCAGCGGTGTTTCATCTTGCTGCATTGCTTGAGTCATGACTTCAACTTGCTCAAGCTCGGGATCGTAAAAAGCAGCTTTGTTTTGTCGCCAACCCGCAAAAGCTAATGCCGCCGCGAAGCTAAAGAAAGCTAGGTGTGGCATGCCGGGTACCATGCCTATAATGAGCATAACGGCCGCGACTGTAAATAGTGTTTTAGGAGAGGCTAACAATTGTTTTTGCATAGTGTCTGATAGCGCGTTATCACTATCATTAATGCGAGTCACTATGATTGCAGCAGCGGTTGCAAGCAACAGAGAGGGTATTTGTGCGACTAGCCCGTCACCAATGGTCAGCAGGGCATAGGTTTTAAATGCTTCAGAGGCGGCAAGCCCATGTTCAAAAACACCAATGCTGATACCGCCAATAATATTGATGAATAAGATCAATAGACCAGCAATCGCATCACCCCGTACAAATTTTGATGCGCCATCCATAGAACCATGAAAATCGGCTTCATTGGCGACTTCTTGTCGGCGTCGACGAGCGCCTTGTTGATCAATCAGTCCTGCATTGAGATCCGCATCTATCGCCATTTGTTTGCCGGGTAAGGCATCAAGAGTAAAGCGGGCTGACACTTCTGAAATGCGTTCTCCCCCTTTGGTAATGACGACAAAGTTAATGATCATCAAAATGACAAAAATGACCATACCCACCACATAGTTACCGCCAATGACAACTTCACCAAAAGCTTGAATGACCTTACCAGCAGCATCACCACCATTATGGCCTTCAAGTAATACCACACGAGTAGAAGCAACGTTGAGTGTGAGCCTGAGTAGTGTGGCGACTAGCAAAATAGTTGGGAAAATTGAAAAGTCCAACGGCCGCTTGGCTGTCGTACTTACTAATAAAACCAAAATGGCGAGCACAATGTTAAAGGTAAATAAGGCATCAAGTAACAATGGTGGGAGAGGGAGGATAACCATCGCCAATATCATGAGTAAGACCAGCGGTATGCCGACATAGCCTTTGGTGGAGTTTTGTATCTGCGCTATCCGATTGAGCATGAGCGGGTGTCCTTGGGTTAATAACGGATGATCAATGTTGTAAGTGCTTAGGAATTGCTAAATAAGGTAAAGGCATCGGCTTTTCACCTTTGCCCGTTTTGAATGCTTTAAGTTGCATCACGTAAGTAAGAATATGAGCAATGGCAACGTATAACTGACTTGGTATTGCTTGTTCTATCGCTGTAGTGTGGTAAATGGCGCGAGTTAAGGGCGGCGCATTGATGATTTCAACTTGGTTATCGCGAGCCACCCTTTGGATATGCATTGCTGTTTCATCGATACCTTTTGCTACAACGAAGGGGGCATCTGAGCGGCTTAAATCATATTTGATCGCCACAGCATAATGAGTAGGGTTAGTGATCACGACATCAGCGTCAGGCACCATTTTGTCTATCTTTCGGCGAGCAAATTGCTGTTGAATTTGACGGATGCGCTGCTTGACTTCAGGTCGACCCTCGTTATTTTTAAATTCTTCTTTTAGCTCTTGTTTGGTCATTTTGAGCTCTTTTCCATGCTCCCACTTTTGATAAGGAATATCGATCACACCAAATATGAGAAGAGCGAGTCCCATCAATAATAAGCCGTCGAATAAGATTTGCATGACATTAACGACTCCTTGTGTAAGAGGCAGCCTTTGCATACCAAGCAGAGGCTGAAGGTGATTACTCAAATAGGCATAGAGAATAGAGAAAATAACCAAAACTTTAATAAATGACTTGATAAGCTCAACCAAGGAACGGCTCGAAAACATTCTTTTGATTCCCGTAATAGGGTTCAACTTACTCAGTTTTGGTAGCGTATTGGCCATTCGAAACATCCAGCCTCCAAGCACCATGGTACTGGCTAATGTTGCTAGAATAATGACGATAAATAGGGGAAGGAGTAAAGCAATGATCACGCCGAGGCTATGTCCAAGATGCTCGATCATTTGCATTGGATTTTCTAAATCTTGCCTTGTCAGGGACATATTAAAACGAAAGATACCGGCGATATTGTCCCAGATCACAGAGATTTGGCTGTCAAAGTATACAGCAACAACCAGAAATAGCGCGGCGGTCGTAAACTCTTTCGCTCTAGGAACTTGGCCTTGTTCACGAGCTTTTTTAATCTTTTGTGGTGAGGCCTTTTCAGTTTTATCTTGAGAAGAAGATTCGCTCATCCGCCCCCCATCATATACTGGTTTAGGAAGCGCAATGTATCGTTAACCAAAATAGTGTAACGACTTGGAACGCCGGATATGGAGATCAATACGCTGAATAAGCCCAACAGCATAGTCATAGGAAAGCCCAGAGCGTAGACGTTAAGGGAGGGCGCTGCTCGATTCATAACGCCAAAGCTGATGTTTGCCAGTAACATGGAAACAATCGCAGGGATAGCGAGAGCGAGTGCTGAAGCAAACATCCAACCAAAAATATTAACTACGCCTTTGAGTGAAGCAGATGTCAGCCCAGAGCCAACTGGCCATAGGGTAAAGCTCTGAATAAGAACATCAATAACAACAAGGTGTCCCTCTAAAGAGAGAAACAACAAGGTACTAAAGATTAAGAACAAACGACCAAGAATGGCGACAGACATGCCATTGACAGGATCGTTCATAATGGCCATACCTAGCCCCATTTGCATTGAAATAGTTTGGCCTAGAGTGGTAAAAATACTAAAGAGTAAATGGAGAATTAGGCCAAAAAACAGTCCCCAAATTGCTTGCTCAAAGGCTAAATAAAGCGATGTGAATGAAAAAAGGTCAACCGCTGGCATTGCAGGCATTAGAGGGGCAGCAACCACCACAATCGATAGCGCCAATAGGCTGCGAACCCAGACAGGTATCAGAGCATCACCAAAGAAGGGCATTGAGATAAATACTGTACCCACTCGAAAGAACGGCCACCAAAACTGACCAATCGTGCGTGAAATATCTGCAAAGGTAATATCCATTAGCCGATCATTCCTGGGATGTTATGGAACAAGTAGTCAAACAGTTCCATGATTTTTCTCAGCATCCAGTGACCTGCGAATATCACCATAAGAAGAGTGATCAGTAAGCGGGGTAAAAAGCTTAGAGTTTGCTCGTTTATTTGTGTGGCAGCCTGAAAAATAGCAATGCCTAGCCCGACAATCAGTCCAGGTAAAACTAATACTGCAACCATTAGGATGATTAGCCACACGGCATTGGAAAACAGAGTAACGGTCATTTCTGGTGTCATTATGTCTCCTTGCTAACCGAAACTGGCCGATAGGGTACCCACTGTCATGGCCCATCCGTCGACTAAGACAAAAACAACCAATTTAAAGGGTAAAGAAATAATCAGTGGTGACAGCATCATCATCCCCATTGCCATCAAGACGCTCGCTACAACCAGGTCAATGATTAAGAAAGGAATAAACAGCATGAAGCCAATTTGAAACGCAGTTTTGAGTTCACTGATCACAAAGGCTGGAAGAATGATGGCCAGTGAAATATCTTCAACTTTTGAGTCTATAGGTTCATTAGCAATACGCATCATTTGCTCTAAAGAGTTTTGCTGCGTTTGAGAGAGCATGAAATGTCTTACAGGCTTTTCTGCTATTGAAAAGGCTTCGACTAAAGATATCTGACCGTTATCGTAAGGTTGGAAAGCATTTTGGTAGATATCGGTCCAAACAGGTCGCATGATCAGCAAAGAAAGTGCCAGAGCAATACCCACTAACACCCTATTGGGTGGGCTCTGCTGTAGGCCAAGTGCCTGACGAAGAATAGCCAGCACGACTATGATGCGGGTGAAGCTGGTGGCCATAAGAATAAAGGCAGGCAGAAAACTTAGCGCAGTCATCAAAAGCAGAATTTGCAATTTAACGCTGTATTCTTGCTGTGATGCACCATCTGTAACAGATAGGATGGTTAAGCCAGATTCACTGGCAGCACAAGGGAAACCAATGAAGAGAGTTAACCAACCAATAGGCGTTATCCACCTCATCAAAGAAGAAGATTTAGTCATTTTTGTATAAGCCTTTACTGAATCGCAGAGGTAAGGGCTGAATCGACAACATCAATAAGTCTTAGGCCATACTTTTCGTTTACTACGACTACTTCAGCATGCCCCATTAATGATCCATTGACTTTGACATCAAGCGGCTCTCCGTTGAGTTTATCAAGCTCAATAACACTTCCTGAGCCAGCTTTCATCAGCTCACCAAGAGCAATATCTCTACTGGCGACCTCCAATGTGACTGTGACAGGGATATTTTTAAAGAAACTTAAGTCACGCTCTGGAGTGTGGGTGGTGAACTCTAAGTCTTCGTTGGGTGTTTCCTCTAGTTGAAAATCGTCGAAGTCCAATTCATCAGCATTAAAGGCTGGGATATCCGTTGACTCGCTCATTACAAAGATTCCTTATCATGGTTAAGAATTAAAACAAGTTGACCGTCATTGTCCGCTACAGTGCCGTTGAATAAATGCTGTTGCCCAATACTGACAGGAACCGAAGATAACAATTCAACGGGTAATATATCTGTAGGTTTTAGCGACAAAAGCTCACTAAGGGGCATGCGTTTTTGACACAGTAAAGCGGTGAGTTTTACTGGTGTGGACTCTAGAGATTGGCAAAAAGGAAGATACATGGACTCCTTAGGTTGCAAATCTAACTCTTGAGTCAAAGTATCGACAAGTGCTTCATCAAGTTTGATATGAATACTGCCGTGATGGTCGTCGAAGGTGATATTGATGGTGGCATAAAGCCCCGTACCTTGGGTTGGTTCAAATTCGCATCGAGTCCACATTTTCTGTGGTGCTAACCAACTTCCGATAATAGTCCCGACTTTTTCTTGGAGACGTAGGTCGCTGTTACTTAGCTCGCTACAGCTCCTTTCTACTTTTGTGGCATAGAAACTATCAGCAAGTTTAATTAATGTTGGACTGTCGATATAGGTGAATATTCTACCGCCTGATTGATGCTTAAATGTACTTATTAATGATTTTTTCATTTCATCTGCGGAGAAGGTGTGAAGTGAAACAACATTTATATTACATTTGATGTTATATGATTTTAGCCAGTTCTGAAGTTCATAGGTTAAAATATTGCACGAGTTTGATATTAGGCTATCCAACTTATCTCGAATAATGTGAATTGGCTTTCCTAAGGATTCAATACCTAATGTTTGAAAATCTGGAATAGAAGTATTTCTTAATCGTTCCATTTATATTTTACCATGTTCTGACAAAGTGGTTATATAATTTTCTACATCAATTTATAGTAATCTACATACATTTTTTTGTTGTAAATAAGTCTTGTTTATAAAATTTGTGATTTTACTCCATATGTTGATTTTAATTCCTAATTCACATCTTCTCATTAAAAATAAAAAAGGGTAGTTTGCAATATATGCAAATGATGAATGTCTTAATCTGATTCTTGATGCATAATGAATGTTTCTATGCAATTGGTTTTAAAGGGTTTTTATTGATTTGTTACATAATTGACGCATAAATGAACAAATGTTTAAGTTATTGAACTTAGAGGTTAAACCTTATGGCTTATACAGTCGCTCATACTAAATAGTTGCCAAAATTAAATGCCTCACTAATTAAATGGTCCTTAAAGAATAGTTATGAATATCGATGTCAAAAAAAAATATCTATTTCTTATTATTTTCTACTGTTCGTCCGCTCTAGCGAATTTTGAGCAGGAAGTTCCAATGGATGAAGTAAATTGGATTTATAAAGGGAGTAGCTTAAAGTGTAGTTTAATTTTTTCTAACCCTTCCTATGGGAAGTTTTCTTTCCGCTCAGAGGAAATAGGTAAGACCAATTTAAAAGTTAATTTCGAAGGAAATAATTATCGTTGGAAATATGGAAAACTATATAGTACTCCTGAGCCTTGGAATGACAATAATAAATCTAAGGGCATTGGCCATCATGTGCCAATTACAGATGGAAGGTTAACATTTAATCAAGATATAAACCTTCTTTTAGATAATATAAAGCAAGGTAGCTGGATTAAATTCAGTTTCAGCGGAAAACAAGCTTCCGAACTTCAATCATTATTACTGCCTACAACTCGTATTCAAAAGCCGCTCACCCAGTTTCAGCGTTGTCTATCCAAACTCCCCCTAATGTCCTATGCAACAGCAAGAGACCTTACTTTCTCTTTTTCTAAGGGAAGCCATACTCTTAATGATATACAGCAAAAGACCATATATGCCTTCTCTACCTACCTTAAAGCAGATGATGGTGTTACCCGCATTCTTATCGATGGATACAGCGACAATACAGGCTCAGACTTAAGCAATTTATCTTTATCTGAGCGAAGAGCAAATGCAGTCGCTAACGCTCTTTTAAATGACGGTATCTCGAAGACAAAGATACAAATACGATCACATGGTGTTCGTTACCCTGTCTCGAATAATGACACATTAGAAGGACAAGCGAAGAATCGTCGTGTGACCGTTAGGTTAGTCCGACATGATGAAAAAGTGGTTCCCAAACAAACTCAAATAATTAACGACATGGAAGAGGCTTAAAGATGACAAGCACAAGTATTTTGTTAGTCGAGCCCAAGGATGAATTCGCACAGCCGATCATAAAAGTACTCGATCAGTCTGGATATCGAGTGACTCATGTTCGCACAGGCCGCAGTGCATTACTTGAACCCGTTACTGCCATTACCTTGGTGAGTTCAAATTTACCAGATATGTGTGTGCGTGAATTCGTTCATTGTCACAACAAACAGCTAGGAGCAGGTGTTGCTATTGCGATTGTCGAGCAAAACCAAGGGCTACTTGCTGCAGAAACCATGAAAGCTGGTGCGACCGATTATCTATTACGACCGTTTGAAAGTTGCCAACTGATCAGCTTACTTCGCCGCATTGAAGTGGTAGGTAAACCGATAGCAAACCTTGTGGCTGAATCTTGGCGCAGTAAGCAAGTTCTTCAACTTGCACACAGAGCAGCCTGTACTAAAGCCAGTGTTTTAATCACTGGGGAGTCTGGTACTGGAAAAGAAGTTTTGGCGCGATATGTTCACCAGCACTCACCTCGGGTAGATGGACCTTTTGTTGCGGTCAATTGCGCAGCTATTCCAGAGTCGATGCTTGAGGCAGTTTTGTTTGGCCATGTCAAAGGTGCCTTCACGGGGGCAACTCAGTCGCAAAGCGGTAAGTTTGAAGAGGCGGAACAGGGCACTATTTTCCTTGATGAAATTGGTGAGATGTCACCATCAGTACAAGCTAAATTATTGCGCGTACTTCAAGAGCGGGAGGTTGAGCGTGTCGGAAGCCATAAAGCCGTCAAGCTTGATATCAGAGTCATTGCTGCAACCAACAAAGATCTGCGTGAAGAAGTGAAAAGTGGTCAGTTTCGTGAAGACCTTTATTATCGTTTAGATGTTTTGCCTCTGCATTGGCCTCCGCTTAGGGAACGAAGCGAAGATATCTTGCCCATCAGTCAATTTTTTATCAATAAGTATCAGGATGGTAGTCAATGCCACCTTTCTCACGATGCCAGAACCGCTTTGTGCCAGTACAACTGGCCAGGCAACATTCGTGAATTAGAAAACGTCATTCAACGAGCGCTTGTTATGCGCCATGGTGATTATATTACTGCGCAGGATCTTATGTTACCGATGGAGTTACTTTCCTCAGCACCGCAAGCGGCATCTCCACAAAGCATGGGGCATGTCGAAATTAAAAAGCAAGCAGAGTATCAGTACATTCTTGAACAATTGCGCCATTTTGGCGGAAATCGCACTAAAACAGCAAATGCGCTTGGTGTAACCACGCGCGCATTACGATACAAATTAGCCGCAATGCGTGAACAAGGCATTGATTTACAGTCAGCCCTTGGCTCGGCTGCTTAAAGGAGGAAAACGAATGGCAAGTCACCCTATCCACAATGCGATAAGCGCAGAGCAGTTGATGTTGTCCAAAATGGAAGCGATGCAATCCATTATTCAGCCTCAACCTGCTATCTCAGCGAATCCTCTTGATACGCATAATATCACATCGTCTCTGTCATTTTCCGATGCCATGGTGAATGTTCTTGATTCTGTGAATCAGTATCAATCACTCGCCAGTAAGAAGATGACTGCGGTTGAAACAGGCCAAAGTGACGATCTGGTTGGCGCTATGATAGCCAGTCAAAAAGCGAGTTTGTCCTTCGATTCCTTGATGCAAGTTCGTAACAAGGTTGTGACCTCATTTGAAGACATCATGAAGATGCCGGTGTAGCCCATGTCAGAATTAACCACACAAGTCGCCAGTGGCGCAGCACTTGATGTAACGAGTGCTGATTCCTCTTCGCAAAGAGGGATTCAAGATTTTACGGATAAACTAAAGCAGCTTTGGTCTAACAGCCAACGAAATTTAGTCTTGTCAGCGGTGCTAGCAGCCATTGTTGCCGCGATAATTGTGGTGGCGCTTTGGAGTTCAACACAAAGCTACCGCCCTTTATACAGTCAACAAGAAAGGTTTGATACTGGAGAGATCGTTTCTGTACTTGAATCTGAAGGGATCAATTACCGACTACAAGAACAAAATGGTCAAGTACTAGTACCGGAAGGAGAGGTTGCTAGGATTAGGATGTTATTAGCAGCTAAGGGTGTTAAGGCCAAGCTACCAACAGGCCTAGACTCGCTTAAAGAAGATAGCTCACTCGGAACCAGTCAGTTTATGGAAACAGCGCGCTATCGTCATGGTCTTGAAGGAGAGTTGATTCGTACCATTATCTCGCTCAATGCAGTATCCAATGCTCGAGTTCATCTGGCTATACCTCGCCAAACGTTATTTGTCAGACAAAATAGCGAAGCGCCTTCTGCCTCAGTTATGTTGGAACTTAAACCCGGGGAGGACTTAAAACCAGAACAAGTTGAAGCCATTATTAACTTGGTTGTGGGCAGTGTCACTGCAATGAAACCAGAGCAAGTATCAGTGATTGACCAGTATGGTCGTTTACTCAGTGCAGATGTTGGTTCTGCCGAAGCGGGAAAAGTGAATGCTAAGTATTTAGAGTATCAACGTAATGTTGAGAAGCAGATTATCCAACGCGCATCGGATATGCTGACTCCTATTGTTGGGCCGAGTAATTTCCGTGTTCAAGTTGCTGCTGATATGGACTTTAGTCAGGTCGAAGAAACACAGGAAATTCTTGATGATAGTCCAATCGTGCGCAATGAACACACCATCACAAACAACTCGATTGACCAAATTGCTTTGGGTGTTCCGGGAACTCTGAGTAACCAGCCCCCTGTAACCGGTGAAGCTCCAACCCATGATAGCCAAAACACGAACGCGCGATCAGAAATAAACCGTCAGTACGCAGTGGGCAGTAGCGTGCGCCGTACCCAGTATCAACAAGGTAAGATAAATAAGTTGAGTGTGTCAGTGTTGCTCAATCAAGCCGTTGCTCCCAATGGGCAAGCTTGGACTGACGAAGAGAAAGCACAAATATCCACTATGGTGACTGATGCAATAGGTATCTCCGCGGATAGAGGTGACACGCTAAGTTTAATGAGCTTTGGTTTTACTCCTTTAGCCATTGAAGCTCCGCCAAGTATCCCTTGGTGGCAAGATCCCACAGTACAGCAACCAATGAGATATGTGATTGGCGGTATGTTGGGTATGGCAATGATTTTCTTTGTCTTACGTCCTTTGATTCTTCACTTAACTGGTTCTGATCTTAACTCGCGAGAGCTAGAGTTTGCGGACCCGCAGCAAGACACCGTATTTGACGATATACAAACCCGAGAGGAAAGGGAAAGAGAAGAAGTGCTCAATCGAAAACTGTCTGAAAAAGGTATTTCCGTGTCATCTGGATTGGATATGGGACACGACATGTTACCGCCGGCGGGCTCACCGTTAGAAATTCAGCTCAAACATCTACAACTGATTGCTAATGAAGAACCTGAACGAGTCGCTGAAGTATTAAAACAATGGGTGAATGTAAATGAACACAGCAGAATTAAAGCAAAAGCCAATGCTTAGCTACGTTGAACAAACCGCTCTTGTCTTATTGGGAATGGGGGAAGATGCTGCCGCTAAGGTACTACGCCATTTCACTCGAGATGAAACTCAGCGAGTTACCAAGGCCATGGCCAAGTTAAGTGGTATCAAAAGTGATAGCGCTAATGGTGCTATTCAAAGCTTCTTCGATGACTTTCGTCAACACAGTGGCATTAGAGGAGCGTCGAAAGAGTATTTATCTAAAACCTTGCGCAAAGCCTTGGGCAACGATTTAGCGAAAGGACTACTCAATACGCTCTACGGTGATGAAATCAGTAACAACATGCAAAGATTGCAATGGGTTGAATCTGATGTGTTAGCAAGGTTTATCGCCAAAGAACACCCTCAAATGCAAGCCATCTTTCTTGCTTACTTACCAGCAGAAAGCTCATCCGCTGTTTTGAAGTGTATGCCGGAAGATGAACATGATGAGTTGTTATTTCGCATTGCCCAAATGCAAGACATTGACCACCAAGTGGCAAGTGATCTCAATGACTTGATTGAACGCTGTATTGAGCAAGTTTCTGTTAGTCAAAGCGCTCCATTATCGGGAGTCAAACAAGTGGCTGACATTATAAATAGATTTGAGGGTGACAGAGGATCACTGATGGAAATGCTCAAACTGCATGATGAAGAAGTCGTCAGTGAGATCGAGCAGAATATGTTTGATTTTGTGGTATTAGGTCGCCAACCCGAAGAAACAATGGATCGCCTCGTGCAGCAAGTGCCTATGGAGCTTTGGTCACTAGCGCTAAAAGGAGCCGAGATCCAGCTTCAGCTAGCAATTAAAAGCGCCATGCCACAGCGTATGGTTAAGGCGTTGGAAGATGATATGGAAGTTCGAGGAGCCGTACCATTGAGCCGTGTAGAGCGAGCAAGGTATGACATCATGCAAATGGTGCGTGAATTGGATGAAGCTGATGAGATAGAGCTGGTTCTTTATGATGAGCCCAGAGTGGAGTAAGCCATGTCACTAACCAAATCTGAATTTTTTGATGGGCCGGCGACCGATTACCGCATTCATCGTTTCCCGCCACTGGCAAAGCCTGTAGAGGTTGATGATAGTTTCGCTCTCGATGACCAATGGCAAGATCCGCAAGCTGAGCTTCAGCAAAAGCTGCAAGAAGGTTTTCAAACTGGTCTTGAGCAAGGGCATGAAGAAGGGCTTCGTCAGGGGGTAAGTCAAGGGCAGCAGCAGGGTTTACTTGAAGGACAAAAGGAAGGGTTTCAGCAAGGTTTTGTCTCGGGAGAACAATCGGGAAAGCAAGCATTTGTTGAGGCTACTAAGCCTGTAAATGCAATCTACCAGTCATTGTCCCATTGGCAGGCGGAACGAGAGCAGCAGCAAAGGCATGTTATTTGTGAACTGGTGCAAAAAGTGGCTCAACAAGTGATTCGCGCAGAGCTAACCCTCATGCCGCAGCAGATTTTGTCCTTAGTGGATGAAACCCTTGAAGCGATGCCAGGCAAGACAGAAAAGGTCACGGTTCATCTTAATCCACAAGACTTAGAACGACTTGAAGATATTAATTCAGAACTTGCTAAAGAATGGAAATTGGTGGCAAATCCCGATCTGCAACCGGGAGGATGCCATCTAGTGACCGAGGAGGCAGAAGCTGACGCAAGTTGTGACTCAAGGCTGCAAGCTTGTATGGATAATGTTAAGCAACATTTGCTTGATGAGGTGACTCAAGTAAGCGACGAGGCTCATGACTAACACACAAGCATTTGAATTACTCTGTGAGCGTACTAATGAAGCGATAGCGTCGCTTGACTCGATTCCTGTAGCGAGAGTGACGGGGAGATTAGTCAAGGTCACAGGCAACATGCTGCAAGCAGTAGGCTGCCGCTTCAAGCTTGAGCAGCGCTGCCTAGTGGAAACATCCGATGGCGATATGATAGAAGCGCAGGTGGTTGGTTTTGACCATGCCATTGCTTTTTTAATGCCGATACGCCGTCTTGGTGGCTTATTTGCTGGAGCAAAAGTGATCCCATTGGATGGCGACAGTACTGTTGAATTAGGGGATCATTGGCTAGGACGCGTAGTTAATGGTTTAGGCGAGGCATTGGATGATGGCCCAGTGTTGCGCGGTGGCGATCGGGTTTCCTTAGAGTCTAAGGTGGTTAATCCGCTCAAACGTCGCCCCGTTGATTCTCCCTTGGATATAGGCGTGCGAGCGATCAATGGATTACTCACTGTCGGTAAAGGTCAAAGGATTGGCTTAATGGCGGGTAGTGGTGTTGGCAAAAGTGTGCTGCTCGGAATGATGGCTAAAAATACCGCTGCCGATGTTGTAGTGGTTGGCTTGATAGGTGAGCGCGGGCGTGAAGTGCGAGAGTTTATTGAAACTAACCTAAGCATAGAGGCTCGCAGCAAAGCCATTGTTATTGCAGCCCCAGCAGATGACTCACCGCTAATGCGACTCAGAGCGACATTATTGTGCCATCGAGTTGCCGAATATTATCGTGACAAGGGTAAGGATGTGCTGTTGATGATGGATTCTCTCACTCGCTATGCGATGGCGCAGCGAGAGATTGCTTTGTCATTGGGTGAGCCTCCGGCGACTCGAGGCTACCCACCTTCTGTTTTTAACGCTTTACCTCAGTTGCTTGAACGTTCTGGGAATGGAGAAAACCAAGCAGGTAGCTTAACTGCGATTTATACCATTCTTGCGGCAGGAGATGATCAACAAGATCCTGTGGTTGACTCAGCGCGAGCGATCTTAGATGGCCATGTCGTTTTATCGAGAAAATTGGCAGAGCAGGGACATTATCCCGCAATCGATATTGGTGCTTCCATTAGCCGATGTATGGCGTCGTGTGTTGCCAAAAAGCATTTAGCGTTAGCGAGTGAGTTTAGACAAGCCTACTCAGGTTATCTTGAAGTAAAAGACCTGATTCCACTGGGCGGTTACCAGCCGGGTCAGGACCTTAAGTTAGACAGCTTTGTTGCTTTGCAGCCAAGACTCACGGCCTACCTCAAGCAAGAATATGACTCTTCGGCTGGGTTTACAGATAGCTTGGCAGAGTTGGCGCAGATTTTTCAATCACCATAGGGGAAGTACATGCAACCAAAGCAAAGGGCGATAAGTAGATTTTGCGCATTAACGCAGAAGCAGCGCGATGCTATGTCAGTGCAACTTGACACACTTCGCCAGCAAACTGACCAAACATTTTTGCAGATAGAGCAGTTGCAAGACTTGAAGAAGCAAACTCGTTCCCAAGGGGGAATTCATTCCGGCTTTCATCGGGAGACGCTACTCAACCAATGTCGAGTGGAAGGAATGTTAAGCAAGATGATTGACCATCAAAAGCATGAACTCCAACTCATGCATGCTCAATACCATTCATTAAAAGGTTTACTTGAGAAAAAACACCTTAAAGTTAAAGGTCTTGAGAGCAAGTTAGATGACTGGCAACGTGAGCAAAGGCTAGTGGCGCAGAAAAACGAAGAGCTGATCCTTGAAGAAATGGTGAATAATCTTGCTGCCCGAAAAGTGCTAGAGGTTTAGATAACAGAAAGGCGGCACTTCCCCATTCGAGATTAAACAGTGTTTGAGTCTCTGGAATGCAGATTCAGATTTCTAAACAATACACTTTTTCTAAAGACCAGTATTGGTAGAGTAACAAATCAATCCAAGGTGATAAAACCCAGTGATGGTACGTTGCGATAGAGGATGTTATGCAGCCTACTCATTTTACAGTTATTGTTCCGAGTCAAAAAGGAACGCGCTTTTTCTATTTTTCTCGGCGGACAGTGGCGGCTGTTAAGTACGGACTTGTACTTTTTATGATGGTTATTGCTGGCTTAGTTACTGCCATTTCGCTACTTGTGGGTGATGTATCCGAATCAAACCAAGAGAAAACCAAGTTGATTCATCAAGCGCAATCTCTGGAAAATGCATTGAGTCGCTCTCATGCTTCTCAAGACGAGCTTGAGATTCATTTGCAAAGGAAGCAGCAAGACCTTAGCTATGTAGCGGATAAGTTGAGCGAGATTGAGTCAACTTTAGCTCTATCTGATGACTCTTTTAACCTAAGAGACAGAGTAGACAGTGTCGCGTTGTCCACTGCTGTTCGTCACCAAATGATGCAATTGGTACCCAATGGGCCCCCAGTTAAAACAGGCTACCTTTCATCGCATTACGGGTACCGTCTTCATCCCGTGTCCAAGAAAAAAGCGATGCATCACGGCATTGATTATGCGGTCAATGTGGGTACGCCAATTTATGCGCCTGCGGATGGCGTAATCGAAGTGGTCAGAAAGAGTAATAAAGGGTCGGGAAATTTTCTTCGTGTGACTCACTCTTTCGGTTTTGCCTCTTCGTATTCGCATTTGAGTGCCTTTAAGGTCAAGCGTGGCGATTATGTAAAAAAGGGCCAATTAATTGGCTTAACGGGGAACTCAGGGTTATCAACGGGCTATCACCTTCACTATGAGATTCGTTTGGTAGGGCGCTCTTTAGATCCTTTGCCTTTTACCAAGTGGAAAATGAATAACTTCGATGCAATGTTTGAATCAAACGAGGATGTACAATGGGATTACTTAGTAAACAGAATAGAGAATCAAATGGCCACGGCTCTCAGACTGTCATCGCAGAGGGCACCTTTATCGAAGGACAACTCAAGCTTACTTGTCACATCCAGATAGATGGTCAAATCAAGGGTAACATAGAGACAGATAAGTGCGTGACCATAAGTGCATCTGGCTTGGTAGAAGGCTCAATTCGTTGTGATTGCCTAATTGTTAACGGCCGCTTTGTCGGTAAAGTGTACTCTAAGAGTTTACAAATACTTGAACATGGTTATCTAGAGGGAGAAGTGTCAGCGACCGAGTTTACGATTGAGAAAGGGGGCGTGTTTTTAGGTAGCTCAAAGAATATCAAAACGGAAGAAGTTGTGCCTTTAGATAGCGTGAAAAAACGTGATAAATCCTCTTCAGCAAAACCTCAAAAAGCGGCTGAAAAATACGCTTGATGGCAATACCAACAGAAATAGAAAAAACCGTGTGCAGGCAACACGGTTTTTTACTTTTTGATAAGTTTATTTATATTAACCTGCGCTAAGCTTTAAGCAATGTTATTTTATTGTCATATATAAGGTCTTGAGTTTAGACAATTTACCTGTCTCTTTATGATAGGTGGCCCACAATCAGCAGTTCAGATTGACCAATATGGATGTTGAAGTGCTTTGTGGGAGGATAACTTGAGACCATTTTTGCATCGAAACAAGGATAAACGTGACTAGCCAGTACACATGTGACGATTTGATATTTGACGTAGAAAAAATGACGGTGAGCACCACGCACCATAGCCGTTCTCTTAACTACAACGAATGTTTATTACTGAAAGCATTGTTAGATAATGCCAATCAGGTATTGGGAAAAGAAGCGCTTAAGTCGGCAGGTTGGCCAGACACCATAGTGACGGACTCTTCCTTGCAAAAGTCGATTCAGAAGATCCGCTTGGTGATTGCTATCTCCAATTCTGTTGAATTAAAAACTGTGGTGGGAGTTGGGTATATGCTCTCGTGTAATTGCGCTGAACGGGTGACAGAAGCAGAGGATACTTCACATCCAGAACCCCAAAATAACAAATGGCAACCCACAACATGGGCCAAATTAGTGCTTGGCGTAGCCAGTGCTACGTTGCTTATCGCTTCATCACTGGAGTTTACTAAGGTGACTAACACTCGGCTAATTTCTTATCTTAACCCAGCATATGAACTTCTCAACCTCGATGGTAAGAAGGTTCTTCACAGACATGATGTTGAAATACCTCCACAAGTGTTAGAGATGATTAAGAGTTCTCAGTGTGGGTGTTTGTATTTTTTTGGTTTTAACAATGGGCGCTACAATATATCCGTTCACGACAAAATAACTCATCGCAGTGAAAATTACTTTGTAGAAGAAGTAATGCTTCCCAAGATAGCAAAGGAGTTGGAGAAATGAAGAGCCTCAAGTTTTGGGTAGGTATTTTTATTGCTTCTCTGTTTATTTATGTCAGTTCGTTATACTTTAGTAGTCAACGATTGTTAATCGAAGGACGTTATACTGCTAGTATTCAGGGGTATTCAGAGGCCAATGGCCAGTGGAGAGAGAGAATTGAGGTTAACCTCGATCAAGAACACCTTGAGTCAACAATTTCTGTTGAAGGTGATGGGCTTGAGGGTGTGGCATTGTTTGCGGTCAATGGTGAAGTCACACTATTCAATGATGAAGTCACACTATTCAATGATGGAGCGCTTCAGCTGTCCTATTCAACCGAGCCTATTCAAACGTCAAAAGTGATCGATGGATATCACGCGGTTAGTTATACATCGCTGTTTCTATCTGGGAAAACAAACAATGTGTTGGTTTTTCAGGATGAAAATATCGTCATGTTGGAAGGGCCTAGAGGCGCTGTCATGTTGACGCGTAGTACAAATTCTGTACTGAGATAAAAAACTCCCGGCAAATGCCGGGAGTGATAAGGACAGTGTTTAGGTTCAATTAGAAGTGGTATTGAACGTTAGCCATAACTGTTACATCGTCTTCGATCTGAACTGTGGCATAGCCTGAATCAAGGTCTTGTTCTTGATGCACTGTATAAGCTACCTCAGTGCCTAGGCTCCAGTTTTTAGTCAGTCTATAATCTAGACCAGTTTGAACACCATAGGTGAAGCCATCAAGGTAATCTGCATCGCTTTCAAAGATCTCGTAACCCATATGTGCGCCCACAGTCCAGTTTAGCTTGTTAGCTACTGGCAACATATAATCATAGCTGGCTGTTAGGTCAGTGCGGTCAGCAGTATCATCATCCGAGTCATCATCTAATGTTAGAGCGTCGTATGCAATCCCGAATTTAACTCTATGGTGATCGTTAATAATAGCACCGCCACTTAGGCCGATAATTGCAGAAGGATCTGTGTCTATAGAATCACTTCTACCCGCATTGTTTTCACCTTTGTACTTACCACTAATATGAGTACCAGCATCAAAACCGACAAAATAGTCATATGTATTTTCTGCACTTGCACCAAACGTTGTTGTTGCTGCCAATGCACCTAAAGCGAAAAGTTTTACTGTTTTGTTTTGCATTATGTATTTCCCTAAGTATCTAAAGCTAACAAGTAGCTAACTCTGTTGTTATCGATTTTTTGTTTCACGCTATGGTGAAAGTGGCGACTAAGTTAGAGCCTTGAGCCTAAAAACAGAAAGGAATTACGCGGAATCACGCAGAAAAAACATCAAGCATGATTTTTTACATTTTTTTTATTTTGTCATCTTATCTTATTGTTTAAATTGAATTTATATCTTTAAAGTCAATGTGACATTACTTACTAGTAACGAGCATTTTTAGAAAAATTCGGCGCACATTCTGGTATGGGATTGCACTTGAGCGGTTTAGAAAAGCGATATAGTCGATTCAGAGAGACGACAGAGGGGTTACAGAAGGAAAAAGTATTAACGCGGCATGTTCTATTTTGCCATTACAGTGCTTAAATAACATCTATTGAACTGATGGTGCTGTAGTGGAAAATCGATATACGTAGTCTGGATATGAAGATATTTGGCAGTAACAATACGTATAGGATAAAACGAAAAAAGACGCCTTTTGGCGTCTTTTCTAAATTTGGCTCCCCCTGCGGGACTCGAACCTGCGACATACGGATTAACAGTCCGCCGTTCTACCAACTGAACTAAGGGGGAATTGCTCTAAAGCGCCGTGAATATTAGCGATCAGGTTGATAGGTGTCAACAAGAAAATAGGATTAACTAAAGATTTTTTTTAAAAAAAGTACTTTACTTTTTACTAGGCCTTTTGGCTCAAAGGCTCAATTCAGTTATCCACCAAAATTGTGGATAACCATGTTGATTACTATGAAGAAATAAAATCCCACTTTTAAAGTAAGACTTTCTGCCTACCAATAAATCCAATTAAATACGCCCAAATCCTATGTTTGTTGAGGCGCTTGGCAAGTTTAAAGGCATTTTTTTAGTTATCTAGGCAAAACTTAGCTGAATGAATGTTTTTTAAACATTGAAAAAATGTGGATAACATGTGATTGCTTTTAGAGGGCTTCAAAAGCAATGCATTCAGGCCATTATTAGTCATATATAAAATTTCGCTTTATGTAGAGTTTTAGAGTTATGAGCAGAAGTGCATCCAGCAAGAAAAACTTTTTTAAACTATTGTATCTGTACATATATACAGACAAAATAGAATGAGCATATCTTTAAACTGGATCGAGGGATATATGAGTAAAGTTTTTGAGTTGATCTCGGATTACCAACCGTCAGGCGATCAGCCTGCTGCGATAGCGCAGCTTTTTGATGGTTTAGATTCGGGCCTTGCACACCAAACCCTTTTGGGTGTGACGGGATCAGGGAAAACTTTTACCTTGGCCAATGTGATTGCTAAAGCTCAACGTCCAGCAATTTTACTTGCCCCGAATAAAACGTTAGCAGCGCAGTTATATGGTGAGATGAAAGCATTTTTTCCAAATAATGCCGTTGAGTATTTCGTCTCTTACTATGATTACTATCAGCCAGAAGCTTATGTGCCCACAACGGACACGTTTATTGAGAAAGATGCGTCCGTTAATGCCCATATTGAGCAAATGCGTTTATCAGCCACAAAGGCGTTACTTGAACGAAAAGATGCGATTATCGTTGCTTCTGTCTCAGCAATCTACGGTCTCGGAGACCCTCAATCTTATTTGCAGATGATGCTGCATGTGCGTCGTGGTGACATCATGGATCAACGTGATATCTTGCGCCGCCTGGCGGAGCTGCAATACAGCCGTAACGACGTAGCATTTGAGCGTGGACAGTTTCGGGTGCGTGGTGAAGTTATTGATGTGTTTCCAGCAGAGTCTGATCAAGATGCAGTTCGTATTGAGATGTTTGATGATGAAATTGATTGTATTAGCGTTTTTGATCCTTTGACAGGTGCAGTAAAACAACGCGATCTTCCACGCTTTACGATTTATCCCAAAACTCACTATGTGACACCTAGGGATAAAATCCTAGAGGCTATCGAAAATATAAAAGTTGAGCTGGAACATAGAAAAAAATACTTACTCGACAATAATAAGTTGCTTGAAGAGCAGCGTATCTCCCAGCGGACCCAATTTGATGTTGAGATGATGATGGAGTTGGGTTTTTGCTCTGGAATCGAAAATTATTCCCGATATCTTAGTGGTCGTAATGAGGGAGAGCCGCCACCAACTTTATTTGATTATTTGCCACACGATGGGCTACTGGTTATTGATGAATCTCATGTGACGGTTCCGCAGATAGGAGCCATGTTCAAAGGGGATAGGTCGCGTAAAGAAACTTTGGTAGAATTTGGCTTCCGGTTGCCTTCTGCTTTGGATAATCGTCCTCTAAAGTTTGAAGAGTTTGAGTCTTTGGCTCCGCAGACCATATTTGTTTCAGCAACCCCAGGTAACTATGAGTTAGAAAAATCGGATGGTGAAATCGCTGATCAAGTCGTTCGACCCACTGGGTTGTTAGATCCTGAACTAGAAGTAAGGCCAGTGGCTACCCAAGTTGATGACTTACTGTCTGAGATCCGGGTCCGAGCTGCGAAAGATGAAAGAGTCTTAGTGACCACATTAACTAAACGCATGGCTGAAGACTTAACAGAGTACTTGACCGAGCACGATGTAAAGGTTCGCTATCTACATTCGGATATAGATACGGTTGAAAGAGTAGAGATCATTAGAGATTTGCGTTTAGGTGAGTTTGATGTCTTGGTGGGCATTAACTTACTTAGAGAAGGCTTAGATATGCCAGAAGTGTCTTTAGTGGCGATTTTAGATGCAGATAAAGAGGGTTTTTTACGATCTGAGCGTTCCCTCATTCAGACTATAGGAAGAGCAGCGCGTAATATTCGCGGTAAAGCGATTCTCTATGCTGACAGTGTCACCAAGTCTATGCGTAAAGCAATTGACGAAACGAATCGCCGTAGAGAAAAACAGCAAGCTTATAATGATCAAATGGGTATCGAACCTCAGGCACTTAAGCGCAATGTTAAAGATATTATGGAGCTTGGTGATATTACCAAGAGTAAAAAACAGCGTGCAGCTAAACCTGTTCCATTATCTAAGGTGGCAGAACCGTCACAGTCATATAAGGCTATGACTCCACAGGAAATCGAAAAAGAGATTGCAAAACTAGAAGCACAGATGTATCAACATGCTCAGGATTTGGAATTTGAATTTGCAGCGCAAAAACGTGATGAAATAGAAACACTCCGCAAGCAGTTCATTACCAACAGTTAATATAACAGAGCGTGATCAGCTGTTTTACCGTTTGAGCTTTGTTGAGTTTATAAAGGATTTTGAGCTTGTTTTTTTGCAGGCAAAAAAAAGCCAGTAGTAATCGTCTATTGGCTATTTTTGTGAATACTTTGTTCACTAACAACGTCAGTTGGCTAGGTGACCCATAGGGTCATAAGTACTACAGCATTAACCATGCCAACTTATAAGTCCCGATATTATTGGGTTTTACATATTTTTTACGCATTAAATTTGCATAATGCAAAGCGCAATGCAATTATTTATACAATTTGCAAAGAAGAGTCTGGCTGAGTTATGCATCAAAATACTGATACGCAAAAGTCCAAATATTTGTTGATGGTAGAAGATACTGCTTCAGTAGCAGCACTATATCGTTCTTACCTCTCGCCTCTTGGTATCGATATTAACATTGTCGGTACGGGTCGAGACGCGATTGAAAGCATCAGCTTTCGTACTCCTGATCTCATCTTACTCGATTTGAGACTCCCGGACATGACGGGGATGAATGTTTTACATGCGGTTAAGCAGAAGAATGCCGATATTCCGGTTATTTTCATGACTGCTCATGGCTCAATAGATACTGCAGTGGAAGCCATGCGCCATGGTGCTCAGGACTTTTTGATCAAGCCTTGTGAGGCTGACAGGCTTCGCGTAACCGTTAATAATGCTATTCGCAAAGCGAGTAAGCTAAGGAATGCGGCCAATAATCCTGGAAACCAAAATTACCAGGGCTTTATTGGTAGTAGCCAGACAATGCAGGCGGTGTATCGAACTATAGATTCTGCAGCCTCAAGTAAAGCCAGTATTTTTATTACGGGTGAGAGTGGAACAGGTAAAGAGGTCTGCGCTGAAGCGATTCATGCTGCGAGTAAGCGTGGGGACAAGCCCTTTATTGCAATTAACTGTGCTGCAATTCCTAAAGATCTAATCGAAAGTGAGTTGTTTGGACATGTCAAAGGTGCTTTCACTGGAGCAGCAACCGATAGGCAAGGCGCAGCAGAGCTTGCTGACGGTGGAACATTATTTCTCGATGAGCTTTGTGAGATGGATCTGGATCTACAAACTAAACTCCTGCGCTTTATTCAGACAGGTACGTTTCAGAAAGTAGGCTCCTCAAAAATGAAGAGTGTGGATGTGCGTTTTGTTTGTGCAACTAACCGGGATCCATGGAAAGAGGTTCAAGAAGGGCGGTTTAGAGAGGATTTGTATTATCGACTATACGTAATCCCACTGCATTTACCTCCATTGAGGGATCGTGGTGACGACGTGATAGAAATCGCGTACTCCTTGCTCGGCTTTATGTCTAAAGAGGAAGGTAAAGATTTTGTGAGGTTAACACCTGAAGTTGTTAATCGCTTTGCGCAATACGAATGGCCTGGTAATGTACGTCAATTGCAAAACGTGTTACGGAATGTTGTTGTGCTTAATAATGGTGAACATATTTCGTTAGATATGTTACCTCCTCCATTGAATGTACCGACAGATAACCACATTAGGGTTGATTGGGAAGACAAAGGCGGTTTTACGGTCAATGATATATTCCCGCTTTGGATGACAGAGAAAAAGGCCATAGAACAAGCTATCGATGCATGTGATGGAAACATTCCGAAAGCGGCAGGCTATTTGGATGTCAGTCCATCGACGATTTATCGTAAGCTTCAAAACTGGAATGCAGCAAAGGAAACTCAGTAAGCAAATGGAACTACTTAATAAACATAAGCTCGATCAACTGTCGAGCGAAATTGGTGCCAGCAATGTCCCCATATTACTTGATATATTCATCAATGAAATGAATCAGTACCTCGAAGCTTTACAAGATGAAGGGCGAGATCAAGAAGCCTATCTGAAAGAGATTTGCCACGCATTAAAAAGCAGTGCTGCAAGCTTTGGGGCTGAATCCTTGTGTGCGTTTGCCATAGAAATTGATGCTAAAGCTAAACTAGGTGAACTGATCGATGTGGTCGAAACGCAGAAAGCAATGATAACGCTGCTGACTCAAACGCAGCAGCGTTATCAAGCATTAGTCGCTAAGTAGCGATTCAATCACGGATTGCAGCTTATCTCTATCGTGTCGCCACTCTCGGTTTGGTGACGCGAGAGGTGTAGTTAGACATCGCCATCCTTTGAGCTCAAGGTGTTCCTCTTCCCCGACTACGATATCGATTTTTCGTCCTCGACAAGATCTCTCACACCATTCGAGTTTCTCTTTTAAGCTTGTTTTCCCTGCAGGACCATTTTCAGGTGATAGGTTCTCAATAAACACAAGCTTTGCGTTTGAATTATTTTCTATTGCTCGACCTATTTCAGGTAAAAGCAAAGGTGGCATGATACTGGTCAAAAAGCTTCCAGGTCCGAGAATAATTACATCGGCTTGTTCGATAGCGAACACACCTTCGCTGGTTGCGGGAACTTCTGGAGAGAGTTCTAAACGAACTAGCTTGTCGGGCATTTCATCGACACTCGTTTCTCCGGTAACCCAATGACCATTTTCTGCGAGGGCTTTGAGATCACAAGGATGTTCTGTCATGGGAATAATATTTATATCGACCTTGAGCATATTTCGGATCAGATTAATCGCATCTAAAGGACGGACAGAAAGGTTATCCAAAGCGGTTAACATTAAGTTGCCTAGATTGTGCCCGTCTAGTTCACCAGAGCCTTTGAAGCGATACTCAAACATCATAGAGCTAATCGAAGGAGAAGTAATAAGCTGGTTGATGCAATTGCGTGTATCTCCCCAAGCTATCCCGCCTTGACAGTGGCGAATTCGGCCCGTTGAACCTCCATTATCTGTAGTGGCGACGATACCAGTCGCATTTTCTCCAAAGTCTTTAAGAGCAGAGAGCATACGCCCCAAGCCGTGACCGCCTCCAATTGCGACCACGTGTTTTTGTTTATACAAATTCATTCAATATGTTCTTATTTTTTCATATTCATCTACAATTTAGAGTAATTGATTCGTCCCAAGTACTCAATGCCATGGTTTTTACTGCTGGGTTGCGTTTTTCGCTTTTTCGGGGTGGTAACGCCAACAGATATTGAGTATTTTACTGTCAGCTGCTGTTTTTGTCGCTAAGACTAAACAGTTGCCATAACTCCGAGCTTATCGGGCTAAGTTCTTCAAGAATATGCGCGCTAAGCCGTGACATGGTGTCACCAGGGCATAACTAGAAATGGCTATGCCTCCCGTATTTGGAAAGGTGTTCAATGGCGCAACAATTTGAAGATAAGTTTCAGCGCAAATTTTACTATTTGCGCCTATCGGTCACTGATGTTTGTAATTTCAAGTGTCAGTATTGCCTTCCTGATGGTTACAAACCGTCAGGGAGAAGTAATTCTTTCTTAACGCTTCCCGAGATCCAGCGTGTAGCTCGTGCTTTTGCTGACTGCGGCACCTCCAAAGTGAGGATCACTGGAGGAGAGCCCAGTTTACGTAAAGACTTTGCTGAAATAATTCACACTGTGGCACAAACTCACGGAATAACCAAAGTTGCGATGACGACTAATGGTTACCGAATGAAAAAGCAGATCCATAGTTGGAAAGATGCTGGGCTAACCCATATTAATGTTAGCGTGGATAGCTTAGACCCTCGAATGTTCCACCAGATCACTGGTGAGAATAAGTATTTTGAAGTGATGTCAGGGATAGATCGAGCGTTCGAAGTTGGTTTTGAGCAAGTGAAAGTGAATGTGGTTTTACTTAAAGAGTGGAACTCTCGATCGTTGCCGGATTTCTTGTGTTGGATCAAAGACAGACCAATTCAGTTACGTTTTATTGAACTGATGCAAACTGGTGAAATGGATCAGTTATTTCAAAGTCAGCACGTGTCAGGTGTGTCGATTCGCAATCAGCTCATGGCTGATGGTTGGTTGCTAAAACAAAGGCAATCCAACGATGGTCCAGCTCAGGTCTACTATCACCCTGATTATGTGGGGGAAGTCGGTTTGATTATGCCGTATGAACGAGACTTCTGCGTGAGTTGCAATCGTTTGAGAGTATCAGCAAAAGGGAAACTTCATTTATGCTTGTTTGGAGAGCAAGGTATTGAATTGCGCGATTTATTGCAGCAAGACTCTCAAGAGCAAGCGTTAATTGAGCGTATTCAAGGTCAATTACAAACCAAAGCGGTGAGTCACTTTCTTCACGAAGGTAATCCCGGTATGACGCCTCATCTCGCGTCTATCGGTGGCTAAAAGTAAGACTTTACCAGTTTTAATTTCATTAAATGCCAAGTTTAGGCAGTACGACAAAAATTTAACTAAAGTAGGTGAACAAATGGGGCATGCAGAAAATAGTTTTCAACCCGCCAATATTGTTGTTTTGACAGTATCGGATACACGTACAGAAGATAATGACACATCGGGATTTTACCTTGTCGAAAGTGCTACTCAAGCAGGACACAATATCATAGATAAACAGATCGTTATTGACGATAAGTACAAAATTCGAGCCATTGTTTCACAGTGGATTGCAGACCCTAAAGTACAAGTTGTGATGGTTACTGGGGGAACAGGTTTTACGTCGCGAGACAGTACTCCTGAAGCATTGATCCCACTGTTCGATAAACAGGTTGAAGGTTTCGGTGAGTTATTTCGCCATGTGTCTTATGAGGAAATTGGCACCTCAACGATTCAGTCACGCGCTGTAGGTGGGTTTGCTAACAATACGGTTATTTTTGCAATGCCAGGCTCAACGGGAGCTTGCCGCACTGGGTGGACCAAGATCATTGAGCCTCAGTTAGATGCCACACACCGTCCATGTAATTTTATGCCACACATTGGCGGGTGAGGAGCCTTATGAGTCAGTTAACTCACATTAATGCTTCAGGTGAAGCCAATATGGTGGATGTATCAGAGAAGGTATCAACGGTGAGAGAGGCTCGTGCAGAGGCTCTAGTGCAAATGTTACCAGAAACGATTGAACTGATAACCTCTGGACAGCACCATAAGGGAGATGTTCTGGCAACCGCTCGTATTGCAGGAATTCAAGCGGCTAAGCGAACTTGGGACTTGATCCCTTTGTGTCATCCACTGTTATTATCTAAAGTGGAGGTGCAAATTGAAGCTATTCCATCAGAGAGTAAAGTGCGCATTGAGTCAGTATGTAAATTAGCGGGCAAAACAGGTGTTGAAATGGAAGCTTTAACGGCGGCTTCGGTTGCCGCGTTGACCATCTATGACATGTGTAAAGCGGTACAGAAAGACATTGTCATTGAACAGGTTCGTTTACTGGAAAAAATAGGCGGAAAGTCTGGGCATTATAAGGCTAGTGTATGATTAAGGTTTTGTTTTTTGCCCAAACTAGAGAACTAGTGGGTGTAGAAAAGTTAGACATTGAACCCTGTTTTGACACAGTAGAAGCTTTGCGCTCGAGCCTTGCTAGCCGAAAAGGGAAATGGGACTTGGCTTTAGACTCTAGCAAACTTCTTGCGGCTGTGAATCAATCTATTGTGTCTTTGGATCACCCCCTCGTTGATGGTGATGAGGTGGCTTTTTTCCCACCAGTGACAGGGGGATAAATCCGGTGAACAGCATCTCTGTGCAAATTGAAGATTTCTCTGTAGGTTCTGAGTATCAAAAGTTAGCCGACAACAGCACAGCCGGTGCTGTTGTTACATTTGTGGGTAAGGTTAGAGATATGAACCTTGGTGACAGTGTGACAGGCTTGTCTTTGGAGCATTACCCAGGGATGACGGAAAAAGCTTTGGTGGAGATTTGCGACCAAGCAATTCAAAGGTGGTCGCTATCTGGTGTCCGAGTGATTCACCGTGTGGGCGATCTCGAGGTTGGTGACCAAATAGTGTTTGTTGGAGTAGCAAGCGCTCACCGAAGTGCAGCATTTGAAGCTTGTGAATTTATAATGGACTATCTTAAAACCAAGGCTCCTTTCTGGAAAAAGGAACGTATAGATGGAGCAACTCGGTGGATTGAATCGCGTAATTCCGACCAACTCGCTGCGCAGCGTTGGAAGGCAAACCCTTAGAGCCCGTTGGTAACCTACTTTTATCAAAGGAGTTTGTATCAACAAACAGATGGCTAAACGGGCTGTAATGATAGCAATAGTGGTGGGTACACTGCTCAATCTTATTAACCAATACGATGCGTTTGTGGGAGATAGTGGGGTCAACTGGGTTAAAGCCCTTCTAACCTACTGTGTCCCTTTTTGTGTCTCTCTGTTTAGTAGTTGGCTGGCAGCTCGTGATGCTAAGGCAAATTGTCCTTAGTAGATAGTGGTTTCTAGTCTTTGTTTGTAAACTTAGTAGCAGAAAGAAAACGTAGCGGCTAACTTGGTGCTATTATCTCTCAACATCCTCAGTGACATTTCCTTCACCTTTATAAATGAATAACATGAACTTATATTATGTTAACTATTTTTAAAGCCCTTGTCCTAATCACTTCCCCGTAAATATTTTTTTGACAAGTGAAATTAATTGTTTCATTTCAAGAAGCCAACAATAAGTACCCCTATTGATAATTATGATTTATTCTATGTTGTTTTGTTTAACCAAAAATAGGCTTTTTATATACAGTATTATCAAATAGTTTGTTTTTTTGTATGTGAAAATCCCGGAAAATTTATGAAATACAGCTCGAATTAGCATTTGAAACGGCTTGTTAACATGCCGAAGTGCATTTTTATTCATTATGTGGTTGTATGAATGGCATGTCATTTCACGGCACTTGACTATTGCATTGATATAAGAAGTTTTTATTTTTGACTAGTGAGTGTTTTGTAACCTGAAAAAAGAGGGTTGTATTACCATGAGAACAAGCGCAGCTTATAACCTAAATAGAAGTGAGAGTACCAATTCTTCCAATGCGTTGAAGTCAAAGAATGAATGCCAGGAAGTAGGAAAAAGAATTAAAAAAGTGACCCAACTAAGGGGTTTCTCATTCTCTAGCAAAAGTTCAAAGAATCTTCATCAAGTGGCGAGTTCTGATTTACAAGAGAGCAAGCCGAGTAAGCGAATTCGCCTAGCTCGCTCAAATAGTGCGCCTGCTGCAATAACCCCGCCACCGCCCGAAGTGAAATTGAGCAGTTCAGGTAAAGATAAAGGCGGAACGCCAGAACGTAGAGTCATCGTTGATGATGTCAAAATCATCCATTCTAAGCTCATAGAAAAACTGAACAAAAATAACAAGCATGATCTTAAAGCTATCCATGTGTTGGAAACTGGATTAGAGCCTGTACTAAAAGAGTATCAGGGTCCAAACGGTCATTTATCTTATCAAGATACCAAGCAAATCCATGTCGTATTTAAGAAGTTGAGCAAGCAGTTACCAAAAGGTGAGCTGAAAGAGTTATCTACTATTCTTGCCCAGCACACTAAATGTGATTGGATGCAAATGAAACATGAAAAACTACAAGCTAAGCAGTTAGGTGAGTATCTTGCGCTAGGAAAACCGGGTGCTGGGAAAGCCACAACATACATTGCTGGTGTTAATGCAGGCGCAAGCTTGTTGGCAGTGCCAGGTACAGACGCTAAGGTGGGGCCTTTTGCGGATGTTTCACTAGGCATATCAACAGAGACACGTTTCAATGCTGATGATGAAGGTCTCGTATTTGAGGAAATTAGCCAAAGCTTAAGTTCTGGGCTGAAAGCTGGTGTGCAGGCGAGCTTGTCGGATAATGTTGGATTGAAGGCCCAAGCCAAGGCTGGAGCTCAGGGTAGCCTTACTTACTTTAAAGAGTGGAACAATTCAAAAGACTATATTGCGCAAAATGGCCCTGATGCCAAAAAAACGAAAGCACTGAAGAAACAAAAACAACTTGCGGCCAATAGTCAGCATCGGCTTAATCAACTACTAAAATCTGCTTTAAAGATCAATGCAAGTGTTAATGCTCCCGCCCCAGAGAGGACGAAACCACTGACAGGTTTCTATACCACTAAAGCGGGAGATGTTGGGCTATCTGTTAATGCTGGCACCACTTTCAATGTTGGTAGTCTGGATGTCAACTTTGGCGGTGGGTTTGGCGCCAATCGCTCGAAAAGCACCACGGATATTTACGAATTTGTACCCAATCAGCTTGCTGATATTGTTCTTAAAAACAAAGATAGGCTTAAAGAGTTGCCGGATAACTTTACCCATCACGCTAGACAAATATTGATGAGTAATAATGATAACGATCCCAAGGCTGCAATAGGTGGACTGAATCTACTAAAAAGGGACATGAATGAGTACTGTGAGGTGGTACAAAAATACGATTACTTTAAGTCATCCGGCAGTGCTAAAAAATCAGAGTTAAAAGAGCTAAGAAGCCAAAAGCATGAAATTGAAAATCGTTGGGGAGCAATTGGTCGGCATCAGTTTTTACAGTTTGCTTCAGCATCTCATGCACTTTTTGCTAGTACAATCATGCCAAACAAACACCTTGTTTCTGGGATTAATCCTAAGAGAGAGCAAGAGTTATCAAACTTGATTGGTCAAACGGGTGTGTTGGTGCAAAATCCGTCAATTGAGTATTCAAAGTCACGTTTGGACAAGATTGCAACTTTTGAGCAAGAAATTTATTTGCAGGTTGCAGACACTCGCTCGAGCTTCTCTATCAATGCTGGTCCTATTACAGGTAAGTTGGATATCGTTGAGCGTCAGCGTATCCACCCTAGTAGAGTTCGTGAAGGTCGCTATATCGATGTGGTGTTTACAGGCTCAGTAGCCAGCTCACTCCAAGGTTTGATTAATGTAGCCACACTACAGCAAGCGATAGCTGAACAGGGAATTGAGTTACCGGGAGATCTTGATATCGCTCCTGATATTGGTGGTGGGGTTTCATTTTCATACACTAGCCGCTCATTTAAGCCCGATTACAGCAAAGCTGAAGACTACAAAGGTGAGAAGGGCTGGCGCAAACAGTTTTCTCGTACCACCAAGACCTTATCAGCGAATGTTAATGTGGGAGGCTCTGGTACGGTAGCAGCAGGTGTTCACTCAGGGGCTAATGTTGGCGTCAATAAGAGTAAAACGACGGTAGTAAGCGAAAAAATTGCCAGTGATGATTTGACCTTTACCATGGTACGTTTCAATCGTTTATATCGTGATGCTAAATTAAACACCAATAATGCAGAATGGAAGCAGTTTTTCACAGACAACAAAGCTGAGTACAAGAAGATGTTTACAAAACTTGGCTCAAACCAACAACATCCAATGAAAGAGGAAGTGAAATTTTTCTTCAAAGAGCTTGTTGACCGAGCTCCGCAATCAGAACAAGAAAAACTAGAAAAGCAAAAGGACGACTTTTTTGTTGCGATGAGTGCGTTTAAGCAAGACCAAGACAATGAGGATAAGTTTAAGCGAGCACAAGATTGTTTAGAAAAATATTTAGAGCAACAAACGGCGCCTTGGTGGGAAGCGCACACTGGCCGTTGGAAGGATTTGGAGTTTAAATCGAAGGCTGATTCTGGCTTGGATTTGAAGTCGAAACTTCTAAAAGGACTAGGAGTGCACCTCAGAGCGAATAAGTTTCAAAGTCAGTAAAGTTACCTTACATTTTCATAAAATTTGGAGGGCTCTTTTGCGTGATAGGCCTGAACTATTGGAAAAATTGTTGATTTCAATTTAGTAAAATCAAGAAATTAGACAACAATTACACTATAGAAAATGAGATTTGCACGCTAAGGAGACGCAAATGGAATCATTGAAAGTGAAAGATTATATGACGTTACAGGCGGTGAAATTTACCCCTGAAATGTCATTGAGTGCGGCATTGGAAAAAATGTTGAAGTCGAGCTATCTTGGTGGACCGGTGATTAATGAAAGAGAAGAAGTGATAGGATTTCTCTCAGGCCATGATTTGCTCGACAAGCTAGTTAAAGTCAGTTACTACTGCCAAGACACACATATTGTTTCCGATTGTATGCACTCACAAGTGCTTTCTGTTGGGCCTGATACATCGATAATCGAGTTAGCCGATATGATGAAATCTGGAAAGCCTAAGGTATATCCAGTTATTGATAGTGGTAAGTTGGTTGGAATTATTACTCGTCGTGATGTATTGCGTGCGGTTGCTAAGAATCTAGACGATTGCTTTAAACATCCGGTATAGTAATAAAAGTAAATAGCAAAAAGAGGCGCTGTTGAGCGCCTCTTTTTTGTTGGGTAAAATGGAGTTGAGGCTTAACATGGAGAATCAGAGCGCGAAGTTTGTTGAAGGCTCGACCATGCGCCATATCTTGGTGATGTCAGGGGCAGGATCTGTTGGCCTCATGGCATTATTTGTGGTTGATTTACTTGATATGCTCTTCATTAGTATGTTGGGTCAGGTTGAGTTAGCCGCTGCGGTAGGATTCGCTGGTACGTTAGTCTTTTTCTCTACATCTATTTCGATTGGTACTTCAATAGCCATGGGTGCTTTGGTTTCCAAAGCGATTGGTGCCAAGCAGCGTGATCATGCTAGAAGGCTAAGCAGCACCATTATGCTTACCGCCTTTCTTATCAGCTGTGTTGTGAGTACTTTGATGTATGTGTTCATTCCCGAACTTCTTGCTGCCATTAGTGCTAAGGGATATGTGGCGGAGCGCGCACAAGCTTATCTACAAATACTGCTCCCAAGCGGTCCTCTTATTGCCATCGCTATGTCTGCAGGTGCTGGACTTAGGGCTGCGGGAGATGCCAAGCGATCTATGTGGGCAACACTTGCGGGAGGTATCACCAATGCAGTGTTGGACCCAATTTTTATTTTTGGCTTTGGTTGGAATGTTGAAGGTGCCGCTGTTGCGACAGTTTTTGCTCGATTTACCGTATTCTTCTTCTCGCTTTACCCTCTTATTCGTAATCATGACTTGGTTGCCTTACCCTCGCTGTCAGCGTGTAAAAATAGCCTCAAAGCGATATTAACCATATCTATTCCTGCGATTATTACCAATATTGCGACACCCATTGGCAACGCGATCGTAACCACATCAATTGCAAAGTATGGAGAAGATTTTGTTGCTGGCTATGCTGTGATAGGGCGCCTTATTCCTGTTTGCTTTGCTGTCATATTTGCGTTATCAGGAGCCGTTGGTCCAATTATTGGGCAAAACTTTGGCGCCGAGCGGCTGGATCGAGTTAGGGATACGTTAATCAACTCTTTAATTGTCACTACAGTTTATACATTGGTGGTTTGTACTCTTCTCTATTTTGTTCAATCCCTTGTGATTACAGGATTTAGTTTACAAGGTGATGCCGCCATTATTGTTTCTGCTTTTTGTACTTATGTGGCGTTTAGTTTTGTGTTTAATGGCGCTCAGTTTGTGGCCAACACATCATTCAATAATCTTGGTAAACCGTTTTACTCAACAGCATTAAATCTAGGTAAAGCGACATTAGGAACTTTACCTTTTGTATACCTTGGTTCTGTTTGGTTTGGCGCCCTTGGTGTTCTCTATGGGCAAGCCGTTGGGTCGATAGTATTTGGTGTGTTGGCGCTTATTGTATTGCGTAAACACATCAGTGACTTGATCCAAAGTGACACATTAGAATTGGAAGAAGAGGATCCCTCGATTACAAGTATTAACTCACAGCCCTTTTGTACCCATGATGCGGTTTTAATTGATGAAGTAGCTAGCCAGAAAGAAAGTTTGTTATCAAACGAAAAAAATAGTTGACCTTGGAGTGGACTCCAAGGTTTATGATTACAGTGTACATTAAGTGGAGAGAATATTATGTGCACTAAACATCAAGCATGTCGTTCAACTAAAGTGACCTTCAACCCTAGCCATGAAGCCTCTTGCTCGAACCCTAAAATGACTAATATACAAATGGAAGGGATCAGAGAGTCTGATTCTGGATGCTGCGGTTCTAATAACTGTTCAAGTAGTGCTGAGTCTTCTGATGAGGAAAGCGACCCCATAAGTTTTGCAAAAGGTAGTACTCACAGTTGGAAAATTACGGGCATGGACTGTCCGTCATGCGCAAAAAAAATTGAAACAGCGGTTAATAAAGTTGCTGGTGTCATGGACGCCAAAGTTTTATTTGCCACAGAAAAACTTGTAGTAGAGCTAGATAACAAAAGTACTGCTGATAATGTTGGACAAGCCATTCGGGATGCAGGCTTTCGTTGTAGTAGCGACTTAACTTCAACAAAGCCACAAACTAAATCAGGCTGGAAAGCCTTAGTTAAACAAAACTCTTCGATTATTGCGATTGCACTATCTATGGCTATCGCTGCACTTCTTAAACCTATATCTCCTGTATTCAGTGAATGGATGTTTACTTTAACCTGTTTGGCAGGCTTATACCCAATTAGCAAGAAAGCACTCCAGTTGGCTAAATCAGGGACTCCATTTGCGATAGAAACGCTAATGAGTGTTGCTGCTATAGGTGCTCTCTATCTAGGTGAAACAGCGGAAGCTGCCATGGTACTCTTGCTGTTCATGATCGGTGAACGTTTAGAAGCATTTGCTGCTTCTCGAGCGCGAAGTGGTGTCCAGTCATTGATGGAGCTAGTGCCTGAAACTGCGACAAAAATAATCAATGATGAGCGTGTTGAAGTTTCTGCGAGTGAATTACAACCTGGCGACATTATTGAAGTTTCACCAGGGGCTAGACTTCCCGCAGATGGAAAACTGATAGGACAAACCGCCAGTTTTGATGAAAGTGCATTAACCGGTGAATCGATACCAGTTGAACGTGTTGAAAATGATTCAGTGATGGCAGGCGCAGTAGTGGTTGATAAAGTGGTGCGCTTTGTGATCACCTCTAAGCAAGGGGAAAACGCCATTGATCGAATCTTGCATCTTATTGAGGAAGCAGAATCGCGCAAAGCACCACTAGAGCGCTTTCTCGATAAGTTTAGCCGTTGGTATACACCTTTAATGATGTTGGTATCTCTAGTTGTCATTCTTGTACCGCCGCTATTTTTTGCTCAGCCATGGGAAACCTGGGTCTATCGAGGACTCGCTTTACTGCTTATCGCTTGTCCATGTGCTTTGGTGATCTCCACACCTGCAGCCATTACATCTGGGCTTGCGGCTGGCGCTAAACGAGGTGCTCTAATCAAAGGCGGCGCAGCGCTTGAACAGTTGGGAAAAATAGAAACCGTTGCTTTTGATAAAACGGGTACTCTGACAAAGGGGAAACCTGAAGTCACAGATATTATTGCCATAGGTAATGTTGAAGGGGCAGAGCTTCTGCGCAATATTGCTGCCATTGAAGTTGGTTCTAGCCATCCACTTGCTATGTCGCTGGTGAATAAAGCCAAACTATCTGGCATCGAGATCCCCGAGGCAGATGACAAACAAGCGCTAATAGGTCTTGGTGTGCGAGGTTTGGTTGATGGAGTTGAATATCAGGCAATCGCACCAAGCAAGATTGGTTTTGTATTGTCGAGTGATGTCGCCGAGGATGTGCGTAAGTTAGAACAGCAGGGCAAAACGGTGGTGGTTGCGATTCAAGGAGATAATAAAGTTATTGGCCTCATTGCTTGGCAAGATACCCTGAGAGAAGACTCGGCGAATGCCGTTCGAGCGCTTAAGAATCTTGGCGTTAATGCAATTATGCTGACTGGAGACAATGCTCGCAGTGCAAAGGCCATTAGCTCACTGATAGATATCGACTATAAAGCAGGATTGCTACCACAAGATAAAGTGACTTATGTTGAGAGTTTGTCATCAACAGCAAATGTAGCCATGGTTGGTGATGGCATCAACGATGCACCTGCGATGAAAGCATCCAGTATTGGTATTGCTATGGGTGGAGGAACAGATGTGGCACTTGAGACTGCGGACGCCGCTATCACGCACAATCGTTTGGTAGAGTTGGCCAGTATGATTGAGTTGTCTCGCGCTACGCTTAGCAATATACGTCAGAACATTGCTCTTGCGCTGGGGCTCAAGGGGATCTTTCTTGTCACTAGTTTGCTTGGTATAACTGGGCTTTGGGTGGCTGTTCTCGCTGATAGTGGAGCAACAGCGATCGTGACCCTCAATGCACTCAGGCTGCTTAAGTTTAAGCCACAAGCATAAGTGTTTAGTTACGCAACCAAGCCTGAGAGATCTTCTCAGGCTTTTTTATGTAATCTAGGCATTAATAAGACCATAAAATGTGATGCAAAACGATTTTATTTGCAATAAGTCTAATGAGTTGTCAATTATTTGTGACTCAAGTCACCATTAAAATCAGCTCAGTTGGATACATTATGCTCCGTACCCAACCAAATGAATAAGACGAAAAGATAGGCAACGCCACCTATTTCGTTATAAAAGGAGCTATTTTATGTCTCAAGCTGTATTCCATTTAGGAGTCACTCAAGACGATCTTGCTGATGCCAAGCTGGCAATTATCCCAGGTGATCCTGCTCGCGTTCAAAAAATTGCTGAACAAATGGATAATCCTGTTTTTTTGGCTAGTCACCGTGAGTACACGCTTTATCGTGCTGAGCTTGACGGCAACCCAGTTATTGTCTGCTCAACTGGTATTGGTGGTCCTTCAACCTCTATCGCGGTTGAAGAGTTGGCTCAACTTGGCATCAATACTTTCTTACGTGTCGGTACTACTGGTGCAATCCAACCACATGTGAAAGTGGGAGACATGATTGTATCCACAGCTTCAGTTCGCCTAGATGGCGCTAGCTTGCACTTTGCTCCAATGGAATTTCCAGCGGTGGCTGACTTTGAGGTTGCAACAGCAATGAAAGCTGCGGTTGAAGAGTCTGGTGCAAAAGTTCACATGGGTGTGACTGCATCTAGTGATACTTTCTACCCTGGACAAGAGCGCTATGATACTTTCTCTGGCCGCGTAGTGAGACGTTTTCAAGGTTCAATGAAAGAATGGCAAGATATGGGTGTTCTGAATTTTGAGATGGAATCAGCGACTCTACTGACAATGTGTGCAAGCTTTGGCCTTAAAGCAGGCTGTGTCGCGGGAGTGATCATCAACCGCTCTCAAAAAGAAATCCCCGATCACTCAACCCTGAAAGAGACGGAAGCTCGTTCAATTAAAGTGGTTGTTGAGGCCGCGCGTAAGATGCTTCAAGACTAATATTGTAGTTAAAGCCCTACTCTTGTGAATAGGGCTTTTTATCAGTTCAATGTCAACTCTGGTAGAGGCAAATATAAATTTTGCGTGATGTCTGATAAAACTTGATCATATACCTGTGACAAAACCAAAGATAAATCTGTTGTCAGTTGGTATAAGTGTTCTGTTTCTATCCCGTTGGTCTTATTTTCAATAACTTGTATCAGCTCATTAACACATTGAGTGCTATGAGGTGACGCAAGAGAGATAGGGCAGATTAGCGATAGTTGATTGAGCTTTCGCTTCATTTTTTCGCAGTAGCCTTGTACACATTGCAGCCCTTTGGGTTGATGAATATGTTCAATCGCAATTCTAAGTTGAGTCAGTATTTCCATACCATCAAGTATTATCTGCCAGTTCATATGGTACTCTTCAGTTAACTCATCTCGGCCAGATTCAGCGAGCCAAGCAATCACAATGTCATCCATTAAAAACATGCAGTGGCGTATGGCTTTCCCATGGATAATTTGATTACGTGCTGGTGAGCACTCCTGCCAGTCATGACGCAATTTATTAAGACTTTGCTGGAAAATACGATAAATAGGTTTGTTATCAAAATGGGCAACCGTGATTAATTGATTGGATATTTGGATTAGTTGATGGTCTAGATCTTTTAAGGTGTGATGTTGGGTGCTTGAGGTTGGCAAGGTAATGGCTTGATGAGTTAACGAGCGATGCTTTCTGCAAAGTAGCAGTATCTGCCTGAGTAAGATAAGAATGTCCAATTTTCTCTGTTGTACTGATTGCCGGTGTTGAGACACCTGAAATAGAGCGATCAAGACACACAATGATAACAAAATAGAAATGAGTGCGAACACAAGCTGCTCCTTATTGCTAGCGAGTACTGATGTATGGGAGCAGCTTTAATGCCAGATAATTATTTATTATATTTCAGTATTTTAATATATGTAGGGATAGTGCATTGCTTGTTTTCGGTGCAAATCTTCACCAATGTGGTGACACGACCTACAAAAAAGCCCTGCTACTTAGGGCAGGGCTTTAAAGCAATGCTATACAGCGCTATTACATGACGCGCATACCAGGTTGAGCACCTTCATGAGGTTCTAGAATCCAAAGATCGCTTCCACCTGGGCCAGCAGCCAAAATCATACCTTCTGACATACCAAACTTCATCTTACGAGGCTTAAGGTTTGCAACCATGACGGTCAACTTACCTTCAAGTTCTTCTGGCTTGTATGCCGACTTAATGCCGGAGAAAACCTGACGAGTCTCGCCACCGATATCAAGCTGAAACTTCAGTAGCTTGTTCGCTTTTGGTACCTCTTCGCAAGAGATAATACGAGCAATACGCATATCAACAGCGGCAAAAGCATCAAAATCTATTTCTTCTGCAATTGGGTCTTTATCCAATTCGGTTTGGCTTGCTTGATTCTTAGCGGCTTCAGCTTTTTCCTTGGCTGCCATTTCTGCAGCAGCATCTTGTTTTGATGCTTCAATCATAGCCTCAACCTTTTTCGGATCGATACGATTAAACAGAGCCTTGAATTTGGTGATTTCATGACCTGTTAATGGTTTGGCTATTCCTTCCCACGTTAGCTCTTCATTTAGGAAAGCTTCTGTACGTGCGGCTAAAGCAGGCATAACAGGCTTGAGGTAAGTCATCAGCACGCGGAACAGGTTGATACCAACAGAACAAATATCTTGTAGCAGTTGATCTTTGCCTTCCTCTTTCGCCACAACCCAAGGTGCTTTTTCGTCAACATACTGGTTGGCTTTATCAGCCAGTGCAGTTACTTCACGTATTGCACGGCCAAATTCACGAGTTTCGTAAAGCTCAGCTATGCGATCGGCTGCGGCAACAAACTCTTGATACAATTCTGGCTCGGCAAACTCATCAGAAAGCTTACCCTCGAAGCGTTTAGTGATAAAACCAGCATTGCGCGACGCAAGGTTAACAATTTTATTTACTACATCAGCGTTAACACGTTGAGTAAAGTCCTCAAGGTTAAGGTCTAGGTCATCGATACGGCTGTTGAGTTTGGCTGCATAGTAGTAACGCAGGCACTCAGGATCGAGGTGATCAAGGTAAGTGCTGGCTTTAACAAATGTGCCTTTCGATTTAGACATTTTGGCACCGTTAACAGTGACGTAGCCGTGAACAAACACATTATTTGGTTTACGGAAACCACTGCCTTCGAGCATGGCAGGCCAGAATAGAGAGTGGAAATAAACGATGTCTTTACCAATGAAGTGGTAAAGCTCGGTTGTGCTGTCTTTCTTCCAGTATTCGTCAAAGTCTAAATCACTGCGCTTATCGCACAGGTTCTTAAATGAACCCATGTAGCCGATAGGTGCGTCGAGCCAAACATAAAAGAATTTGTCTTTTTCGCCTGGAATTTCAAAACCAAAATAAGGGGCATCGCGAGAGATATCCCATTGTTGTAGGCCTGACTCAAACCATTCTTGCATCTTATTGGCTGTTTCGGCTTGCAGTGAACCTGAGCGAGTCCATTCTTGGAGCATGCTTTCAAACTGTGGCAAATCAAAGAAGAAGTGCTCAGAGTCTTTCATCACTGGCGTTGCGCCAGAGACCGCTGATTTAGGGTCAATCAGTTCAGTGGTGCTATAAGTTGCGCCGCAGCTGTCACAGTTATCGCCGTACTGATCGTCAGATTTACACTTAGGGCAAGTACCTTTAACAAAACGATCAGGTAGGAACATTTCTTTTTCTGGGTCAAATAGCTGAGAAATCGTACGGCTAGAGATGAACCCATTTTTCTTCAGTTCCAAATAAATATGTGATGCGAGCTGCTGGTTTTCTTCAGAATGAGTGCTGTGGTAGTTATCAAAGCTAATATCGAAACCAGCGAAGTCTTTTTGGTGTTCTTCACTGACGGCAGCGATCATCTCTTCTGGTGTGATTCCCATCTGTTGTGCTTTTAGCATAATTGGCGTGCCGTGGGCATCGTCAGCACAAATGAAGTTTACCGTGTTACCACGTAGGCGTTGGTAGCGAACCCAGATATCAGCCTGAATGTGTTCAAGCATATGACCTAAGTGGATCGAACCATTAGCATACGGAAGGGCACAAGTTACCAGCAGTTTCCTTGGATCAAGGTTTCTTTGATCGTTTGCCATACTTAATATTCGCTTATTCTGATAGATATAAAAAATTGACCCTAATACTACCTTATCCACATTACGACTCCAAGGTATCATCTGCTCGAATACCTTAGTTTTTTCAGGGTTCAGTCCATTAAAGAGCAATGCTAGGATTAGAGGCATAAGGAGGACCTATGCGTCAATTGTCGAACAAAGAAGAATTTTGTCGTTGGCTTAATCAGTTTGAGCATCCAAGTCTTACTCAAGAATGGGCTAGTGTGCCGGGTATGGTTTCGGTCACAGCGACTAAGCTCACTGTATCTATCCCTTTTGCGGCATCGTCTCTAGTTGAAAGCTTATCGAGCTGGATAGAGTCGCAACATCGCAATGGACAAACTGCCCCAGTTGAGTATGAAATAATTGTGCAGCCAAAGGCTTTGCAAACTCATGTCAGCCATGAAGTCAGCGGTGTTAAAAATATTATTGCCGTCACTTCAGCAAAGGGTGGGGTCGGCAAGTCAACTACCGCCGTCAATCTTGCGCTAGCGATCGCCAAATCCGGTGTAAAAGTTGGTTTGTTGGATGCGGATATTTATGGTCCTTCCGTACCTCTTATGATTGGACAACAGGGCGCTTCTCCTCAAGTTAAAGATGATAAATGGATGCAGCCTATTTTGGCGCACGGTATTTATACCCACTCCATAGGCTATTTGGTGTCAAAAGATGAAGCGGCAATTTGGCGTGGTCCAATGGCTTCGAAAGCTCTCGCTCAACTGCTCAATGAAACCCAGTGGCCAGAGCTCGACTACCTTGTGGTTGATATGCCGCCAGGTACAGGTGATATTCAATTAACCCTTGCTCAGCAGGTGCCAGTAACAGGGGCAGTGATTATCACTACACCACAAGATCTTGCGCTTGCAGATGCGCGCAAAGGTGCGGGCATGTTTGAAAAAGTGCAGGTACCAGTGATTGGGCTGGTTGAGAATATGAGTTATCACATTTGCAGCCATTGCGGGGGTAAAGAAGCCATTTTTGGTGTTGGAGGTGCGCAAAAAATGGCTAGCGAGTTTGGTCTCGATTTGCTTGCTCAAATCCCTTTACATATTTCGTTAAGAGAAGACACGGATAATGGCTGTCCAAGCGTTGTCGCAAGACCAGATTCAGAACAAGCTGCTGACTATATTCAGTTAGCAGAGTCGGTGTGTGCAAGAATGTATTGGCATGGAAAAGAAAAGCCACAGTCAATTCAGTTTACAATGCTTGAATAATGTTTCGCCTAGTTAGGGATGAGTTTGTGCTAATGCTTGCTATGGCTTTTAGGATATTACTCAATTTGAGGTATATGCGGTAATCGTTTGCGTTACCGTTATTGCTTCTAATTAGTGATTTGGATGAAATCCTCACTAGCATGTCAAAGGCGAACTCCCTATAATCAGGCGGTTTATATATTACACACTAACACTTTATGGGCATATGTTGTCCAGTTTAAGTATTAGAACACGACACCAATTCAATTCATCGGGTGCAAGAATAATGTCTGATAATAATCAATGCGTCATCGTCGGTATTGCTGGCGCATCGGCTTCTGGAAAAAGTTTAATCGCTAGTACTATCTATAATGAACTTCGTGAGAAAGTAGGCGATCATCAAATTGGTGTAATTACGGAAGATTGCTATTACAACGATCAGGGTCACCTGAGCATGGAAGAGCGTGTTAAAACCAACTACGACCACCCGAACGCATTAGACCATGACTTATTGTGTGAGCATTTAAAAACGCTGACCCAAGGTGACGCAGTTGAAGTGCCAGAATACAGCTATGCTGAGCATACGCGCACTGAAAATACGACCTTGATGACACCGAAAAAAGTCATCATCCTTGAGGGAATCCTTCTTCTTACTGATCCTCGTTTACGTGAACTTATGCACGCGACTGTGTTTATGGATACACCGCTAGATATTTGTTTGCTGCGCCGTGTGAGACGTGATGTAGAAGAGCGAGGCCGCACCATGGAGTCTGTTTTAAAACAGTACCAAGAAACAGTACGACCTATGTTCATGCAGTTTATCGAGCCATCTAAGCAACACGCAGATATTATTGTGCCTCGTGGCGGTAAAAATCGCATCGCGATTGATGTTTTAAAAGCGCATATTGCAAAACTTTTGAAAGCTTAAGCCTTAATCCTATTCAAGCGCTTTATTTTTTTCGTAAGAAGTGGCACCTTAGGTGCCACTTTCTTTTTATCTGTAATAAGCCTTATCACCCAAGTTCGCTTTTGGATGTATTGGCCAATCTACGACAACTCTGAATAGCAAGGATAATTCTGATGAAGAAACTGTTCCTATTTATTGCCATTCCAATCATCGTGCTGTTTGGCGCGATTGTAGCGCTGGTGCTTTTCGTCAACCCCAATCAGTTTAAGCCGCTTATTGTTGAGCAAACTCAAAAACACACTGGCTTGGAGTTGGTAATAGAAGGTGACATCAGTTGGAAGTTTTTTCCATCACTTGGCTTTGAGCTAGGTAAGACAGAACTGAGAAACCCACAAGGGTTTTCTAAACCGAATTTATTCAAAGTTGATACTGTTGGTATTGATGTATCAGTCTCACCGCTTTTAAACCAGCAACTTGAAATCGGTAATATTACCCTTGATGGTGCGGAGTTCTATCTTGAGACACTTAAAGATGGTCGCAAGAACATTGATGCGTTAACCAAAGCGCAGACAGAACAAGCAGAATCAGAAGAGCCGGCTGCCACTGATACGCCAGTAGAGTCTTCGCCAACTGACACGACAGAGAAACCAGCGTCTGATTGGAGCCTTAACCTTGCCGGTGTGACCATATCTAACGCAGCGATTGAAATTCAGGATAAACAGGCGGGCTCATATACCAAGTTGTTTGATGTTTCTCTTAACTTGTCCGAGTTTGCTATTGATAACTGGACCCGTGCTGATTTCGCGGTGAAAGGTGAGAACAATCAACAGAAGTTCAATGCACAGGGGAGCGCTGAATTTAAGCTAGCGAAAGGTTTTGCCGAGTATTCACTGCGTAATATAGAACTTAATGCAGGTTTTAGTGATCCAGCGAATAAGTTTGACTCGATCAAACTCGGTTTGGAGACATTTGATTTTGATACAGCCAATGCTTTGACTTATCACCTAGTGGGGCGTGCTGCCGATCTCGACATTGACATGCAAGGCAGTGGCAGTTTAACCGTCGACAAAGCGATCTCAAAAGTGGTGATGGACAAGTTGACCCTTGATGCCACGTTTAAAGGAGATACTCTGCCTCAATCTCCGATGAAAGTTGATATGGTCTCCGATTTATCCTTTGACTTGACTAAAAGCCACTTAAGTTTTGTGTTAGAGAAGCTAACCGCTAACGCCTTGGCATTTGATGGTAAAGCCAATGTAACCTTAGGTGATATTCCTAAAGTGCGTTTTTCACTGCACAGCCCAAATATTGATTTGGATGAATTCCTAGGGCTTGATACAGCAAAGACTGACGAAGCATCGACGGAAAAACCAGAGGCAGCACCGAGTCAAAACAGCGCGCAAAAGGCGTCAATTCAACCAGAAGTTGAACCAGATTTGTCCGCACTTAAGTCTCTAGATATCAAAGGTGATATCACCATTGATAAATTTAAGGCGAGCAATGCCAAGATGGAAAAGGTCAAAACCAGTTTCTATGTCAATCGTGGTATTGCTGAGCTGACGTCTTTTTCTTCGAACTTGTACCAAGGTTCGATCACGGCTTCTGCAAAACTGGACGCAAGAAAAAGCCCAGCGAGTTACACGGTTAAAAAGCGCATTAAAGGTGTTAAGGTTCAGCCTTTGCTTTCCGATGTGGCTAACAATGATAAGTTAGAAGGTACAGGTAACATTGATGTAGATGTGAAAGGCCGAAGTCTCACTCCAACAGGGATTCAAAAGAATTTAGTTGGTACTGTGGTCATTAACTTTACCGATGGTGCGGTGAATGGCATCAACGTAGCTCAGTTGATTCGTGAAAACTACGCCAAGTTTAAAGGCCAAAAAGCCGAGCCTTCTAAAGAAGCACAAAAAACCGATTTTAGTGCGATGAAAGCGACCTTAAAACTTAATAAAGGTGTTGTTTCGACCAATGATTTATCAATGCAATCGCCACTGCTGCGTATCCGAGGAAATGGCAGTGCAAACTACATCGAGCAAACCGTTAACTTTACGGTCAGTACGTCGGTTGTCGGATCACTAGAAGGTCAAGGTGGTAAGAGTATTGATGAGCTGAGAGATGTGACTATTCCAATTAACATTTCTGGTACTTGGGCCAAACCTAAATTTAAGCTGGTCTTTGACGATGTATTGAAACAGAAAGTCGAAAAAGAAGTTGATCGTGGTTTGAAAAAGTTAGACGAGAAACTCGGCGATAAGATAAAAGATCAAAAGACCAAGGATGCGGTTAACAGCTTGATTAAAGGGTTGTTTAACTAAGCTGCACTAGTTACGAACAAGCTTTGAGTAAAGCGCCCAGTTGGGCGCTTTTATTTTAAGGCGGTTACCAATCAACCCCTTTTAGCGCTTTGACTCCAGAGTCAAACGCATGTTTCACGTTCTTAACCTCAGACACAGTATCGGCCATTTCAATCAGAGTGCGATGTGCTCCGCGCCCAGTAATAATTACCGATTGCATCGACGGTCTGTTATTGAGAGCGTCAACCACTTCCTCTAATTCGATATAGCCGTAGCTAACCATATAAGTCAGCTCATCAAGCAAAATCACGTCTATTGAAGCGTCGCTGAGCATACGTTTACACTCTTGCCAAACCACTTGCGCAGCTTGAGTATCGAGTTCTTTATCTTGCGTTTCCCAAGTAAAACCAGTTGCCATCACTTGAAATTCGACGCCAAGCTTTTCCAGCAAATTGCGCTCGCCGTTATCCCAAGTGCCTTTGATAAATTGAGCTACTGAGCAAGTTAAGCCGTGGCCAACGGCGCGGGCTATGGTTCCAAACCCCGAGGTCGATTTACCTTTGCCATTACCAGTAATAATAAGTAGCAGACCTTTTTCATCTTGGGCTGCTGCAACTCTCGCATCGACTTGCTGCTTCACTTTTTGTTGTCTTGCCTGATGGCGTTCTTGTTTCTGGCTATCAGATGTCACGGGAAGTCCTTTTTAATTTTAAAAACTGAGTCTATGATAACGCATCCACAGTGGTGCAAAAAACCATGGCTTTGTTAGGGAAAGGAAAATATGGCCAAGAAAATACTCGTTGTTTGTATGGGTAACATCTGTCGTTCACCAACAGGCGAGGCAATTCTAAGAGCGAAAGCTGAGCGCATGGGCCTTGATATCGAGGTTGATTCAGCAGGAACGATAGGTTATCACCAAGGCAATCCGCCTGATCCCCGCTCCAAAGCGGTTGGTGAGCGCCGAGGCTATTCATTTAAAGGGATCGTATCACGCCAAATTGTCGATGAGGACTTCGCTTACTTTGATTTAATTTTGGCCGCTGACAAGGACAATCTTGCCGACCTACACGCGCAATGCCCGGTTGAATATCGAAACAAATTGCAGCTGTTTCTTAGCTATGGTGAGACCAAGCACGAAGAAATCCCTGACCCTTATTATGGCGGGGACAATGGTTTTGAACTGGTTGTCGATTTGATTGAACAAGCCTCAGAAGGGCTGCTCAAAACCTTATCGAACCAGTAAAGCGTTTGACGAATATCTGACTAGGCGGCCATAACTCGGCCGCTAAAGTAATCGTTAGAAACAATATATTCGGTATTTCTAATTAACTCATCACGTATCTTCGCCCAGTGGATATTTTGCTGTTCATAGCAAGGCACCACGCCTCCAACACGAATATTGAATGGATTAAGCTCTTTTGCCCAGCTTTGGGTGAAACCTGCAACCATAGAAGTAGCATTTTCAAACCCAGACATATCACTGTAATCTGCGTGAGCAATCACATTGACAATCACACCATTTTTTTTGTCTTGGCGCATTCTTTCTGCGGTTGCCTGACCAAAGGTAAATAAAGTGGCGGCCATCAAAGATAGATGCTGAGTGAAAATATCGCTGGCTTTTTCATCAAAGAATTTTGGCATGGTTTGGCTAGTGAGTGCATTGATCAGTACATCAGGGGATTGATGAACGGATTGATCAATAAAGGTAAACAATGAGTTAATGCTATCTAAAGAATGATCATTCATTGCATGCTGATAAATATTCGACGAAATTTTTTTGCATCGCTCAAAAGTTTCATTTAATTGAGATTTATTGGTATCACAAAGAATGACAATTCCATCAAGAGATGCAAAGTGCATAGCTAGGGTGCTGCCGAGTTGAGTTCCTGCGGAAGTTATTAATATTACAGCACTTTTTATGTCCATACACTGTGCCTCCATTGGCGGCCTTGAAAGTTTGTCCACATATCATGGTAGATTAATTGTGCGTTTGGTGTGAATAAGGTCAAATAAATTGTGTATATCTTGGGGTTAAATTAAATAACTTGCGCTCATTCACATTTATGAGAAACTTGTTGATTATTAAATGAGTGATATGAAAGTAATTGTGATCTGAATAGATCTTTAAACTTGTGTTTGAATTTGGAAGTTTCTTTGGGCTGTGACCAATTGATTGTATAGATCGATTGGCATGATAGATTTGCTGCCAGTCTCACCTAATTGGCGACGTTGGTGCCCTGATAGGTTGTGGTAGATGTCTTCGGGAAGATTGAAGGTGTCTTCCGGTAGATAAGCCAAAGCATCAGGTTTGAGGTAGTGGCTCAGTTTGGCACTTGGCAGACCTGAGGTGTGAAATAGCTCAGCTTGAGTGGCCGCCACTGGATAAGATTCTTGGTTGGAGCGAAGCTCTTGAGGCTGTGATAATTCAAAGCGGCGTCTTAAGGCCTCTTCTGTTGTGTCTATTTCAGTGACTTTCTCAATCGGGGTATTATCTCTAACATCATCAGAAAACATCGATAGAATCAAAGCAAAGTCAGCACGACGCCCTTCGTGAACGGCATGGTTAATCCCATCACCGAACTGAAGTTCGTTAATTATTCCCGCTTTGTCTAATGTATGAATCTGAGTTTGCATCTTACCTCGCTTGATGCTTATGTAACGGCGACACCCAGACAAACTTTAGTGAAATGGTTGAACAGAAAAGAAAAAAGCCAGCAGATGCTGGCTTTTGATACGCAATAAGCGTTAGAGACTGGTAGCAGAATTATTTTGCTAGATTCTGTGCAACAAAATCCCAGTTAACTAGCGCCCAGAAACCGTTCATGTAATCAGGACGAACATTGCGGTAATCGATGTAGTAAGCGTGTTCCCACAAGTCAACAGTAAGCAGTGGAGTCGTACCTGCTTCTGTTAGAGGCGTTGCAGCGTTAGACGTGTTAACGATATCTAGAGAACCGTCCGCTTTTTTAACCAGCCAAGTCCAAGAAGAACCAAAGTTGTTGATTGCTGAATCAGTGAACTTAGCTTTAAAGTCTGCGAAAGAACCAAACGCAGCATTGATTGCTTCTGCAACCGCACCTGTAGGCTCACCACCTGCATTTGGCGCAAGACAGTGCCAGTAGAAAGTGTGGTTCCAGATTTGAGCTGCGTTGTTGAATACGCCACCTGAAGAAGTCTTGATGATCTCTTCTAGTGATTTACCTTCAAACTCAGTACCTGGAATAAGACCATTTAGCTTAACAACGTAAGTGTTGTGGTGTTTGCCATGGTGGAAATCTAGAGTTTCAGCTGAGATATGTGGTTCTAGTGCATCTTTTGCGTAAGGAAGAGCTGGTAGTTCAAATGCCATTGCTCGATTCTCCATTAAATATGAGAGAGTTAAACTCTCTCGATTGCTTCCAGTGTAATTTATTATCATGGTGGACCATGGTCCGCCATGTCGTTTTGGTAACTGCGCTATAGTTTAGCAAGTTTTCACTTTATTAAAAGCATCACAGCAGAATTCTATATGAAATAAACTTGTGGTATAAAGCCATAAACATTATAGGCTTTTTATTCTCTGACAATGGTTTAAAATATGCTAATAATTTGCGGTAATACCATATAAAGAGGAAGCAATGGAAACCATAGATAAAATTAAACAGCAAATTGAAGAGAACGCTATCCTGTTGTACATGAAAGGTTCTCCAAAGCTACCTAGCTGCGGCTTTTCATCTCAGGCGTCTCAAGCATTGATGGCTTGTGGCGAGAAGTTCGCTTACGTTGATATTCTACAAAACCCAGATATTCGCGCTGAACTGCCAGCCTACGCTCAGTGGCCAACCTTCCCTCAGCTTTGGATTGAAGGCGAGCTGATTGGCGGTTGTGACATCATTATTGAGATGTTCCAAAAAGGTGAGCTTCAGCCATTGATCAAAGAAGCGGCAGAGCGCGCAGGCTCAGACAAAGAAGAATAAAGGAACTACTGTTTAAATTTACAGTTTTTCTTGATTTCTAAGGGCTACATTGGTTAATGTAGCCCTTATTGTATCTGCTTGAAATTATTTATGACGCGTCTATTTATCGCCGAGAAACCAAGCCTTGGCCGCGCTATTGCGGCAGCGCTGCCTAATCCACAGAAAAAAGACCAGGGTTTTATTCGTTGCGGTAATGGTGATGTGGTGACCTGGTGCATTGGCCATTTGCTGGAGCAAGTAGAGCCTGATGCCTACGATGGTAGATACAAAAAGTGGAACATGGCAGATTTGCCCATAGTGCCGCAGCAGTGGCAGCTTAGACCAAGAAAATCGGCCAGCAAGCAATTAACCGTGGTAAAAAAGCTGCTCAAAACCTGCACAGAAATCATCCACGCAGGCGATCCCGATCGTGAAGGGCAGCTTCTAGTCGATGAAGTGTTGGACTACTGTAAAGTGGCGAAAGCTAAGCAAACCAGTGCGCAGCGACTTTTGATCAGTGATCTCAACCTTCCCGCCGTAAAACGCGCCTTAAATCAAATGCGCAGTAATCAGGAGTTTATTCCTCTTTCTATTTCAGCGTTGGCGCGCTCTCGTGCTGACTGGCTGTATGGCATGAATATGTCACGAGCTTATACTTTGCTTGGCCAGCAAGCGGGCTATCAAGGTGTCCTTTCTGTTGGGCGAGTACAAACGCCAGTACTTGGCTTGGTGGTGCGACGCGATGAAGAAATAGAAAACTTTGTTCCTCGGGATTATTTTACGCTCGATGCGCTGATCCCTTATCAAGATGGCGCGCGTCAATTTGATATCCGTGCTCGTTGGAAACCCAGTGAGGCTTGCCGCCCTTGGCAAGACGAAGAGGGCAGAGTACTCAATCGAAAGCTGGTGGAGAATGTTGCAAGCCGAATCGCCAATCAGGCGGCGAAGGTGGTTGAATCAGAGCAAAAACAAACCAAGCAGTTCGCACCGCTGCCGTATTCGTTGTCTGCGCTACAAATCGATGCAGCCAAACGCTTTGGTATGAGCGCTCAGCAAGTCCTTGACACTTGTCAGTCCTTGTACGAAAAACACAAGCTGATTACCTATCCACGCTCTGACTGTCGTTACCTTCCCAAAGGTCATTATTCTGAGGCAAGCAGTGTGTGTGATGCCATTAGCAATAATGCCAAAGAGCTTAATTCAGCCGTCTCTCAAGCCGACTTAACACTCAAATCCAAAGCTTGGAATGATAAAAAGGTCGATGCTCACCACGCTATTATTCCCACGCCTAAAAAAGCGTCAGTCAATGCGTTATCCGCCAATGAGATGAAAATCTACCAGCAAATTGCGCGTCAATATTTAATGCAGTTCTATCCTGCGGCTGTGTATGCCGAAGCTAAACTGGTGTTTGATATTGCTGGTGGTGAGTTTGTTGCCAAGGGGCGCCAACTGGTTTCTGCGGGGTGGAAAGCGCTACTTGGTAAAACCGATGAAGAAGACACAGGGGTAGATACCGTTCCTCCTTTACCCAAAGGCAGTGTGCTAACTTGCCGGGAAGGGGAAATCAAAGATCGTAAAACTGAGCCTCCCAAACATTTTACGGAAGCGAGCTTGTTGCAAGCCATGACAGGTATTGCGCGTTTTGTCTCTGACAAAGAGTTAAAAAAGATCTTAAAAGAGACCGATGGTCTTGGTACTGAAGCGACTCGCGCAGGGATCCTCGATACCTTGTTTAAGCGCCAGCTTCTTAAAAGACAAGGCAAAACAATTTTAAGTTCGCCTGCGGGGCGAGGTCTTATTCATGCTCTGCCTGCTGAATCAACCTATCCTGATATTACCGCCCACTGGGAGCACCAATTGCAGGGAATGGCGGAGAGAAATCAAGCTTATCAACCTTTTATGTCGGCGCTTCAAGGAAAGATTGATGGTTTGATGCAGCAAATAAAGTCACAACCTGTTCCTGAATCGCTGCGCCATTTACCAAAAGTGGAAAAGCCTGCTTATAAACGCAAGCGTGGCGGGCGCGCTAAATACAGTGGTAAAAAGCGCGTCGCAAGCTAACGCCTTATTGCCAAGGTATCAGTTATCAAGCTATCAGTTACCAAGGTATTGGCGAGCCATCGAAGTTAATAAACTCACCCGAGTTGTCTGCCGTTGCAGACTCAATAACCTCAATTAAGCCTGAAGCGGAAGTCTCTGTAGTGATCATGGCGTTCGGCCCGCCCATGTCTGTAAGTACCCAGCCAGGATGAAGCGCCAATACAGTAAAGCCTTGGCTGGCGAGATCGTTACTTAAGCTTTTCACGACAGAGTTGAGCGCGGCTTTTGAAGAGCGGTAGATATAGGCTCCGCCAGATGTATTGTCACCCATGCTACCCATTTTTGAAGAGATACAGGCGATCTTTTTCAGTGAGCCTCTTTCAAGGTTAGGGTAAAGGGCTTCAACCAATTTCATCGGCGCTATGGTATTGATTTCCAGTACCTTACGCCATTCTTCAATATCAGTTTCACCAAACATATAGCCTTTTGGCCCATAATATCCTGCGTTGTTGATTAAAATATCTATCTCAGGAAGCTGGCTTGATAAGGTTTCATAACGGGCGTAGTTAGTGACATCGAGCTGATGGCAATGCAAGTTTGGACTTTCGAGCTTAAACAGTTCGCTGGCATGACTTTGCGAGCGATACGTTGCATGTACTTGATAGTTTTTGGCAAGGTAATGCTTAACCAAGCTCAAGCCTATACCTCGGTTCGCGCCAGTAATAACCACTGTAGTCATGGGTAATCCTTATTCGTTAGGGAAGGGTAATTAAGAAAAAAGACGTCTTGCTCTAAGCAAATCAATTTAAGCATGTTTTGCAATTGGGCGACAACTTGTTACCATGCCAAGCATCAAAATATGCGCAGATAGTCGCTCAAAAAGGTCAACAAAACCTAATGATTCCACTAGTCTATCACCCAATTTACTCCAAGCTCCCTTTGCCTGATGGGCATAGGTATCCGATTCACAAATATCGGCTCCTTTATCAAAAAATCGAAACCAAGCGCCAAAGCGATAGTCAGTGGCAAGCAGGGTTTTGCTACCATCAGCCCGAGCCGCTGTTAAGAGAGGAAGTTGAGCAAACCCACTGCAAGCAGTATATAGAGCAGCTTTTTTCCGGGACGTTAGCGGTTTCGCCCATGCGGCGTATTGGCTTTCCATGGAGTGAGAGCTTGATTGAGCGCACGCTCACCTCCGCTGGCGGAACATGCTTGAGCGCAGAGCTTGCCATAGACAAAGGTATTGCTATCCATCTCAGTGGTGGTTATCACCACGCACATTATGATTATGGCAGCGGCTTTTGTTTGCTGAATGATTTGGTGTTGGCTGCCAAACGAGCACTGCGTCAAGAGGGTATCGATAAGGTGCTCATCGTTGACAGTGATGTTCACCATGGCGATGGAACCGCGACCTTATGCCAAGACAACCAAGCGATTGTTACTCTTTCTTTCCATTGTGATAAAAACTTTCCGGCCAGAAAGCCAGACTCAGATATGGACATTGCTCTGCCAAAAGAGACCAGCGACAGCGAATTTCTCAGCACGTTTGAGTCGGTTGTGGAAATGGCGATTAATCTTCATCAACCGGATTTGATTTTGTATGACGCAGGTGTGGATATCCATCAAGAAGATGAACTAGGCTATTTTAACATCAGCACGCAAGCGATTTTTGCCCGCGATAAGCGCATGTTTGAGATGGCAAAGCAACGCGCGCTACCGATAGCCTGTGTGGTCGGTGGTGGCTACCGAAGCGATCACAGTGAATTGGTGCCTATTCATATGCAGTTATTGAATGCCGCCTTTGAGGTTTATGCTAAGAGCGAAGAAAAATCATGAAACAAAGAATTAGAGCGGCAGGCATTCTTATTCATCAGCACTCGATATTGCTTTTAAAAGTCAAAGACTTCACCGGCGAATATTGGGTGCCACCCGGCGGTGGTATGGAAGAGGGGGATAAAAGCTCCAAAGCATGTTTAGTTAGAGAATTTAAAGAAGAAGCAGGCCTAGAGATTGAAGTGGGCGATCTGGTTTGTGTGCGCGAGTTTTTAGAAACCGAGAAAAACCGCTACCACTGTGAGCTGTTTTACCATGTGACAAGTCATCGCGGCGAGCCCCACCTTAATAACCTTGTTGGATTAAACGATGAGCATTACATCCAAAAGGTAGAGTGGGTGCCTTTGTCTGAACTCACCGAAAAGCGCATATACCCCAAAGAACTTGCCCACAAGCTACTCGAACTTATCGACAACCAAGAATTTTCGACCCATCTAGGCAGTTATGTTCAGGGTGAGAAAGAAGAGGTTGATTATTTGTAAGCTATCTCCTGCCACAAAGTCAGTTTGGTGGCGTTCTGTTCTTTGCTCAATAACGTTGATTGAACCAATAAATTAATTATAAGTGATTTAAATTGCACTTATAGAAATTTTTTAATTCAGTTACTACAAAAGTGAGTTATAGTGAACTTATATGTTAAGGCTAACTCAATAGTGGCAAAAGTACATTAAAAGGCACTTATGAAAAAAGGTAAGATGGTGAAGGCACAACCTATGCCTGATTTGAATACCGAGTTCAGTATGGAAACGTTAGGGAGCGCCATTCGCTCAAAGCGCACCGATAGAGGCTGGCGCATTGATGATCTCGCTTCGAAAGCCAATTTATCTCGTAGGACAGTCATGAAGGTAGAAAAAGGCGATACCAGTGTCACCTTTGCCAATGTACTCGTCCTTATGGATATCTTAGGGTTGTCGTTACGCCTTATTGACTTAAACCTATTTGTTTGTCCACATAGCCAAATAACCTCCCAAGCTGAAAACAGCGTGAGAAGCAATGAGGAAGGTTGGTATGAGTAAGTTACAACAGTTAGACGTGTTTATCGGTACGAATACCAAAATTGGTCGTTTGACTCTCCCCGTCGGAACAGAAACAGAGTTCTCATTCATCTATGAAGAAGAATGGAAACACACTGGTTTCCCGATTTCGCCCCGCATCCTTTTCGATGATCAGGCTTCGCCACGTAGTATCGAGAACTATCTCAGAAATCTCCTTCCTGAAGGAGAAGCCTTTGAGGAGATGATACAAAACACCACTATCTCCAAAAGCAACACGTTCGGGCTGATTCGTAAGCTTGGTGCGGAAACATCTGGCGCATTATCTTTTCGAGTTTCAAACTCAGAACCTGAGGAAACCAGCTTTAGAGCTGTCCCTGATGATGAGCTCATAGAACGACTAGAGCGAAATCTATCGCCATTAGTGTATTGGGACGGTAAGGTTCGCCTTTCGGTTGCCGGTGTGCAAAACAAGTTAAACTTACTTAAGCGCGGTGATGAATGGGGATTTGGTGAAGGAAAATTAAGTTCAAACTACATTCTAAAGTTTGAAAGTGGTAAAGCACCGTGTATTGCTGTTAATGAGTTCTTTTGTATGACATTAGCCAAGCTAGCAGGCTTGGATGTCGCTAATGTTGAACTAACTCGTATTGGGAAGACCAGGACATTGATCATAGAGCGGTTCGATCGTGCCTATATTGAAGCTCGTGATGTCGTTCAACGGAAACATGTAATTGATGGCTGTCAGGCGACTGACTTACCTCCAGGTTACAAATACGAGCGTCAGAATGGGGATGAAGGTGATGGTGTATATATGCGTGATGGCGTTTCTTTCCCGCGCCTATTGAACGTCAAAACCATAGACACGGTAATCACTAATCTAAAGCTTGCCCAATGGATGTTCTTTAATCTAGCAACGCTAAACTACGATGCTCATGGTAAAAATATTAGCTTCTTCGTCACCCCTAAAGGCCTTGAACTGACTCCTTTTTATGATTTAGTAAACATAGAAGCTGTCGCTCAAGAGGGAGCAAAACGCAACTCGCGAAGCGGTAAATTGTCTGCTGATGAGGGTCGTGCAGTCAGTATCCCTCAATATTTTGCCATGTCGATTGGAGATTGGGAAAGCGAAGACTTTCAAAATCCGCCAAAAGGTAACTTCAAACGCCCTATCACCAGCTATGATTTAGCCGAATTCGGCGCTCTGCTCGACTATTCAGGTACCAAAATCGCTTCCATAATGGTAGAAACCCTTGGTGCCGTAAAGAATGCCCTAAAGGAAACGGTTGAACTTACTGAAGCTCAGGGAATTGATGACGGAGAGCGTGAACACATAGAACTATGTGTCTCACTCATCCAAACAGAGTGTGAATACTTGTTAGCGCAAGCCGACAGTGTGCCAGAAATGAGTGAGCTTCTTTAATGGCAAATGCAGGTGGGCTCGTTAGCAATTCTATAAGCCATTTTTGGACAGAAGTTTCTTAGAGTCATTACTTAAATTAGTAAAATACGAATAACTTTAGGTATGGGAAAGTCGCTTAGTGAAATGACCAGTTTTTTCAGGTTCAGGTCATTGATAAGTGCAGATATTGGAAGTCTGTAGAGACAGCATTCAACGAGAGGTGAGCAACGGCAATACCTAAGTTACGCATAGTGGCTAAGGTGGTATGCGTTTCGAATCACTCTTAAACAGTTTGTTATGAGTATTTACTCATCATCACTTGGAAGTGGCACAAAAGGAGAGTGTGCACCTTCCATCGCAACACCAGTGCCCATTGGTTCTACCTCAAAATCTGGATCACTATTGTCCTCTTGAGGTTTATTGTCCTTTGGATCACTCATCTCAGATACCTCGATAGATTGTTTGACACTATGATTTTGGTACAACGCCTCACCTGACATTGTTATCGCCAACAATACCATACAAAAGGCAGACGCTGCAATATAGTTATAACCCCAGGTCAAGAGTTTTGCCTTTTTATCTGAGCTGGCTCTCCGTTCTTTTACGGATTTTTGTAGTCCTTTAAAAAATGAGATTCTTATGGTCGCTATATTGTTATTTTTAAACTTTTCCAACATAGTCTCTTCAATATCTAAGACACTTGTTGTTGTCATTTTCAGACAAAGAAAAAACATCACCCACGACAGAGATAGGCTAACAAACACCAATGCAGCTAAGACATACACGTATGGTGTAAAACTTACATCCTCATTACCACTTACCCAGTTAACGAGAGCTGAAAACGCCGTAATGACGACCGATATGGCAGTAATAAACTTGACGCTTTTATCATCTAACCGATAGAACCGTTGAACTTCAAGTTCAAATGCCTTTAGCGCATGGTTGTACAATAAATTCCATTTATCGTCAGGCCAGTTTTTCTCCGCAATAGAGTTGAGTCCATTTAACTCACTTTTTATCGCTTTAAGCGATTTATAAATTTTACTTGTCATATACCTACCAATACTTATAACGCTTATTAAACGACAAATTGTCGTCTGCCATTCTTCAATGACGCCGTCATTTTCATGTTAACTCAAAATATAATCAATAAGTTATTCCACATGATGGTAACTTGTAATACAATATATTGCCTAATAACAAGAATGATAAGTTATCAACTCAATCGAATAAGTTTTAGTAGGGTAAACTCACGTACTCTGAATTGTGTATAGTATTTAATCAAAGTGATTTTGGGGCATTTCCGACTTAAAATACCAGTGCACGAAAGAGCAAGTCCAAGATATACCAACAAGGACTAAAGTAAGTGTGATTTATAACGACTGTGCTCAAGCAGCGAAAGCCGAGTGCGTTATGAGCAGCGCAAAGAGTATATGGTTAATAAAATTCACTCTCTTTCTGCGCTCTATCTTTAGGACATCAAACTCTTGGCCTCTCTCGTCAGGGAGTCTGTATAAAGATGCCAAGAAATTATCCATTAGATTATTATTTTGTGATCAAATACTGCTTAATTATCAGTTCAATACACAACTTTTCTTAACCTAATCACATTGATTGACCTAACCCGACATAGGCGGTAGAGATTGGCTTATGTTGGTACGCAAGATAGATAAATTGCGTATATCCTAACTACATAATATTGCTACAAACTGCTCCTTTGGTGAGTGTATGGACGGATATGGTTAGGATGACTTGGGCGATTTGGTTGTCGCTACTTTTATGGAGTGTATTTTTTTCTTCTCAAACTATTGCTCAAAGCCAAGCTGCAAACTCTTCTCCGCTAAAAGTCGCGTACTGCGTCGACTGCGTGCCTTTTCAATATCAAAATGAGCAAGGTGAAGCTTCTGGGCTGATTATCGACTTATGGAAAATTTGGACAGATAAAGTTGGGCAAAAAATAGAATTTGTGCCCTACATTTGGGATGAAACGTTGGCGGCTGTCGGGCGCGGTGACGCTGATATTCATGCTGGCCTTTACTACAACGAGAGCCGAGACGAGTTCTTGGACTATGGCACTTTGTTAGCTCGCACTAGCTCTCATATCATATTGAGAAATGATCAGCCTTCTTTTGATACGCTAAAAGCGTTAGAAGGGGTTAAAATTGGGGTAATAAAAGGCGACTTTTTAGAAGGCTATCTTAAGCAAAGGTTGCCTGAAGAAAACATCATTACTTATCCTAGCTATCAACAGCTGATTGCAGAGTTAAAAGCAGGAACCTTAGATGTGTTCTCGGCCGACACCCTAACCGCAACCTATCACCTGCAAAAAGACGGTATTCTTGACCAATTCAATTTAGAGCCAGCGCATATATTGTTTTCCGATACGTGGAGAGCGGCGGTAGCAGAAGGAAATGCTTCCTTACTGGATATTATTAACCAAGGCTTTGACCTTGTTTCCCAAGAAGAACGCATTGCCAACTTTCAGAAGTGGAACCCTTCTTCTGTCAATCAAACTAATGGCCGCAGCACCCAGCCAACGGCTCATCAAGAGATTGAAAATGATGAAATAGTGAGAATATTTATCGCTATCGCCTTGATTTTAGGCCTTTTGATGTTTTCGTTAGCATTCATCTTACCCAAGTTTTTGTCTAATGAATTAATGGCAAAATACGTCGCGTCGCGAGCCTTTACTTATTCAATAATTTCGACAACTTGCGTTATTTCTTGTGTGATTCTATTTCTGGTTTGGCACACCATTGAGCAGAACAGAAAAGTGACATTGCGTAGTGTTGAGCAAGATCTTGTGTTTGTATTAGAGCGAACCAATGACAGCCTAGAGGATTGGGTAAAAGACAGTGAAACGTTTCTAAATAGTTTGGGTAAACATCCGCACCTTGTTTCTCTCACAGAGAAGTTGCTCCAGATACCACAAAACAAGCAAAGTTTACAGGACTCGCAGGCATTAAATGACATCCGAGTGTTTTTTGACCAGCACGAGGAGGATTTTGGTAGTGTTGGCTTTTTCATTATCAACAAGGATAGAGTCAGTATTGCCTCTAGGCGCGATACCAATTTAGGCACGGAAAACCTCATCGCGATACAGGCTCCTCAGCTTCTTGAGAGAGCATTCCAAGGAGAAGCGGTTTTTATTCCTCCGATTCTCTCTGATGTTTACATTCAATCAGAGAAAATGGGCGAAGTGCCCACAAGACTGGATGCTTTTAATATGTTCTTCGCTGTACCGATTCAAAATGATAGTGGGGAAGTTATTGCGGCAATGACACAAAGGTTGTTGCCAGGGGGTAGGTTATCGAAAATCATGCAACATGGCAGTATCGGCCGCTCAGGTGAGAGCTATTTGATTAATCTCGATGGGGGAATGATTACCGAAAGCCGATTTATTGATTCACTTGAAGACATTGGCTTGTTAACAGCAGGGCAAGATCAAGATACCTTACTGGCCTTAAAAGACCCGGGAGGAAACTTGATCGAGGGATTTGTGCCAGCTAGCTCTACTGCCGAACAACCCTTTACGCTTATGGCGCAGAGTGTCATGGCGATGGGGAAATCCGCTCAAGGAAAAGTAAACCCTCATATCAACTCGAATGTTGAAGGTTATAGAGATTATCGAGGCGTGCCGGTTCTTGGCGTTTGGAGTTGGAACCAAAACCTGGGTGTTGGCATAACCACTGAGATAGACAAGTCAGAAGCACTTGAATCTTTCTATCAAATGCGGCTTTACCTATTTTCCACTGCGTTTGTAGCGCTGCTGTTAGCGGTAGCCTCAAGCATGCTTACTGTGACCATAGGGCAGAGAGCCACCAGCTTTATGCGTCGCTCGAATGAAGAGTTGGAGAGTCGCGTCGGTGAACGCACCGTGGCGTTAAAAGAAGCAGAACAACGCTCTCGAACTATCTTCGAGAACACCAAAGATGGTGTGATTGTGATTAATGAACTGGGTATAGTGCAAGAATTTAACCCGGCAGCAGAGAGTATTTTTGAATATCCACGAGAAGATGTTGTGGGGCAAAACATCAAAATGTTAATGGGAGAGCCACATCGAGACAAGCATGATGGCTATTTGAAAAAATACGCCCAAACCAAAGAGGAGCATATTTTAGTTCGCAACACTGAGTTGGAGGGCAGGCGCTCAACCGGAGAAATATTTCCGATCGATCTTGCTGTAAATGAAGCGCTCTCGGCAGGAGAAACGATTTTTGTCGGGATTATACGTGATATTACCGAGCGTAAAGAGGCAGAAAAAGAGTTAAAAGATCGAGAAGAGCGGCTGTGGGATTTGTATGAAAACGCGCCAGTGGCTTACGCATCCGTAAACCTTGCGGGAGAGTTTGTTAAACATAATAAAGCGTTCTCAGAGCTATTGTGTGTTGAAAGAACGGATATTAAAAATGTCAACTGGCACGATGTTATTTCTCCAGACTTCATAGAGCATAAAACGTTATTTGATAGTGTATGCGACGGTGAAAGCCTGTTTTGTCATGAAATCCCAATCGTCCGGCGTGACGGAGAACATATAATTACTGAAGTGTCAGCGCTACCAAGCTTTAATGATAATTCTGAGTTACAAGAAATTAGAATTACCATGACGGATATTACCGCCAGAAAGACTGCAGAAGAGGCGTTAAAAGAAGCGAAGAAAACCGCAGAGGAAGCGACTAAAGCAAAATCTGATTTTCTCGCCAATATGTCGCATGAAATTCGCACCCCTATGAATGCCATCATAGGAATGTCTGGGCTCGCCCTAAACACGGATCTAGATAATAAGCAGAGAAACTACATTGAAAAAGTCAATCGTTCAGCAGACAGCTTGCTTGGCATTATCAATGACATCTTGGACTTTTCCAAAATTGAAGCCGGTAAGCTGGATATAGAGTTTATTGATTTCCATTTAGAAGAGGTAATGGACAATCTGGCTAACATAGTGGGCATTCGAGCCGAAGAGAAAGGGCTTGAGCTGTTATTTGATGTTTCAGCGGATGCGCCTACGATGCTAATTGGTGATCCGCTGCGTTTAGGGCAGATTCTGACTAACCTTGGCAACAACGCAGTGAAATTTACCGACCAAGGCGAGATCCTTGTATCGGTGAAAGTGAAGCAGTTAGACGATGAGTCGGTGACTTTGCACTTTTCGGTCAGGGATACTGGTATCGGAATGACATCTGAGCAACAACAAAAGCTGTTTGAATCGTTTAGCCAAGCAGACACATCGATTACTAGAAAATACGGCGGCACAGGTTTAGGCCTTACTATTTCTCAGAAATTAACCCATATGATGAATGGAGAAATCTGGGTAGAAAGCGAGAGTGGAAAAGGCAGTACGTTTCATTTCACCGCTAGTTTTAAATACCAAAAAAACGTCCCGATTGGCCGAGTGAAACCCGAGCTTCCGGAGCTGAAAGGCCTACATGTATTAGTGGTTGATGACAATGCGACCGCTAGAAAAATCTTCTCTGATATTCTCTCCTCATTTGATTTTAATGTGACAGCCTACAGTTCTGGCTCCCAAGCGATAGAGCACTTTGAGCAAGGTCTAAGTGCCGTTGATCTTGTGGTGATGGATTGGCAAATTCCAAATATCGATGGGGTTGAAGTGACAATGCGAATCCATGAGAGACACCCTGATTTGCCGGTTATTTTAGTGACCGCTTTTGGTCGTGACGAGGCATTAGAAGCGTCAAAACGGGCTCGATTTGTACGAGTGCTTAGCAAGCCTATTTCAGCATCAACCATCCTTGATGCAACTATGGAAGCCTTCGGTCATGATCCTGAAAAACGGGAACATATGCGAGCGGCAGTCGACGACCTTGATGCGGCAATGAAAATTCGTGGTGCTAAGGTGTTGCTTGTAGAAGACAATGATATCAATCAGGAACTGGCAATGGAGCTTTTGTCCTCGGCTGGCGTTGATGCCAAAGTCGCTGAAAATGGGGAAATAGCATTACAGATGCTCGATAAAGAAGCATTTGACGGTGTATTGATGGATTGCCAGATGCCAGTTATGGATGGGTATACCGCGACGCGGCTGCTACGCGAGAAAGAAGAGTTTAAAGATCTTCCCGTTATTGCCCTGACTGCCAATGTGATGTCAGGTGATATAGAAAAAGTTATTAGCGCGGGAATGAATGCTCATATAGGCAAACCGATTAACGTGCGTGAGCTATACACAACCATGGCAAACTGGATCACTCCTTCTAACCCAGCAGGAGAAACGAGTATTCAACAGGACTCTGATGAAGAGGTGAGCAGTTTTGAACCCTTGCCAGATTTGCCTGGCATCAATTTGAAGAAGGGCTTAGCGATAGCAAACCAAGATCAGAAACTGTATCGGAAACTACTGCTGAAATACAAAGACTCTTACAGCAATTTCGCCGAGACCTTCAATCAATCACTACAATCAGAAGACAGTCAAGAGCCGCAAAGATTAGCTCATACTTTGAAAGGGGTGGCTGGAAACATTGGAGCGACAGCTGTTCAGGCTGCCGCTGAGAAATTAGAGAGTGAATGTAAAACAAATACTGAGCCGCCTGCAGACGTTGTAGATGCTCTATTATTGGAGCTGAATAAAACGCTAACTGGTTTATCAGATCTAGAGCAGGCTTCAACGAATGTGAAGACTGATGGGGAGTTTGACCAAGCAGCCTTCACCGCTTTGATTTCCCAGTTAAGAGAGCTGTTGGAAGACTATGATACCGAAGCCATGGAGATTGTTGATGAGTTAGCTTCAATGCCTTTGGAACCGCAAATAAATACCATAGTAAAAAAGATAAGCAATGCGATAAGCGAATATGATTTTGAGCACGCTTTGTCATTTCTTGAACAATTACATAGTGATGAATAGCGGGCAATTAGGCGAAATCTATGCTTGTGAGTACGCTTTGGTGATCACTACAAGAAAGAAAATGGATTTAGGAGTCAGTTATGGATAAACAGATAGTGCTTGTGGTCGACGATACCCCCGACAATATTGATGTGATGAGTGGTATTCTTCGTCCTGACTATAAAGTGAAGGCTGCGCTTAGCGGAGCCAAGGCTTTAAAAATAGCGGCGAGCACGCCTAAACCTGAGATCATCTTGCTTGATGTCATGATGCCAGAAATGGACGGTTATGAAGTTTGCAAAAGGCTAAAGGCGGACTCAATAACAGCAGATATTCCAATTATATTTGTCACTGCAATGAACGCAGAAGAGGATGAAACTTACGGTTTAGAGCTGGGTGCTGTCGACTACATCACCAAGCCTGTTCGTCCATCTATTGTCAAAGCTCGTATTAAAACTCATCTAGCCCTCTATGATCAGAATCGCCATTTAGAAAAAACTGTACAAGAGCGAACAGAAAGCCTGATAAGTACTCAGCTGGAAATCATTCGAAGGTTAGGTCGAGCGGCCGAGTTTAAAGACAACGAAACGGGCCTACATGTTATTCGTATGAGCCATTATTCTCGCCTGATGGCCGAATCTATGGATGTGTCGGAGAAATGGAGCAACTTGGTGTTTAACGCTGCTCCAATGCATGATATTGGAAAAATTGGTATTCCAGATTCGATTTTGCTTAAGCCAGGAAAGCTTGATGACCAAGAGTGGCAGCTAATGCGTAAGCATCCAGAATTTGGCGCGCATATTATCGGTGAGCATGAATCAGAGCTTCTGATCATGGCGCGGGAGATTGCTCTGGCTCATCACGAAAAATGGGACGGCTCTGGTTACCCTCATGGATTGAAAGGCGAAGAGATCCCACTGTCGGCAAGAATCATTGCCATAGCGGATGTGTTTGATGCATTAACGACCGAAAGACCTTATAAAAAAGCTTGGTCAGTGAAAGAGGCTGTTGCTTTAATAGATGAAGAATCCGGCAAGCATTTCGATCCTTCGCTCGTCGCTATTTTTCATGAAGTGATGCCAGAGATTCTGGACATAAAAGAGCAGTATGCAGAAGCGCAGCAAGCTGACAATTAGAGAGCACCCGAAAAGTGTTTGCCTTCACTTTTTTTACAAGTGCCAAATAGATAAGAAGAGGAATCATCGATTGTTCAGACTCTAGAATGTTTTGTTTTCAAACTAGTTAGATAAGTTTGACCGCCAGTTAGTTCATCTACTATTACTTGTCTATTGAGGGAATCAAAGTGATAGCACATGAACATTATAAAGAAACTATTTTTAGTGGCAGTTGGACTGATAAGCTATTCATCTATTCTACACGCATATGAATACACCTTTGCTTCATTAGCAAACCATCCTGAACAAACGATTAGCGGCAAAATCATAACTCAAATTTATGGTCAACTTGGTTACGATATTGAGGTTACCCCTTTACCTGGGTTAAGAGCTCAAAGTGCTGCCAATTCAGGTAAAGTGGCCGGAGAAGTTGCTCGGATCTGGGAGTATGGCGATCAAACGCCCAATGTTATTCGTGTTCCAACCGCCTATTAATCTCTCAAAACGGTAGGGTACGCTCTGAGTAACAGTGGAATAAAGGTAAACAATAAAGAAGAGTTAAGCCAGTATAAAGTGGTTATTATTCGAGGGGTTAAGCATACGGCTGGAATAACTCGAGACATGAAAAAGAGCAATATCGAAATTGTTGATAGCCCAGAGGCTATGATTCAATCTGTGTCTAATGGGCAAGCGCAAATTGCACTAACAAACCCTCTACTTGGTAGCATACTTGTTAAACAATTAGGTGAGAATAAGATGGAGCTAGTTGGCCTAATGCCGTTCACTTAAGGTGAGCGGCATTGTTTTTTCTGGGGTATCGGCTTG
>NZ_JAYQDQ010000011.1:0-61501 GCF_038138445.1 Vibrio sp.
CGGTTCACTCTTATCGCGGTGAACAGCGCTTCATGCGACTTCACGTCGCACAGACTTAATATGGTTAGAATGTATTTCATTCAAATGGTTAGATAAAAGCTATGAGGAGGAAGGTGGATTTTTCACACCACATTCAGCTAAATTAGTACATTAGATATAGTGTATCTCAGATGATTTATAATTGCCTAATGCTACTTGTGACTCATACTTTATAGAGTCACAAGTGCTATTGGAAAAAGGCTAGGCGGCGACCTTATCGGCGATAAGCTCTGCAGTTTGGGCTAACACCCTGCAGCACTGTGCAAGCGCTTGTTTCTCATTGGTTGTAAGCTGCTCACCGTTCGATGGCACAGCTGATCTTTGCACGATTTCTACCCAGCGTTTTAGTTCATTTAAGTCGTTCATTGTAAACTCCCTTAAGGTGAAAGTTGTAGGATATTTCAGCAATGTAAACTAATCTGTTTATGGTGAAATTAATTTCGTATTTTTGTTTTTCTACTTTTCACGGCTAAATGAAAACTAGCTACATCAATAATCCTACCTGACGTTTTTGTAAATAATTTTAATTTTTGTTTTGCTTAACCAACGGGTGAATACTTTGACAAATTGGAAGCATTTTTAAAATAGAAAAATTTACAAAATAACTTCATGTCTAATAAATGCGACAACGTATAGCGTATCAATAGTTGTTGGTATAATTGAATGTGCGTAGAAAGCCTTTTTCCTTATTGTTTTCCATATAAAACATTGCTTTATAGGCTTTCTGTGTTTTATTTTACAGTATGAGCAACTAGAAATGGCAGTCTATCTATCAATGTGTTGTTTAATCGGTTTACACTAAACTTGATGTTTAAATTATTAATAATTTCCTTGAACTATAAATGTTCCAATTTATCTTATAGCGGTATGATAAACGGGTTTATTCTTGTACACGAGTAGTTTGGGTGTTTGCTTTTTAAGCTATAACTATGCAACTTCATATTCTGACATTATGGTATTTTAAGTACTTAGTCAGTCTACTCGTCGCCAATGTAATGAGAACAATAAAACATCTCATTTAGACATCCAACTTTGACTCTATTGTTGGTACCATGGCTCATTATATAGTTTACTATGTCATAAGTTTGTATAAGTTGGAGTATGAGTATGTACGACATACCTATTTTGAGTATTAAGGATAAGGTGTCTGAGGTTGAATGGCAGACAAGAGTTGAACTAGCAGCAGCGTATCGCCTTTTCGTTATACATGGGTGGGATGACCTCATTCATACACATATATCGGCTCGTATACCCGGAACAGAAGATTTACTGATTAATGCATTCGGTCTTTCGTTTGATGAGATCACCGCATCAAACTTAGTCAAAATTGATATTGAGGGCAAAATTGTAGATCTGCATACGCCTTTTAACATTAATCCAGCCGGCTTTACTATTCATAGCGCAGTCCATGAAGCGAGGCCTGACGACCAATGTGCTCTTCATGTCCATACAGACGCGACGGTTGCGATTGCCAGTTTAAAAGAAGGACTCCTTCCATTAAGCCAATACTCAATGTTCGCATTGGCTTCCATGAGTTATCATGATTACGAAGGACTAGCGGTCAACCATGAAGAAAAGCTGCGTTTACAGGATGATCTTGGAGATGCCAATTTTATGCTATTGCGCAATCATGGTGCGCTGACTATGGGTAAGACCATTGGCGATGCATTTATGCATATGTACGATCTGACAAGAGCCTGTCAAATCCAGTTGCAGATTCAAGCAACAGGCCAGAAGTATCACCTTGTCGATCAATCTATTGTTGATGGAATTAAGGCCCAAGCCAACGTAGTGCATTCTGGTTTAACTGGCGGTCAAAAGGCATGGCCTGCGATGATGAGAAGAGTAAAACAGCGTTACCCTGATTTTGATATTTAGTTGTTTAATTATTTATAGTTGAGTTTGTTTCAATGAAAATCACCGAAATAGAAATTTTTGATATTCACTGCCCTAAAAGACCACCTTGGAATCCTGTATTTGTTCGTATTCATACTGATGAAGGGATTTCAGGTGTAGGTGAAGCTGGCCTCGCTTATGATTGGGGCCACAGTGCTGCTGCTGCAATGATCAAAGAAATCGCAGAAGCCGTGTTGATTGGCTTTGACCCTTTTAATACAGAGAAACTGTGGTCAAGGATGCTTAGAGAGAGCTTCTGGGGTTTAGGCGGTGGGCCTGTTTTGTATGCGGCTATGAGCGCGATTGACACGGCATTGTGGGACATCAAAGGCAAGGCACTTGGTTTACCTGTATATCAGCTTCTCGGCGGCAAAACTAATGACAAGCTACGCACTTATGCAAGCCAATTACAATTTGATTGGGATAAAGAATGCAAAAAGCTCATTCAACCTGCAGAGTACGCTGAAGCGGCGCTTAAAGCCGTAGCGGAAGGCTACGACGCGGTTAAAGTTGATCCTATTGTTTACGATCAAAATGGCGAATCATCTTTTGACCGGACTAAACTATTCACTCAGCCACAAATGCGCCTATTTGGTGACCGTTTGAGAGCGATAAGAGATGCAGTAGGCCCAGACGTCGACATCATTTTTGAATCTCATTCGTTGATGGGCGCGGCATCTGCAATTCAAATGGGAGAGGTTGTCGAAGAAGTCGGCTGTATGATGTACGAAGAGCCGGTCAATTACCTAAACTCTGCCATTCATAAGAAAGTATCTGAAAGAGTTAATGTTCCAATCGCTGGGGGAGAGCGCTTGTATCATCGTTGGGATGTGAGGCCATACTTTGAAGATCAAAGTATCGATGTATTGCAGCCTGATGTGGGTCTATGTGGTGGCTTTACTGAAGCTAAGAAAGTTTGCGATTATGCGGATGTCTATGACATTAGAATACAAGCTCATGTCTGTGGTGGCCCAGTTGCAACAGCGGCGTCACTTCATTTGGAAACAGCAATCCCTAACTTTTTAATACATGAGCATCATACTTACGCGATTAAGGATTGGAATAGAGAGCTTTGCATTCAAGATCCTCAGCCTAAAGATGGCTTTTTCCAAGCTCCAGACACACCTGGAATTGGTATTGAACTAAATGATGAGGTAATCAAACGATCACCTCATGTTTCGGTAAAGTAATGAACTAGAATTTGTACCATTGGCAGGCATTATCATAAAGTAATGCCTGCGTATTTTCCTCGGATATATCTAAGACACTTTTCCAATAAGAATCATAACTTTTTGAAAATAGGCACAAAGGAAAATTGCTTGCCAACAATACTCTGTCATGGCCAAACGCTTCTAAGCACTCCGCAATAACTTGAGCGACCCAGTCCATGCTGTAGTCTCTGCTTTTCATTTCCCAGCCTGAGCATTTCACCGCTACATTTGGATACTTCGCGACAGACTTAATGTTGTTCTGCCAGACTTTCCAGCTTGGTTCATGAGGTAATGGTGGAAAACCAGCATGGTTGATGATGATATTAAGGTGAGGCAAAGAGCTCATATGAGTTAACAAAGCATCGACAGATTCTGCATCACAGAATGGCATTTGCAAATCAAAGGATAAATCGCGCTGTGCTAATTGCTCAAGATTTTTGATGACGGCGGGGTTATTGAGCAAGTTAAGCGCTTCTTCATCAAAGATATGTCTTACACCAACAACTGAAGAGTACTGTTTTAGCTTGTTAATATCTTCTGTAAATAGCTCGGGTGAGCGAGTCAGATCAGCTGAAGCAACGGTTCTAAAAGGCAAGCTCTTATTTGATTCTAACCATTCAACTTCTCGCCAAAAATGTTGGTTATCATACCCAGCTTCAATATGTACGTAACCACTGAGCTCAAGCTCTTGGTTAACTTGTAGATCCTCTTGATTAAAGTTTTTAGCGATAAGATGTTTATCAGACCAAAATGGCGGATTTGTCGGCTTGAGCCAGTGATAATCGCCTTTAGTCAGATCAAAAAAGTGTAGGTGAGGGTCGATTAGTTTAAACATTGCTGAGTTTATCCTGTTGTGTAACCGCCATCGATTACTGGAGTAGTACCCGTGATAAATGATGCATTATCGTTTGCAAGAAAAAGTGCATAGTGTGCAACCTCTTCAGGTTGCCCTAAGCGTCCTAATGGTTGAAGCATTGCCTCACTCTTGTGGACTTCGTCTATGTCACAACCAGAAGCCTCGCAGTAATGCTCGATTGCTTTGTGGTATAAAGGTGTTTCAATGGTTCCGGGGCATAAAGCGTTTGCTCGGATATTGTATTTGGCGTAATCCAAAGCGGTGGTTTTGGCGAGGGAAGCCAGTGCAGCCTTACTCATGTTGTAAGCAAAAGAATTGGGTTTAGCCACAAGTGCTTGCTCTGATGCGATGATAATAATAGATCCGGACTGCTGCTGTTTCATAGTCGGCAAAACAGCTTGTATAGCGGAGTATGCTCCCTTAACGTTAATATCAAATACTCGTTGAAGGTCCTGCTCTGATGTGTTTTCTATATTAGCGGAAAAGTGCACGCCAGCACTTGTTATCAAAACATCAATCGAGCCACTTTGAGCAATGTCTTTGATGTGCTTCTGTACGGCGTCATGATTGGTGATATCGCAAGGGAGGTGAATGCCTGCATCACTATGGTTGATATCTAAATTATAAACTTTGTACCCGTTATCAACGAAAAGTGTTGCGATAGCTCGGCCAATTCCTGAACTACCACCTGTGATCACACACGTTCTTTTCATCTGCATTTCTCCGTTTGAAAACCACGACTTGAGTGAGTGGTTTTTAATTGTAATTTGTCAATATTGGTGAGTATGGGCCGATACAGGCACAGGACGACAACGGAAATAGCGTTGTTAGATAATCCATCTCTATTGACAATTCTATCATATCCATTTGATAGTCCAATGATTAGCTGAGTTAAAAACAGGTGTTCTTAAACTTGTTGAATCAGAGTTTATCGATTACACAAAAGTCTTATTTAACCTCTATGATTAAATGCTTATGTCAACGAGTAAAGTATCCTAAATTCAATAAATTGCAGTCAATTCTCAGTTAAGTTTATTAAATCTTTGTGAATCTTAGAAGTAATTAACAAATGATTTACATTATTTATAGTGTATGTCTCAGTATAAAATTACTCTGGCTGACAAATTGAAAGTTATGAAAGTCATTCGAATCCCTGAGGCTAGGATAAATAATGGACTATCATTTTTGCGTTTTAGTCCCAAGACGTGTCCGATGGCAAAGTGCTCTCTAGCTTGTGAAGATAGCTAGATAAAGTATGGCTATCATTACAACTTTCACGATGTGAGTTTAGTTATAGATAGTTGGCTATAGTGTTCAAGAGACTACGAAAATAAGTGTTTTACCAAACTGGAGTGGTGTAATGGGTGAGTTATTTATTATAGGTATTGATCTGTTTTCAGGACTGTTCACTCTCGTCATTGGTGTCGGGGTGATTGCTATTATCTACATGTATATTGTAGATAAGCGTCAACATACTCATGCGATAAGACATAACTACCCAGTTATTGGCCGATTTAGGTATTTGTTTGAGAAACAGGGGGAGTTTTTTCGCCAATACTTCTTTGCGATGGATAGGGAAGAAATGCCGTTTAACCGAGCAGAGCGAAGCTGGGTTTATAAAGCCGCTAAAAATGTTGATCGAACGATAGCTTTTGGCTCGACTCGTAATTTGGATGCGACAGGCACGATTATGTTCATGAACTGTGCTTTTCCTACTCTTGAAGAGGATGCGGTATCACCAGCTCCCATAACGATTGGTCCTAATTGTCGAAGCCCTTATGTCACGTCTTCAATTTTTAATATTTCAGCGATGAGTTTCGGGGCACTATCAAAACCTGCCGTTAGGGCTTTGTCAAAAGGAGCTCATATAGCTGGATGTTGGCTGAACACAGGTGAAGGTGGTTTAAGTTCTTACCATTTGGAAGGGGGGTGCGACCTAGTATTCCAAATAGGAACCGCGAAATACGGTGTTCGTGACGGCTTGGGAAATCTATCCGATGAAAAGCTAATTGAAATAGCGTCACATGACAGCGTTAAAATGTTTGAGATTAAGATGAGTCAAGGAGCAAAACCAGGTAAGGGAGGGATTTTACCTGGTCGAAAAGTGACGGCTGAAATTGCAAAAATCAGAGGGATACCTGAGGGGCAAGATTCAATAAGCCCAAATGGCCACCCTGATGTTCGAAGTGTTAGTGATTTGCTCGATATGATCAGTCGGGTTCGAAATGTGACGGGAAAGCCAGTTGGTTTTAAATCTGTATTGGGTTCACAAGCATGGATTTATGATTTGTTCAATGAGATCGATAAACGAGGTCATGATAGTGCCCCTGATTTTATCACCATCGATAGTGCTGATGGCGGTACAGGTGCTGCCCCACAACCTCTTATGGACTATGTTGGGTTACCTCTTAAAGAGAGTCTGCCGATCGTAGTAAGTCTTCTTCATGAATATGGACTTAGTTCTCGAATAAAAGTGATCGCATCTGGCAAGCTTATCACACCCTCTAAGGTCGCTTGGGCTCTGGCATTGGGTGCTGATTTTGTTGTGTCAGCACGAGGGCATATGCTTGCGCTTGGTTGCATCCAAGCTTTGCAATGTAACAAAGATACTTGTCCAACAGGCATTACTACACATGATAAACGTCTTCAGCAAGGGCTTAATGTTGAGGATAAAATGACTCGCGTTGCAAACTATAACAAATATGTTCATTACGGGATTGGATTAATAGCTCACTCGTGTGGATTAACTAATGCAAGAGGCTTGAAGCGTGAACATATAAGGATCGTAAAAGAAGATGGGCTATCCATCGCGCTAGACGAACTCTACCGACATCATAAATAAAATTTATTCTACCTTCACACAATTACTTTATTTCGAGGTTTAAAAATAACCATATTAATAGCGCGCTAAATACATAAGCTTTATTTTGCTGAATATGTTCAGGTTTTAAATATGTGCATTGTTTGTTATTGGCTTTGTGACATAATCCAATCCCAATTCTATTCTGCGTTACAAATTGCACAGTTTTAGGATGAATCAACGGTATTCAAACAAATAAAGGAGTATGTTTTGTTTTGTGTTGAAGAGAAGGATTTCTGTGCACGAAATATTGAAGTCCATAGTGGCCTTGGTAAGCATTCACGCATGATTTATGATGTGTTCAAGCCTGAAAACGACCTACAACTTAAACAGTTTATCAAGCAAGCATTTATTAATAAACAACCATTTTATCCCATAAGTAAAGGAAATAATTGGGGATATGGTTACAACGTACCGGCGCAAGATGGGTGTGTTTTACTCGATCTTAGTAGGATGAATCGTATCTTAAGTTTTGACGATGATCTCGGGGTTGTAGAAATTGAACCAGGAGTCACACAGGGTCAATTATCTGAGTACCTTAAACATACCAATTGGGTTTTAGACTGTACAGGTGCAGGACCTGATACCAGTATTGTTGGTAATGTATTAGAGCGAGGTTTTGGTCATGGACCTGTCGGTAATCGCAGCCGACATTTTACTATCAGCGAGCTTATCTTACCGAATGGTGAGGTCTTAGAACTCAGCCGTAGTGTACGTTACAACGGTAGAGCTGGTCTAGCAGCTAACTTACATGAGCTTTTTACGCAAAACAATCTAGCTGTAGTCAGTAAGATGAAGTTTGAATTAATGCTAAAACCTGAAGCAAGCTTACGCTGCTTAGTTCGTCTGACGTCTTCGAAAGACTTACCTAAATACATCGAGATAATGCGTCAGCTTAAAGCGGAAGGGAGTATAGATGGCTTACCTCATTTAGGGAATCATTATCGCATGTAGACAATGATGGAGCGTTTCAATTTTGATAAATGGAATCCATCTAGAGGCATTAGTGAAGACGACATTGTTCCTCTCTGTAAAAAGCATGGTATCACCCCTTGGTCCGGAGCCTTTCTCATTGCGGGCACCAAAAGTGTCGCGAAGGAAAAAGCCAAACGAGTAAAAAAATTATTAAAACCTATTGCACGGGTCAACATTATTAGTTTCGATACACTTCGACAAGTTAATTCTTTAGCGAATATAACGGGTAGACTATTGGGGAATATTTCTTTCTACCAACGTTTATCAAATAGCCTTAATGACTTTACACAAATGATGGATATGTTTGAGGGAAACCCTAAAGATCTTGCCCTGAAAGGTTGTTATTGGCGATATACCGGAAAGGTTCCAAAATCGATGGATCCAGTCCGTGATGGCGCTGGTTTTTTCTGGATTGCACCATCTATCCCTATGGTTGGCGAAGAAGTTGAAAAATGTATGCGCCTGTCAAAGCAAGCCTTTGATAAAGCAGGTTTTGAATTTGGTGTCACCATCACTGCTGTAAGCGCTCATATGTGCCAGGCAATAATCAGCATTTATTACGACGCGACTAATTCAAACGAAATAGAAAAGGCGACTGAGCTAAGACAAAAACTGAACGGTCTCTATCGACGTTATCAATGGCCTTGTTACCGTCGAGCGGTCGATGAGATGCCTTTTACTAGTGATCAGGAGCTGGAACTTGATGCTTTAATTCTTCGCAATAAAATTAAAGTCGCTCTAGACCCTAATAATATTGTTGCACCAGGACGTTACCAAATGGGCGAGGCCATATAAGATGAATAAAAAACTCAAATCCATTAAAACGGATTCAGAATATGGCGAGTTTGCACTGAACTACAAAGCAATATCTGGAAATACAATCACTATTGAAGAGCTTCGTCGGCGAACATATGTTGAGGCGCTTTATGACCAAGATGGTAAGATGTGGGCCGGATATACTGTCAATTGTGAACACCCATTAGTCTATATTTCAGACCTTCCGCAAGAAATGGAGCAACATACTCTGTGTCATTCTGCCAATGAAGTGGTGGAAGGAGGAAGTATCTGGGTGAAAAATGAGTTATCTGATTTTGATCGAGGTTACGTATTTCTAATTGCTAGCTGGAAAGCATTCACAACCAGAAAGCGTTACTACATGGCCGGAGCTCGAAACTCGAAGGTAGCCAAACGCCAGAAGTTTATTTTTCCTAACGTATTGTTTGAAGGAAAGACAGATAAATTTGACTATTTGTGCGTTCTGTATTGTAGAAGAGAATATATATTTGTTCAGATAGCCCTAATTTTGTTGAGGTACTGGGTAATTCAACCAATAAAGCGACGACTAAATGGGGTTAAGGATCTCGCTATGAGCCTCGCCTCTAAGTTTTAGTGTCATAAGCAGTATCAGAATCTCCCAATACTGATTGGGAGATTCTGCACATATACTTATAGAGGGTTATCAATTCGCGACCAGAAACAACGTTTATTATTACTTCGTTTATCAGTCATCCATGTATAACGACAATTGTTGTCATAGCTATATCTTCCTACGTCAACCTGGTAAGGTCCAAGAGATAGATTTTGTAGTGACTGAAAGCGGCCATTGAATAGGACCGAGAAATGCAGGTGTGGCCCTGTCGATGAGCCCCCCTGACAAAGGGCAATATTCTTTTGGCTTGCGTATGTACCTATTCTGTCATTCTTGCTAACCCAAGCTCCGTGTTGGATATCGATCCCATCCATATGATAGTAATTGGTCGCCCATCCATCAGGGTGTGTGACTCTTAGTTGGCACCGTGAGAATACTGACACATACCCTTCGTGTGCAGCTGTGACACTGTAAGTCTGTCCTCCCCAACGTGGCCAATCATAAGAAACATCAATAGATGACAGTGGAAACCCTGAACCTGTATGTGAATGAGGTCCGTTAGGGACCCAATTATAACCTGCTCTCCATGGCCATTGCATTTCAGGTTGAGCTGACTTTGTCCTACTCTGGTCAGAGCTAGGCTCACCAAACCATTCTTTATAAAAACTGACCCATTGTGGCCATAAAGCGCTAGATTTGAGCGAAGATGAAAGCGCAAAGCTTATTGCTTGATCATTAGATAAACTTTGATTGATGGACTGATAAAAAACCTGCGAAAGGTAATTTGTTATCTGTTTAATATCAAGCTTATATCGTGATAACTCAGGATCACTTGGATTAGACTTGGGGTTCCAACCTGAAGTCATTGCTAGGGTGGTTAAGACAACTCTTGGGTCTATACCCATAGCACCGCTCCAATGCAGCAGATCTTCCTCAAGAAGGTGCCACTCATTGTATTCTGAAAAGTACATTTGCATATTGAAAGGGTGTTCAATCGGTCTAAAAACGAAGTTATTTTCAGAGATAAAGGTTTGGTTATTGAGTGACTCTACCTTTGCTTTATCAATGTTTCCTATATCAATAGGGGGCATAAGCGAATGCGCAACGCTATTTACACTCCAAAATAGGGCGAGTGTGAGTAGTATCGTTTTCATTGTTCTCTCCAGTCAACTGTATTGGGCAAGTCCTTACGACCACCTTCCTATGCTGACAGCAGATTTACACCACAGAACCGCTTCTACTGTTGTCTACTTTGTCCGTATGACCTGCAACTGTACCGCAATAGGTGCGGCGCCTAATTATCTAATGAAAGTAATATATCTTTATCGATTAGCGCTAGTATTTAAACTGTGCAACAATCTTTTCGAGTTTATGGCTAACACTAGACACTTGTTCACTACAGTGTACTGACCCCGACACAATATGGTGGGTATCACTGGCAAGATGCGCTATCTCGGTAATATTGCGGTCAATTTCAGCTGATACCATAGATTGTTGTTCTGAAGCTGTCGCAATTTGGGTGTTCATATCTGACATAGTATTGATACGAATAACCATGTCTTCTATGGCCTTAACAACACTACTAGCCGTTTCTCTTGTATGGCATGCTAAATCTATACTTGATGACATTTTTGTCGCTGTATCTTGTATACCTGACGCTAATTCTTGGATGGTTGATTCTATTTGATGAGTTGAATTGTTTGTCATTAGAGAAAGCTGCCTAACCTCATCGGCCACCACAGAAAACCCTCGACCATATTCGCCTGCGCGCGCGGCCTCTATTGCCGCATTTAGTGCAAGAAGATTTGTTTGTTCGGCAATGTTTTGAATGGCGGTAATGACTTGATTAATTTCTTTACTTTGCTCTGCTAGGTTTACTATTAAAGCCTGCGATTCTGAAATACTTGACGATAATGATTGCATACTTTTGCTGGTAGCAAGCGTAATTTCTAATGCTCCTTGTGCATCTTGCTTGATAGTTTCTGCGCTATTTGCGGCACACTCTATGTTGGCAGTGATTTCATTGCTTGTCATGACTAATTCATTAACGGCAGTAGCAACAGACTCAGATTGAATTTTTTGTTGTTCAGCGTTGTTCATGCTCTTAACAGCGTTCGTTTTTGAATTCTCAGAACTTTCTCCCAAGATGCTCATAACTTTAGCCACATCTTGAATATTTCCGTGCAACTTAGAAATAAATATATCAAAAGAATTAGCCAATTGAGCGAGTTCATCATTCCCTTTGGCATTCATCCGTACGGTGAGATCGCCATTTCCACTGGCGATTTCTTTCATTAAGATATTAATGGCATTAATGCGACTGAGAATGCTACGCCCGATAAAAAAAAGTAGTATAGATAGTATCGCTACTATAGCGCTGCCAAACATTAAAAGCTGAGTCCGTATTTGCTCAGATTTTAATTTAATTGCGTGACTTATTTCAGTTTGAAGTGACTTAATACCATTTTCAGCATTATGTACATTTTTTCGCAGTTGTGCTTTCAAACCTTCATCTGCGGAGTGACCTAGTTCTGTAGAGGCTGAGACTAATGCCTCTACATCTTGTTTATATTGATCGAACTCTGGTTTCAATGACGATGGAACATGTTCGCTCATGGCAAATTTAGATACTGCTTTCAGCAGGTTATTACTACTCTCTGCAGTAGAGTCAGCGAGGTATCGATAATCTTTCTCTATCAGCTCCAGAAGCTCAACTTCTAAATAAAAGCTGTCATAACTAGATGCCGCACTTTTTAATTTTTTCCTCGAATTTTCTAAGCGAGACCTATGGTTGTCCGAAGTTTCTATACCCTCAATACTGTTCACTTTATCTACGAGTAAGTGAAACTGTTGTTGATACCTATCTAAGGTTTCAATGATATTTGTGGTTTGCTTCTCTAGATGAAGGTTATGTAATTTCAATAAGCTATTTAGGTCAACTAGCCTTTGGGAGAGTGTATTAAATACGTCATCGAATCGTTTAGGGTACTTGTTCTCTTTTCTCGCTAGGAAGTCTTTTTCATGACGTCGCAACGTTAACAAATCTACAGAAGCTTGTAAGTTTTCTGTTGCTGCATGTTCTAGAGATTCAAAGCTTGAAAAACTCGCGTGTTCATAAAATGCATATAAGCCAACACAGGTTAACAAGGTGAGATTAATTAGAAGTAACTTGCCGCGAATTGATATTGCAAAAGAAAATGGCTTCTTATTCGACCTAGACTTTTCCATTCGAGCTCTCCGTAGCCTCTGACATTTAATTTTATGCAACTACTTTTATATTTAGTGTGAACAATAAAGGAATAGCATCAAATGAGAAACATTGCAAGTTATGCTCGAAAGACGATTCGAGTTAAGTAAACGTGAATTGAGAACTGCATAAATGGCACCAGTCTCTTGGCGTAGGTTCACAGAAATGCAACCTAAATAAGGGATTTAGACTATGGTCTAAGTCCTTTGTATTATGAAGTGAAAGCTCAAGTGATAAGCTAAAGAATAGTTAAACACAGAGGATCTCCGGATGAATTTTCCCTATACAAATATCGTGATACTAACCGGGGCTGGAATCTCAGCAGAATCTGGGATTCAAACTTTCAGAGCTCAGGATGGCTTGTGGGAAGATCATCGAATTGAGGATGTTGCAACGCCTGAAGGGTTTGACCGTGATCCAGAATTGGTGCAGAAGTTTTATAACCAAAGGCGTGCAAAGCTACAAGAAGATTGGGTTAAACCTAACCCCGCCCATCTGGCTCTTGGGCGTTTAGAAAAAGAGTTAAAGGGCAGAGTAACAATCATCACGCAAAATATTGATAATCTTCACGAAAGAGCAGGAAATAAAAACATCATCCATATGCATGGTGAACTCTTAAAAGCAAGATGCAGTGGGTCGAATCAGACAGTTGAGGAAAAAGGGGACATTCATACTGGTGATTTATGTCATTGTTGTCAGTTTCCAGTTCAGCTCCGCCCACATATCGTTTGGTTTGGAGAAATGCCATTGAGAATGGCCGAGATATATGAGTCTCTAGAAAATGCAGATTTATTTATATCAATAGGTACTTCAGGGGTGGTTTATCCTGCGGCTGGTTTTGTTCATGAAGCAAGGGCAAACGGTGCCTATACGATGGAATTAAATCTAGAGCCAAGCGCTGTTGAAAGTGAGTTTGAAGAAAAACGTTATGGTAAGGCGAGTATAGAGGTGCCAAAGTTGGTTGATGAATTACTGAAAGCTGATGAGCTATAGATATAGTAACACTGAGTAAAAAAAGCGGCAGTAGCCGCTTTTTTAATTGAGTAATCAAACCGGACTACTAGTTGCTTACTTTTAGTTTTTGGAAGTACTCGTCATAAATTACACTTGCTTCGCCGACATCATCTGTCCAAGTACCACTTTCCATAGCGGCTTTTGGTGGATAAATATTCGGATCATTAGCAAATTTCTTCGGCAATAATTTATTCGCAGCAGCCACTGGTGTTGGGTAACCAATCTCTAGCGCAATTTTTGCTGCATTTTCTGGGCGAATAAGGAAGTTTATCATCTTATGCGCAGCTTCAATATTTTTAGCGCCTGATGGGATAGATAGGCTATCCATCCATAAAACAGGCCCATTTTCTGGCCAAATAATATCAATAGGTGCGCCTTCTTGGCGTGCCATATATGCAGAACCATTCCAAAGCATACCGAGAGACACTTCTCCTGCTAGGTATGGGTTTGCAGGAAAGTCAGAGTTAAACACCAGTACGTTTGGCATAAGCTTTTTCAACTCCTGATAAGCTGCTTTAATTTCATCAGGGTTGGTTGAGTTTGGTGAGTAGCCTAGTTTAGCTAATGCCATATGGAATACTTCTCTAGAGTCATCCATGAGCATCAGTTGGCCTTCCCATTTGCTGTCCCACAAATCATCCCATTTCGTAATAGAAGATTTGTCGAGCATGTCTGAATTGATAGCAATACCTGTCGCGCCCCAAATATAAGGGATAGAGTAACTGTTGTCTGGGTCGAAAGGTTTATTTAAAAAGTTGCTATCAAGACCAACATAGTTGGAAAGCTTCTTATGATCGATTTTCTGCAACATGCCTTCTTTACGCATTTTGGAAACAAAATAGGTAGAAGGAACGACTAGATCATAGCCAGAGCCTTGGGTCTTAAGTTTGGCATACATGCTTTCATTTGACTCATAAGTTGAGTAGATGACTTTGATGCCTGTTTCTTTGGTAAAGTCCGTTAATACTTCGCTAGGAATGTACTCAGACCAATTGTAAAAGTAGAGCTCTTGATCCGCAGCCATTGCTGGAGATGCGATTAAAGACGCGGCGCATAAAGCGCTAGAGAAAAATTTATTTTTCATTGTTATAAGTTTTGCCTTTGAGTAATTTGCCAATGAGGCGTTTATAAAAATTAAGCCTAATTATGAGTTGATTGTACAATCATCTCGACCAAGGATTATATCAATCAAATCACTGAATAGGCATAAAATGAATCTAAATTATGAGAAATGACAGTGATTTTTTATGCATCAGTATAAATATGAAAGTTTGCGTTTAGTTTTTATCCATATAATACAATCTATGCTATTTATTGGATTTGATTTATGTGTTCATATAACCACCAAGTAGCTATAACTACTTGGTGGTTTGACTATTTTTGTCTTGCCAAGCATTGAGAAATAGCAACTAAGGTTAGAGATATTATCAACATGATTGTTGCTAAAGCATTGACTTCTGGCGAGATTCCGACTTTTACCATGGAGTATATCTTCAATGGTAAAATCTCGTATGTTGGACCTGTTACGAATGAGCTAACGATAACGTCGTCTAACGAAAGGGTGAAACTGAGTAGCCATCCCCCAGCGACAGCTGGTTTGGCGAGGGGCAACAAGATTTGCTTGAGAATAATCCATTCATTTGCCCCGAGGTCTTTTGCAGCCTCGAGCATTTTAACGTCAAACCCATTTAATCGACTGTAAACAGTGATCACGACAAAGGGTAAACAGAACGTGATATGTGAAACTAATAAGGTTAGGAAGCCTAATTGAGCGCCTAAAAGTAAAAATAGCGCTAATAAAGATATCGCCATCACAATGTCGGGTGACATCATAACCACGAATAGCAATCCATTAACCAAAGGTTTTCCTTTGAACGAATAACGAAATAGTGCCACTGCAGTAAGGCTACCAATAATGGTGGCTGCGGTTGCAGAAAAAACCGCAATATTAAGTGAATGCCAAGCGGCTTGTACTAGGCTGTCGTTGTTTATCAGTGCATGATACCACTTGGTTGTAAAGCCTCCCCATTTGATACCGAATTTACTTGCATTAAATGAGTTGATTATCAACACAATAATCGGTAGATAGAGAAAGGCGTAGACTAGACTGAGGAAGCCAAATTTAATACTTTTCTCCATTAGTCTAACTCCACTCTTTTATTCAATAGTTTACCGGCCCGATAGTAGGCATAAAGCATTATCGCCATCACTAAAGTAAGTGAAATACTTGTTGCAGCACCAAACGGCCAGTCTCTTGCGTTGAGCACTTGGCTTTTGATGACATTACCTATTAAGAGGTTTTTAGCGCCTCCGAGTAAGTCAGAAATATAAAACATTCCTAATGCTGGAAGAAGAACTAGTAGACATCCACCAATAATACCCGGCATGGTAAGCGGTAGAATGACTTTGGTAAAAGTATGAAATTTATTGGCACCAAGATCTCTGGCTGCTTCTATGAATGTCCTGTCTAACTTTTCAATGGTGGAATAGAGAGGCAGAATCATAAAGGGAAGCAGGATATAGATAAGTCCAATCATGACGGCTGCTTCCGTATACATAATACGAAGCGGTTTATCGATAATGTCGAGAGCCAGTAAAGACTTGTTCACAATTCCTTGTGTACCAATGACGATCTTCAACCCATAAGTACGAATTAAGGAATTGGTCCAAAAAGGAACAATGACTAAGAATACCATTATGGGACGTATTTTGACTGGCATTGATGCCATTATGTACGCAAATGGATAGCCAATAACTAGACATAATAAGGTCGCAATAGACGCCATATAAAATGAATGCCAGATTACTTTGGCGTAAAGAGGGTCGAGTAGGCGCGTGTAGTTGCTGAATGTTATCGTCAGATCAATGAGATTTGATTCATCGCGAGTGAGGAAACTTGTGCCTATGATCATGATGTTGGGGACCATTACAAACAGCGTAAGCCATCCAACCACAAGAAAGATAATTGCACTTTGTAAGTTAAGTTTCTTGCTTATCATCTAGGACGACCTCCCAACTCTCAACCCATGTAACCGACACTTTTTGCCCGATAGAATGATCGACATCTGGATCGTCCTCATTGAAGAACTCACTGACCATTACACGCATCCCAGATGTTAGCTGAACGATTGAGTCTAAAGTCATACCTTTATAAGTGCGTTCCAAAATATGGCCGACAATACCTTTTTGTTCTGATTCACTTATTTCTTCAAGACGAAGATCTTCGGGACGTAAAAGAACCTTGAGCGCATCTCCCTTATGAGCGCTATCTTTATCGTAATAAACAATCGACTCGACACCTTCTATTGTGGTGAGTACACGTCTTTCGTCTAATCGCTCGATCATGGTTGCTTCGAAAACATTTATTTCACCAATAAACCGAGCGACGAAGAGATTTTTTGGTTCTTCATAAATCTCTTTTGGTGAACCGTCTTGCTCGATGACACCATCACGTAGCACTATGATGCGATCTGACATCGACAATGCTTCTTCTTGATCATGAGTGACAAAAATAAATGTGATACCTAGCTGGCGTTGAAGTTGCTTTAATTCCACCTGCATTTGCTTACGCAGTTTGTAATCTAGAGCAGATAATGATTCATCTAGGAGCAGAACTTTAGGCTTATTAACTACTGCGCGGGCGATTGCGATACGCTGCTGTTGCCCTCCCGAGAGTTGATGGGGTTTGCGTTGTGCAAGGTTATCCAAACGTACCATTTTTAACGCTTCTATCACTCTAGAGTGTATGTCCGAGCTAGGCACTTTTTGCATCTTTAGCCCAAATGCTACATTTTCGTATACCGTCATGTGAGGAAATAGGGCATAACTTTGGAAAACAGTATTGACGTGTCTTTTCTCGGCAGGAATTTGAGTGACATCTTGCTGGTCGATGATAACCTTTCCCTCATCTGCATCTTCAAAGCCTGCAATCATTCTGAGGACGGTTGTTTTCCCGCAGCCCGACGGCCCTAATATAGTAAGAAATTCACCATGGTTTACATCAAGGTCAAGGTTTTTGATAATTTGTTTACCATCGAAACTTTTATTGACCCCGCATAATTGGATAACGGGCTTTGTCTCAAGTTGTTTATTGTTCAACGTCTGTTTTTCTCCCAGTGGTCAACAGAAATTAGCCAGTAGTTACAAAAGTTAGAGGGGCGCATAATAATAAGCCAGAGTATGAAATCAAAGTATTTTCTCATATTTAACCCCTAAAATTATGTAGGTGTAACTAGGGCAAGTAAGCCATACTTTGGTAATGAAGATCTGCTGCTTCGTTGATGGTACATGTTTAAGGCATTGTTGGCAGTTATCATTTTTGGCTAATTATCAATCATTTGGTCTTTAAATCAAGCAGATAAAGAAAATTAGGCTGTGGATAAAGTGAGGTTTCGGTATAATGCTATAAACTTTTAATCCAACTGCACTTGTCAGTAAACTTACATCAGCAGGCGTGGACTCGGCACTGGAAACGTTAATGAACAATGGTATAGAAAAAGATTTTAACTTGGGTGGAAGTGTTGAAAGAGCACTTTCAGGAAAGTATGAGCTTAAAGCAGGTGCTGTTCTCAAAGAAGCATGGGAACATACAATAAAAAACTTTCTTTCATTTTCACCGAGCATACTTTTGTTGATAGTCGCTCAAGTAGTGATTTTTTATGTAGCGCTGAAACTACAACTTGGTGATTTATCGATCATTACTGATATATTGACCAAACCAGAAGAAGTTAATCCTGGAATTGTCCAAGCAATTTTCATTGCTAATTTTAGCTATGAAGTAGTTAGCGCCCCTGTTGTAGCAGGTGTAAGTTTAATGGCGATGAGCCATGCGGCTGGTCTGTCGACCAAACCGCGGCATATTGCAAAGGGACTGCAATTCACGATTCCTGTGATTATCGCTACAATATTTAGTTTGCTTGCGCAGCTCGTTGCCGGGATGATTCTACCGTTTTTATCCATGTACTTGTCACTCGCATTTAGCAATGCGGTTTTGCTAATTTGTGAGAAACAAATCCCCCCGATGCAATCTTTGTTGCTATCCTTACGAGCGGTTAATAAAAAGATTTTTGTCCTTGCCGGAATATATTTATTGGTCGTATTTATGTTCATCCTTGGGGCTGTGTTCTATGGCTTGGGCTTAATCTTGGTTATTCCTTTTTATTTTCATATCAAAGGTATTATCTACAGAGATATGTTTGGTATCAGACTAAAAATTGTGACAACAGATGGGCCAAGCGATGAGGACGATAATGACGGCAATTCACAAGTGTTCAATGCGTAAAAGTGAGCTCGTTGCTCTTGCTGCAGCTGGCGTAATAGCTGGTTGCAGCTTCTATGACTATGAAAAGCGTCAACCTCCCAAAATTCAGCAAACCACGCCAGCAATTCAACCGATTGCCTCGCCAAGTTTTGACGCTTACTCTATCGGTAAAGCGCCAGACTTTGCATCTATTGGGAATGTAACAGCAAAAAAAAGAGCGTTCTTTGATTACTTGCGCCCAGGAATTGCGTATGAAAATCAACGTGTTTTGAATGAGCGAAACAGACTCGATACTATTAGAGATGACTATCTTTCTGGTATGGTTTCTGAGCAAGATAAACAATATGCAGAGGTCTTATCTAAGCGGTACAGAGTGAAGCTTGATTCATCGGGAATTGATCAACAATGGCTTGATCAGATGCTTCATCGTGTTGACGTAATTCCTGAAGCTTTAGTTCTGGTACAAGGAGCCAATGAGTCTGCTTGGGGTACATCTCGTTTTGCCACTCAGGCTAATAATTACTTTGGGCAGTGGTGCTACACTAAGGGTTGTGGAGTGATTCCACTGAAAAGAGGTGAGGGGATGACTCATGAAGTCGCCAAGTTTACCTCTGTACAGGAATCGATAGAAGGCTACTTTATGAATGTTAATCGTAATAAAGCCTACGAGGAACTGAGAGAAATACGTTACCAGCGACATCTACGTGGAGAAAGTTTGACAGATACAACAGCGGCCCTCGCTCTTACGCAAGGACTGCTTAAATATTCCGAAAGAGGTGAGGCGTATGTCAAGGATTTACAAGCCATGATAAGGCACAATCAGTCCTTTTGGAAAAACAACGAATAATAAGTTAACCATCGAAATGAACAAATTACCTTTTACTCTGTTATTAGGAGGCGTGCTATCGTCGCTTACACTGCCGATACAGGCTCAAGAGTATATGTTTACCTACTCAAAATTATTTACTCATCTAAAGCAAAATGTTAAGCAAGGTCATGAAGATGTTAAAGTAGGCTTTTTCTTTCTCAATGCAGAAACAAAACAAAATTGTGTTATTCAAAAGGCTTGGATGGAAAAAGAACAGCATTATGAAGAGTTGAGCTCTACTCGTTACCATGAGCTAATTGTGCCTTTAGATGATAACCTTAAATCAGCTAACCCTTTAGTTTTTGTTCAAACTCCTCAAGATAAACGATGTGACTTTTCTATGGTTGTCATGACTAAGCAACCATTAAGCGGCAAAGTTTCTTATACAGAGGTGGAGAAGTTAATGCCTCAAATGCAAACTATGCTTGAAGATTTAGGTGGCATGTTTGCTAGTTGGTTCACGCCCGATGTTGAAGGTGTGACTATGGAATTTGATAATCAACTTAACGGACAAGTAGAGTTTTCAAATGGTGGTACAAAGCCGATTGTCAATGGTAAAGTGCAAGTTGCATTATCAGATATAGGTAAAGGAGGTACCATGATGCTTCCGCAAGAAACCAGTCGCGTCTTACCTTATTTGCCCAAGGCAAATTAGTTCTATTCACATTGTTATCTTGGAGCATGCTAACTACTCCTATGGTTAGGACAGATAAGCATTTCATACTGATGGAAAAGTACGTATAATCTTGCCCCCTAGTAACAGCGCAGACATTTTATAGTTACGATAGTTATTTGTGAGTAGGTAATGAATCAGGTAGATACAAGAAAAGAAACGCTAGAGTATAACAAGCTTCAAAAGCGTCTTAGACGTAATGTGGGTAATGCCATCACGGATTACAACATGGTGGAAGACGGAGATGTTGTCATGGCATGCATTAGCGGTGGAAAAGATTCTTTCGCTATGCTCGATATTCTATTGCAGTTACAAAAATCGGCACCTATCAAGTTTGAAGTAATTGCTGTTAATCTCGATCAAAAACAACCTGGTTTTCCAGAACACATTTTACCTGAGTATTTTGAAACCTTGGATATTCCCTATTATATCGTTGACAAAGATACATACTCAGTTGTTAAAGAGAAAATACCGGAAGGTAAAACCACTTGTGGTCTTTGCTCTCGTCTACGTCGTGGCACATTATATTCATTTGCTGAAAAAATAGGTGCAACTAAAATTGCACTTGGTCATCACCTGGATGACATCGTTGAAACGCTTTTTCTTAATATGTTTCATGGCGCGAGATTGAAAGCAATGCCTCCAAAATTGCGTTCCGATGATGGTCGTAATGTGGTTATTCGTCCATTAACATACTGCCGTGAGAAAGATTTAATTAAATATGCTGAGCATAAAGAGTTTCCTATTATCCCTTGTAATCTTTGTGGGTCTCAAGAAAAACTAGAACGTAAAGCGGTTAAAGCCATGCTAATAGAGTGGGATAATAAGACTCCAGGCAGAGTAGAGAAAGTATTCAAGTCTATCCAGAATGTTAGTCTTAGTCAGCTCGCTGACAGAGAGATATTTGATTTCGTTAACCTTCCTTTGTCTCGAGATGGAGAAAGAGAAGAATATGAGTTTACGGAAGCAACTGTATCTTCTACAAACATCGATGAATCTATGTTTATTGACGTAACCAATGTATAATGCAATAAGGCCACTCAATGAGTGGCCTTAAAATTAATCAAATACCTGTTTTTGGGTCAAGTGGACTTATATAACCATTAGGTTTTAGAGCTAAGACATCACAGTTAATTTTGTCTATGACATGTTCGGCCGTATTACCAATAAATACAGCGGATAAGCCAGTGCGGCCGGTTGTTCCTACAATAACCATCGCAGCGTTTAGCTTTGTTGCAGATTCCGGTATAACATCTTCTGGCAGCCCTTGTTCAACGACGGTTTGTTGCTCATCATAACCATGCTTTTGTCGTAATGCTTTCATTGCAGTTAGGTGGTGGCCACGAACCGCATCAGTATAAGTATTGGGATCAAACTCAGGGAGCTCTATGGTTATATTCGCAGGTGTGACAGGGTAGGCATTGACTAAATAAGGTTTGGCCCCTAAACGTTCACTTAAGCTATTTAATTGTTCCACCATACTGTCATTAAGGCCAAGATGGGTGTCGTTTTCCGAACCAACGTGGACAGAGGCGAGTATACTGGCATTCTCCGGCCAGTCTGAGTTCTTCACTAGCAATACAGGTGAAGGGCACTTACGCAATAAATGCCAGTCCGTAGGGGTGAATATGACTGATTCTAAAACGTCATGTTTTCGAGTTCCTTTGATTACAATGTCGTGATTGCCGGCAAAGGTTTCGGCGATGATCGCCTCATAGGGACGGTTGTGCCAAACTACTTTTACATCAAAGTCTACATTTTGATTTTGCTCTGTGTATGGCTTGGCAACCTTATGCATCCACTGTTCGCGTTGTCCTATCACACCACGGCGCATAGCATCACGCTCATCAACAGACAACATTGATGTCATATCGTAGGAGAAATCATAGATCGACAAAAAGAAACACACTTTACTACGAGAACGACTTTGAGCCGCAAGTTGCATGGCGCGAGCCAAGGCTGGCTGTTCATCTTTGTTGATGTCGGCAACGACAAGTATTTTATTATAGATACTCATAGTAACTCCTTAAGTGTAGGGAGAGTTATATGATTAATGTAGCGCAGCTAGTGAAAGATTTTTAGCAAAAGAGTGGTATAGAAAGCAAAAGTATGACGCAGCTCAGTTTTGAGCTACGTCATTGAACTTATTAGGATTCTGAAGAGACGCCTGCGAGTTCCATAAGAGTATCATGGTCTAGGATAGTGATATACTTACCTTTTACACTCAAAATTTCCGACTTTTGAAAGCGTCCTAGTAATCGCGATATGGTTTCAACAGTTAACCCAAGGTAATTACCGATATCTCCTCTTGTCATCGTAAGACGAAACTCTCTCGGGCTAAATCCTCTTTGGGAAAATCTTGTTGATAGGTTATATAAGAAAGCCGCTAGACGTTCTTCTGCATTCTTTTTAGAGAGTAGAAGAATCATATCTTGGTCACCCTTAATTTCGCTACTCATCAAACGCATGATCTGCTGTCTAAGCTTTGGCATTTTACCCGATAGATCATCAAGGGTTTCGTATGGGATTTCACATACCATAGATGTCTCGAGCGCTTGAGCAAAGCTTGGGTGAGAATCTTCTGTTATCGCATCAAATCCGACAAGATCGCCTGCTAAGTGGAAGGCAGTAATCTGCTCATCTCCTTGCTCGGTTATTGTGTAACTTTTGATAGTCCCTGAACGAATAGCGTAGAGAGATTTTAAACTATCTCCCGCTTTAAACAGTTCCTGCCCTTTTTGTATAGGCCTTTTTCGTTCAATAATTTGATCGAGTTGGTCTAGTTCGTTTTCATTGAGAGTGAAAGCTATGCACAACTGACTGATACTACAGTCTTGACAGTGAATTGCACAACCACCGGATTGGATACGTTTTGTCGCAGGCTTTTCAGGAATCATAACAAACTTCACAAATTGATATACATCAACATTTTAGCACTCATTGTTTGGAAAAGGTAGTAGAATAAACCTCCAAAAAACAAGAGTATATCAACCTATTGATATTAAGCTTATTGTTTGTTGGGCGGTATAGAGTCCATAAAGCAAAATGATGACAGCGCCAGATTGGCGAAGGAAATTGGATTTTTGGAGTTTGTTTACGTGACTGGCACTGATACCAACAAATAACATTGCAGGCATTGTCCCCAGACCAAATGCCACCATAATAAAGGCACCATTTAATGCACTGCCTGAAACCGCTGCCCAGGTCAATGTAGAGTAGACGAGTCCACATGGAAGCCATCCCCAGACTAAACCGAAAGGAAGAGCATAAAGAGGGGACTTTAATGGTAAGAGTGATTGACCAGCAGGGGCTATCCTTTTCCATAGCTTTTGACCCAAACGCTCAATATAGACCAAGCCGTGCCACCATTTACCTATGTAACAAGCGAGTAGAATCATGAACAGGGCGGCGATTAACCGTAACCAAGTCAGTGATTGGTTAACTTGGCTAAATTCTGCGACAGTAGAAATAGCGCCGCCAACAATAGCACCTATAACACCGTAACTCGTCAGTCTACCTAAATTATAAAAGATAGGGACTAGGACTGATTGTGAAGGAGCGTTGGAACTTAGCAAAGATGCAATACCACCGCACATCCCCATACAATGTCCAGCCCCAATTATGCCGATTAAAAATGCGCCGAGCCAGTCAGGTGTCATTTAGGAGTGTTCTCATCTTCTTTGTCGTCTTCGAACAAAATATTATGGCCCTGACGTTCCAAATCCTCAAACTGCTCGCTCTTTACTGCCCAGATAAAAATGGCGATTGCAACACAGACTAAAACAATGGCTATCGGGATTAAGATATAAAGGCTTTCCATGATTACTAACCTTGTTTTTCTTTCAGCAAACGAAGAGAGTTAGATACTACTATAATCGAGCTTGCAGACATACCAATAACAGCAAAATATGGGGCAACTAAACCAGCGACGGCTAGCGGAAGGATGAGTGCGTTGTAACCGAGTGACCAAGCTAAATTCTCGCGTATTATATTACGTGTCTGTAATGCCAAGTCTCTAGCTGCCAATACTCTGTCCAGTTGATCGCCAAGTAGGACCATATCTGCCGATGCCTTCGCTGCATCAGTGCCTCCGCCCATAGCGACTGACAAATGAGCGCCTGCTAAAGTTGGAGCGTCGTTAATGCCGTCGCCAAGCATCATGGTAATTTCTGTTTTATCTAAGCTGTTAAGATAGTTGAGTTTATCTTCTGGTTTTGCCTCAGATACTACTTTTTTAATACCAATTTCATTGGCTGTTAGCTCGGCATTTTGATGTGAGTCTCCTGTAAGAAGAGTGACAGAGATTCCTGCTTGCTGAAAGCGGTCAATAAAGGCTTTAGATTCCGCTCGAATTGGGTCTTGATATGTGAATGTCGCTATATGTTCGCCATTTAGAGACATATAAATTTGGTTAGGTTTTATAGAGTTATTAACCCCTAGTACGAAGGAAGCACTGCCAATTTTTACTTGATTATTCTGGTAGTTACCAACTAGTCCAGATCCTATGATATTTTCGACATTCGAAACTTGAATTCCGCTTTTTTTGTACACATCGAATGCTCTTGCGATAGGGTGGTTTGCATAAGATTCTAATGACGAAGCGATGGCGGAAACTTCAGTTTCTGACAGCTCTGAGAAAGTTTGTATGTCATTAATAACAATCTCACCACGGGTTAAGGTGCCTGTTTTATCTATGATGAGGTGGTTGACCTTACATAAAGTCTCAAATACATGGCCTTTGCGAAGAAGTATCCCAAGGTTCCCTAATCTTGATGTTGCACATGTTAGGGCAGTAGGTGTTGCCAGTGAAAGCGCGCATGGGCATGTAGCAACGAGTACAGATAACATGATCCAAAATGCATCATCTGGCTTAGTTTGGTGCCAATAAATCCAAGTGCTGGCAGCTGTGATGAGAATAACAGCAACAAAGTAACGCGCCACGACATCAGCAAGTTGAGCAATTCTAGGTTTAGACAGTTGAGCTTCATCTTGGAGTCGAATGATACTAGAAATCATAGAATCAGCTTTAGTTGATGTGACTTCAAGCTCAAATGATTCTTCGCCATTTATGGTGCCAGCGTAAACATAATCATCGATAGTTTTGACAACTGGAATAGACTCACCAGTTAACATAGACTCGTCGATGTGCACTCTACCTTTGATGATCTTTCCGTCTGATGGAATATGTTCACCAGGTAAAACACGGATACGATCACTAACCTTGAGCGTTTTTACTGGAACTTGCTCACCATCTAATCGTGTGGCCATGGCTGGGATGAGTTTAAGCAAGTTACCACTTGCAGCCGCTGCTTTTCTCCTTGCTCTCATTTCTAGGAATCGACCGAGGAGAAGGAAAAAGGCGAACATAGAGATCGATTCGAAAAAGACTTCTCCTGACTCTGTTACAGTGGCGATAAGGCTTGAGAAATATGCAAATATCATAGCCAAGGATACGGGGACATCCATCCCCAAAGTTTTACCTTGAATGCTTCGCCAAGCATTAACATAAAAGGGGAGTGCAGAGTACAGCATCACGGGTGTAGCAAAGATTAAACTCACCCACCGAAAGTAACTTTTAAACTCTGGCTCCAAGTCTCCAAACACCTCTAGGTACAGAGCAACAGCTAACATCATTACCTGCATGGTTGCTAGCCCTGCAATGCCAAGCCTATACAAGTACTCTTTCATCTGTTTGTGGTAGGCTGCTTCTTGCTTGTCTGCTTCAAAAGGTGCAGCTTTGTAGCCTAATTTATGTATTACAGAAAGTAACTCACTGAGCTGTGCTTGTGTTTTATCCCAGACCAAAATTGCTCTATGAGTAGTGGTATTTACCCGAATGGATACAACGCCATTTTGAATTGTGAGTTGTTTTTCAATCAGCCATGCACAGGCTGCACATGACACACCTTCGAGTGACAATGTCACTTCTGAGTATTGTTCTTTATTTCGTACAAACTCTGATTGTACCTCTTCATTGTCATAGTGAATGAGAGTTTGCAGTTGTTCTGGAATTAACTCTGCTTTTTGTGCAGGAGCAGTACGATATTGGTAATAAGATACGAGGCCACTGTCGAGAATAGTTTGTGCGACGCTTTCACATCCAGGGCAGCACATGATTCTCTGCTTGCCTAATATTTCAACACTGAAATTCGTGTTATCCGGCACTTCTTCCCCGCAATGGTAGCATGGAGAAGGTAAGGTGAGGTTATTTTGTGAGTTCAACGTTGGCCTCGGTAGGGAAGGTCACTCGGCCTTGGATAAGCCATTGCTCATCATGGGGTGTTAATTCAATAAACCAAGGTCCTTGGAGTGACTTATCAAGTGTAAGCCTGTATTGCCCACCTGCGTCTGATGTAAGTAGTTTAGTAAAATCTCTATCGGGTAGGGTTCTATGAGCGAACAAGGCTGTAATTGCTGGATAATGCTTGAGTTGACCTTTGTTAAAACTGATCACTACATCGTTATTTTCTGAGGATACAGCTGCGGATAGCTCAAGATCTCTTGCAACATTAATCTTTGAAATATCGATATTGATGGCTTTGCCCTTTTTATAGTAATCCTCTGTGACCAATGATACTGAATTGTTTGAAAACACAATCACAGTGATAATTGTCCAAACGACAACGGTCAGCGGCAGTATAATTAGGAACCAGGGCCAAAACTGCTTATACCAAGGCTTTACCATAAAAACTCTCACATATTTAAAAACAAGGTTTAATCGATAAGAAAGGCAGCCCCTTAGAAAGGGGCTGTTATTGAACGCTTACTCTTTTTCTGAATCAGAGTTGCTCAAACTCCAAACATAAGAGGCAACAAGCTGGATTTTATCTTCGCCGAGAATGTCTTTCCAAGCAGGCATCACACCTGATCGACCATTCATCAAAGTCTCGGTGACGTCTGCGCGAGACCCTCCATATAACCATACTTGATCGGTTAAATTTGGAGCGCCGACAGCTGGATTACCTTTGCCATCTGTGCCATGACAGGCTGCACAAACCACAAAGCGTGCTTTTCCTGCTTCGGCTTCTCGTGCGTTGACCGAACGTCCTGATAGGCTAAGAGTGTAGCTTACGACTTCTTTAACGCCTTGCTCACCCAATGCATCTTTCCAAGCCGGCATTTGTCCGACACGCCCATGCAAAAGAGTGGTCACAATCGCTTCAGGTTCACCACCGTACAGCCAGTCGTCATCAGTTAAGTTAGGGAAGCCTTTTTGTCCTCTAGCATCGGAACCGTGACACTGAGAACAATTTTGCAAGAACAAGCGCTGCCCAACTTTTAATGCTTCTGAGTCTGCTGCAATTTCTGGTACAGAACGTAATTGTTCTCCACCATCCACATAAGCAAGGCGCTTAAATGCTTCTCCGAAGTATGCATCAGCATCGTCAAGTTCTTTAGCATACTGAACAAGACGTTTATTCTTCTGCGCTTCGGCAATTGAGGCTTTAGATTCCTCTAACGTTGTCACCGTTTGGTCAGAACTCTGCCAACCGAGTAACCCTTTGAAACTTCCCATGCCTGGATAAAGTGCAAAGTATACAGCCGCAAATAAAAACGTACCGACAAATAGGTACGTCCACCACTTAGGTAGTGGATTATTTAACTCACGAATACCGTCGTATTCGTGTCCCATATCTGCGCCTTCTTCAATGCCTGTTTTGTCTTTTAGGCACCAAATCAATATCGCAGCACAGCCTACTAATGTACCGACTGTAATAATGATTATCCAAAGACTCCAAAATGTCGTCATTGCTTAGTCACTCCTTGTTCTTTTGAGGGTGTTTGCTCTTCATCAGCAAAAACAAGGTTTGCAGCTTCATCAAAACGGGCTTTGCGACTTTTTCCAAACGCCCACCAAACCACACCTATAAAGCACACGAACAGCACTATGGTCCAAATACCGTGAATAGTACCTATATCCATAATTTCACCCCTTAATTACTTCATCGCGTGACCAAGAGATTGAAGGTAAGCAATGATGGCATCCATCTCTGTTTTACCTTCTACATCTTTTGACGCATTTGCGATTTGTTCATCTGTGTACGGAACACCAAACTGATCACGGAAGATTTGCAGTTTCTTCTGAGTGTACTTACCGTCAAGTACATTATCAGCTAACCAAGGGAACCCGGGCATATTTGATTCTGGGACCAGCTCCCTAGGGTTGATAAGGTGCACTCGATGCCATTCGTCAGAGTAGCGTCCACCCACACGAGCTAGATCAGGTCCTGTACGTTTTGAACCCCAAAGGAATGGATGCTCCCACACACTTTCTCCTGCAATAGAGTAGTGACCATATCGCTCAGTTTCAGAGCGAAATGGACGAACCATCTGGCTGTGGCATACGTTACATCCTTCTCGGATGTATATGTCTCTACCTTCAAGTTGTAGAGCAGTATAGGGTCTCAGGTTCTCAACGGGTTCAGTGGTTTGCTTTTGGAAGATAAGTGGTGTTATTTCCACAAGCGCACCCAAGCTTATTGCAAATACAATAAGAATCGCTAGAAGTCCGACATTACGTTCAACAATTTCATGGCGATTGCTAGAATTAGAACTCATTCTTTTCATCTCCTTATGCTGGGTGCGGGACAGCTTTAAGGCTATCCTTTGGTGCAGATACTGTTTTGTACGTGTTGTAGGCCATTAACAACATTCCTGATAAGAATATAGCCCCGCCCAAGAAACGCACAAAGTAGAATGGGTATGACGCCTGTACAGACTCAACAAAGCTGTATGTCAGTGTTCCGTCTGAGTTTACAGCGCGCCACATCAATCCCTGCATAACACCTGAAATCCACATTGCAACGATATAAAGAACCGTGCCAATTGTCGCAAGCCAGAAATGTGCATTGACCATACTCACAGAATACATGCGCTCTTGACCAAATAGTCGTGGAACTAAGTGGTAGACAGAACCAATCGAGACCATAGCAACCCAGCCTAATGCACCGGAGTGAACATGTCCTATCGTCCAGTCAGTGTAGTGAGATAGAGCGTTGACTGTCTTAATTGACATCATTGGACCTTCAAAGGTCGACATACCGTAGAAAGACAGCGATACGATAAGGAATCTGAGAATTGGGTCATAGCGAAGTTTGTGCCAAGCTCCAGAAAGAGTCATGATCCCATTTATCATTCCCCCCCAAGAAGGAGCAAATAGGACTAAAGACATCACCATACCGATAGACTGTGTCCAATCAGGTAACGCGGTGTAGTGTAAATGGTGCGGACCTGCCCAGATATACAAGGAGATAAGTGCCCAGAAGTGAACGATTGAAAGGCGATAAGAATAAACAGGGCGTTCAGCTTGTTTGGGAACAAAGTAATACATCATACCGAGGAAACCAGCAGTCAACAGGAAGCCTACAGCATTATGCCCATACCACCACTGCACCATAGCGTCGACGGCGCCAGAATATATCGAGTAGGATTTACCCAAAGATACTGGGATAGCCATACTGTTCACTATATGAAGAACGGCGACTGTAATTATAAAGGCACCAAAGAACCAGTTGGCTACGTATATGTGAGATGTTTTCCGTTTGACTAGCGTTCCGAAGAATACTACCGCATAAGAAACCCATACCAACGCGATACCGATATCAATTGGCCACTCTAGCTCGGCATACTCTTTGCTCGTAGTCATTCCCATAGGCAGAGTTATTGCTGCAGATAGAATAACGGCTTGCCAGCCCCAGAAGGTGAAGGCGACGAGAGGGCCACCAAATAGACGAGTTTGGCAGGTACGCTGTACAACATAGTAAGATGTTGCGAACAGTGCACTAGTACCAAACGCAAAAATAACCGCATTAGTATGCAGAGGACGTAAGCGACTGTACGTCAACCACGGCGTATCAAAGTTCAGCTGTGGCCAAACTAATTGAGCGGCAATCAAAACACCAACGCCCATACCGACAATGCCCCATAAAATGGTTACTAGGGTAAATTGGCGGACGACCGTATAGTTGTAGTTTTGTTCAAGCTGCTTTTCTTGGCTCATTTGCATGCTTCCAATTTTCTAATTAACTACACTTTACTTCCAACACGACTCATGTCGTAATGCCACCCAAATCATCTAGAAAGTTACGACTAAACAACTGGTTAAACTTCCTTGTGGATTTTGAAAAAAGTGGCATTTTCAGCCGGCAACTATACTGCATTTAGTATATCAATGACAGTATAGTAACCTTACACTTGGTCCGGTATTGACCTTTTATTTTAAAACTTTGAAGTTTGTTACACGGAGAAGACTACCGCATGGCAGCCGAAAAACTTACCCCTGGTCGTTTTGCCCAAATTATCATCATGTTAACCCTTTTGGTTGCGGCGTTTACATGGCGTACTTTGGATTACGACACGCAGGATAAACTCGAGTGCAATTTAACCCCAAAGTGTACGGTTAACATTAATGATAGTTCTCTAATTGCTTATTTAGAAGGCTCTAGGTTAATCATCATGAAACCTACGGCTAGTTGGGTACTCACAAGTCTAGATAAATCTCTGGAGTTAGAAGAGAACGAAACAATGTGGGAAATTGAGTTGGGAACAAAGCAAGTAGTTGAATTTTATTTCAAAAAAAATAGTTCGGATCAAAAAATAGAGGTGTCTTTTAACGTCAAATCTTAACTAAATCATGGTGCGTTTTTAAACATTTAAGAGACAAGTTTCAGACTGAATTAATCTCAGGTCCATACCTGATACCACAAAAGTGCCGTATGTAGCAGACTCATACTCTAAGTGTAGGAGGAAGTGCATATGGCCTTATTGGACAATCCAATTCAATTTATCGTTGTATTATTCTGTCTATCCTTGCTGCCATTATTTGCAGTTATGGGTACATCGTTTTTAAAATTATCCATTGTTTTTTCAATGCTGCGGAACGCATTGGGGATTCAACAGATCCCACCAAATATGGCAATATATGGTTTAGCCTTGATTTTAACCATGTTTACTATGGCTCCTGTTGGGCTAGCCATAAGAGACAATATTATGGCGCACCCTATTGATTGGAATTCTCCAGACCTCTATGCACAAGTGTCTAGCCAGATTATTGCACCGTATCACCAATTTTTAAGCCATAACACCAGCGACACCCAGATCCAGTTTTTTTCCAAGGTTGGGCACGATATTTGGCCCGAGCAATACCAAAGTGAGCTTTCTAAAGATTCACTACTTGTGATGGTTCCTGCATTTACATTGAGCCAGTTAATTGAAGCATTTAAAATTGGCTTCCTGTTATACCTACCATTTGTTGCCATCGACTTAATTGTTTCCAACATATTACTCGCGATGGGAATGATGATGGTATCACCAATGACAATAGCTCTGCCTTTTAAACTGCTTATTTTTATACTTATGGGCGGTTGGGATAAGCTTATTGGTCAGCTCGTGGGGTCTTTCTCATGAATGAAGCAGTTATCGTCCATTTTACGTCAGAACTTTTGTGGCTTGTGCTTATTCTATCCATGCCCGTTGTTTTAGTTGCATCAGTTGTAGGTATCTTAGTGAGCCTATTTCAGGCTCTCACTCAAATTCAAGATCAATCTTTACAGTTCTTGATCAAACTCGTCGCTGTCTGCATTACCTTAGCTGTCACTTATCACTGGATGGGCAGTACGCTGCTTAATTATGCTGGACTTGCCTTTGACCAAATTGGTTACGTAGGAGGCTAAATGTCTGCTATTGTTGAATATGTTCCAATCCTCGCACTATGCATGATGCGCCCACTGGGCATGATGTTGATGCTCCCCCTTTTTAAAGGGGGAGCTATGGGCAGTGGCCTTATTCGCAATGCTTTAATTGTAATGTTTGCCCTTCCTGTAATACCTATGATGCAAGCACATCCAGCCGACTTTTCTTCTAAGCCATTAATTGAACTTATTTGGGTTTATGGTGAGGAACTACTAATAGGCCTTATTGTAGGCTTTTGTGCAGCAATTCCCTTTTGGGCCATAGATATGGCAGGCTTTGTTATTGACACCATGCGTGGGGCGTCGATGTCGACAGTCCTTAATCCCTTGATGGGACTACAGTCTTCGATATTTGGTATGTTGTTTACCCAAATTCTTGGGGTGCTGTTTTTGGTTACTGGTGGGTTTAATGCACTGCTAAGCGCTTTATATCAGTCATATTCTTCGCTTCCACCTGAAGCCGCCTTGTCTTTTAACAATGAGTTATTAACATTCATCAGTCAGCAATGGCAAATGATGTCTGATATGTGTTTAAGTTTTGCCTTACCAGCAATGGTGGTGATGATTTTGGTTGACGTTGCTCTTGGTCTTGTTAACCGTTCGGTAGAACAACTTAATGTATTTTTCTTATCAATGCCTATTAAAAGCATTCTGGTTGTCTTTCTTTTGTTGGTGAGTATGCATTTTGCTCTGTCCCATTACCTTACACAGATTAATCAATTTGAAGGAAATATTTCCACTTTATTTGAACTGATTAAGGGATAACTATGGCTGAAAAAACCGAGAAACCCACACAAAAGCGTTTAAGGGATGCACGTAAAAAAGGGCAAGTAGTAAAAAGCCCTGAAATCGTGACGGGTCTTCAAATGGCCGTTATTCTTGGTTATTTTATCCTTGAAGGACAGGGGATTATGGAAGCGGTCTGGAAAATGATCGAGATTTCCATCGACTCCATAAACCTTCCACTTAAAGTAGCAGCCGAGACAGTTTTAGCAGCGTTTGTTTTTATAATGCTTCGCTTTATGGCTGGGCTGGTTTTTATTCTTGTCATTACAGTAATTATAAGCTGCATGGCACAAACGGGCCCAGTGTGGGCATCGGAAAGCCTAACTCCCAGCTTTAATAAAATTAATATAATAAATAATGCCAAAAATATCTTTTCAATGAAGAGTGTATTTTCTTTGTTAAAAAATATACTGAAAATTTTGGTCTTAAGTTTGGTCTTTTATTATTTGCTTAATCAGCATGTCAATATGTTTCAATATTTGCCTACCTGCGGGGCAGAGTGTGGTGTTGAAGTTACGTTTACATTAGTGAAATGGCTTTGGGGCGCTTTTTTAATCTGCTATTTGGTTTTTTCAGTTGCAGACTATGCCTTTGTTCACTTTCAAACAATGAAAGAATTAAAAATGTCTAAGGAGGATACCAAACAAGAGTACAAGGAAACGGAGGGCAATCCAGAGGTGAAACAAAAACGTCGAGAACTCCAGAGAGAAACGGCAAATGGTTCACTAGCGCAAAATGTTAAGAAATCAACAGTCATTGTTCGAAACCCAACTCATATCGCCGTATGTTTATATTACCAGCCTGATGAAACGCCTCTGCCGATGGTTCTAGATAAAGCGCAAGATCATATGGCGCTTCATGTAGTGGATATGGCAGAGCAACACACCATACCTCTGGTGGAAAATATCCCTCTAGCAAGAGCACTATTTAGTCAAGTTGAGGCGGGGCAAGTTATCCCTGAATCCTTGTTTGAACCTGTCGCAGAGCTACTTCGAGTAGTAATGAATGTTAGTTATGATGATGGTGATGACTAGAAATTATCTCGCTTTCCTTATCGCGACTTGTCTATCAGCGTCGATGTAGATATTACTAAATATTGTAATGACATATGTTTTAATTACATCATTAGGACTAAAACTTGACCATTTAGGGGATAATTTTATCATTCGTACCAACTCATATCACTTAAATGAAAAACATTCTTGATAACTTCCTACTGAGTGTTAGATTAACTATCAGTGGTATCAATAAGTCCATTACCATTTGGTTATAATAAACCTAACCTGTATCGGTTTATGGATGTGGAGAATGACAATGACATTTGGTGAATACTCTCAGTTAAAGATTTTGGTTGTAGACGATCATGATCTTATATTCGACGGGTTAAAGAGTTGTCTTGCTCCTTACCCAAACTTGGAATTAGTAGGCTTTGTTACTGATGGTCTGAGCGTCTATGAGGAGTGCTTGAAGCAGAGACCTGACATGGTGTTTATGGACTTAAATTTGCCAGGCATGTCAGGAGTAGAAGCTATACGACAATTACGTAAACGCTGGCCTGAAATGATGATTATTGTGTTAACCGCTTCAGAAGAAGAAAGAAAAGCACGGGAAGCCTTAGATGCAGGCTCAAATGGTTACGTGCTTAAAAATGGGTCTAAGAGTACTTTACTTGCAGCAATTAAAAGCGTAACTAGAGGTAAAACTTTTTTAGATCCTGCGTTGGATGCCAAACACATCGAAGCATTAAGCCAAGTAGATGAAGGTGATATTCCTGTTTTAACACCACGTGAAAAGCAAGTACTAAAGCTTATCTTCGAAGGTAAACGTAACCGTGATATTGCAGAAGCTCTGTTGATTGGTTTAAAGACGGTAGAAACACATCGGATGAATATAATGCGCAAACTTGATGCCCATAACGTAGCTGACTTAATGAAGTGGGCGCACAGGATGGGTATTTAGGCCCGTTGCTGATTTTTAATCACTGACCGCTACCAAGTGGAAAGGGTAGCGGTTAGCTCTGAATTAGTATGTGCCACTAATTATACCTAAACGCCTTGTAAGTTTTATTGGCAAAGAAGTCGTATGTTTCCTGTTTTTGTCATATTCATAGTCAGGCGTACCAGGGCGTTATTTACTGCTGTACTTTTCTAGAGCATTGATTAACAGAGAAAACTCTTCATCAGTTATTTGTTGGCCGCTTTCAATTTGATGCTCTAGAGTGCTTACCGTATCGAAAACATTGGTAGCACCGGCAAGTCCTGCACTGCCTTTGACATTGTGTAAGATGTCTTTAAGCTCAGACCAATTCTTATCAGCAAAGCTTTCCCTTGCAGCATTGGCCATTTCTTTAAAGTGGTTGCTAAGGCGTTGGGTAAATTCGCCTTCATTGAAGTCCATAATGGGAGTGTCTGATTCCACGTTAATGTCCGGCTGCATGTCTCGATCTATTTGAATTTCTGCTGCATGCTCTAATACTTTAGCGAGTTCTTTCATAGACACTGGCTTGGTTAGGTAGCCGTTCATCAAATTTATCGACTTATCATGTTCTGACGGATTGGCGTTTGCAGTCAGTGCCATGATGGGGCAGTCGGTATCTAGGGTGCTCTCGCTTTCTCGCCAAAGCTTAGTCGTTTGATAGCCATCGAGTTCTGGCATTCTAATATCCATCAATACCAAATCGAAGACATGCTGCTGACTATACTTTAGGGCCATCTTTCCATTGCTGGCGCATGTAACTTCTTGACCCAGCTCGATCAGCATTTTACTTACGATGTCACGATTGGTTTCAACGTCATCGACTAGCAAAACCTTAAGCTTCCATGGAATCATCTCTTTGGGATTCATGTGGTTTTTTTGTGTCGAAATACCATGCTGCAGTTCGTACAGACGTTTCCATAAACGCCAAGGCAAGTAAGGAAATTCATCGTTTTTAAGTGCATCAGAATCTTTGTCAACACACTGCCCGCCCCATGCTTGGATTTGGGGGTGAAGTGATGTGGGTGCTTCAATTGTTCCTTCTGTAAGGCGTAGCAGCATCCCTGGATTGCTCAGAGGCATTTTGAATGTAAATATTGAACCCTTACCAAATTCGCTTGTTACGGTTAGGCTTCCACCCATTATATTTGCGAGCTTACGTGAAATAGGAAGGCCTAAACCAGTGCCAACTTGGTGCTGTGAAGATTGCCGGAAAGGTTCAAATACTTCATTGAGTTTATTTTCTTCAATACCTGGACCAGTATCTTTGACACTAAAGCATAGTTGTTCATCCATCAGATCAATAGATAAAATAATTTCTCCTTGCTGAGTAAACTTTGCTGCATTGCCTAACAAGTTAACTAAAATTTGTCTAACGCGAATAGGGTCAAACGCGCTGGTTTCTGGAATGTTGGAACCAACAATAGCTTTGAGTTGGATTGGTTTATCGACAACGTAAGACTGTATGGTCAACATAGCCTCATCAACGACTTTTAGGAGAGGGGAGTCGATAATATTTAATTCTATTTGTTCTGCTTCTATCCGTGAAAAATCAAGCAAGTTGTTAATAATACTTAATAATGATTTAGCGCATGTATAAGCTGTATTTCTAAGGTCAGCCTGTTGTTCTGTTAGCTGGGAGTTGCGCAGTAATTCCAGCGAACCGGTAATACCATTAAGCGGCGTTCTTATTTCATGGCTAATGTTGGTTAAATGCTCACTTTTTCGTGCCGTTGCTTTTTCGGCAACCTGTTTAGCATGGGCTAATTCAACCGTTCGTTGCTCGACTTTAGACTCGAGGTCATCGTAGCTCAACTTGATTGTATCGAGCAGCATATTATAGGCTCTTGCTATGTCTCCAAGCTCGTCTTTTCTGGATTCAGGCAGACGTCTCTCAAAGGTTGGCTGCCGTTCACTATTGATGATATCAACAAAAATACGAATGGGTTTAGCAAGAGACTTTCTTAATATGACAAGCATAATAATGGTCATTAATCCGAAGGACACTAGAGACCACTTAAGCTCATTATAGAATGGTGCATAAGCTAGCTTTTCAATCGTAGACTTGGGTATTAACGAGATTTGATACCAGTTTGGCCCCTTAATAGATTTGCTGACCACATAGTAATCATTGAGTTGTGGTAACTGGTGATTGTTCTCGACACCAACAACCTCTTTCTTAGTGTCAATAAACTGTTTCAATTCTTGCTTTATTGTGTCGTTTATATGGGTTTGACCAAATACTGGGATTATATTTTCACGGGTGATAAATAAGTTTATATCGTCTTTCGCGTAAACATTGGACACGTTAAGCACATCTTCAATATTAATTGCAAAACCAACCTGGCGGGCCAAACTGTTACTGGGATCTAAGGTGTAACTCAGCAGAATATAAACACTGTTGCGTTTACTATCATACTTGGGCTCACTCCAGCGAAATCCATCTTTGGCTGGTAAATTGGCAAGGTCGATAACCTCTTGAATTCTTTGTTCCTGATGTTCACGTTCTCGCTCGGACGCCGCGTAGATTGAGACGTGTTTGTTTGGCTCTATGATAAAGGTATCGACATAACGTTGTTGTCCGGCGATACCGAACGTTTGGAGCGCCCATAATTGCTTATGCTCTTTGTCCAAAGGCGTTTGACCAATGTTAAATTGGCGAGCAACCAGCTCGATGTCGGGGTCAATTTTCAAGGTTTTAAACTGTTCAAGTCTTTGTTCAAATTGCTGTGTATCTTCCATAGCTTGTTGAAACAAACTTTGATTCATTTGTGCTCGAATCTTGCCCATTTCATTATAGCTTTTGAGTGTTTGATTTAGAGTCCCCTTGTAGGTGTTATCAAACGCACTAATTTGGATTAGAACCCACAGACCAATAAAAACTGAGACAAACGCGACAGTGAGCTTGGTGACGAGGGAGGAATTCCAGCTAGTTTTCATGTCCAATCCTAAGTCCGTAGTTATACGTTTTTTCTAGTTCTACCATAGCGCGAATTGCCGCCTAAGGTCCATATCTGCTGTTGAACGATAGTAATATCTTTGCACCAATTTGCGACTAAGGTGTTCACCTGATAGTCAGTAATCAATGAACAATTGATAATGTTTTCATAATCAGAAAAAGAGGTTTTCAATGTTCGAACGTTTACTAGCGATGAGTTATATCGATATGACTGACTTGCCTTCAAATAGCCATTGGCAAGTTTTTTGTGCTGGTCGATTAGCTAGCTGTATCACATCAGAATACTATTTCACGTTCGGAATAATGATAACGCCTCCAAATGATCGCAGTTGGTTAAGACAAGCAACACTTGTGTTGGCTGCATGTGAACAGGGGTGGGACTGTGCACTTGAAAAACGGGGAGAAGAGTGGGTTCTTTGGTCTTGTTACCCTAATGACCTAGATGATGAAGAACTTACTTCATCCATACAGTTGCAGTTGGCATTAATCCATTATCTAGAACGAGATATGTTAAAAACAGTCCCGGCCAATAAACCTCGTATCTGGAGGAAAAAGCTATGAAAAAGTTACTATGTTGGTTATTGCTTTTGACTATCAATTTTGTTCATGCAGCACCGATTTCTTCAGTGCAATGGCAAGGAGAGCCCTTTGTTCTTTATAGCCGTGGCACGCCATTGAAATCGGTTATAGAAGATGTGGGCAAAAATTATGGCATTCCTATTGATGTTAGCAATCAAGTCACTGACACGTTTAGCGGCCAGATAAATGGAAAAACGCCTAAACAGATCCTTACCATGCTAGCTCAGCAATACGGCTTAGTTTGGTACTATGACGGTGACTTGTTGCATGTTTATAAGGCGAGACAAGTGACAAATGAAATAGTCTCGCTTTCATCTCTTTCAAATGACCAGGCAATTCGTTACATCGCTAAAGCCAATCTTTTGGATAAAGTAGCTTGTGAAGTGACCCCGATCTCAGGGCTTCATGCAGTACAAGTTAATGGCGTTCCTGCTTGTGTTAGCTCGGTTACCAAATTTGTAAAACAGCTTGATAGTGATTCCCAGCAACACGCTAAGTCACAAAAAGAGGTGCGTATTTTCCCTTTAAAATATGCATCTGCAACTGACACTGTATATAGCTATCGTAGTCAAGACGTCACTGTACCCGGTGTCGTGTCGGTATTGAAGCAAATTGATCAGGAAGATAATTCTCAATCTAAACAAGAAACAGCAAGCTTTTCGGCAGATTCAAGACAAAATGCTGTGATCGTTAGAACAAACAAGCAAGACATGACTATGTATGCGTCCTTAATTAAACAACTGGATATTACGCCAACCATGATTGAAGTTTCGGTCACCATTATTGATGTTGATACCTCTGACTTCAATCAATTGGGAATTGATTGGTCTGCGGCTGCCAAGATTGGTGGGGGTAGTGTGACCTTCAATCAAGGAAGCTTAAGTAGCGATAACTTTTCGACTGTGATTGGTAACACAGGGAATTTTATGGTTAGGCTAAATGCCCTACAACAAAATTCGAAAGCAAAAGTCTTGTCTAGACCTTCTGTCGTAACTCTTAACAATGTTCAGGCCGTATTAGATAAAAATGTTACTTTCTATACCAAAGTTGAAGGCGAGAAAGTCGCTAAACTCGAGTCCGTTACAACGGGGTCTTTACTCAGAGTGACTCCAAGGCTTGTCAATGAAAATCATCATAAAAAAGTGATGCTGTCACTTAACATTCAAGATGGACAACAGGCTAAACCTTTGAGTAGCAAAGACCCATTGCCTCAAGTTGAAAATTCAGAGATTGCAACTCAGGCGACGTTAAGGACAGGAGAAAGCCTGTTACTCGGTGGCTTTGTTCAAGATAAAGATCATACCGTGGAGAATAAAATTCCGCTTCTAGGAGACATACCGTTATTAGGGGGGCTGTTTAGAAGTACTGACCACAGTAAACAGAGCGTAATGCGTTTGTTTCTAATCAAAGCTGAACCCGTTAATCAATAACGAGGACTGATTATGGAAGCAAGTATCAAACTTTTATGGCTCACAGGCCCAATGCAAGGGAGAGAGCTAAAGCTCCCTTCAGGAGAACTTTCTATGGGGCCAAGCGGCGATATCATGGTCCCAATTGAACAACGTGAAGTCATATACATCAGTGTTGATGAAAAGGGTGTGATGGTGAAGTCAAACCTAGAGGTATGGATTAGTGGTGAAAAAGCGAATCACGAAGAGTATTTGCCTTTGGGTCAACCCATTGAACTATCAGGAGTGGGGTTTATTTTAGGTCGTGGCGACCAAGAGCTTACATGGCAAAAATTACCTCCACATTTAACCAGAAAGTCTAGCCGCTTGAGCAACATCTTTTTGTTAGCAACCAGTTTAATCGCTCTGGCAACCATGTTATGTGTACTCATGCTTCCAGCCAAGGTTGAACCAATATTTAACCCACGCTTATGGCTGCAAAGTCAGCTTAATGTGCCGGCGTTACATCAAGTAGACGCAAGTTGGGGGCCTGATGGAATTGTGACGCTCACAGGATATTGTGATAACTCTACCTCGATGGCCAAGCTAAAGGAAGGGCTTAAGCAACACTCTATCCGTTTTAATGCCAAAACAACCTGCACGGATAAGTTAGTAGGGAGTGTTGAATCCGTTCTAAGTGCGAATGGCTATCAGAATGTCCATGTGTCACCTACTCGCCGCATGGGTGAAGTTAGAATTTCAGGAGCGATTCAATCAGGTGAACAATGGGATAAGGTCACAACAGAATTGGAACAAATCCAGGGGTTAAAGCATTGGCAAGTGGCTAATGACATAGGAGGGTATGTTCAAAAATTCATTGATGCACTCCGTGAGCATAAATTATTGAACGGTGTAATGGTTGAAAGACGGCAAGAGAGCATACTCGTTACGGGTCAAATCAATGACAATGTTCGTGGCCAAATATATCAAGTCAACAAAGATCTTATGACGAGTACCGGCCAAGTGGTTGATGTTAGGTTTGAGAATATTCCTATCAGAGACAATTTAACTCGTTATTTATCTGGCCAGATAGTTAGTTTTGGTGGTAATGCAAGCCATCCTTTTGTTGAGCTAAGCAATGGCAGTCGACTTAATATGAATAGCAAGCTTGAGAATGGCTATGTTGTTAGCCATATCGATTTAAAAGGATTGGACTTAAGCCGCGATGGTGAAGTCATCCATATACCATTCATTCTATAAATAGGAGGATTTATGGCACGTATTACTAACTTAGAGACATGTTTAAAAAATGACCCTCAAATCAAAGATGCGTTAATTAGTCAGTTAGATAAAACCAAGGCAGAATTGATTAATGAGCCACATAAAAATATCCAAACACTAAATGGAGCCATTGACGCTGCAAAAGATGTCATTGGCATTCTAGCGAAGCGTTATAAATAAACACACTAATTTATTACTTACCTAGGAGGTAATCATGGACACATTAGATGATATTAAAGCCGTGATGGAGGATTTAAACCATCGCAGGGGTGTGCTCGCAGAACAAATGAGAGAATTTCAACAGCTTCAAGGTGAGATTCAAGTGTTGGTGGAACAATCAAGCCATGATCCTAAAGCCCGCGCCAAGCTCGAAAAGTTAAACCAAGCATTCCCAGAAGGGATTCAGAATTCTCAACAGGCTATCATGTCAAAAGTCACTATGCTCGAAGAAAACTTTAAACAACTACAAGAAGGTTTTAAAGCAATAGGTGAGGCAGATAATGCAAGCGGAGAGGCTTTGCCTAAGCCTAAGAAAAAGAGATATAAAAACTATATGTGATTATTCATTAATCGCCATTATACAGTTTCATTATTTACCGGTGATATTTGTTTATTCATCGGTTTTTTATAAATAAAACAAATTTAAACTATCTGGTCATACCACTATTTGTTGGTTGCTCTTCATATTGGAAATAAAAAAACGATCAGTCATTTTATTATTCAAATACAAACTGAGATGCTAAATGGTGAATTTCCAATTTAGAACCCAGCTTGTAGTAATAATCTAGAAATTAGAGGAATATATTATGGCTGTTAATCTTAACGATACATCAGGTACTCAAGGTACCAGCATCATCAACTCACAACAAAGTGAAGATATAAAAAACACTATAGCGTCTAGAGGAGACTGTGTACTCTCAGGTGGTATCGCTGTGCTTTATATGTTTATGAACCTGCTATCTGAAATGGCGAATGCAAAATATAGTCAAATGCAGCAAAAATCAGACGTTTCTCGTACTGCTCAAGATATGGCAAACCGAGTGGATGAAAAAGTTGCCGAAGCTGCAAAAGAAGGTGATAAGGCCACCCGTGAATTACCTCAAGATGTTGTCAATTATATGCGCGACAATGGTTTTAAAGTCGATGGGAAAACTATCGATCAATATTTGAAAGAAAATGGAAACCATCTTGATCAGGGTAAGTTAAAAGCCGTTAAAGCATCCTTGGAAACAGTGTCAAATCGAGCATCTGACTTTGTGTCTCAATCGCAATTGCAGTTGCAGAAATTAATGCAAACTTACAATGTAACAGTGAGCTTATTAAATAGCATGCAAACAATGCTAGCAGAGATGAATAAATCAATAGCACAAAATATTCGATAATTTTCGGCAAATACATATTAATTGATAATAAGGGGTTTTTATGCTTCAAATTGATCAAGGCATTAATACTCCTTTGTCAGTAAATAATGACAAAGTTGAGTTAAAAAATGCAATAAATGGTGACTGTGTATTATCTGGCGGTGTGGCTGTTTTATATTTGTTTATGAATCTACTGTCTGAACTGGCAGATGCTAAATATAGTCAAATGCAAGCCAAAGCGGATGTTTCTCGTAATGCACAAGATATGGCGAATCGCGTTGATGAAGTAATAGCTCAAGTGGCAAAAGAAGGCGATAAGGCGACAGGTAAAATTCCTCCAGAGGTCATTAAATATATGAAGGATAATGGCTTTACTGTTGATGGAAAGTCAATTACTGATTACCTAAAAGCCAATGATCCTTCTGCTAGTTATCTTGAGAAACTCAAAGCAAAAATTAATGAATGTGGCCCAGAAGGTATGCAGTCATACAGTTGGCAAGACGTCGTAACATATATGGACCAGCACGGCATTAAAGTCGATGGAAAAAGGGCTTGCGACTACATATGGGGCCTACCTGAGGTCGGCTATATGTCAGGCCAAAGAGTGAGTAAAGCTCACATGCAGCATATTGCCAATGCGCTAGAAGCCGCAGGAGGTTTAGATCAAGGTAAGCTGAAAGCGGTGAAGTCAGCCCTCGAAACTGTATCAAACCGAGCTTCTGACTTTGTATCTCAGTCACAGCTGCAGCTGCAGAAAATTATGCAAACCTACAATGTCACCGTTAGTTTGCTCAACAGCATGCAAACCATGTTGGCAGAAATGAATAAATCCATCGCACAAAACATTCGCTAGGAGGAATTATGGAACAAAAAGATTTTGAGACATTGCAGACATTCCTCCACCAAGGTGGTTCTTTAAAAATGTTAGCGGATGTCGATGAGAAAGATTTGGGCCTTCTATATCGTTACGGTACACAGCTAATGAACTACGGCGATTATGAAGGTGCCAAAAAAATATTTTATTTGTTGATGAAAATTGACCAGTGGAACTTCGATTACTTTTTTTCCTTAGGTACATGTTGTCATCAGCTTAAGGAGCATGAAGAAGCCATTTTTTGCTTCGGTCGTGCCGGGATAATAAAGATCGAAGACCCGCGTAGTCCTTATTTTGCGGCGATAAACTATCTTGCGGTCGGAAACAAAGATTATGCGGTTAAATCCTATAAGGCAGCTCTTAGAGTTAGTGAATGCCATAAAGATGGCAAATGGGATGAAATAGCCGTGAAGGCTAAACAAGGTTTAGCTCAACTTGTTCAGGAGGTGTCCCATGACTAGTGTTAACTTCAATACTCAAACCTCAGTTGGACCAACTTCGGATGTTGAGCGCCTTGAAAATATTAAACAGGCCAGATCACGTTTCCCTTCCTCTGGTTCAAAGGAAGGCTTAGTTGATGTTATTGAAAATGGAAATGATGTTAAGAGAAACGTAGTAAGTTCTGATGCAGCTAGCCAGGCGTTACAACGAGTACTCTCGGCATTTCATAAAGATGACAGTGCGACCATCAGTCAGCTTGAAAAGGCTTCGATGAACGATATGGTGCTGATGTCTGCAAACTTAGGATTAAAAACCTTTGGCGATACGGCGAATGCCGCAGCGAAAGCTGCCAGGTTGATGACAGATACCCAAGCAGTGCTTCGTGACCAGCAAGTCAAAGAATTCCAAGAGCAATTAAGTAAACGTATAGAGCAATCCGAAAAGGCGCAGAAAGGTGGAATATTTGGCGCAATCTTTGACTGGATTGTCGGTGCTGTGGAAGCCGTCATTGGTGTATTCAAACTCATAGAAGGCGCCGCTCGTGTCGCTGTTGGAGATGTAGTTGGTGGTGCTATGGATATGGCGAGTGGCGCAGCTTACCTAACTGCTGGTATTGCCGGTATGGTCAAAGCAGCTGCTGAAACCGCAATCTTGTGTGGTGCCGATAAGGAAAAATGTCAGCAAGTTATCGATGTTGCAGGAAAAGTTCAGCTTGGCGCTGAAGTTGTCGCAATGGCATTGGATATCTTCCAAGCTGGTAGAGCTATTTCAGCGACACGATCTATTGCGAAAGGAACCGAAACTGCAATGCAAGAAGCGGCCCCTAAACTGGTTGAAAGTATTGCAAAAGGATCGACACAAGAAGTCACTAACATTGCTCAACAAGTTGGTAAACAAGTATCTGAACAAGTCGCAGAACAAGTCAGTAAACAACTGATGAGTGGTGTGAGCAAAGGCGTAGAGCAGGTGGCAGAACGTGGTGGTCAAATCGCCAAATCACTTGCAAAAGCATTTAGTGAAGAAGCTATTCAGCAGCTAGTGACCAAATCTGTAGAACAAGCAGCTACAAAGGCTATTGAGAAGGGCGTACAAATAACAGTCCAAGAAATTACCAAACAAGTAACAACTGCAGTGCGTAATGAGGTGATAAAAACAATCATTAAAGCATGCACTTATACGTCACTTGATTTGATTAGAGCTTCTGCAGGCTCAGGTAAAGCAATTACTAGTGGGATTGTGACTGAAGAAAAAGCCAAACTCCAAAAGCAGATTGAGGAGCTGATTTTAAAACAAAATCTCATGGAGTTTTGTTATGACTGGTACGACAAAGCCAAAGAGCAGCAATCCAAAACAATTAAAGACTTAGTCGATAAGCAAGGTGATTCTTTAGATGGCGCAACAAAAGTTATCAATGAGTCCGGTATGTTACAAGCTCGCATTGCGACTTCAGCAGTGTAGCTAAGGGGGATTTATGCCTGTAGAAGTTCAAAATAATACTGCAACCCAAACAGTAGATTACGTTACCAATAATTCAGATTATGGTCATGATGTATCGGGAAGCGAAGCAATGGACGCGATCTCGCAACTAAATGAATTGATTGTGAAGTTAGCTGAAATATTTAAAAAACTCAGAAACATCTTACAAGAGTACAATCAAAAGCAACAATTGCTTGGATGGGACGTGCAAAAAGCCTCAATGGACTCAAAAAGAGATTCAATACAGAGTGCTTTTGAGTCTGCCGCATGGGCTGGAGGACTACAGATTCTTTCTGGTGTCATTGGGATGGCTGGTGTTGGGGCAACCGGAAAATTTGGTGAAGGTGCTACCCACCTAGGTCAGGCTCTGGGTAAAGGGGTTGATGGTGTCGGTTCAACGGTTTCCGCTTCAATGACAAAAGATGCAGAAATGGAAAAAATGGATGGGGAATTTAAAGCAATGAATTCTCAGAACTATAACAAGAATATGAATGAACTGAGTGATAAAGCACGTCAGATCTCTGATCAAATGCGCTCTCTCGTTAAAGAGCTCGTCGAGCTCCATGGACGTATCACTTCAGCTGTACGCAATTAATATCAGCCCCTAATGTAAGAGCGCCATGCAAATGGTGCTCTCAACAAAAAATGGAAACTCTATGATGAATACCGATGCTTTTTCAATCGATGCCAACCAAATTAAAAAATCAATAGAGAGTGTGATCAACGGTCACCAGACATTAGCTCAATTGAACAATATTGATGAAGGAACTTTAGTCCATACCTACCAAGGTGCTTTAGAAGAATACCACAGTGGCAATATGGCTGAAGCTATGACTCACTTTACATACCTTGTTATGAATAATCCTTGGCGTAGAGAGTATTTGTTTGGCTTAGCCTCAACCTTACATGCCCTGGAGCAATTTGAAAATGCATTGATATTTTATGGTTACGCCACCTTGATGGATGCATGTGATGCTGGTGTCACATTTAGAATTGGCCAGTGTTATTTATCACTCGATAAGCCGAACGAAGCATTAGATGCTTTACGAACAAGTGTAACGCAAAGTTTTCTATCCCCCAGAGCAGCCAGAAATAAGGCAGCTCGCTCAATCTTTATTGGATGAAATGAACCAACACAATTGATAGGAATAAAATAATGGTTATGCCTCTAGAAGCCTCAAGTCCCAGATTGTCTGGCATTAGCAATTATCTTGATGTTGAAGTATCAAAGTCGTCGCCGAATCAATCGGCAAGAAATTTCAATATTTCCGACGTGCCTTTACCAAGGTCATGTGATGTAATTTCTAACTTGGATCTCGCGATTTCCGCCAATCAAGAAAAGTACTTGTCCCATCGAGACTCTCACCAACCGGATTCTAAGTTATTTATTGATAAATCGAGTCAGTTATATCAACAGGCTAAGGATGCTGGAGTTGATGTAGCTAAGACTACGTTTTTCAAAGAACTGTTTAATGTTGCAATTGCTGGCCTAGGACTTGGACTAGCGATTGCTGCAACTGTTATTAGTGGTGGTTTAGGTATCCCCCTGACCGCAGCAGCCGGTGTGGCGTTTGCACTTGCAGTCTCTGATGCAGGATGTGCTGCTGCAAACTGGTACAAAGCGGCACATGGAGAGCAAGGTTTAAGGATGGGCACTGATACCCTGTCGAATGTGGTTTATGCGCTTCTTAATAAAATGGGGGTGCAAGACGATCGTGCTGAGTTTTGGGCGCGTGCAACATCAGCGACCTTGCGATTGGGTTTAACGCTAGGGACGCTCTATGCAAGCACTGTTTCGGTCCCTTCAGCATTAGGAGCAGCAACTAGCGCAATCTCAACTACTAAGCTTGCAAAAATAGGTGCTTCTGCAGCAGGTAATGAAATCCTAGGCTTCAACCTTGGAAGCAACAAAATTGCGCATGCTAAAGCTAGAGCTGAACTCGATGCTCATAAAAAAGATATGGCTTTTAACCTTGATAGTTCACTCATGGCGATGAAAGACGCGGCACATGAAAGTGATTTGGCTAAATTACAAAAGGCTAGTGAAGATGATCGTAAGCATTGGGAACAAAAAGTAAGCGATGTGCAAAGACACCTTGATAATAATTTTAAAAAGGTGACGGAACAAGTCGAAAAGCTTAGTAGCAACCTAAAATTCGTAGAAAACGAGAAACAGAATGCTAGTGACAAAGTTAATTCTCTAATGGCTGAAAATATACGCCTTAAGAGCGAGATAGAGGCTTTGAAGGCTTTTCAAGCAACAGAGCCTAGTGTGAAGAGCAAGATCTCCGGCGACTTATTACAAGACCACAAAATCGAAAATCCTAGAGTAGATAGCCTCAAAGATCTGGAATATGCTTTTGGCGGAAAAAATAAGGAAGTTAATAAAAAACATGGTTATCTACATGCGATAACTGATACAGGAAAAAAAGATTTTGCGTTAGAGGCTGGGTTAAGTAAATACTGTACGGGGAAGACAGATCTTGAGGCTATAGTCTCATTACAAAAGCCAGTTGCAGGTTTAGATGAAAATATCCAAGGTGAGTATGCTCAGTTTGATCTTTACGATGAAAAAGTGAAGACAAGTGAACTTGTCAAGTACATCGGTTCCCAAGATATCCACTTGAGTACGCAACAAAAACAACAGCTTGCAAATCAGTTAATTGATATGTTGAAAGTATTGTTTACTAACAATGTGTCTCATCGTGATCTTCATATGGAAAATATTTTGGTTCGAGAGCTTGACTCTCAAGTCTACATACAGTTGATAGATTTTGGTCGTACAGTTTATGGGAAGCAAGACTTTAGTACACATAAATACGATGACATCAAATACCTATTCAACAAGGAAGGAGCACACATTGGGGAAACCGTGGGAAGAAATGTATTTGCCCCCGTATTTTCGACTCTGAGCACCAAAAATGAGGAAATACGAGAAAAACATTATCCTTTGCATAAGCTTATCAAGCAAGGTAATGAAACGAAAAGTATTGCTGATGATCTACAGGAAGTTGGTAATAGAATTATCGAAAAACTTGAGGCTGGCCAGGATGTGAGTAAGGTTTTTGAGAACGCTAAACAAGCAGTGTATGGTTTGATCCTTAAGACTGATACAAATCGTTAATACGAATTCGCTTTCGATATAACTATTATATGCATGCCCTCGTATCCCACGAGGGCTTTTTCATTTGGAACCTATTCCTCATACAGTGAGGATAAAATGTTATTTGGCAAATTCGAATGTCATCCTCACTCTTACTTCTGTTTATAAGTCATAACTCAGGTGAAGACCTGATACCAGATATTGCTTGACCTTGGCAAACTAACTCTAGGCTCAGAAATAAAAGGTTGTTGATATGAAAGCACTACAAGTCGTATTGTTCAATAAACAAGGTCATATCGATTATCAAGGTCAACGTACGCGAATAGACGCCAATCAACTGGTTATGGTGACAGAAGAAGTTGAAATACACGCAGCAAGCCGCAGTGATTGGATGAGCATCTTTTTTTATCCTGGTGAGATATGCCAAATCTATCATTTGCTTACAGATCTTATCAATCAGAATTATGTCGATGATCACACCGTGAATAAATCAGTCAAAGCAGTACCTATTTTCGACGAACTTGTGAACGTGATTAAGCAGCTGCACAAAGTAAGTAAGACGGTCATGCTTCGTTTCGTTTTTACCTATTGTCTAGAAATGGACAAGCCGTACTTTTCAAACTTACTAAATCAATATGCCGACCCTAATGACAAGATATTCGAATTTGTAAATAAACACCTTTATGAGCAATGGTCAGTGACACGATATGCTGAACTGCTACAGATGGACGTGACTAAATTAAATACCGCGTTTTACAAGTATTATGGCCAGTCGACAAAAGCATGGATCACTGAACAACGTTTAACTTACGCAAAGCAAACGATCCTAGAAACAGATCGAAAAATAGCGGATGTAGCGTTCGATGCAGGCTTTAGCAGCCACTCTCATTTTATAGGAGCATTTAAAAAGCGCTATCACTGCAGTCCCTCAGATTTACGTGCAGGAAGAAGGTAGGAGTTTGTTATGGATCTGAATTCAATTATCAATGAGTTATCTCTTAAGTCTGCCCAATCTGCGCAAGATATAAAGGCCAAAATGACTCAGGCTGACCCCAATAACCCAGATGAAATGTTAAAGGCTCAGTTTGCGGTGCAGCAATATTCAAACTTTATGGGATATGAGAGTGCTCTGATTAAAGCGGTTAAAGATATGGTGCAAGGGATTATTTCAAAGATATGAAAAAGTCAGATAAACAACTTCTTGTAGAGGCAGCGCTCGCAGCAGCTAATCATCGGCTTGAGAAACAGGCACTTTGCATTGCAGACGCATTTTCCTATTTGATCGATGATGACGAAGACAGGTGTATTTGTATCAGTTTAATTTACTTCGCATTAGAAAAAAGGTCCAAAGCGATACGAACACTTAACGGATTGAGTTCACCTCGAGTTGAAGGGCTACGGTTTCTTTACGCGTCATCTGCAGATAGTGCCGATACAAAAACAATATGTTCACTGATTACTGGAGGTCATGATGGAGATTAGTGCAATCGCGAAAACAGCAGTTGAAGCAGTGGAAAAAAAGACTGAAACAGTTAATCCGGATGAAATGTTAGTAGATAAATTCAGTCAGTTGATGAAACAGGGAGTCAATGAAACGTCAAAAGTAAGCGAACTCGTTGACGTTCAACCAAACTCAGATTCCTCAGTTGGTATTTCACCTGAACAAGCTATTGAGAGCCAGAAATTAATTACACGATCGCTAGTAGAAGTCGACCTAGCGGCTAAAACAGCAGGCAGTCTCTCTCAATCGATCAACAAATTGGTGACAATGCAATGAAGAAATATAAATGGCTCACTCTAATGTTAGCGCTTTTATTGACGGGCTGTAAGGTGGAACTTTACCAAAACCTCCCTCAATCAGAAGCTAATCAAATGGTAGCATTATTGATGCTCAATCACATTGATGTGAACTCAGATATTGATACTAAAACCGGAAAAGTAACATTAAAGATAGAAAAAGATCAGTTTATCAATGCAGTAGAACTACTAAGACAAAATGGCTACCCCAAAGCAAACTACGTTGATATTGAGCAACTTTTTCCATCAGGCCAACTGGTCTCTTCTCCTGCTCAAGAAGAAGCGAAAATGAGCTACCTAAAAGAGCAGCAGCTAGAACGAACATTATCAAATATGGACGGTGTGATTAGTGCACGTGTTTCCATTGCTCAAAATGTTAAAAGTGCATCAAGTAGCCGTTCTAACACAACAGATAAGTCTGCTGCTGTGTATATAAAGTATTCACCTGAGGCAAACTTAAGCAGCTCTGAAACACAAATTCGCAATTTGATTAAAAATGCAGTTCCTGATCTCCAGTATGAAAACATCAGTTTGTTTCTGCAACCTGCTGATTTTCGTTACCAACCCGTGGCACAACCCAGCTCTACTTCTGGTTGGGGAGACATTCAAAATTGGATTGCTGCTAATAAAACGCCCGTTACAGTCGGTTTGGGAAGTGTATTTATTGCTGGCGTTGCATGCTTGGCCATAAGACGTAAAAGGGAAGATTAACTATGGAAATAGATGTTATTCAATTAAACAAGACTGTACGTAATATAAGCCCCAGACTTCATTCTGAGTGGTGGAAGAAGTTAGATCTAGAGAATTGGAAAGACCTAGCAACAACGAATGATTTAGTTGAACAACGAATTGATAACGCAATTCTAAGCCGCTTTGGGCTTGAACATTTTTGGCTGACAGAAGATCTAGACATTATCCAAAAATGGCTATCAGTGATAAATAAACTTCCAGTTTTATTGGTAGCCACCGGATTAATCACTCAAAACTGCCCAGATTATATATGGGATAGCCAATATAGAGAAGTTATGCAGAAGAGGTTTAGCCAGATTCAGCTTGAACAGCTTATTGCACTGTGGCCACACGCAACGCAGCCACCGCAATGGTTGCCAGATACCATGCTATTTAAAGCAGAATATTATTCGGCTAGTGCTTTGTTTGAGTATTGGAATGGACACCCTTTTGGGAAGATTTGGTCACTGAGTCTACCTGTAATGGAAACACCTAATAAAGTATCTCAGATTGAAGTAGAGAAGGTTATTAATTGGATGTTCAGACTGGAGAGATTCTTATGAGTCCATTCTTTATTTCAGCTACATGTTGTGAGCTTAAAAAAATGGGAGACACAGCCTCAAGACAAGCGATTGAGTCGGCTGTGCGTTCTTCGAATAGCGAGTCTAAAGCTCGTACTCGAATCGCTGCAATTGTACGCCGTGCGAGGATAAAGCGAGACAACGCGCATAAACAAGCGGAAAAAATAATACAGGATGCACATAACGAAGCTAAGCAGTTACAAGAAGAGTGGAAAAAAGAAGCGCGACAACAGGCCGCTAGTGACGCTGTCACTTGGCTGTTAGACAAAGAAAATATCGAACGGAATTTGATTGACAGCCTTAAAGAACGAATCCGCCAGCAAATGCGAACGGTAATCGAAAAATGGTCGAGTACGCAAGATATTAGTCAATTTATGATCAAAAGATTAACCGACCAGGTTGCCCAACAGAGTAGCCAACATGACCTAACACTGTTTGTTCCACAAGAGCTTTATCCAGTAATGGAAGATGCATTTGGAGAACGATTACAGGTTAAGGTCAAGTCTGAACTGCATGACGCTCAAGCTGAGCTTTCGTCTGAGTCTTTAGTCATTCGGCTAGATTTAGATTTGCAATTACAACTTCTGCTTGATTCTTTTTCAGAAAATAGAGCTTTGAAACAGATTGCCAGTGGAGATTAACAATGAGAGTCGATGCAAACATGCATGCGGAACTTCATGCCTTTTCACAGACCCAAACGAACTCAGCAATTACGACTGAATCGACAGCATCTCTTGCTAGTGCTGCGCTTGCAGAAGTAAGGCAAGAAGCCCTAGAAGAAACAATGGAAGGCTTGAGCCTTGGCCTGAGCAGCGTGATGAAAAAACTCAGCTTGGAGGATAAGTCCAAAGATCTGAAGCTGAATAGTATGGAGCAGGTTCTCCAGCAAATGGACAAGATGGCACTTGAATCAATAAACCGTATGACTGAACAATTGTCTCAGCTTAAAACAGCGAGCCAAATTCTTACAGCATTGGACCAGTCGGGCTTGGATAGAGGAAAAATTGCATTGATTTTGACCTCTTTACTTAGCTTTAAAGGTCTATCCTCTGCAATGAAAAAAGAACTCAAAAAGCGTTTGAGCGAAATACTGGATGAAGAAGGTATTGAGCTTGAAGTTATTGCGGCTTCTGAAGGTATGAATATTGACAAAGAAGGCCTTAGGGCGCTTCGGCTGCTGTATCAGAACGCGAAACGAGGGGAGCAAGGATTAGCCCATTGGTTTGACTTACTAAAGCAACACAAAGATAGGCGTCAATATATCCGTATTCTTATTCGTTCAATGTCTGAACCACTTGATGAAGGTCAAAAGCGTGATGATATGACGATGGTCGCTGCAGCAATAAAGGATCTGAAACGATTACTGTTTTTTTTGACTTTTGAAGATCATTGCGGCGTTTTGGCTCGCTCTATGGAGTTAGAGCATTCATCTGTTATGTCCATCACAATTGAACTACTCGAACAGTCGTGGGTTTATCCTGATGCGTTATCGCTCATCATAGAACGACTGGGACTAGCATATGAACGTAAAGTTGTTTTCTTGCGCCGATGGAAAGATCTGATGGCAGTGATGTCGCCAGCATGTTACCGCGACCCGGAACAAAAAGAGCATGTTCAGGAAGCGATGTTAGAACTTCTAGACCGCTGGAATGAATGATCAGTAGGTTGGGAGAAAACGCATATGAATTATAAATTAGAATCAAATCCACTGGTTGAACAACCAATCCTGTTAGGTGAATTTGAACGGTCGAATCAATCCAAATTGTTTTGGAACGGGGACTTTACTTGTTCATCATACTCATCGGTGTCTCAGTCAAAAATGACAACTGATCTAAAACAGTTGTGTTTTGAACTAATTGAAATGCAGCCTTTTCTAGAAGAAAATGAGCTAGTCGAATACCTATCAAGTAAACTTGCTCGTTATGCCTCAGATATGTCTGCCGTCAATTTGCGGATACTTTCTGAAATTGTTGCAGAGAAAATTCCTGCACTGGCTGGTGATGTTACTGTTCCGTTCCCAAAAGAGCATCAGAAATCGCTGCTTGGAGCGATTCAACTCATAACAAGAGCACTGCTTAAAAGCCAAAAACAGTTAAGCGAAGAAAGGGATGGTATTGATGAACGTCTTAATCTATCGAATAGAATGGGTAGACTCCACCATAGCGTAGCTGTTTTTGAGAATTATTTTCAGCGCTCAATGGTATCGGGTCCTAATCAAGAAGACCAACTTGTATCGGCTTTATCAGCCGTCAGCAGGGATGAAGGGCTATCTGAAAGCCGTGAAAATCTGCAACTCCATGGTCTTACTGACAATGAAGATCCTAATCTAAAGCTCTCGTTGAAAAAAGAATCTTCCAATAACCATTTGAATGCTGAGGTTCGTCGCCAAGTACAAGATGTTATTCGATCTAAACAGCGAGTGTCTTGGTTGGACCGCAGAAATCCTATTACTTTAGAACTCAATAATCATAGTGGAGTTGATCTTTACTCCGATATTGAAAGTGGCCGACTAGTCGATAATCTTACCCAAAACTTGCCTCGTTATTCTGATTATATAGGAGAAAAATCATCTGCACTGGTCGACTATGTTGAAGCTTTGGAGGCGTTTCTACCGAATGCTAAATCATTCGGTATGAATATCATGCATCAAGTGCAATCGATAGTTAATGAATCAAAGATACAACTAAATTATTTCAATGAGATCAAGGCGCATTGCCATTCAGTACAGAAAGTTTTTGATACCAAAGTACTACTAAGAAATAAATTAACTCGTATCGATACTATGTTGGATAACTCGATAGTATCGGTTAAGAAACGACTAAATTTGCATGGCTTTCTTGCGTTCTTACCTGAGTTAAGAACGAATAATGAAAAAGTTAGGAAGTTGGTCAATGAAAAAAATGAGTTGCATAGCAATCATGATAAACAAGAAGTTGTTTGTTTAAAGAGGAAAACAGAATCACTCAACGCTGATATCCAGCAATTGGATGATGAATATGAGAAACGAGTTCTGGAGTTGAAACGATTTGACTATCAAGCAAAGAAAGGCCACGGCTATCCATGTAATAACGGTGATGCCCTTGAAACATGGTCTACTTGGGTTAAACAAAATGTTGCTGGAGAATTATCAGGTGATTATCGACCAGACATAAATATGTTATTTCTCGAACGCCAGATGGCTCATGCTGGTATTAGAGGTTATGCAGTCTCATACCAGTCCCTTTTTGTACCATTACCATCAGGTGAAGTTGTGGTCAGTCAGGAAGTTGTAAAAAATGCCTTGATAAATTTGCATCATTGGGCGCTTTATCATCCAATCGAGTCGCATGCTTTTGCTGGTAATTTAAACTATGTTTTTGAGATTGTAAGTACTAATAATGACATCTTTGGATCAGACATAACATCACTGGCTTCGACTATCTGGTGTTCGGGTACGGTTCAGAATCAGGTTAAAGATATTGTTCAAAATCGCCGGGTGGAAATACTTAAATCGGATCACCAATCTTTATCACCTGAGATGATAGCACTAATGCACCTTGCGTATGCTGCACCTTTTATGGCCGCCGCAATGAGAGACCTTTGTGGTAGTAGCCGTACGGTAAATGGTGCTGGATTACTCGTATCGGCCTTAATACCAAACGCTTCTTTTGATAAATCAATGGCAAGTCTGCTCGAGGAGATAGTACAAACATGGTGTGATGATACAGGAGAAAATATGGGCATGCAGCATCGAATGACGTCAGTGATGGTTGATGCTTTGCTGAAAGTAATTAGCAGCCAAGGCACCTTTAAAGAGCGGGCTAAGACCATGGCAAGGTATGCCAATGAGCGTAAAGCGTTACAAGATGTAGAAGTGCACGTAGCAGATTGTTTCGCATCAAACCACGCCAGTATGATAAGACTATCTTGGAGGGATTTGAAAAATACCTGGTCTGAAATGAGTAACAAACAAAGAGCCTTAATACTTGCCATTGTACCAACATTATCTATTACTACTTCTGCCTTTGTTGCTTTTATGGTTACAACCATAATTGGTACAGAAAGCATTACTAGTGTAATCCTTGCTATTGCTGGGCTATGTGCAATGTCGATAGGCGGTTTTCTCGCTAAAACAACAGTGAACTTTATTGTAACTCGTAACTTTTGGCGTATGAATAATGTCTATTCAAGGGCTAGAACGAAACTAACCCAAAAGCGAATTGATAACCTTCTCCATCGCTTGGGAGAGAAAACAAATAACAGTCGGTTAGCGCAATTGCTTGGAGACTCTATAAAAGACAAAGGAAAACTTCTTAATTTGGTCAATATGCCCATTGACCAGCAATCGCAGGCATTGCAAGGAGAACTTGTTAGTGCAGCTAGAATTTTGTCTGAAAAGTTAGACAGATGGTATAAGCAAATACAAGAAGAAGACATTGCATTAGCCCAAAGTCTAACAGGTAACACCATCGAAAAGAGCCAATGGTATGAATGTTATGATGATGTTCAAAAATTCATAGTAAAGTACGCAGCAAGTTAAAAGCCTACCCCTAGTAGCGTCAGGACGAAGTTTCAGGTGTAGACCTGATATTATTGGTACTCAAATCGCGCCATCATGTCTGTATAGACTAGATAGGAGTGATTATGGACCTGCAAGTGTTAAGAAACGTAGAGCAGCTGGTTTCTTTGCTTCGGCTTCCTCAAACAGGGGTAGCCGACATCCTCGAGATACATCAACCCCCTTATGGTCTTAGACTGGAAGTCATTGATGATCGTTTAATGTTAACTTCATGGTTAATTGATATCGATAGCCTTGATTTGGAACAGGCCTTAAAGAGAAACCAACCTGAACGTTTTAAAGGTCTACCTCAACGCCTATTCACCATCAAACGTCAGCTTTATATAAGCACATTCTGCCCACATCAGTTTGATGCACGCCAATGGTTTGAGGTATGCAAAAAACAACGTGAGTTTCTCATGCAATTAGCAGGGGAGAATAAGTTATGACAATCGCAACTCGTTGGCTGGCTAAAGTCGCTGGCAGACAAGATATTATTTTAAGTGCGATGTTGGTTATTGCCGTCTTTATGATGATTTTGCCATTGCCAACCACATTAGTCGATGTATTGATCGCTCTGAATCTTGGTATGTCTATCATCTTGCTGATGATTGCAATTTATATTCGAGACCCCCTCGAGTTTTCGGCATTTCCATCGATGTTACTAATAACAACGCTATACCGATTAGCGTTAACTATTAGTACCAGTCGATTGATCTTACTTCAGCATGATGCTGGTGAGATAGTCTATACATTTGGCGATTTTGTTGTTGGAGGTAATCTTGCTGTCGGTATTATTATCTTTGCCATTATCACGATAGTTCAGTTTATCGTCATCACGAAAGGATCAGAACGCGTAGCTGAAGTAAGCGCAAGATTTTCTCTTGATGGTATGCCTGGCAAGCAAATGAGTATTGATGGTGACATGCGTGCGGGCATCATTGATGCAAAAGAAGCCAAACGCCAACGTTCCATTGTTCAGAAAGAGAGTCAGCTTTATGGTGCAATGGATGGCGCAATGAAATTCGTTAAAGGCGATGCCATTGCAAGTGTCATTGTGATTCTAACTAACATTTTTGGTGGGATTGCGGTCGGTGTTTTGCAACATAACATGTCTGCATCAGAGGCAGTTAATACCTATGCAATATTATCTGTTGGTGATGGCTTGATTGCTCAGATCCCTTCGCTCCTTATATCTATTACTGCAGGTTTGATCGTTACACGTGTCCCAGGGGAGACTAAAAGTAACTTAGCTAACGAGCTGGTCGAACAGGTTTCACGTCAACCATCTTCTCTGCAAATGGCTGCCGCAGTGATGTTTGTATTTGCGATTATTCCTGGATTTCCATGGTTTGTCTTTGCACCGCTAGGGCTTGCGGTTTTGGGCGCGTCTTTTTGGATTACGAGAAAGAACTCTGTAAAAGAACAAAACCAAGGCTTCGTTTCCCAAACAGGACAAGATGAATCCGGAGATCAAGAAATGACGCCAGGCGCTGTGCCGCTCATGTTAGCAGTGGGAAATGAAATTTCACAAGAAAATCTCGCTAAGTCATTACAGAGCTTACGGTGGAAGTTATTCGAAAAGCTTGGGTTGCCAATACCTGAAATTCAACTCCAGACGCTAAGAAATGACAGAGGCGAAGAATTTGAACTCTTCCTTTATCAAGAACTAATTGTAAAGTTACATGTTCCTAAGCAGATGATTTTAGTATTAGCAAAGATTGATGGAATAGAAGGCGAACAAAGTCAACTGGTTTTCAATCAGCAAAAGCTTTACTGGTATTCATCAGAATATGTCGATGAGATAGACATTACTGGTGCAACCTATTATCAAGGTAACGAAATCATTAATTATCTTGTTGAAACTGCTGCATTACATTTCGCCAAAGAATTTCTTGGGGTACAGGAAACGCGTTATCTAATGGACTCAATGGAAATGCGTTATGCAGAGCTAGTTAAAGAACTTCAGAGACTTTTGCCTATCAGTAAAATTACTGAGATATTGCAGCGCCTTGTGGAAGAAAACATTTCTATTCGAGATCTGCGAACAATATTTGAGACTTTGGTCGAGTGGGCTTCGAAAGAAAAAGACACCATTATGCTCACAGAATATGTTCGAGTTGCCTTAAGGAGACATATAAGGCGCAAATTCACAGTGGCTGAAGGCTGGATCCCTATGGTTTTAATTGGCGATGGAATAGAGAATCAGATCCGAGAGTCGATACGCCAGTCTGCAGTTGGTGCTTATAGCGCACTTGATCCTGAAGATGAACAAAACATTATTGCGCTGATCAAAGAGAAGGTGCCTGAACATATCCCATGCGTGGTCTCTACATCGTTAGATGTAAGGCGCTATTTACGTAAAATTATTGAATCAACAATGCCCAGGACGCCTGTACTGTCATTCCAAGAAATTGGGGAAGATGCAAGTATCAAGGTTATAGCTCGGGTAGATACGTTTGCGGAGGCTCCTAATGCAATTGCCGGATAGTATTCAATTGACCGAGACTCTGGAAAAAGAACTTTTTCCAGAGCTACCAGATATTAAGCCTTTTCGCAGATTTGGAAAAATTCTTGAAGTAACATCTACACTAATTCGTTCAACGCTGCCAGATGCAAAGTTGGGAGAGCTCTGTTTGATAGGGGATAGTCTTCAGGCAGAAGTTGTTGCAATTAAAGGAGAGCAAGCGTGGCTTTCTCCGTTCAAAAGTACCAATGGCATCGGAATTGAAATGCATGTGGAACCATTGGGGCATGGGCATAGAGTCAAAGTCGGACCAGAACTATTGGGGCGGGTTGTTGATGGTTTAGGCCGTCCTATGGATCAAGGTGATTGGTTTGGACAATGGCGTAACAACCAGGGTAGCGCGCCAGATCCACTAAAGAGAAAGCTCATTACTAAAGTTATGCAAACTGGGGTCAGGGCTATAGATTCTACCTTGACGTTGGGGGTGGGACAGCGTGTTGGAATTTTCGCAGCTGCTGGTGGTGGTAAAAGTACCCTATTAGGAATGCTTGCTGGAAACTGTGATGCAGAGGTTATCGTTCTAGCATTAGTCGGCGAACGTGGCAGAGAAGTTCGCGAGTTTATTGAATACTGTTTACCCCCTGAGGTAAGAAAAAAAACCGTGCTCGTGGTCGCTACTTCTGACAAACCGCCACTTGAGCGAATGAAAGCCGCATTAACAGCGACGACTATTGCCGAGTTTTTTAGAGACCAAGATAAAAATGTTCTACTTATGGTGGACTCAGTGACTCGTTTTGCACGAGCTGCTAGGGAAATAGGCTTAGCGGCAGGTGAGCCACCTGTAGCCAATGGCTTTCCTCCCAGTGTGTTTGTGTATTTAGCTTCTCTACTAGAGCGTGCAGGGCCTGCTCCGTTTGGCAGTATCACAGGTATATACACGGTCTTGGTCGAGGGCGACAACATGAATGAGCCTGTTGCTGACGAAGTTCGCTCAATTTTAGATGGCCATATAGTGTTATCACGAACGTTAGCTGGAGCGGGACACTATCCTGCTATAGACGTTAATGCAAGTGTAAGCCGAGTAATGGACCAAATTGTGACGGCTCAACACAAAAGTGACGCCAAACATTTACGCAACTTGCTTGCTTTATATCAAGAAGTACAACTGTTAATTCGAGTTGGAGAATATCAAAGAGGGCAAGATCCTTTAACTGATGAGGCCGTCGACAAGTTTTCTGAAATAGAAAGGTTTTTATGTCAAGGCACCAGTGAAGTGGCACTGTTTAGTAAAACGTTAAATGATCTAAATTATTTGTGTGCGAGTTAAAGAATAATGGTACTGACCCCTGAAGAAAGTATCTTTATCAGGCAGCTTATCGCTGTTCGTAAACGCAAAGAAGAAAAATTGTTAGCTCAGTGGAGAAAGCTTGACGATGAGCAACGTCAGGTTTTAGCGGAACGTGAATTGGCTTATCAACTGTGGTCTGAATCTAGAGAGATACTAGTGGATTCAAAGTTAGATGGCAATCTACTAACGCGTAGTGAACTTAACCAGTTATTGACGGATAAACGTAGTCAATATGCTCAAGAGCGGGCTAGAGCGGAATCTATTGATTATTTAGATAAGCGTATAGAACAGATCGAGTGTGAGAAAGCAGAATTAATTCGTCAAAAAATATCACTGGTTAAGGGGCAAGAAAAATTAAAAGGGGTCCTTGATGAGCAATAAAATTGAACAGATTCCCTCGCATCATTGGCGGGTTGAAGGTGTAAAATCGAGACGTGATACAGATCCTGAGTTAAGGCAGCGGTTTTCTTCTCTATTTTCGAGTCGACATGATTTACAACAAAATACTGATCAGAATATGCATTCGACAGGGAGAGTTTCTTCAATCGTGCACCAGTTGTCAGAGGTAAATCATGTCGCTAAATGGCAGAATGCAGAAATAGTTAGGCAAGAAAGTAGTTTGACATTTCGCTTATTAAATGGACCCATGACAGGGTTAACTATTGTTGCTTCATGGCAGGCTCAGATAGTGACACTACAGCTAAAGCCAAGAGATCAAAAACAACATGAGGCAATCAATCGCGTTGCTTCTAAGATTAGCGAACATTTATCTCAATCAAAAATCCCGTTTCAGTTGGAGATAATGAAATATGAATAATTTGATAGATTTAGCACAAGTCATTGGTACTGGCTTAAGCAATCAGCAGTGTTATCTTTCACTTCAGCGAGTTAACCAGGAAGAGGGGACATTCTGGTCGTATCGTGCAGATAATACAAGTGGTATATGGTGTAGTAAACATGAATGGTTATCAGGCATTGAGGTGACTTCATCATTAAGTTCTATACCTGATGATTTATTACCAACTATGGTTGCAGCGCTCTTTTCTGTCGTGAGTATTCCATTTGTAAGAGATATCAATACTCAAGGAGAGGATCGTCAATTACCGAGTGATATTTATCCGGTTGTACAATGTAATGGATATCAGTTTGTTCTTGTTGGGTTTTCGGCAGCTTGGATAAAGCGTCTCACAATTGGTTGGGAGAACTATCTAGCACCACAAGTAACCGTTAGTGTACCTCTGGTAGCCGGTTACCTTAACAACACAAAACCCTTATTTAATGGGCAAGGTGTATGGCTCAAAGATGGACATAACCCAGATACAGGTAGTGCCATTTTATGGTGGGGCAAGCCCGTAGCAAGCATCCAGTTTCATGAAGAAAAAACTTGGTTAGTTAATAACGTGTATCCTCCCTATACTCTATCGGATAAGGCTAGCTACGTTAAGATTGCAAGTCTTGACATCAGCTTGCAGGATTTATTAAACCTTGAAAACGGAAATACATTTGAAGCAGAGTTAGTTTGTGAAGTGCAAAGTAAACTTATCTCAGACAATCAATGTGCCGCTAAAGGGGAGTTGTTTGTTAGCCCAGATGGAATGGTTTTTCACGCTAATGATTGCTTTCAAGCTCCAGCATAGTTTTCATCTTATATTTTGAAAGTTTTTAGACACCATAAAAGAGACAATAGACTATCTAATTTTAATAGATAACTTATCACATTATTTTCCATTTTTGGTAAGACCAGTTGTTATAAAAGTGAATTTTATTTTGTAAGTATAATTTTAAAATTTATTCAATATTAGTTATCGGGGTTTGAGGTCCAACGGAACGAAAGTGTACGTTTAGAGGATTAAATCACTGAT
>NZ_JAYQDQ010000012.1:0-59282 GCF_038138445.1 Vibrio sp.
GCTCTTAAAAGATGGCTATGCACTGGCGGATTTATGAGGGGATCCCTCAGTACTCTGTGTTTCAAAGTCAATGTTCGTTACTGTATCGACCAAATCATGAAATACAGTAACTTCTCTCATTGAGTAACAATGACTAGCTGGTAACATTTATGCGCCAATGAGCGAGATACTGCTTCCCGATCTTGATGAGTTTACATCCAGCCGCAGTGGCATCTGCTCTTTGAGCTCGGATACATGAGAAATAACGCCGATCATACGCCCCGTTTGCTGCAGCTCTACTAGAATTTGCATGGCTAAATCCAATGATTCAGGATCTAGACTGCCAAAGCCTTCATCGATAAACAAAGTATCGAGTCTTATTCCCCCACTGTATGACTGAACAACATCTGACAGGCCTAATGCGAGAGCCAGTGCCGCCATAAATGACTCTCCACCTGACAATGTGGCTACATCACGTGTTTTACCTGTGTATCCATCTTCAACGGATAAGTCCAATCCTCGGCCAGCGACGCCTTTAAACCCTTCTGTTTTACGTACAAGTTGATAGCGTCCCTGACTCATCACTCTTAACCTTTGAGAAGCTTGGATCAATACATCATCAAGTAACACACCCAACACAAAGCGATGTAAACTAATTCTACTACCCGTTTTTCCGCTCGCGACATCGTAAAGTGTGCCATAAACTTTGTATTCATCATCGAGTTTGCTGTTTTTAGTTCGTAATTGGGCAATGTCCGAAGCGACTTTTTCCAAGCGATGGAAAAGCGATTGAGCAGCATCTAGTTCACCTCGACACTTAACGTGTTCTGATTCAAGAAGCGTAACATTAAGTTGCTCTTCTTCTAGATTTGGCCGAGAAGTGTTGGCAAGTTCTTGCTCAATATCATAAATGGTTTGCTCGAGTTTTAACTTGGTCGAACTATATTGCTCTATTTGTTCACGCCAATCTTGCATTTGTTCTGAACTAGAACGGCATTCCAAGAAATGCTCCAATGAGGAAAAGGAGGCGGCCTTTAAAGCACCATCCCACTCTGTCTCAGCCAATTGCGTATTGCTCCGCGCTGTAGTCAATAATTCTTGGTGAGAAGATATCTGAGACTCAATATTGGAATAGCTTACCGTCGCGTTATGCTGTGATTCTTGCGCATATTTTAACGCATGATTAAGCCGCTCAATATTCTGCTGGAGATCCAGATACACGGCATCAAGTTGGGCAATAGAGTCATATGAGCCAGAGATTGAGGCACGAAGCTGATTTAACTGTTTGTTCTGCGCCTCAAGTTTTGCGTCATTGGCTGATATTTCTTCTCGAAGAGCGTTTATTTTCGCCTCACCGTTTTCACACCTTTGCTTAAGTTCCGCAGCGACACTTTCTAACTTAGGCACATCAATAGCATCAAGTTCATGGTATCTTGCCTTTAACTGCAAAAGCTTTTGCTCTGTCGATTCAATATCGAGAACAGCATCATCACCCAATTCAAGTTTGTATGACTGAATCAGTTTTTCCTGTTGCTCGCACAAGGAGTGATGACGCTCCAATTCGTTCAATGCTGCATTAAATTGCTCTAATGCCGCCGTTTCAACTTGACGAGCTTGTTGCACATCCTGCTTATATACTTCCTTACCTTCAAACTTTGTTGGGCTCGGGTGCTCACAACTGCCACAAACTGGGCAAGGTTGGTTCGATTTAAGTCGTTTAGCCAGTACTGCTGCCTGAGCACTATGCCAATGCATTTCCAACTTGTCTGCATGTTGGCGTTTCTCTGCTAACTCTTTTTCTAACTGCTGCTTAGTTATACGAATAGCACCGGTTTGGTTGGTAAGCTGTACCTGCTCAGTGAGCAAAGATCTCAACTTACTCAGGTCGGCCAATAAACGCTGGGTTTTCGCTATATCAGCTTCAAGAGAGATTTTCTCCGTAGTCCCTTTCCTTGCACTATCTAAATTGCGTTCACTTGTCTGTAACTCTTCGAAAAGCTGAGCTTTTAACGCTTGGTACTTGGCCATGGTGTGAACATGTTCTTTACTTTGAGATTCAAGCTCTTTCAGAGTTGTTTGCTGCAGATCTATCTCTTTTAGTTTTTCTTTACTTTGCTCTAAATGAAACAGTTGTTCGTTTAATCTAGGTAGTTGCTCTGCGTTTAATATGGCTTTTTGTAATCCTTGCTCACACAAAGTTAAGTGAGTTTGAGCTTGTTGCCTTTCAATATTTAAAGTCGAGACTTTATTTTCGAGCGCTTTCACTTGATTAAGACATGATTGCCAATGTTGATACGGTACATTGAGCTTTTCCGCGCTTACAGCAAGCTCAAGTAACGAAGTCATGTCTATTATTTTATCTCGCTGTTCTAAGTGAAGGTTTAGGCTCTTTTGACTTTGCTCCCGCTTAGAAAATTGACCAGCAAGCATCTTCGACTGCTCAAGTTTAATTTTCGCTTGATTAAGGCGTTCAAAGCTGGACTTTTCTTCTTGCTTAGCTTTAGCCAGTTGTTGAGTGATGTCTTCGATTTGAATATTCAATTCTTGCTCTGAAGACACTTCAGCAACTTTCAGCGCGCCTTGTATTTGGTTATCAAACTCTTCTTTAGCGGTAACGATAGACGAGGCTTTGTCTTTTAAAGCGAATTCAATTTTTTTGTAGATATCGGTTTGAAACAGCTGACCAAAAATCGCTTCCCTGTCTTTTGAGCTTGCAAGCAATAATTCACGAAATTTTCCTTGCGGTAGCACCATTACCTGACGAAACTGACTTTCATTTAAACCTAGTAGACTGGTCGCTTCCAGCTTCACTTGAGCCGTTTTGCTGGTAATTAACCGTTCACTTTCGGTGATTTCATAAAGCGACGCTGTATGTTTGCGTGTTGTTGTGCCCTCTCCACGCGACTTAGGTACTTGCTGCTCTGGCAGTCGAGTTACGCGGTAATGTTTATCATGGAGCGCAAACTCAAATGTTATCTCTGTTGGTGTAGAAAGATCGGCTAAATCACACCGCATATGAGTCGCTTGTCGCTCATTGCCTGTCGTCTCTCCGTACAGAGCAAAACAAATCGCATCTAAAATTGAGGTTTTGCCCGATCCTGTTGGACCGTTGATTAAAAAAAGAGGATTACTACCTAATAATCGAAAATCAATGGTTTGCGTCGTTGCAAAAGGACCAAAGGCTTGCAGGGTTAACAATAGTGGTTTCATTCGTTTCCCCTGTTATTGACGGCTTAACTGCATGATCAGGTCCGAAATCGCCTCATCTTGCTCGTGGCTTAAGTCAACACTCTGCGTTTCTTTAAAAAAGTCACGAAACATATCTACTTCACTGCGTGACAGTGTAGCGGCTGCCAATTCTTTCTCTACACCAATTAACATGCCCGGTTTCTCAATATGTAATACGTTGGGGTATACACTGCGAAGCTTTTCCATCGGGTTTAGAATGGCGTGAGTATCCATTAAACGAACCAATAAATAGTCGTCATGATTGGGCCCTTCTTTAGCTTGCTCAATGATATTATTCAGCTCACCTTCGATAATTCGCATCTGATGCGGCGCTTTAAGATCAATATGTGTCGCCGACTTAAAGCCATTTTTATCAAACTCAACTAAGGTCACACCCTTTTTCTGATATTGTTCAGAAAAACTGTACTTCATTAGAGAGCCGGAATATCGAATGTAATCATGGCCTTTTTTTTGTGGTTGGTGAAGATGCCCGAGTGCCACATAATCAAAATCGACAAAATGCTCATGACTGACTCGCTCTGAACCACCTATACAAAGTGGTCTTTCCGACTCAGATTCTATAGCTCCATCCACAAAACAATGGCTGATCAATACATTTTTCTGCTTTGGGCTAAATCTAGACTTAATTTCATCGGCCAAGAATTTGTGCGCATCATCGAACGTCGACACGGATTGCTCGAAATAATGGCGTACCATTTCAGGATCATTATATGGCATGCCATAGAAGGCCACCTCTCCAGCATCTGTATCAATCACAACGGGTCGACACATGTCCTCAAAACTCGATAAGATATGTAGTCCAGCCCCTTTCATTTGCGACGAGCCAAACCCGAGCCTTTGTGCACCATCATGATTGCCTGGGATAAGAATGATAGGCACTTTGAGTTCATCACAAACCTGACTAACAAACTGATTCATTAGCTCAATTGCAGCAGTTGGCGGAACTGAACGGTCATAAATATCTCCAGCAATAACAAGCGCATCGACTGGGTTTTCTCGCAAATACTCAACTAACTGAGCCAATACCGCTTTTTGGTCGTCAAGGAGAGAAACACTGTGAAACTGACGTCCGAGATGCCAATCAGAGGTGTGAAGAAACTTCATTTTGTTCCTAGATTAATTTAGTTGCTCAGGCGCATCATATCATCTCGATACGCCTACTCACTAGTAAGGGTTATGTGATCAGTAAATAGTATGTTTCTTGCAGAATTTAACCGCTTCATCAATTAGCTCAAGCGCTGGTTTATCACATTCTGGCAATGCCGCTTCACTGACAACCATTGGCGTTACACGACTTCCCCATTTGACATGCGCAGCCCCCCAAGTTAACCCTGCGCCAAACGCTGCAAACAGTATATCGTCACTTGCTTTGACGCGGCCTTGTTCAAGCGCTTCACATAGCGCAATGGGAATTGTCGCCGCAGATGTGTTGCCATATTTTTGGATGTTAATAAATGCTTTGTCTTGCCCAATACCAGACAAATCACATAAGGTTTGAATAATACGAATATTCGCCTGATGCGGAATAACCAAGTCTACATCTTTTGTCGATAACTGACTGCGCTCTAACACATTGTGGGCTGCAGAGCCCATGCCTTTTACAGCTCGCTTGAAAATCTCTTTACCGACGAAATTGAATTCCCAATATCCATTATCGGCGGCAAAACGGTTCATTGAACTGCCAAATTTAGGCACCGACAGTATGTCTCTCCCTTGAGAGTCACAGCCTAGCTGCGCATTTTGTAAACCCACTGCGCTTTCTGATTGACTCAGTACAACTGCCCCAGCACCATCACCAAATAAAACCGCCGTATCTCGCATTGACCAATCAATAAAAAAGGACAGGCGCTCTGCACCAATCACCAAGGCATGACGGTAACTTCCCGATTGCATCATCCTTGTTGCAGTTTCTAAGCCATAAAGAAAGCCGGTACAAGCTGCGTTTAGATCAAACGCCATTGTCCCTTCCATACCTAAGTTTTGTGACACCTTCGATGCCATATTAGGAATAAGAGAGTCTGGTGAACAGGTTGCGATAATAAGAAGATCGATATCACTGATGTCCAAACCAGCACATGCGATGGCATGTTTTGCGGCAACCGTAGCAAGCTCTGAAGTATCGACATGACTAATTCTGCGATTTTCGATCCCTGTTCTGGATTGAATCCACTCATCGGAAGTGTCAAGAAAAGTGCCTAAATCTTGATTAGACAAAATAGTAGGCGGAAGGCATTTACCCCAGCCAGTAATTTCTGCGTATGTTGTAGTCATTCGAAACCTTTATTTTTATTGTGTTAGATAGCCAACATAGTCGGTTGGAATATTTGTATTTTCAAAGTATAACTATCGACTATCTTCAGTGTCACCTGATTGATAAAATCAACGTCACACTTGTGTAGAAAACTAAACGAGAAATACATCATGTCGACATTTAATACACGCTGCCCTTCTTGCCAGAGTATGAATCGAATCCCAACTGAAAGAGTATCTGAAAGCCCAAAATGCGGGAAATGTTCAAGCGCGCTACTTGATGGTTTTCCGATAGAAGGAACGGATTCCAACTTCGATGCGATTTTAAACAGTGATCAACCTGTTGTCATCGACTTTTGGGCTCCGTGGTGTAACCCTTGTGTGGGCTTTGCTCCCATTTTTTCCGATGTTGCATCGGAGTGCGCAGAAAACGTTCGATTTGTAAAAATAGATACAGAAAGCCAAACAAGCCTAGCAGCTAGGTATCAAATTAGAAGCATTCCAACAATTATGCTGTTCAAAAATGGTAAAAGAGTCGACTCTTTAAATGGTGCATTGCCTAAAAGTCAATTTAAGCAATGGCTTAGTGAAGCTTTACAGAAATAAAAATACCCGCAGTCATCCCAAATAAGGCCATAATGAGTTTAACTGATATGGCCTTGTAATCTGCAAGGTGACCAAATACACGATATTTTTACATTTAGTCACGCTGTTTATTTAATTTAATATCGGTAACCTCTGATCGTGCTATCAAATGCTGTTTCACTGATCGAGCAATTTCAATTGCATCTGAACGGGTCGAACTAACCTCTATAGAAATAACATAGTTGCTTATAGTTTCACTACGAGCACCATGAACCGCTTCACATGAGGCTACTTGCAACTCTGACTCAGATTCTTGAGCACTTTTCAGCGCTTGCTGCTCAGAAAGTTTAACAATTCTATTCTCAACGGTTAATTTCAACTCAGATAATGGTAGAGACAAAAGATACTGCATATCTTGAAGTAATACACGGTGCTGGTCACTCTGATTTGAAATAAACTGATAACTCTCATGAGCGAACTGTTCTCGAGCGTCGATCTCTTGCATTAGCTCCTTAACTTTAGTATCCAGAGCTCTCTCCACCCCACTCAAAGAAGCTTTACCTTTTATGGCAGCTTCCAATTTACTCACCGCAGTAAATTGCTCTTGATCAACATACGAGAATACTTCAGATTTTGATTTACAGTAGTCGAGCAGCTTTGAGTGTGCTTTTGTTACTAGGTCAAATTTTATCTGCTGTTTTTTAGTTCGGACTTGCCGTTCTAAAATTAAACGAGTTTCTCGCGCTGTTTCTAATACTTCATCAATAGCTGAAAAAAGTTTTTGAATATCATGCGTTTGCTCTAAAGCCTTAACTTTGCATTCTTTTAACGTTTTTTCAGCCGCTTTTAATGATTTAACATTATCTGATGCGGCAGCAAAGTCATTGTCGGTTTCGAGCTCTAGGTTTGTCGATGCTATTTGGTCAAGTAAATCCAACTTCCAAGAATCAAAGTTACTTTTCTGGATTGAACCCAAAATAGATATTTCTAAATGTTCCACATTCTTTCCTTGTATATTGATTTACTTATGAGTCCGAGAAACTACGAAGACAAACACTTCAAGGTGATAATTTCATTAACTCAGTTCAGGAGCGATTTCTTGAGGTAATAGCCTTCCATCCGCATAAATGTCATCACTCGCCCAATGTAAGTGAGTTGAACCATCTATTTTTGATGTATTTTCATGTGCCAGTTCAACCAGCTTCAAGTAAGCCTTATCAAAATAGCTTTTATCGGACCACACTTGGATATCGCCGATGACAATCAAGTGTTTTTTTGCTCGAGTAACAGCAACATTTAATAGGTTTGGTTTCGAAGAAGCCCAAGACGCACCGCCACTATTTTTTTCATCACAGCCGAGCACCAAAATAACGGTATTATTCTCCTTGCCTTGAAAGGTATGCACAGTCCCGACGTTGTTTTTCAAAAAGTCATTAAACTTCTTGCCAGTCCAATTCGAGTTACTGAGTAACTGCGATTTACTGCGTCTTAGCTCTTCTTTCAACTCTCTTTTCACCGCTTTAAACGGTGTTATTAGATAGATGCTGCTCAAGTCGCCGTTGTGTGCTGCTAGCTCGAATAAAAGAGCTTTAACCTCTTCACCCAACTCACGTTTGTACTGTTTCAGTACACAGTCTCCTTGTGAATCATTCCAGCGATTGTGTCCTAACGCCTTATGAGCTATCGGCTCGATGTCTTTATCTTCAACGGAGCCGTGTATCATGCGATTGTTGTAAGCTATTTCATTCGCAATACTAAACATTGGTTCGATACATCGGCGATGTACCCATAAGGGTATTCCTATCCATTGACCTTCGCCGTTCATATCTATCATACAGCCATATGGATTAACTCGGTCGGATAACGTCTGAACTGACCAGATACAAGGGTCCCACTGCTTTGATTCCTCTTGCAACTTAGATTGCATTAAGTAGTCAATAAGCTCTGGTGGTGAAGTAAATACAGGCTCGATCTGTAAAGGGTCTCCAACAACCACTGCTCGCTTAGCACGAAGTAAACCACCAACCGCTGCTTGCGGTATTGCTTGCCCAGCCTCATCAATCATCAACCAACCTAGAGACTCTGGAGGCAGCTTAGAAAACATGTTTCCGAATGAAGCAAAAGTCGTCGAAACCACGGGGACAAACATAAATAGTATCTGCCAAATCGCCAGAGCATTATCACTACTCTTGCCTAACACGACATCCTTAACTTTATATATCTGATTTAGAAAGGTATTCTGATTGCTTGCCTCTATGATCCAAGCCTCGTGAAGCTGTAACGCTGCCGCGTATACGTCTGACCTCAAGGCATTTATTTTGTCATGCTGCCAGCAAGCGTGTCTCTGTATGTCATGACACTCAATATCATCTGTAACTTCAGGTAAGTGATACCCCTTAAACTCCGTTCTATAAGTATTTAATTCATCTGAAAGCTTTTGCTTTTCAGCCTCTTTAGATTGAATATCAACCTTCTGCTGTAAAATTTTCTTTGTAGATGCTGTTATCTCGATTTGTTTGGCTTCAACATCACCAACAACCAACCGAATAGCTTTTTTGACATTTTCGAGTTCACTAAGTTTGTGCGATAGCGAGATCTTATATTGTTTATTACTCTTGGTGTTAAAGAAGCGACTGAACCAACTGGGAGAATTAAGCCTCAGCAACTCTAGGGAAATTGAAATTTCTTCTTCCCTTTTCACTTCAGAATTTCTGGTTGAATTAAGGATATCTAGCTCTACAGATAGCGAATGAGCATAGTTTTCTAATTCATTTAGAGCTAAGTTCATTCGATTTAAATCAACATCGAATCGCTGTGCATCGAAAGTATTTTGCAAGCTATCGAAGTAGGCTAACTTATCATTAAGCTCATGAAAACGAGATAACTTGTCGTTAAAATTTTTTTTGGCTTGGTGAAAAGAAGGTCCTGTATAAGTTGAGCGATATTGCCAAAAATTCAAGAAGTCTAAAGAAGGTTCTCTAGCCTCTGGTTCTTTGCCTTTTTGATAGTGGTATTTAAAGAAAAAACGCTCAAGAAATCTATTCCTCTTTTTATAAGCCCCCATAACTGCAGAGATATTTCCCCAAGTCTGCTTTTCCTCATCCAAAGGTAGCAAACGACCTTTCTTTTCATTTGCACTAATTTGGTTTGCTACAGAACGAAAGAAACTGGTATCTAAATATCTGCTGCCTATTGATTTTGTTTGAGGTAGCTCCTTAGAGATGTTTTCTACCGCCGCATTGTTCGATGATGCAACCACCATTTCAAAATCAGTGAGTTCTTCAACAAGAAACCCTTCTGGGTTTAACCCATCGCGAGCTTTTGAAAAAGAAGCTAAAACTTTCCCTCTCTCTACAATATTTTGCGCTATGATATCTCGCAGCAACGTAGTTTTACCTGTGCCAGGAGGCCCGTTAACGGAGATAACACCACCTGTTTTTAGCTCTGTGAATACAGTATTGATGGCAAACTGCTGCATTAAGGACATATTATGTACAGGTTCTGTCAACCATCGACCTTCTGGCGTCATCTTAGGGTTCAAATGCTTATGAATTAGAGGAATAGAATCATTGGTATACAGATCAACATGCTTGGAGCTGGATTGTCCTAGATAAGCTTGAAGAGGTTTGCTAGTCCTGCCAGTCACAATTGAATTAATCGCGCGCTCTATATCTCGAATGTAAAAGCTGTTTAGAATGGGGAGCTGAGAGTCATCAGTAATAGGATCATCTTCATAAGAGTCATCTTCACTATCGTCTTGAGTATTATCTGGCTTGTTTTTATCCGCTAAAAGGTTATCAGACTTAGTTTCGTACTCGTAAAAAGCCATCTGAAACGGGTAAACCTTTGAGTTTTGAGAAAGTAATAAGTCCTCATTAGAGATGCCAGCCCATTGATAAAGTCCCTCTATTAAGTTCATTAGGCTGTTCACACAAAGAGTATACCTGCCCTCTAAGCTAGGATGGCTAGGCAAGGTCGTTTCCCAGCGCTCTACAAACTCTTTTAGGTCGTCGCACCTTGTATCAAATCGTTCCTGAGATATTGTCCCCGCTCTGTCCTCGAGTAACTCGGCTAAAGCCCAAGGTAGCGTGCTTACCGAAAAAGTATCGAGCCGAGGCGCACCAAACTCATCCAACATCAACTTAGCAAAGCAAGACATTCCTTCATTGTCTCTTCTTTGCTCGATTTCCTCACAAGCGCAATTGTCCTGATTGTTAGTAGAAAAGTATTGTGCAACTTTTTTATCTATCGAAGATTTATCGAACAGCCCCAACTAAAGGGTATAAACGCATTTTTTACCCAGAGTAAGACCAAGTGAATCACGAATCGCTGGATTTAACCAAGGAAGCAGATGATTGCCATGTGACTGTAATTCGAGACCGGACACGTTTACTGGTGCAATTTTACTGTCTTCTTTATCTGGCACTGAGTAGGCTTGAAAAAACTCCACTAGATGCCAAGATTCCAATATATTTTTTGAGCTTTCTCTTCTAATGCTCACTAGCCACTGCCTATCAATACCATAAAAAGATCATAGGCTTATGATGATATACGATCCAGTTGCATAAGGCGACATCTTGCTTTATACAAAACGCATAAACTTCATATGAATTTTGAGCATGTACAACAAATTTTCAGCACATCTGAATTAAAAAAACCGCATCTCAACTGAGATGCGGCTTTGGGTTTCTATCGTCTTATTTTGGAGGTTTAAACCTTAAGCTCGGCGACGGGGGCTTCGAGTGAAATGGTTTCTTTAGTGATCCAGTTTTCTAGCCATTCGCTGCGTTTTTGCTCGTCGGTAAGGGTGCGCCAGTGACGGGCGGCGGATTCATTGTATATCTGCTCGCGCTCGATATTTTGCGACCATGGCATACCAGCAACGAGTGACTTTGACGCCGGAAGCGCTATTGGCTGTATTCCCAGCTCAAACTCTGTCGCGACATCACGCTGCGCTACACTGAGCAGGGTAATTTCTGAACGTGTTAAGCCACCTTTTGCCACTATGTCACCAAAAGGACGCAGCCCATTGAGTTTTCGACCGTTTGGCGCAACATAAGCAAGGTCAAATTTCATCACATGAACAAATTTATCACCGCAACCCATGAGTCTGTCTTTTAGCTCTTCACGTTCTTGGCTGATTTGCTCTAGTGCCTGACTTGCAAAGCTGACAAGATCGGCCTCTAAGGTCTCGTTGTCCTCTGGCTCACTTTTTTTCCATGTCATCATATAACTTGGCGTTTCATAAGGGCTGGTGGCGGGCCGCTCTATCCCAACCTCAGCCTGACCGACGTAATGCATTCGACTGGCCATTTTCGGCCCCGCACATTTATCAAGCCCGCCAAGCTGCATTTCCACAGGGACGCTCATAGGATCAAGATGCATGGTTTGATAGGTCTCTTTCTCAAACTCGTCCGAGATCACGGCAACATATAAGGATGAGGGTGTTTCTTTCGACCAATCGAAACTATCGCTATCAAAAGCAATACCTTGATCAAACGACATTGAACTGCGGGTGCCTTGCTTGAAAAACTTCAGCTCAGAGCCGACTTTCAGCGCAGGGAGCACTATCAAGTCGCCACCCACAATTGGAGGGGTGTTTTCTCTTTGGTTAACCGATGGGCTGGTAATAAAGTCTTCAATCAAGAGATCGGACCCTTTTAGGCGTACCTTCTGCATGTGCTGGCCATCATACAGCGCTTTACTTTGTGATTCGTCAAACACGCCATAATCAAAACGGGCATCCCTTGCAGGCACCTCGCGCGTCAAGGTCATAACTTGTGTATCTGGCCTTGTCGCGAGAACAATCTTACCATTGAGCTTAAACAAGTATTCCAACTGGTGAGCGCCATTACTTTCAACCCACAAATCAAACGCCCCATTTTCATCGGTGAGTGAACGAATATCCTCGATAAGGTTGGTTTGGTATAAGGGCTTTAGCCCAGGTATTTCTAATGCGCCGAACCAATAGGTCGGCTCAAATTCAAATCCCGTCAATGTCTCCTTGCCCTGTTTGGCAAAATAGTCCTCAAGCTGGCTATCTTGTAAGGTAAAATCGCTTTGCTGCTTTGGCCCCATGAGCAAACTGTATGAAGGACCTTCAATATCAAACAACAAGCGAGACACCTCATAAGAGAGGTCGCAATGAAAGAGCGTTTTGCTGTCATCTGAGGCCGCTGCGGTGAGCAGTACCTGAATTTTAACCCGTGTAAACGGCCCTATTTTCCCAGCGCTAGGCTTATTTAAAGTGCGTTGCTGCTTGAGCCAATCGGCGTGAGACAGCCAAGCGTTAGTCTGGTCATCAAACACCAAAAGGCGGCTAAAACCCACATCCGCCGCCGTTAAATCGGGCTTAGACATATCAAAGTCTTTGCTGAATTTCTCAAGCGCTTTTTCGCCTTTGTCGAGGTAAATGGCGGTTTGGACAGGAAAGCCGGTATGAAATGCGCCGCTGATGCTCCTTCTACTGACATAATAAGGGTCGCGGCGATATGATGACGAAGAGAAACGATTGAGCCAATTGTGCGCGAGCGTATTGTAATTATGCTCGGGAATTTCCCAGTTGTCATTCATCACATAGGATTCAATAAAATGGTCAAGCTGGTAATCCCTGACAATACTGCCGCGCGTCGCAAAGGGGCTAAAGGCCTCTTTTAGACGGATACGCGTCAACAGCTCAACCAAGCTATTAATCGCATAGGCTCTGAGAAGAAAACGCTTTAGTAGCTCTTTTGGTAAGTCTTGATTGTTTAGATGGTCGGCCAATTGCTCGGCATTGAGTTCTTGAGCTTCAATCTTTTCATCGATGTTAAGATATTGCTGAATGATGTTGCGGTTGATTTTACCCAGTGTTTTAAGTTCACTTTTCTTCTCAAACGCCTCTTTAAACGAGGTGTACACTCTTGAACTATTCATTTCATCGAGCAAGGTGAAGGCGGTGTCTAACACATCCAAGCCGGTTGAGCCGATAAAATAGGCACCTGCCGCCGGCGCAAGCGGGGTAAACATAGCGATACCGCACAGCGCACCAATCGCCGATTGCAGCATGTCACCTTGCTGTTTGTCTGCGCCTATCAAGTAGCCCTGCCATAGCTGATGCAAGCTCTCTAGTTTGAGCGAACCTGTGCGACTTGGGGGTAAAGACACGGCAAAATCAGGGACCACTAAACGCACTTCTACTCGGCGGTCAATGGCAATGTCTGCACTGTCGGAGCGGTCATCGTGGTCTTGATATTGGCTTTCATCGTCGTAGTAACGGCGCGTACTGCCAAAATAGACATAATGAATGCGCTTTTCGAGCGCTTGGCTATCTTGGGCATAACTGACTATTTTCTCGGTGACGTGCTGCGCTCGCCACTTAGACAGCTTTTGATTGTTTTTCTCACTGCCTATTGGCCCTGCGTGCCCCTCAATCACCACCTGATAACTTAGATTCGCTTCTAACAATTGGCACAAATTCTCACAAAGGCGGTCAAAATCACTGTTCAGGGGATGCTGCTGATTACTGACCTCAGCCGAGTTAAATTGGAAGTTAAGATTGACCGCAATGCCTTGCTTGTCAACGCGAATACGCGCCTCCTCTCCAAGCAGCTCCTGCAACGATTCGGCTTTACTCTGCCATTTGGTTTTTTGGTCTGATTTGCGCACAAAGGTCACTTGCTGTAAGTAACTTTGTGACAACTGCTCAAGCTGTTTAAACGCACTGTTGGCGCTGTCTTTCATTTCGGAAAAGCTTTGATACTGATTATAAAACGCCATCATCTCAGCGGCAGTATTAAGAGCTGGCAATCCTTTGGAAGCGATTAGCCCCCATGATTGAGACAACCGCCCTATCACTCGGGTGTACTTTTTGTTTTGGTAGAGGGTTTTCATCGCCTCTAGCTCACGCGTTAGGTAAGCGCCATCAACCACCTTCTTTTTAAAAATCAGCGCCAGCGTTTGTTCAAAGGTGAGGTTTCGCCGCGCAATATGCTGGGCTTGGTTCCACGTTTTAAACGCCTCGCGATTGGCCGATACCGCTTCTCTAAAGGCGATTCCAGCGTTGATGATGCTAGGAATAAACTCTTTGTCGATGTTATCTTTAAACGCACTGCCTATGGTGGCGGCAATTTCAGCCGGTGCCTCGATGAACGCAAGGCCATCCATTAGGCTCACATCGCTTGCCAGCGACTCATAGGTTTTGATCGCTTGGGTGGAAAGAGAAAACGCGCCAATGCCCGCCACCGCATCGGCCTGATAGAACTGACCTTCACTAAGGTAGTCTTTATATTCCGGCAGTTGGTTAGGAAATTGATGGATGATTAGCTCTTCAAGCGAGAGCATATCGCCGCACACATAAGCAATTTTACCCAACCCACCGTTGGCGCGAAACACCAAGCGTTCATGCAGCTCATAGGAGTAGACATTTTGTCCGTCACTTTCAACACCAGTTCTGGAGCTAAAGTCATGACTGAGGTTACTTTTGGTGACGCTATCTGGAAGCTTAGCGCCTTGATTGGCTTGCTCATATTCTTGCTGCCAAAATTTAATTCGCAGTAAATAAAAGCCAGTGTCTATCTCTTCAGGGTCAAGATTAAATAAGGCGCACGGCAAATAGTCTTGATTGCCTTTTCTTTCTACTTTCGTTACCCAAGCGCTCGCCACCACATCTTCGCTGGCGTCCTGTGGATTTTCAGCATCAATATCGTCGATTGGCCGAATCAGCGACACCTCAGCGCCATTATACAGCGGGTCACTAAATACCACAGCCAACGTATGATAGCTTGGCACCACAAAGCCTTTAATGGGCGTTTCTGGCGCGGCCATTTTCTCTTCTCGCCAGTGATTATACGCCTGCTGCTCCTCGGTTAAGGGGCGACCAGTACTGGTTTGATAGGCAGGGGCAAGCTGACTTGGCAAAATTTGCGTTGGGGTAAAGCTTACACCTTGATACTGTGGCAATACTTCTTTTGCCAAGGATTTTAGCGCGCCGCCTAACCGCGTGACTGAAATGGCGGTATCACTGATTAAATGCGCCAATAACTTAACTGGCGGAAAACTCAGCTCATAATCTTGACTATTTAGGCGGGTTACCCGCGAGCCATGGTGTAATAAAATGAGGTCTGTGGTATCGGCCATTTGCTGGTTTTCCGGCTCAGGGACTAGAACATCACTACTTGGCTGGCCAAGGCCTAAGTTCATCAGTTTACCAATATGATTGGTGGCCCAAAGCTGGCGATTATCGACCTCGGTTAATGCATTAACCATGACTGGCGCATAAGGGATAGGGCGAATTTTTTCGCTCAGCGACTCTTCGGCGGTAAGACCAGCAGATTGATGCCATTCGTCAAAGAAGCGGTCTCCAGACTCATTCACCGAGGTGTGAAAGTAGGTACCAAATAAAAAATATTCATCGGTATATTGCTTAACCATTATTTCGCCTCCTTAAACCAGAGGCCATTATTGGCAAAGGCATTATACAGGCTATTATACTTTATGGTTCGATTCATACCCAATGGCCGCCACTGCCATGCCTTACCGGTTTGATAGTCTTTTACGGTAAAAGTAGTCATATGTTTGCTGCCACCAAAACGGCCATTAAGGCCTAAAATATAAGGCATCATGCCTGATTTGATCATTTGTACCGTTTCTTTTTCCATATCAACTTTAAAAAGATGTGTTCTATTGATAGCCCAAGCATATTTACCGGTTGGACTAATGGATCGATCGAGAGAGATTGCATCTTCCACATCAAGCCCTTTAAACCACGTGACTTTTTTTCCAATTTCATTGGAAGCACCTCGGTACATAACGACCCCTGCCGCTTTTACAGAATAGAAATTACCTTCATAAAACACATTGGTATCCGTCATTTTAAGCTCAGACGGTACAACCTCCTTGGTTTCAATATCCCATTTATAAATAAAATCTTTAGTATCAGTAAAATACAGTGTTTTACTGTCTTCGGTCCAAACAAAACGCGGAACCCCTGACCAATCGGCCAATGAATAAGTCTGACCAGTTTTTAAATCGTACACCCGTTTTTCGTCGCCGTTACCGTAGGCAAGGTAGCGATTATCTGGCGAGCGCACCATTTTCCCGTAGCCTCCTGTGGTCATATTATCCAACACTAAGCGCAAATCAGTACCATCGGTTTTCATGCTCCAGATTTTGGTTTGACCTTCATAGGCGGTGTACATGGGGTCGTGCTTATCGCCCATATTGGCCCAATAAAATTGAACCCGAGGCAAATCATAGGAGCTGGCATCATTGAGATCTTCTCTCGGCCACTCTTTAGCGCGATAAATATAATATTTGGGAAAAGGTTGTATCTGAGCACGCTTTACGCCGTCTTTATAATAAATATCTTCACTCTCTATCATTTCATACCAATTGTTTTCCGTCACATAGTGGCGATCGGGATACAATTCTTGTTTGGTATATTGACGAGGCGGCGTGTTTTCTTGGTCAGATTCAGCGCCGCACCCAACCAACTGGGCGGCCAAGATCAAACCGATCAACCATTTGTTCATTGTTGTTGTCCTGTAGGGAGTAGCGCGGCGTTTTTCGGTGTGCATCATGCTTTCGCCTCCTTAAACCAGAGGCCATTATTGGCAAAGGCATTATACAGGCTATTATACTTTATGGTTCGGTTCATACCCAATGGCCGCCATTGCCATGCTTTGTCTGTTTGATAGTCTCTTACGGTAAAGGTGGTCATATGTTTGCTGCCACCAAAGCGGCCATTGAGGCCTAAAATATAAGGCATCATGCTCGATTTCATTCTTTGCGACGTTTCTTTTTCTATATCAGCTTTAAAGTGATATTTTCGACTGGCCGCCCAAGCATATTTGCCGGTTGGGCTAATAGAACGATTTAGAGAACTTGCATCATCAACATCAAGCCCTTTAAACCAAGTGACTTTTTTAACGATGTCATTGGAGGCACCTCGATACCTAACTGCGCCAGCTGATTTTACAGAGTAGAAGTTTCCGTCGTAAAACACATTGGTATCCGTCATTGGAAGATCGGACGGCACCACCTGTTTGGTTTCAATATCCCATTTATAGATAAGGCTTTTGGTATCAGCGAAGTAAAGCGTTTTACTGTCTTCGGTCCAAACAAAGCGCGGCATGCCGTAGCCGTGGGCCAATGAATAGGTCTCACGGGTTTTTAAATCGTACACCCGCTTTTCGTCCCCATTGCCATACGCAAGATAACGGTTATCTGGCGAGCGCACCATTTTCCCGTAGCCGCCGACGGTCATATTATCCAACACTAAGCGCAAGTCAGTGCCATCAGTTTTCATGCTCCAGATTTTGGTTTGCCCTTCATAGGCGGTGTACATGGGGTCATGCTTATCGCCCATATTGGCCCAGTAAAATTGAACCCGAGGCAAATCATAAGAGCTGGCATCGTTGAGATCTTCTCTCGGCCATTCTTTAGCGCGGTAAATATAATATTTGGGAAAAGGTTGAATTTGGCTACGATCCTTACCATCGATAAAGTGAATTTTTTCGCTGTCTACCATTTCATACCAATTGTTTTCCGTCACATAGTGGCGATCGGGGTACAATTCTTGCTTAGTATATTGACGAGGCGGCGTGTTTTCTTGGTCAGATTCAGCGCCGCACCCAACCAACTGGGCGGCCAAGATCAAACCGATCAACCATTTGTTCATTGTTGTTGTCCTGTAGGGAGTAGCGCGGCGTTTTTCGGTGTGCATCATGCTTTCGCCTCCTTAAACCAGAGGCCATTATTGGCAAAGGCATTATATAAGCTATTATGCTTTATGGTTCGGTTCATACCCAATGGCCGCCATTCCCATTCTTTATCGGTTTGATAGTCTCTTACGGCAAAGGTGGTCATATGCTTGCTGCCACCAAAACGGCCATTAAGGCCTAAAATATAAGGCATCATGCCCGATTTAATCATTTGCGCCGTTCCTTTCTCCATATCAACTTTAAAAAGATGTGTTCTATTGATAGCCCATGCATATTTACCCGTGGGGCTAATAGAACGGTCCAACGATCGGGCATCAGCGACACTTAGCTCTTTACCCCAAGAGACTTGTTTCATCTTTTGGTTCGAAAGCCCTGCATACTTTATTACTCCAAAATGTTTTACTGAGTATAGGTTACCTTGATAAAACACATTGGTATCCGTCATTGGAAGATCGGACGGCACTACTTGTTTGGTTTCAATATCCCATTTATAAATAAGGTCTTTAGTATCGGTAAAGTACAGTGTTTTACTGTCTTCGGACCAAACAAAACGTGGAACACCATAATTCTCGGCCAATGAATAAGTCTCACCAGTTTGTAAATCGTACACCCGTTTTTCGTCGCCGTTACCGTAGGCAAGGTAGCGGTTATCTGGCGAGCGCACCATTTTCCCGTAGCCGCCTGTAGTCATATTATCCAGCACTAAGCGCAAGTCCGTGCCATCGGTTTTCATGCTCCAGATTTTAGTTTGCCCTTCATAGGCGGTGTACATGGGGTCGTTCTTATCGCCCATATTGGCCCAGTAAAATTGAACCCTAGGCAAATCATAAGAGCTGGCATCATTGAGATCTTCTCTCGGCCACTCTTTAGCGCGGTAAATATAATATTTGGGGAAGGGTTGAATTTGGCTGCGATCCTTACCATCGATAAAGTGAATTTTTTCGCTGTCTACCATTTCATACCAATTGTTTTCCGTCACATAGTGGCGATCGGGGTACAATTCTTGCTTAGTATATTGACGAGGCGGCGTGTTTTCTTGGTCAGATTCAGCGCCGCACCCAACCAACTGGGCGGCCAAGATCAAACCGATAAACCATTTATTCATTGTTGTTGTCCTATAAGTTCAGAAACCGGCACATTGGCTTCGACCAACACATAGTGCTGGACGCCGCGACCATGATCGCTATGCGCTGCCCGTAAAATATCCACCTGTTTGACTTCAGGAGGCGGCGCGGCAAACCTTAGCAGCAAATTGCCTTGCTCATTGGTTGCAGCAGAGCGGAAATACGCCCGTGAAGACCACTCAAATTCACTATTTTTCAACTCAAAGAAATCATCGGTTTCATCCGCGAGCAGCTCTTTACGATACTCAATCACTAGTCCACCGGAATTAGGCATATTAACCCCTGCAATATTGGTTTTGTGCTGCGCGTCAAGTAATGCACCTCCACTTGCGCCTTGGGCCGGATGCGACAAACATAGAACCTTGTCTCCTGATTCAGAAAAGGCTTGGCTCTCACTGTATTGACTCAGATCACTGAGTGGTATCGCGCAAGAGGCAGGGTCAGCTTCAAGAGCCATGACTTGGTCTTTACTTAGCGCTTGTTCGCTGTAGTGCAAAAACAACGAATCTTGCACCGCACCTTTGAGTTTGTAGGGAACCCAAATATGGGGCAATGGCACCCCATCGGGCTTTCGTTGATTGCCTTGATCGACTCTGTGTGGGCTTGGCAGGGTTTTTAAGGTTATCGGCTCTAGGTCTAAATGGGGGAAGACAAGTTCAACCTCTTCTTCGACTAAACCAAACACACGCTCGGTTTCATTTTCGGACAGCTCACTGCGACACACCACTTTGCCATTTTGTTTGATCTCAAATGGCTCCGAACCGTAGTGATGATCGTTAAGTACTGTACTTAGATCAATATTAAGGTGGCGGAAAGTGAGTTCTTTCTGCTGATAGTAGTCAAGGTTTATATCACGAAAATAGCCATTGGGCTGAATGGCTAACTCTCGCCATACCTTGTTATTCCAAACGATATAGATATAGCCTTTATCACGCAGGGCCATACCACTGCTGTTCTTAACAACGGGCAAAACAGGGATGAGTACGTTATCCCATTCGCCCATTTGGGCTTCTTTTTCTACAGGCTCAATATCATCGGCTAACTTTAGCTGGATCGGAGCGAGTCCTGAGCAGGGAATGTTGAGATACAAACTTCTGCTTTCAGTCTCTAATCCCTTAAAAGTAGCAAGACTTCGGTGAGACGTTTCTCTATCGCGCTTTGGACTGGCCTTAGCATTGTGTTGCTTACTGGTCTGACTCAGGGATAAATAAGCTGGTGTGTTTCTCCATTGCCCAGCGAATTCAACCACGATTTTACGCTCTGGGGTCGGTTCGACGGGAACATAAGTAATAGAGCGTGCGAGCGTTGTGTTATCGGTAATTGGCGCGTAGTTTGCTTTTCGATAGGTGACGGGCGCTTCTTGAAGCTCTGCGACTTTTTTTGCCAAAAGTGGCACGCTGCTTAATTGATTGGCCGACACAGGCGAAGAATGAGGGGACATAGAGAGCGCCACCGACTGGCCTTTTTTAAGCTCCCCTTTTAATCGTTCAAGATATGAAGCTAGATCTCGTTTCTTATAAGGCTCAAGAGAACGCTGCAAAAAAGCCGGCAACAAGGCGTGAACCTCACTGGCGTTTTTGTAGGTCCGCATTTGCCACGGCACTTTTTCTGGTAACACAATATAGGACAGGTGCTCAGGCTTGAGCTGATTCGCTAAAATAAACCGACAACTTAATCTCATTACTTACTCCAAAACATAGTTATCACCTTAAGCGGGCAATATTCGCTTATGGGGATTCAGTCAGCGCGACCTAGCCCTACCTATTGTTTGTCCATCCATTAGATACCGACACACCTAGGTGCTTGAAAAAAGACAAACTCTGTGGGGTATTCTACAAGAAAGGCGGCTGGCATTCTTACTAAATCAATAGGTAAAGTGCCGGATTTATTAAGGATTTTGACGTTTTGGACACGAGTCACATCATCGGATATCGCTGAAATTACAACCAGCGAACAAAAAGCGTTCGATTTGTAAAAATAGATACTGAAAGTCAGACAAACCTAGCATCTAGACACCAGATTAGACGCATTCCAGCAATAATGCTGTTCAAACGTGGTAAAAGGGCCAGCTCTTAAAATGTTGTACTGCCTAAAAATCAATTTAAGCAATGGCTTAGCGATGATTTGGAGATGTTAAAAACACCAGAATTTATTCTAGATAAGGTCAAATTAAGTTTAATTTATATGGTCTTTTCTTTATTTTTGCTCATAAAACGCTTCGAAAAAAAATTTTTATCGAAACGACCAAAATTATTCGTTTTACCCAAAGTACAAATAGCCTCATAGTCGCGCCAAATTTATTAACTATGACTTATATTAAGAGGCTACGACATTGGAAAACATTCTTGCTCCTGCAGCAAAAGCTCGCATTTCAACCCCTGTTATTGCGCTGGCTCTTTATGCGGTAGCTTCAGGCTATTTAATGAGTCTGATCCCACTGATGCTACCTTACTATGGGCTGGACAGCTCATTAGCGAGTTGGCTAGCAAGTGTGTTTTATGTTGGTCTTTTGCTTGGAGCGATCATTATTGAGCCTATAGTGAGTCGCTTGGGTCACAAGCATACACTAGGCCTGTGTTTGGCAGTATTTGCCATTACAAGTCTAGTTTTGCCGATTTTGGCACATTCATCTGTCTGGTTAGTCGCTCGTCTGGTGGCAGGCTTCTCTGTTGCTGGTATCTTTGTCGTCGTAGAATCTTGGTTACTGCAAGGCTCTCCAAAGGCTAGAGCTAAGCGTCTCGGTTTATATATGGCAGCGCTTTATGGTGGCAGCGCAATTGGACAACTGGGGATAAGCTATGTGGGTATCGGTGGTTATCTGCCTTTTCTCATCATTGGCGTCTTGGTTTGCTCATCTATTGCTGTTGTTTTATTTGGACGATGTGAGCAGCCTCAGTCCGAGTCCATTGAACATTTAACAGCTAAGCAAATTTTCAAGCTCAACCATGCCGCCATTATTGGTAGCATAGTATCTGGGCTCATTCTCGGCGCTGTTTATGGCATGATGCCACTTGAGCTTGCAGAACAGGGAATTGAAAACTCTGATATAGGCTCACTGATGGCGCTTATCATACTCGGCGGTATGCTGGTGCAGCCCATAGTGCCTTGGATGTCAAAATATTTAGGCCGTACACTATTAATGGCATTTTTCTGTCTACTAGGCACTCTAGCGGTTAGCTTGGTTATGTTTGATGACGATCTGCGCTTAATGGCATTAGGGCTATTTTTGCTTGGTATGGCTGCGTTTGCTTTGTATCCAATCGCCATCAACCTTGGCTGTGACAATTTAGACGCAAAATACATAGTATCAGCAACTCAAGTCATGTTGTTTAGCTATAGCATAGGCTCAGTATTAGGCCCTGTTATTGCTGACCAGTATATGTCTCAAGAACACTCTTTACTGGGATATTTGTTCTCTATTTTGCTTGCAACTTGTCTATACATGCTTGCTGCAAGCTTAAAGTTCAACAATCATGTGGTAGCTGGGGAATAAGTTGAACTGTCTCTTGCTAATCTAAAAATGAAGCAATGATTCATCAGCAAATTTTCGATGGATCATTGCTCAGTAACTCGTGCACTACTCGACGGCTTTCTTTATTTTCACTTTAAATCCAACAGGTGACATAGTGAAAGCAAATTGCTCAGTAACCCTTTCCGGCTTTTGCTGTGGCTCAACACTAAATTCTTTAAACAATGCATGAAAGGCTAATTTCATTTCCATAATCGCCAATGATCGCCCAGGGCACAGCCTAGCCCCCCCGCCAAACGGTTGCACGTTTGAAAAGGAAGCTCCGGTCTTGTCTATCCACCGATTGGGATCAAACGAGGTAGGTTTCTCAAATAAGTCAGGATCAAAGCCACTAGCATGGAGCATAGCAAAAATGGGGGTGCCTTTTTTAACCTCTACCCCACCAATGTCAGTATCATGGTTAGGTTCTAAATAAAGTTGCGGAGCAACAGGCTTCAAACGCATTGCTTCGTACATGATCGCGGTTACATAAGGCAGCCGAGCAATCGGCCACTCTAATACTTTAGTATTACCAGTTTCATCAAGTTCATTATGCAGGGCAATCTCGCTATCATTATCGTTACTGACTAAAAATGCCATCCAAGCGAGCGTATTCGCGGTGGTATCCTCTCCAGCTAGCAAGACAGTAATCGCATTCGCAACGATATCTTCATCAGTTAAGGACGTGTCCTGTTCCTGCTCCAATAACATAATTTGCAGCATATTTTCTGGTGAATCTTTAAGATTAGGTTCTTCCCTCAAACGAATACGTTGCTTCCCTATGCATTCGGAAACAAACTGCTTGATCTCCTCCAGACTGGCATCAAACTCCCTATCTTTACTGGTTTTGAAAAAACGCCATAAAGGTATAGGAGACTTACATCGTAGATTTACCACAGGGAATACGCGCTGGATACAATCTCTGACTGAAGTATCCCCTCGCTCAATTGAGTTAAAATCTTCACCAAAAGCCAAGAGTGAAGTGACATCCACGGTATATTTTTTAAACTCATTAACTAATTCAACAACCTCGCCAGATTCTGACAAGGCTTCAAAACGCTTTATCAAACGTTCTGTAATCATGCATAAGTTAGGGTAAAAGTGTTTTAAGTGACTGGGTTGAAACATCGGCTCCGTCAGTTTTCGATGGTGTTTCCACCTTTCATCCTCAGAAGAAAAAATACCATTTAGCCCAACTTCATCAAACACACTTTCAATACTTTTTAAACGGCGAAACTCACTGGGTCGAGACTTTAATATCGACTTAATTTGGGCAGGTTCAGATAACACAAGAACATCTTTTAGACCAAGTTTTATACGAAACTGAGCGCCATATTCTTGTATCCAGGCCAACATCTGCTGATGTACATTGGTTTTCTTTAAATAGCTAACATGTCCCAAGATACCCGCCGTAGGTGGCATTGGCAGCTGCCCAATTTTTTGCATCTCAATTTCCTTAGTTTCATCAAGATATTATTAGTCACGTACAATTATACCCAATGTTTTCAGTAACAAATTTATAAAAATCATGAAAAAATAATGACAGAAATGTCATCTAAATGATTTATGAATTGAGCGAAAGCGATGGCCTGAAATTAGAGTAGTAAGGATTACGACATGAACGTGAAGAGCAGTTTTGTTTTATAGCTGGAGCGTATACTCTGTTAAGCGCCAAGGAAAATTATCTCTAAGGGTGAACATGAGGGAGAACGAATGTGCTTATAAATGTTGATGGGGATAAAATGGAGGCGCGTCCCGGAGTCGAACCGAGGTCCACGGATTTGCAATCCGCTGCATAGCCACTCTGCCAACGCGCCTTATTTTATGTTTCTTTTCCGAAAAGGAAATTTAGATGGTGCCCCGGGCCGGACTTGAACCGGCACAGCGCGAACGCCGAGGGATTTTAAATCCCTTGTGTCTACCAATTCCACCACCAGGGCAACGCAACAATGCGATGGTAACACCATCTCAGCGGGCTGTGCCGCTGGAACGAGGCGTACTTTAACCTATTGTGATGTCAGGTCAATAAAATTTTTGTCTTTTTTATTCAAGTGGTTAAAAACCCATCTTGGAAGCGTATTTGGCAGCCAAACAGGGCAAAGTTTCATCAAAGGCTAGCAGGCAACTTACCGATTCACAGATCTAGTACTTAAACTGTGAGACCTCCGAGTTTAACTGCTCAGCTTGAGAAGACAGGCCTTTAAGAATGTCATCAACATCTTGAACTTGGCTAGTTACTTCCGATGACGAGTCTGCTATTGAAGTAATGCTACTTGTGATTTTACTTGTCACAGACTGTTGTTCATCGGTGGCGGCAGCTATATGCACATTCATTTCATTAAGGTCATTCAACATAGTCACTATTTGCTCAAGCATCTGAGCGTTTGTGTCACACGTTTCCACACCTTTTGACACTGTTTCGTTGGCATTAGTTATGCTGGTCGAGACATCACCCGTTTCTTTTTGCAAAGATTCGATTTTCTCTCTGATTTCTTCTGTCGAAGACTGAGTTCTTCCGGCAAGATTACGTACTTCGTCTGCCACTACAGCAAAACCACGCCCCTGTTCACCAGCTCGAGCCGCCTCGATAGCAGCATTAAGCGCCAACAAATTAGTTTGCTCCGCAATCCCTTGTATCACATCCAATACTTCAGCGATTGAGTTACTCTCATTGTCTAGACGGCTAATTGCATTCACAGCCGTTTGCATCTCTTCGTTGAGTTGAGATATCTCTACCCCCAAGTTCCGGCCCACACTGACACCCTGACTACCAGTGTCATTTGCATTTTTGACGAACTCTGCAGCTCGGCTCGCAAACTCCGCAACTTCGGATATAGAGCTACCCATCTGATTAATTGCCGCTGCAACAGACTCGGCACGTTCATTCTGATCAGTGACGGCCGAGCGCGTGCTATTCATGCTACCACTCATGCTATGAATATTATTATTAAGATCATCGGTCGCTTGAGCAAACTTACGGATTATGTCTTGAAGATGAGCAAACAAAGAATTGAGAGATACAGCTAATTCCGTCATTTCATCTTTTCCGTCTTCATCAAGACGTTCGGTAAGATCGTTTTCTCTACTAATATTTTGGATTTTATTACTCGCTCTACTGATCGGCTGGGCAATACTTCTGCCGAGAAAATAAGACACGAATACCGCGACAATTACACCAACAACAATACTGACAACCACTGTGGTAAATTTCGAACTAATCAGTGCTTCTAAATCTGATAAAGCCTCATTCTTGTCAATTTCCGTAACAATCGCCCACTTTAAGCCTGCGGCATTTAGAGGCGCATAGACAGATAAAACCTCGACACCCCTTTTGCCCAACACAACATCAGTACCACTTTTACCGCCCAAAGCAGCGCTAACACTTGCACTGCTCACTTTGTAACGGCCAATAGCGGATGATTTTCCCTCTATCTGTTGTATTGTCTCTGCAGGAACGCCAAGAGTTTTTAGTTCCAAGAAATACTTTTCTGGCTCTTCAAGTAAAAATCGAGATTCACTTCTGAGTAGCTGATCTGGCCCCACTAAATACGTTTCTCCTGTTTGGCCTAATCCAGCATAGCTCCAGTTTTGTCCGAATGTCATAATGCTGTTTATCTTATCAACAGGCATTTGAAAGATAAGAACACCGATTGAGCTCCCTTCCACAACGATGGGGGTGGCAATGAATGAAGCAGCCGCTTCGTATGATGGAAAATAAGGAGCAAAATCTTCTAAGTAGTATTGAGAAGGACTTATATTTAAGGCTTGCTTAAATGCTTTGGCGATACCTGTCGATGAGTAAGGGCCCGAGTTTAAGTTAGTTGCATAGTCTAATTCTTTGAACACAGAGTAAACAATGTTGCCACTAGTATCGACAAGGAAAATGTCATAGTAACCAAACTCTTCTAAAAAGCCTTTTATGCTCGGGTGATACTTTTTATGAACATCATCATACTCAGTGCCCAAAGTATCAGCCATGAGCTGATGCTTTTCACCTAGGGGATTCGGGTTCACCCCAATATATCTAGCCTGAAGTGCTTTGGCTTTATCAGACAAACTCGATAAAACTCTTTGCTCATTGGCCGATTGACCTCCGTTTGCACCACGGTAAGTCTCACCAAAACCTGATGAATAGTAGTTTGAAAGCTGATTTACGTCAGCTGAACTCACAAGCTCTACGGGGTATCGTTCAAATGTATCAGAAAACGCCACCATCGCATCTCTAACGCCGATAGAGTTGGCAACCGTCACCATCTGCCCTCGGATCTGTTGGAAGTAGTTCTCTATTTCACTTTTTTTGTTCTCACGAATGGAAGTCAGCTGACTCATCGCCCGCTGATATAATGCTTGTTCTGATAAGGTCGACGCTTTCCAGCCAACAAATGTACCAGTGGCAACAACCGCCACACTACATAATAAAGTCGAAGCAATAACTATCTTGGTAGCAATTTTCATATCAAGCCCTTATGCGGTGATCCATCTACGCTGTTTTTTTATTGTGGGCCCAGACCATTTGACGCTAAACATAACAATGTCATTATTATCATTTAATAACCTGACATTTTCTAAGTTTATACATAGATTTTTAACACTGGTACCCAGCAGTTACCTCTCCATTAAACCACCGATACCATACTTCATACTCATGCTAAACAATGACATTGAACCTAGCTATGGCTCTAATTTTTCTACAGTAAGTAACTTTTCTTGGCGTTTTTTACAAAAAAAACCGGATAATATTCTATTTTTTTTTGCTTCATCATTAGTGAATCTTTTCGTATCTCACCTAGCGACTATAAAAAAACCAGCACTTTCATCTGTTTTTTAGACTTTGTAAGGATTAGTTTACTCTCTCTGCCCATTATGAAGGAGGCAATATTTAACAATTTAGTTACACTTAACCCAACTGATGTGGCCAACATTCAAAACTGGATAAGCACAATATATCAGTACTTAACAACAACTTTATCCAGTTATTCAGAATAGTATTTCAATTTGAGATAAAACTCAGAATATTAAAAAATGGCCATATCGGGAGGATGTTAATCAATTGCTGCCAAAGAATGCAGCACAATAAGGAGCTTGAGATGAACGTTCAGGCATTACCCATGAATCGATTTATCGACCAACATGGCCAAGTCGTCAAACCACTTCCTGAGTGGGCCGATGTTACAACACTGAAAAAGTTCTATCGCGACATGGTAGTCGCACGCACCTACGACAACAAAGCTGTCGCATTACAACGAACCGGAAAGCTAGGTACCTACCCTTCTCACCTGGGCGCAGAAGCCTTTGGTATTGCCATCGGTCATGCACTTAAACCTCAAGATGTATTTATCCCATACTACCGAGATATGCCTGCTATGTGGGTTCGAGGAATTGGTATGGAAAAAAACCTTCAGTACTGGGGTGGTGATGAACGAGGAAGCGACTTTACTTTTGAAAATAGTGAAGTCGAGTGTCGCGATTTGCCTTATTGTGTCCCTATCGCCACACAATGTACTCATGCCGTAGGCGTTGCATCCGCTCTCAAAATTGCTGGAGACCACAATGCAGCGCTAGTCACTTGCGGCGATGGCGCCACTTCAAAAGGCGATTTTCTTGAGTCCATCAACTGTGCTGGGACGTGGAATATTCCACTGGTGTTTGTCGTCAACAATAACCAATGGGCAATCTCAGTTCCAAGAGCGCTACAATGTGCTGCTGATTTTCTCTCTGAGAAAGCAAAAGGCGCAGGCATCCCCGGCATTACCGTGGATGGTAACGATGTTATTGCTATGTATGACGCGGTACAAACCGCTTTACATAGAGCAAGAAAAGGCAAAGGCGCGACTCTTATTGAAGCTGTCAGTTACCGCCTAAGCGATCATACTACAGCTGATGATGCAACGCGCTATAGAAGTAAAGACGAATTGAACCAAGCTTGGCAATATGAACCTATTAAAAGGTTAAAAACCTATTTAACACAGCAAGGACATTGGTCTGAAGAAGACGAACAAACCCTGTTGGAAAACGCAAAAGTTGAAGTAGAAAAAGCCGTAGAGCGTTATCTAAACCTCCCCCCTCAGGCACCAGAAGCCGCATTTGATTATCTCTATGAGTCTCCTGTCTCAGAGTTAAACAAACAGCGTGACGAACTGATAACTAAGGCAATGCGCATGCAGGGAGGCAAACATGTCTGAGATTACACTAGTTGAAGCAGTCAACCTTGCCCTACACCATGAAATGGCAAAAGACAACAATGTCATAGTGTTAGGGGAAGATGTTGGTGATAACGGCGGCGTATTTAGAGCAACCGTCGGACTTAAAGACAAATTTGGGTTTAAACGAGTTATTGATACACCACTTGCGGAAGCACTCATAGGTGGTGTGAGTGTTGGTATGGCAACACAAGGGCTTAGACCTGTGGCAGAATTCCAGTTTCAAGGATTCGTGTTTCCAGCTCTAGAACATCTCATCTGTCATGCCGCTAGAATGCGTAACAGAACACGCGGACGCTTAACGTGCCCTGCCGTATTCCGTGCACCATTTGGTGGCGGTATTCATGCGCCAGAGCACCATTCAGAAAGTGTTGAAGCAATCTTTGCTCATATTCCTGGCTTTAGAGTCGTTATCCCTTCATCACCGCAGCGTGCATACGGTTTACTTCTTGGCGCGATTCGAAGTAATGACCCTGTCATGTTCTTTGAACCAAAAAGGATCTACCGGACAGTTAAGTCCAATGTGGTTGATAACGGTGAAGCTCTACCTATAGACACATGTTTTACGCTGCGTAAAGGTAGGGACCTTACTCTTGTAACATGGGGAGCTTGTGTTGTTGAATCACTACAAGCAGCTCAACGTCTATCAGAGCAAGGCATAGAAGCAGAAGTTATCGACCTGGCCAGTATTAAACCTATCGATATGGATAGCATCTTTAAGTCTCTCAGCAAAACCGGCCGCATACTGGTTGTTCATGAAGCGAGTAGAAGCTGTGGTGTTGGTGCAGAAATTATTGCACGAGTAGCCGAGCAGTCTATGTGCGAACTGAAAGCACCACCAAAGCGTGTGACTGGTATGGATACGGTTATGCCATATTACAGAAATGAAGACTACTTTATGATTCAAGAAGAAGACATTGTTATTGCAGCGAAAGAGCTCATGGAGGATTGGAAATGAGATCGTTTTTATTACCGGATCTTGGCGAAGGACTTGCAGAGTCAGAAATTGTGCAATGGCATGTTAATGTAGGAGATATGGTCAAGCTAGACCAGATTATTTTAACTGTCGAAACGGCCAAAGCTGTCGTAGATGTACCTGCTCCATATAGTGGAAAAATTGTCAGCCGCCACGGCGAAGAAGGTGATGTGATCAACATTGGTAGCCTTTTACTCGAAATCGAAGAAGAAGGTGCTAGTAAGAGCAGTAAAGAGAAACAGAAGGATGCGGCAACCGTAGTCGGTAATGTTTCTAGTCAAACTCACAAAGTTGATGTTGACGATTTTTGGATCGGCGCTGCACGCAATACTAATGATGACTCGCCAATCACCGCTATGCCTTCAGCGCGACTTCTTGCTAAAAAACTTGGTGTCGATTTGCTTAAAATTAAAGGTAGCGGACATGACGGCATGATCACCGACGCCGATATTTATGAAGAGGCAGGCAAACAACAACCCGGTACTGAAGTGCTTAAAGGTGCTCGCCGTACCATGGTTGGCACCATGGCTGAGTCTCATCATAATGTGGCATCAGTAACGATTACTGAAGAAGCACTTTTAGAAAATTGGGCGAAAGGCGAAGATATTTCAGGCCGTTTAATTCAAGCTGTGGTTCATGCTTGTCAAAAAGAACCAGCTCTGAATGCATGGTTTGACGCTGAGACAATGACACGTTGTGTTCACAGCGCAGTTAATATTGGTATCGCTGTTGACAGCAGCCACGGTTTATATGTGCCTGTGCTGCGCAATGCGCATGAAGTTAAAACAGCAGATATTCGGTCATGGCTTAATGACACTGTTGCTGGAATACGCGACCGAAAAATTGGCCGCGAACAGCTACAACACGCAACCATTACCCTGTCTAATTTTGGTGCAATTGCAGGGCTATATGCGACTCCTGTTGTGTCACCGCCTCAGGTGGCCATCGTTGGAGCTGGGCGCATCATAGAAAAAGTTGTGATGAGAAACAATGAAGCTGTTGCAGTGAAAGCCATGCCGTTATCAGTGACTTTTGATCACAGAGCTTGTACAGGTGGCGAGGCAGCAAGATTTACTAAACTCATGGTCGAACATTTGGAAATGAAACTTAAGTAACATAAACAAAAGGGGCGTTAACTCTGCTCTCCACCACAAGTCGAGACAAGGTTAACTCTCCCCTGCAACTACTTGGTTACGGCCGTTTTCTTTAGCGTTGTAGAGTGCAACATCGGCACGCTCTACAGCGCTTTGCCACTCTTCATCACGTAACTGGGTAACCCCAAAACTTGCCGTACAGCAATCTTTTTTACTTGGCAACATTCGGGAGTGCTCTATCTCCTCCCTTAATTTTTCTGCCACAATCAGTGCTTTCTCGATGTCGGTATTGGGTAGTAATACCATGAACTCTTCCCCACCATAGCGAAAACTCAAATCATCTCTGCGAGTATGTAATTTAAGTATATGGCCGGTTGTTCGTAGTACCTTATCCCCTATCTGATGGCCATAAGTATCGTTAACTTGTTTGAAATGGTCGATATCAAGTAAGACTATCGATAAAGGTTGATCATGCCTCAATGCCCTAGCCACTTCAGTTGGAATCAATTCCTCAAGTGCTCGACGGTTATATAGCTGGGTCAACTCGTCTTTAATCGCAGTGTCATGAAGCGTTGCCACTAAACGCCCTGTCAACATCCAAGTCACTGAAAAAAAGATAAGGATAATCATGAGTAAGGTACTGACAAAAGCCAACTGATGCACAGTTCCAGTACGCATAAAGTCATCAATCACACCTTCAAATAAACTCCAACCAAAGCGGAACAAATTATAAGCAGATTGTATCGCGAGCCCGAAAGAAAGAAGAACTGTTGAAGGAGAGATATCGGTGCTTTTACCTTTGTGGTTAGCAATGATCGCGACAAAGCACATACTTGAGATATAGATAGACATTAAAATCACCCTCGCATTAGTCGAAGGCACAAAAAGGGTAAAATATGTTAGCCCAACAACAAGGACTGGAAAACTATAGAAGCCGACACTAGCGAGTTTCACGCTAAAACCTCTAAACTGGCAAATCCCCATCAGCAGAAAAATGTAGCTAAACGCCATTAAAGAATTAGCTAAAATCTTAGATACCCAAAGAGTGATGTTATTGCCGAAGCTAAGGAAAAAGAAACTTACAGAAAGTAGTAGTAAAGAAGTCGCTATCGTATTGATGCCACATACGCTTGGTTGAAGTCTTTGAATCAAGAATAGCCCTATGCAATAACATACGGACAACAACACACAAATAATTGATAAGGTGGCAATATCTAAATGTATTGTCATTCAAAGGACTTCCTAAAACTCAGCCAATAGGTTAAGTTTAGGAAATCTAGTCAGATTCATCGCTCTTTTAAGTTGATTTTATTCAAGTTGGATTGCCTTAAAATAAAATATTCCGATAGATGAAAAACAACTATCGGAATATTAATCATATTTTTCAATGATAAGCTATACCGATTCTGTCAGCTCTGGCAGTATTTCAAATAGATCTCCCACTAGGCCGTAATCGGCGACTTCGAATATTGGTGCCTCTGGATCGCTGTTGATAGCAACAATCACTTTCGAATCCTTCATACCTGCAAGGTGCTGAATAGCGCCCGATATTCCGACAGCGATGTACAGCTCAGGGGCGACTATCTTCCCTGTCTGACCGACTTGCAAATCGTTAGAGACAAAGCCTGCATCGACTGCAGCCCGGGAAGCGCCAATAGCAGCATCAAGCTTGTCTGCTAGCTGCTCGATTAGCGCAAAGTTTTCTTTACTTCCCACTCCTCGCCCACCAGATACAACCACCCTAGCAGCAGGTAAATCAGGGCGAGCACTTTCTGTTTTTTGGCGCTCAATTAATTGTGATGTATCGTTGCTAATATTGATGTCTAGGGCCTTTATGTCAGCTTTAGAGTCACTCGCTACTGCTGCACTTTCAAACGCAGAGCTTCGAACCGTCGCTATCTTAATTTTGTCCAAAGACTTAACCCTAGCAAGCGCATTACCCGCGTAGATGGGACGAATGACAGTATCTTCTGATTCAATTTTGATCACATCCGAAAGTTGACCCACACCAAGCAAAGCCGCAACCCTTGGCATCAAATTTTTGCCAAAAGTTGTCGAAGGCGCAAATAGATGAGAATAGCTAACTGCCACCTGCTGAACCAATGGTGCACTATTTTCCGCGAGCTGCTGTTGATAGATCTCTGAATCTGCGACTAGTACTTCAGACACTACTTCAACATTTGCAGCGGCATCAACAACACTCTGACAATCGCACCCAATCACTAATGCACTTATTGGTTGATTTAGTTCGGTTGCAGCAGAAATCGTTTTTAAAGTGTCACTACTTAGAACTTGATTATCGTGCTCAACAATGACTAACGTTTTTGAATTCATGCTCATCTCCCTATAAAACCTTAGCGTCATTTTTAAGCTTAGATATCAACTCATTCACATTGGCTACCATTTCCCCTGCCGTCCGAGCTTCAGGTGCCATTACCTCAAGGATCTCGTGAGTTGATACCACTTCGACGCCCAAGTCATCTGCAGAAATAACTTCTAATGGCTTCTTCTTGGCTTTCATTATGTTAGGTAAGGAAGCATAACGTGGTTCATTGAGTCTTAAATCGGTACTAATAATCGCGGGCAATTGAAGTTTGACCGTCTCAAGCCCACCGTCAACTTCACGAGTCACGCTAACGTAGCCGTCATCAACTTTAATGTCTGACGCAAACGTACCTTGGGGACGATTAGTCAGAGCAGCCAACATCTGGGCAACTTGGTTATTATCTGTATCAATCGACTGCTTACCAAGAAGAACGAGTGCAGGATCCTCTTTGTCCATGACTGCGTTCAACAGGTTTGCAACGGCTAGAGGCTCGGGAGCAATATCATGCTTGATATGTATTGCCCGGTCTGCCCCCAATGCAAGCGCTCCTCTAAGGTTTTCCTGACTCGCCGTATCTCCTATGGAAACGACGACCACTTCATTCGCTGCGCCAGATTCTTTTAAACGAACCGCTTCTTCTACTGCAATTTCACAAAATGGGTTCATGGACATCTTAACGTTATTCGTTTCAACACCGCTGCCATCACTCTTCACCCTAACTTTTACATATGGGTCGATCACACGTTTTATGGCTACTAATACTTTCACATCTCCTCCTTGGTGTTAAAAGTAACTACAGAACAGTAACAGGCTGATATTCAGAATGTTTATACTGACTTTCTCGATTATATTTTACCGATCGGCTTCACATTAAACGCAATTGGTCACCGATTCTGTCATATACACAGCTTAGTAAAGTTTACGTTTACGTCAACTAGACTATATTGATTAGTGTTAGAAAGTTGGAAAGGTAGGTTTACACCAATGGAAAGAGAATGTATGGAGTTTGATGTCGTCGTTGTAGGTGCAGGGCCTGCGGGGTTATCAAGCGCAATAAAACTTGCACAGCTTAGTAAGATCAATGACATACCTGTATCTATTTGTGTTGTTGAAAAAGGCGCTGAAGTTGGTGCTCATATTCTTTCTGGTGCACTATTTGAGACAAAAGCCTTAGATGAATTATTTCCTGACTGGAAAGATTTAGAAGCTCCGGTTAATAACCCAGTAAGCTTGGATGAGTTTGTCTACATGACATCACAACATAATCATGTGAATGTACCGTCTTTTTTGACCCCCAACCTTATGCATAATAGCGAGAAAAATCATGTTATTAGCTTGGCCAACCTATGTCGTTGGTTGGGTCGAAAAGCCGAAGAACTTGAGATTGAAGTTTATCCCGGATTTGCTGCGACAAGCATAAATTATGATTCAAGTGGAGCAGTGATTGGTGTCAATACCTCTGACATGGGACTCGATAAGACGGGGGAGCAAAAGCCCTCATTTGAAGCAGGTATCGAGCTAAAAGCAAAATACACTATTTTCGCTGAAGGAGCGCGAGGACATCTAGGCAAAGAGCTGCTCGAAAAATTCCAGCTCGCCAATGAATGCGAACCTCAACACTACGCCCTAGGGCTCAAGGAGATATGGCAAGTCCCTGCTGATCATCCTAAATACCAAGCCGGTCGTGTCCTACATGGTGCGGGCTGGCCGCTGAATGAAACCAATTCAAACGGCGGTAGCTTTCTATATCATTTAGATAATAATCAAATCGTTGTGGGGCTTATTGTTGATTTAAACTATTCTAACCCTCACCTCAGTCCATTTGACGAGTTTCAGCGCTACAAACACCATCCTTTGATAAGTCAATATCTTGAGGGTGGAGAAAGGATAGCTTATGGTGCTCGGGCAATCGCCAAAGGTGGGCTTCACTCTCTGCCAAAACAACAGTTTCCTGGTGGTCTATTAATAGGTTGTGATGCGGGCACCCTTAACTCAGGCAAAATTAAGGGAAGCCACACGGCTATGAAGTCAGGCATGTTGGCAGCTGAAGCTGTGTTCTCACAGTTAAGAGTAGAAAACAGTCAAACCACACCTGACTATAAAAGTGTTTTTGAACAATCTTGGCTTTACACTGAGCTCCATTTAAGTCGAAATTTTGCCTCATCAATTCACAAATACGGTGCCATTGCAGGTGGTGCTATTGCAACATTAGAGCAAAATGTCTGGCATAAGGTATTCAACCGAGCGGCCCCATGGAATATCTCGGACAGCAACCCAGATCATCTTGGAATGAGAGAAATCTCTGAGTGTTCGGACGTAAGCTATCCCAAACCCGATGGAAAGTTGAGTTTTGATCGACCGTCATCAGTCTATCTATCTGGCACACAGCATGAAGAAGACCAGCCCTGCCATTTAGTGATTAAAAATATAAGTGTGCCAATTGAAAATCACCTACCAAGGTTTGACGAACCAAGCCAACGCTATTGTCCGGCTGGTGTATATGAAATCATCACCGTTGATAACAGCCCTAAGCTTCAAATCAATGCAGCAAACTGTCTACACTGCAAAACGTGTGATATTAAGGATCCGTCGCAAAACATCACTTGGATACCACCAGAAGGCGGGGGCGGTCCCAACTATCAAAATATGTAGTTATAAAAAATAGTAAGGCACGCTGCAGAGCGTGCCTTTTGCTAGACGAAGTCGCGTTGGTTTACATGAATATTCCGCCATCAACCTCGAATACACGAGCGTTAACGTAATCATTCTCAAAAATAAACTTCGCTGTTTGAGCGATTTCTTCAGGGGAACCCATACGACCAACAGGAACCATTTTCTCCAGACGCTCTCGAGCTTCTGGTTTCATGCCACCCGTCATCGATGTTTCTATCACACCAGGTGCAATGGCGGCGGCCCTAATTCCATAGCGAGCAAGCTCTTTACCCCAAGTGGTAGCCAGTGTTGCCACCGCAGCTTTGGACGCAGCATAATTACTCTGACCAATATTCCCAGCCCTTGCAACACTAGAAATATTAATGATCACTCCTTTTCGTTGGGTATTGATCATCTGAGCAGCTGCTTCTCGGCCACAGAGAAAGGTCCCATTAAGGTTTACATCGATCACTGAGTTGAATTGTTCAAGGGACATTTTAGTCATTTCATCATCTTTCACCTTAATCAATAAGCCATCTCGAAGAATACCTGCATTATTAATTAAACCGTCCAGTTGACCAAAGTCTCTCACAATGTCACTAAATACCTGCTCGACTTGCTGCTCGTTTGTCACATTGACCTTATAGGTCAAAGCTTTCACTCCCAGCATATTGCATTGTTCCTTGGTATCTAGCAAAGCTTCATCGTTTACATCAAGTAAAGCTAATTCAGCCCCCGCTTGTGCCAATGTTGTTGCCATCATCTGACCTAAACCTTGCCCGGCCCCAGTAATAGCTATCACACTATGTTTTAGTTCCATTCGCGTACCCCATTACTTTTCTGATTGATAAAACTCGAACAAACTTGAAAAGTCTAGCTCCTCATTGCCATTTGCGTTATGAAAAGCATATAGATTTCGTGCGAGAGATCCCATTGGAACCGAAGATTGGCTCATTGAAGCCGCATCTAACCCCAATCCTAAGTCTTTGAGCATCAACTTACTCATAAACCCTGGACGATAGTCATTACTTGCTGGTGAAGTCTCCATGACACCGGGACAGGGGTTATAAAGCTCCAAAGCCCAATTGCGCCCAGAGCTCTGTAGCATAATATTTGATAAGACTTTTGGATCGAGTCCATTATCGATGCCAAGATTAAGCGCTTCACAAGTACCAGACATTAAAATACCTAACATCAGATTGTTACATATTTTGCCCATTTGACCGTCGCCCGCTTTCCCCGCATGGAAAATGTTTTTCCCCATATGCTTAAGCACACTTTCAGCTTTGGCGAAGGCGGCATCCGACCCGCCAACAATGAATGTCAAGGTTCCTGCTTTAGCACCTGCAACCCCTCCAGACACAGGAGCATCAACAAAATCAAGGCCCTTTTGCGCAGCGCACTCAGCAACCATTTTCGCTGAGTGAGGATCAATGGTTGATGAGTCAATCAGAAATGCCCCATCTTCAACCATATCAAGCAACCCAACAGACCCTTTTTCGTCGCCAAGGTATACATCTTTCACATGTTTGCTTGCTGGAAGCATAGTGATGATCGATTCGGCACCTTTCACCACATCCGAGATTGAAGATGCGGCATAGGCTCCTGCAGATTCCAGAGTTTTTACCGCCTCTGGCATCAAATCAAACACTCGAACATTAACCCCTGCCGACAGCAGGTTTTCTGCCATAGGGCCGCCCATATTACCTAAACCGATAAACGCAATGGTGTTCATGAGTCATTTCCTTATTTTTAATAGTGACCAAGTAATGATAATGGGTGGTCGTTTTCATTCCATAATGAGCTAAACAAGCTGTTGATCGTGCCTTCATCGACATTATCGACTCGACTGTATAGCCATTTAGGTTGGTTGTCCTTATCAATTAGGCGAGCTCGTACACCCTCACGAAACTCTCCTAGCAAACAGCTTTGAACAGACAGGATAAGCTCAAGACGAAAACAATCTGCCAACGACAAATTACTATATTGAGTTAATTGTCGAAAACAAATATGCGCAGTAATCGCACTGCCTGAAACGTGATTGCTTTTAGCTACTTCCATCCATTTTGTCTGCCCAGACAGCCCAAGAATGTTTTCACTCACTTGAATTACACTATCTGCATTACAGGCTTGTTTTATTTCATCAATAAAAGGCAACATTTGTGGATCGGGTTGATGTCCATTGACTTTATCAGTCAATTGATTGAGAAGCGCGCTCACTTCTTGGTATACATCTTCAATGTCTGACCAAGGCGTGTCTTTGAGACCAGAGAGTAATTCCGCTTTGTCATCAGCACGAACAATGTGATCGGCAAGCTGAATACCCAATGCGTCAGTGGCGTTGACCATAACCCCCGTCATACCAAGAAATAGTCCAATTCCGGGATCTAACTTATTCAAGAACCATGTAGCCCCAACATCTGGGTAAAGTCCGATACTGATTTCCGGCATAGCGAGACGACTTTCTGGAGTGACAACCTTATGGCTAGCCCCCATGAAAAGTCCCATTCCTCCGCCCATGACAATACCTTGTCCCCAAGCAATAATGGGCTTGCAGTAGGTATGGATCAAATAGTCGCATTCATACTCAAGTTTAAAGAAAGAGGTGCAATAAGATGCAATCTCATCAGAAGAGCCACCACTCATCTTATCGTGCATAGTACGAACATCACCACCGGCACAAAAAGCTTTCTCTCCCTGCCCCTCAAGAAAGATACAGACTATATTATCGTCTTCATGCCAGACCTCTAGTTGAGTTTTAAGCTGCTTCAACATGTCATAGTTAAGAGCATTTAACGAAGGTGCATTATCAAGCGTTGCGACTCCAATCTTTGCATTTCCTTCTTTACAATTTAGCTCTTCAAAACGAACCAATGCTGTCATACCTCCCCCCTATCTATTTTTCCATTGAGGTGGACGTTTCTCCAAAAATGCATTCACGCCTTCGGTTTGATCCTCTGTATCAAACAGTTGGATAAACAACTCTCGTTCTCTGACTAGTCCATGAGCCAAGGGGTTGGTTCTGGTATTTTGAATCAGGGACTTACAAGCCGTCACCGAAGATGGAGATTGGTTAGCGACCATTTCTGCAAGGCTTATTGCCGCATCTAGCGCATTGCCTTTGCTGACGACTTCTTCGACTAACTTGATATTAAGTGCTTGGCTTGCCGTGACTTGCTCTCCACATAAAATCATGCGTTTCGCCCATCCTTCACCCACCAAAGCTGTTAGGTTTTGTGTTCCACCAGCACATGGAAGCAAGCCAACTTTCGCCTCAGGGAGCGCCATAACGGCCTGTTCTTCGGCGATACGAATGTCACAGGCAAGTGCAACTTCTAATCCACCTCCCATGGCATAACCGTTAATTGCGGCGATGGATACACCTCTAAAGCTTGATAAAGCTTCAAATGCCGCGCCAAAAAGACGAGACATATCTATCGCCACTGTTTTATCACCACTGGCAAAAAGTTTTAAATCGGCTCCAGCAGAGAAAAACTTCTCTCCCTGTCCCGTCAAAACTAAGGCATAAACGTCATTATTTTCATTCAATTCCAAAACCAGCTGTTTAAACTCTGTAAGGCTCTCCGCTGTCCAAGTGTTAGCTGGCGGATTATTCATGGTGACAATTGCCACATGATTTTGGATAGTGTGCTCAATGGCACCGCTCTCTGAAATATTCATTGTAATCTGTCCCTAAAATTAAAGTAGCTGAGAGCCTTCTGATAGCACACGGCGAGCAATAATCAGACGCATGATTTCATTGGTTCCTTCGAGGATTTGATGAACGCGAACATCCCTAAAATGGCGTTCCATTGGATACTCTTTAATGTACCCATAACCGCCATAGAGCTGTAAAGCCTGATCGCAAATTTTAAACCCAACGTCAGTGGCAAATCTTTTTGCCATCGCACAATATGCCGTAGCTTCCGAGTCCTGATTGTCTAATTTGCTCGCGGCTAAGCGCACCATTTGTCTGGCCGCAACTAACTCAGTGACCATGTCAGCCAACTTAAACTGCAAACCTTGAAAGTGAGCCAGCTCTTTGCCAAATTGCTTTCTTTCTTTGACATATTGTAAGGCCTCATTAAGTGCCTGCTGCGCTGTACCTATAGAACAGGTCGCAATGTTTATACGCCCGCCATCTAAGCCTTTCATCGCTATAGAGAATCCTTCCCCTTCATCGCCTAAGCGGAAGTGCTCCGGCACCACAACATTATCAAGAGTAATGGCGCGAGTCGGTTGGCTGTTCCACCCCATCTTAGGCTCTTTACGCCCATAACTTATTCCATCGGCATCTGCTGGAACAATAAAAGCCGAAATGCCTTTTGCTGAGTGGTCTCCTGTTCGCGCCATAACAACCAGAACATCGGTATCTCCAGCACCAGAAATAAAGGCTTTACCACCATTGATGATGTAAGTGTCACCTTGTTTTTTGGCGCTGGTCGTTAATGATGCGGCATCTGAACCCGCATTCGGCTCTGTCAAGCAATAGGAACCTAGCCATTCTCCAGAAATCAGGTTTGGACAAAAAGACTGTTTGGCCTCCTTAGATGCAAAGCTCGCAATCATCCAAGTCACCATATTATGAATGGTCATAAATGCCGTAGTTGACGTACAGCCCATTGCAAGTTGTTCAAAAATAATGGAAGCATCTAATCGGCTTAATTCCAGCCCACCTTGTTCTTCTGGTGTATACAAACTTAGAAAGCCCAATTCTCCGGCTGCTTTAATCACATCCTTAGGAAATACCTGCTTTTCATCCCATTCAGCCGCCATGGGCGCAAGCTGCCCCATGGAGAACTGCTGCGCGGTTTCGGCGAACGCGCGCTGATCTTCATTTAGTTCAAAATCCATTTCGCCTCCCGTTATCGCAGCTGAATCGTTAAGTTTGGTCCAGTTGGGATATCGTCATCAAACCAACGTGAAGTGACAGTCTTGGTCTCAGTATAAAATCTCACGGCTTGCTTTCCGTATGCATGTAAATCGCCATAAAAACTGCCGCGCCACCCCGTAAATGAGAAGAAAGGCAATGGAACCGGAATAGGGACATTAATTCCCACTTGTCCAACTTGAATTTCATGCTGATATTTGCGTGCGGCCGCACCATTAGCAGTAAATATCGACGTGCCATTCCCATATGGATTGTTATTGATTAGCTCGATGGCCTCATCTAGGGTATCGACTTCCATACACACTAACACAGGGCCAAAAATTTCCTGCTCATAGATGGACATATCTGTCGTCGTACCTGTAAAAAGCGTCGGACCTAACCAATTTCCTTCAGGCATTCCCTCTACCTGACATTGAGTGCCATCTAGCTGGCACACTGCACCTTGGGCTTTACCTTCCTCAATGAGCGCAACCACACGGTTTTTCGCTTCTTTACTGATAAGCGGACCATATGCCGCTTTATCATCATTCCACGCGCCGGGCTGCATCTTAGCCATCTCTGTTTTAAGGTCTTCGATCCATTCTTTCGTGTTACCCACAAATACAGCCACTGAAATCGCCATACATCGCTGTCCAGCTGCACCGACTGAGCTACCAACCAAGTTATTGATTACCTGTGCCTTATTCGCATCAGGCATAACGACCATATGGTTCTTTGCGCCAGCAAAAGCTTGAACACGTTTGTTATAGTCTGTACCCGTTTTGTAAATGTATTGAGCGACGGGAACAGAGCCGACAAAAGAAACAGCACGAATAGTAGGATGCTTTAGCAGTGTGTCAACTTGCTCTTTTCTGCCATGAACGACTTGCAACACACCTTTAGGGGCTCCGGCTTTTTCAAAGAGTTCTGCTAATCTCATCGCCGTAAGAGGAACCTGCTCTGATGGCTTAAGAACAAAAGTATTTCCGGCGGCAATTGCTAGCGGGAACATCCATAAAGGGATCATGGCCGGAAAGTTAAACGGCGTAATACCACAGCAAACACCAAGTGGTTGAATCATTGAGTAAGAATCGATATCTGTTGCAACATTTTCAACCGTTTCACCCATCATGTTACTGGCAATATTGGCTGCTTGTTCAACGACTTCAATCCCTCGCCAAACATCACCTTTCGCATCAATTAAAATTTTTCCGGTTTCTTTTGAAAGTAATTCTGCAAGCTCATCATGATGCTCTTTAAGTAAGTGCTGGTAACGAAGCATGACACGGGCGCGTTCTGATATCGCCACGTCTTTCCATGACTTAAAGGTCTCTGCAGCGTTTTTGATTGCATGTTCCATTTCTTGTTCTGTTGCACATGGAACCTTAGCAATCACTTCGCTTGTGGCTGGATTTGTGACCTCAACCCACTCGGTTGTTTGAGACTGGCAGAATTCTCCACCAATGAATAAGGGAACTGACTGAATCATGATTGATTATCCTTTTCTTTTATAATGGTATTTCTATTCCAATAGCGGTCGCTTCACCGCCACCAATACACAATGATGCGATACCCTTCATCACACGCTTTTCACTCGAACTGCCATCGCTACTCAATTCTTGTAGCTGACGTAAGCTATGGATCAAAGTCACAATAATTCTTGCACCGCTTGCCCCGATCGGGTGCCCTAGTGCGCAAGCTCCGCCTTTTACGTTAACTTTTTCACTATCAAGACCAAGTTGCTTCACAGCTATCTGAGTTACGACTGCGAAGGCTTCATTGATTTCCCACAGGTCCACTTCATCAATATCCCAATCAAGCTGGGAGAGCAAATGCTCAATAGCGTGCACTGGTGCAATGGTAAACTCAGATGGTTGACGAGCATGAGTAGCATGCCCCTTGATTATTGCTAATGGTTTCAAGCCTTTCTGCTGAGCTAACTGTCCATCCATGACAACTAGAGCTGCCGCTCCGTCAGAAATGGCACTAGAATTTGCCGCTGTAATAGAGCCATCTTTGGCAAAGGCTGGTTTGAGTTGAGGAATTTTTTCAGGTTTGATTGATGGTGGTTGCTCATCATAATCAAGCTTATCACCACTTTTCAGAGACACTGGCACCATCTCATCATCAAACAACCTTTGCTGCTGAGCTTGCATTGCTCTGCCTACGGAAAGTGCTGCCCATTCATCCATTTTCTGACGTGAAAAATCCAATTTATCGGCAATTTGTTGACCAAATACACCCATCAGTTCACCTTGATAAGCATCTTGAAGGCCATCAAGGAACATATGATCATAGCTAGATTTATGCCCCATACGCATGCCAGAGCGCGCTTCTTTGAGAAGATAAGGGGCATTGGTCATACTCTCCATACCACCAGCAAGGATACAACTAGCGCTACCCGCTCGAATAAGATCATGTGCCAGCATCACAGATTTCATTCCTGAACCGCACACTTTGTTGACTGTCGTACACCCCACCGCTTCATCCAAACCTGCTCCTAGTGCAGCTTGTCTCGCCGGAGCTTGCCCTGTTCCTGCTGGTAACACGCACCCCATGTACACTTCGTTTATCAACCCAGCAACTTCCGGCTGCTCTTCAACGGCAGCTTTGATTGCCATAGCCCCTAGCTGAGGCGAAGAATATTCAGATAGCATGCCTTGAAAACGACCCATTGGGGTTCTCTTCGCCGAAACAATCCAAATCTCTTTCTGTTCCATTACCTACTCCTCATGATGGTTTAAAAACGGCTCAGCCCATCAAGCAACCGCGTTACGAATGTCTTAAACATCACTTTTACTCTTTAGGCCATTAAATTTTTGCACGTTTATTCCTTGACGTTTACGTAAGCATAGCACTAACATTTACGTTAACGTAAACAAACACATTCGCAAACTGTAAAATCTTTTTTACCGTCGTAGCGGACAGTGTGATTGTCTATCACCAAATTTGGGGAGTTTCACCTGGTGGGAACCTACAAAATCAGCGAGCTCGCGAAAGAGTTTGATATCACAACAAGAAGTATCCGCTTTTACGAAGATATGGGTCTTATTCAACCTGAACGCAAAGGAAGCATGCGCGTCTATCAGCGTAGAGACAAGATTCGTCTCAAACTGATTTTACGAGGAAAGCGGCTAGGTTTTTCACTCGCCGAGATCCGTGACTTGTTGGAGCTTTACGATACAAATCAGCTGGATACTCAGTTAATTAAAATGCTCAAAATCATCGACGACAAGGAAGCCGTACTCAAACGTCAGTTGGAAGACATCACCATAGTCTTAGAAGATTTGAATACTGCTCGAAAACGATGTGAAGAGGCTTTAGAGCGTTCTAAAGCAAGTTGAACTGTCATCAATAATGGATGTTGTGCTTAACAGAAAATCAGCCAATCGGAGGCGATATGATATCTCAATACACCCCTCTCAATTTCGGACTCGACGAGTCAATCAACATGTTGAGAGAGCACGTCAATGCTTTTGCTCGAGAGCAGATAGCCCCTATTGCGGCTAAAGTGGACGAAGAAAACCAGTTTCCCAACCATCTTTGGGCCAAAATGGGAGAAATGGGGCTACTTGGTGTCACGGTTGATGAGGAGTTTGGTGGTGCAGGCATGGGCTATCTTGCTCATGTGGTGGCGATGGAAGAAATTAGCCGAGCTTCAGCTTCCGTCGCTTTAAGCTATGGTGCCCATTCAAATTTGTGTGTGAACCAAATATTTCGCAATGGCAACGCTGCCCAACGAGAAAAATATCTTCCGAAGCTAATTAGTGGTGAGCACATTGGTGCTTTGGCTATGAGTGAACCCAATGCTGGTTCCGACGTGGTAAGCATGCAACTTAAAGCCGAGCTTAAAGGTGATCACTATGTACTTAATGGTAACAAGATGTGGATCACTAATGGTCCAGATGCTCATGTTCTTGTTGTGTACGCAAAAACTGACCCTTCCGCAGCATCGAAAGGGATTACTGCTTTTATCATCGAAAGGGATTTTGAAGGCTTTAGTCATGCTCAAAAGCTAGACAAACTTGGGATGAGGGGATCGAATACCTGTGAACTGGTATTCAATAACTGTAAAGTGCCGGTTGAAAATGTCCTTGGCGAGGTAAATCAAGGCGTAAGAGTTCTTATGAGCGGATTGGATTATGAACGTGTCGTACTTGCAGCAGGCCCACTTGGCATTATGCAAGCCTGTCTTGATCTCGTGGTTCCTTATGTCCATGACCGCAAGCAATTTGGTCGTTCTATTGGCGAGTTTCAGTTAATCCAAGCAAAGGTTGCAGATATGTACACCCGAGCTAATGCCGCGCGCTCTTATGTTTACGCCGTAGCAAGCGCATGTGACCGAGGAGAAACAACCAGAAAAGACGCAGCTGGAGCTATCTTATACAGCGCGGAAATGGCCACTCAAATTGCCCTAGATGCTATCCAGTTACTTGGTGGCAACGGCTATATCAATGAATTCCCTGCCGGGCGTTTATTAAGAGACGCAAAACTTTATGAAATTGGTGCAGGAACGTCAGAAATTCGCAGGATGCTTATTGGGCGTGAGCTGTTTGAAGAGTCACGCTAACGAGGATGTTATGGCAGTCATTAAAACTAAAATAAAAACCGATTCCCCATTGTTTGTTAAAAACCAGCAAGCAATGACAGGGCTTGTAGAAAAACTCAGTGCAGATCTAGAGAGCCTTAAACAAGGTGGAGGCCCAAAAGCCGTTGAAAGACAGCGCAAGAAAGGAAAATTGCCTGTTCGCGAACGTATCGATCTTCTGCTTGATCCAGGATCAGACTTCTTAGAAGTGGGTCAATTTGCGGCATGGGAGGTATACGAAGAGTCCATCCCATGTGCTGGTGTAGTGGCAGGAATTGGCCAAATCAAGGGTGTACCTTGTATGGTTCTGGCAAACGACCCTTCTGTTAAAGGTGGAACTTACTACCCGCTCACCGTCAAAAAACACCTTAGAGCACAAGAAATAGCGGAACGATGCAATCTACCTTGCGTTTACTTGGTAGATTCTGGCGGTGCTAACCTCCCCCATCAAGCCGAAGTGTTTCCTGATAAAGATCATTTTGGGCGGATATTCTTTAATCAGGCGCGTATGTCAGCCAAGGGCATACCACAAATTGCGGTTGTGTTAGGTCCTTGTACTGCGGGGGGCGCCTATATACCTGCTATGGCAGACGTGTCTGTAATCGTCAAAAAACAAGGCACAATTTTCTTGGCTGGCCCACCACTTGTGAAAGCAGCTACCGGTGAGATTGTGACAGATGAAGAGCTTGGCGGTGCAGATGTTCATTGCAGAAAATCCGGCGTTGCCGATTACTACGCTGAAAATGAGCAGCAGGCTATGCATATGGCCCGTGAAGCACTATCAAGCTGTAATCAAGTTGCAAATCAGGCTCCTGTCGACAAAGTTCTCCCTCCAAGACTGCCAGCTGAAGAAATATATGGCATCGTCAATTCGGACCTGCGCCTATCTTTCGATGTTAGAGAAGTGATTGCACGTATCGTCGATGACTCAGACTTTGATGAGTTTAAAGCCTTATTTGGTACAACGCTCGTTTGTGGGTTTGCTCGAATTGAAGGTAGGCTAATAGGGATCGTTGCCAACAATGGAATTCTATTTGCTGAATCCGCGCAGAAAGGTGCTCACTTTATCGAGCTATGCGCAAAGCGTAAGATCCCTCTGTTATTTTTGCAAAACATAACCGGTTTCATGGTTGGGAAAAAAGTTGAGGAAGGTGGTATTGCCAAACATGGCGCTAAGCTCGTTATGGCAGTCGCCTGCGCCGATGTGCCTAAGTTTACCATTATTATCGGCGGCTCATACGGCGCTGGTAATTATGGAATGTGTGGCCGAGCGTATGACCCTACCCTAATGTGGATGTGGCCCAATGCCAGAATATCTGTGATGGGCGGCGAGCAAGCAGCTGGGGTGCTAACTCAAGTCAAACGCGAGGTGTTGAAACGTCAAGGCGAGCCATGGTCTGACATTCAAGAAAACCAATTCAAGAAAGGAATTGTCGAATTGTATGAGCAGCAAGGCCACCCTTACTACGCCAGTGCAAGACTGTGGGACGATGGAATTATCGACCCAAAACAGACTCGTGATGTATTAGCACAAGCATTAAAAGCAGCGGCTCAAGCGCCTATTCCTGATAGTCAGTTTGGTATCTTCAGAATGTAAGGAAACGGTATGAACAACACCAAGGATAGGACATACCTAGACTGCCATATTGATTCACGTGGCGTTGCGACCTTAACGTTAAATCGCATTGATAAACACAATGCCTTTAACGCTGAGGTAATCGAAGCATTAATTGAATCCATCGAATCACTGGCTCATGATGAGTCAGTTCGATGTCTAGTGCTGCAAGGAAATGGCAAACATTTTTCTGCAGGCGCTGATTTGGCATGGATGAAATCCATGGCAAGTAAAACTGAACAAGAAAACCGCCAAGACGCATCTAGGTTAGCATTTTTGATGCAATGTTTGGACACTTTTCCGCATCCAACTCTTGCTCTTGTCCAAGGCTGTGCCTTTGGCGGCGCTTTAGGACTAATTTGTTGCTGTGATATTGCGCTGGCAGATAACAGCGCACTCTTTTGCCTAAGCGAAGTAAAGTTAGGCTTAGTGCCTGCAACCATTAGCCCGTACGTGAATCGTAGCATTGGTGCTCGACAATCAAGGCGCTACATGTTGACGGCAGAACGATTTGATGCAACGCAAGCTCTAAATATTGGGCTGATTCATGAAGTGGTATCTTCAGAGCAAATAAGCGAGCGCAGAGAGCATTTGCTTTCTCATCTACTTGTTAACAGTCCAGCCGCAATGACAAAGACTAAGCTCCTTATTCAAGAATGCGAGTCTAAGCCACTGGCTCATGAGCTGATTGATTATACTAGTGAGCTTATTGCTAAAGTTAGGGTCTCAGAACAGGGGCAAGAGGGGCTGAGTGCATTTTTTGATAAACGGTCTGCGAGCTGGGTAAATGAGGGACAGCCATGATCCCAAAAACAGATCTGCCTCGGTCAGTAAAAATTGTTGAAGTTGGGCCTCGTGATGGCTTGCAAAATGAGAAAGCGGTGCCAATTGAAGCTAAAATCAAGCTCATTAACCAGCTTTCATCCTGTGGGCTAAAATTTATAGAAGCGGGCGCATTTGTTTCACCCAAATGGGTACCACAGATGGCGGACTCATTGGAGGTGATGCAGCAAATTAAACGTCAACCCAATATCTGCTATAGCGCCCTAACCCCGAATATAAAGGGGTTAGAAAAAGCAATGACAGCAAAAGCGAATGAGGTCGCTGTATTTACTTCGGCCTCTGAAGGGTTTTGCCAGAAAAACATCAATTGCTCCATTGCAGAAAGTTTGAAGAGGTTTAAGCCCGTCATCGCGCAAGCACGTGCTCAAGACATTCCCGTACGGGGGTATTTGTCTTGTATCCTTGATTGTCCTTATGACGGGCCAACCGATCCAAACGAGGTCGCAAAAATTGCTCGCTCTCTCATTGATCTAGGTTGCTATGAAGTGTCTCTCGGCGACACCATAGGTACAGGCACGCCGATGCGAACGGCTAAAGTTATTGATGCTGTAAGCAAGCAAGTTTCACTTGAATGCATCGCTGTACACTTTCATGACACCTATGGTCAGGCATTAGCCAATATTTACCAAGCCCTGCAAATGGGTATTAAAGTGATAGACAGTAGTGTTGCTGGACTTGGCGGTTGCCCCTACGCCGCCGGTGCTTCAGGTAATGTCGCCACCGAGGATGTCGTTTACCTTTGCCATGGCTTAGGTATAGAGACGGGTATCGATCTACACATGATTGCCCAAGCTGGTTGGGAAATCAGTGATACGCTAGGTCGAAAACCAACATCTAAAGTATCACTCGCTTTGCAGCGCTAGGTGAGACTTGCTTTTGGGCTGATAAGATTGAACTAGCAAACATGTCATAATCAGCCCTATACCTACCCACCCAGACGCTTGGATACGCTCACCAACTATACTTACCGCAAATACACTCGCAACAACAGGTTCAAAAAGCGTAAGTAAGCTTGCCTGACTTGCTGAAACCACTTTTAAACCGTACCCAAAGCAGATATACCCTAGAAACATTGGAACTAACGCCATATATAAAGCAACTGAAGTGCTTAATTTTGTGTCAAATAGGCCATCACCAGTAAAAATAAGTGAGGGAATAAGAAATACAGCACCTAAACCAAAAACACTTCCCATCGCAGATTTTGAATTCGCCCCTTTAGTGATTAGATCTCTCGCCACCCATGCATAAATCGCGTAAGTCAAACCGGCTAACAACCCTAGGCTAATACCAATATGGTGATTTATCTCAGACGACTCCATAGTGACAGACGAGTCTGAAAAGACCAGTAAACTTATGCCTAATGTGCCGATAAAAAGACTAAAGATCCAAAGTAAATCCACTGCGGTATTTTTGCTAAAAAGACGTTCTATGATGGCAACAAATAATGGCGCACTAGATATAGACACGACCGTACCAATAGCGACTCCAGCCATCTTCATCGAGGTATAAAAAGCAAGAGGATAAACCGCTAAGGCTAAGGCTCCAATACAAACTAGCCACTTGTTTTCATTCAATATCATCCTATCGCTGATGATTGTTTTTCGCGCTATCAATGCTAATAAGAAACCGCCTAAGCCCATAGAAAATCCACCAATCGCCAAAGGGCTCACATTGGGGATCAATGAAGCAGTCGTTCCTGTTGTTCCCCAAAGCAAAGACGAGAATAAAATCAAACCTATGCCAATTTTTCTCTGTTTTTGATGTACCATGAGTGTCATTACCATTTTCTTTTGTATGTAGTTAATACACAAATGATAATGAAAAAGATTAGATAAACTTTGCAGATAAGACACTAAAGTTGGCTTTAAAGACTCAACAGTTAATCAAACATTCAACCACGCATTGCTTTAGGTGAAAGACCAAAAAACAGAGAAAACCGCCGACTAAATGCCGACAGGTCGGAATATCCAACCGCTTCAGAGATCAATTGAACTGGCATATCAGTGTGAGTTAATAAAGCTTTCGCCTTTTCCATACGCTGCTTGGCAACATATTGCATCACGCTTTGACCTGTAGAAAGCTTAAACAACTTCTTAAATTGTGTTGGACTAAGGCAAGCCTTTGCGGCCAAAGAGTCAATGCTGATTTCATCACTGAGATCCTTGTCTATAGCTTGTATTGCTAGTCGAATTCTACGATCTATCTTCATGTCACAAGATTGTTGAATCATAAGCTGATTGAACATAGACATCATAGAATCTTCAAGAGTATCCTCGACCCTATGTTGCAGCTGAGACTCGACAAACGATAAGTAAGACAAGAGAGGCGCCGATATGGTAAATACCAAACTTGTCGTATCAAGTAAATTTGATGATAACTCGTTTAAGTCGGCAACAATAAAACGAGCGGATTCATGGGCGCGAAAGTGGTGACAGACTCCCGCAGGAATTACAACACATTCGCCAACAGAAACGCTTCCTACATAACTCTCAAGTTCAATATCGATTACGCCAGCTATAGGCAGAACTAATTGATGGTAGTCATGTGTGTGACCATGCTTTTGACGGGTATACGCTCGTATAGAGAGGCTATTTTTCACAATCGAGTCACATCCCTTGATGCTGAAATATAGTAATCAATAAAAATTCAAAAACGACAAATGCATTATGAATAAATGCATTATGAATAAATGCATTATGAATAATACATCTTGCTGAGCATACACATTTAGGGGTACGAATATTTTAATGATCGTATTTGTGGGATACTAATATAAAGAAAGCCAACACCGCAAGAGTGCTGGCCTAATAAGCTTTGATGGGAGTCGCTTAGTACCATTGAAGGTCTGTTTTGAGAGGGATACCCGCTGCGATATTTTCACCACACATCTCGTCGTAGGCGCTGAGGTGAACCAGGCAAGCACTATGGTACTGCTGGTCTTTAAAATGCTCCTTCGCTTGACACAAGCTCGAAAATTTAAGCGGGTCATGGTTGCCATCACGCAGTAACATCTTCTCGTCACCGTCAACCGAGTAAGCTAAATAAATTCCACCTTCCAATGATTCGATTTGCAATTCCATTTTATCTTCTCCACTGTGAGTCTAAGGTTTAATACGTTGTGGATCAGAAAATAGATTACTTGAACGTAATTTGTCATCGTCAGCTTACTTACTAATGATAAATTCAACCCTAGTGTTTGCGTTTCGGCCTTCTTGGGTATCACTCGACTCTACAGGGTAAAGGTTCCCTCTTGCAAGTGCTTTTATTCGGCTTTTATCAATACCTCTACTCTCTAGATATTTTGCGATAGAGTCCGCTCGTTGCTCGGTAAGATCAAGCTCTTCATTCTCTGGTAAACCAGAGTCAGTGTGTACGATAACCTTAACTTTCGCTTGATCGTTATCAAGAAGTGTAAAAACCACGTCGTTAAATTTATGAGTAAACGATGAGTTCAGCGAGTAACCATCGGCATCGAAAAGTGCAGTCCCGCGTGTTTCATCAACTGTGATCATCTCAGGAATGCTTTTATCCTGTGCTTCACTCGCCTGCGCCCAAATGTCACCCAGGCTCGCTTCCGCTTTGAGTTTTTCAATCTGTGCTTTTAGCCGATCGATTTCAATATTGTAAAGGCGATTACAGTTTAAACGTTCACGTTTTCCACCACCAAAGGGGATCACCACTTGAACATACGCACCAACTTCATCCTTATTTTCAATGTTGGCCGAATAGTTTGGGGTGGTAACACGGTTGTAGTCACTGTCTTCAGTGACACCCATCAAGCCTGCTTGAACATAAGAGCTACTGGCTATGGTTGATTCACAGGTCACGCCATCAGAAGTGGTTACGCGATCGTACCCTCCGGGCACTGAAGCACCGGGAATACTAAAGCCTGCCGCTGAAACAACATCTAACCAAAGAGTGAGAATTATCGCTGCGGATAATAAACATTGACTCTTGAACATATTTTACTTCTTACCTCTTGTGTCGCTGCAGTCATAGAGCAAACTCTAAAACGATTCACTTTATTTGGCTCAACTTTCGGCAGCTGTATTAACTGTTTCTTAACTTGATTTCCTTTCAGACGAATAGCTTCCTCTACTAAAACTCCATTCACCTCTAGGGAATAGACTTTATCGATGTCATATAAATTTCCTAGGGTTAATTCAACTTGAGGAAATTGACTATACACCACTTCATTTAACTCTCTTGGGGCTTGCATGTGTGCCTGAGTATAAAATGATAATAAACTAACGCTCAGAAATATTATTCGCACACGATTTCCAATGTTGCTTTATAGTCACAAGGTAATAAGTCACTTCTATTTAAATTATATTTAGGAGCTAATGTTATATCGTGCGAACCAAAAATTCTATGATTGTTATTTTCCATAATCCACTTTATTTCTTCAAATGGATATGTTGGATCATCCAGATTAAAACCAAATCCATAATAACCTAAAAAGCTTTGTCTTAGTTGTTCATTATTACTTTCATGTATAAATTTAAAGCTCCCACCTTGAGAAGTTAAAAGCCTTGCATGTAGATATTTATCGTTTACATTAGTCGTGTCATTAAAAATCATACCACCTACAGTATCTTCTGAAACTTCAATACTGCAGGAGTTTATAGAATTTTCAACCATATCTGATTCATATTCAAAATAAAGCACTTGATCTAGGACAGTTTCACTTCCTATCTTTAAATCAACAAATTTATCACTTGTCACTTGCGATACATCCATCTTGAATATAATCAACATGGGGGTTCCGCTAGAGTCACTGTCATCAGGGCGAAAATTAAACCTCATAGAGACGAAATTATTACTTAAGTCACATTCACTTTTAGTAGGATTATAATTGATGGCTGAACTGTACTCACCTCTTCTACCGATAATACATGGATTAGACGCAGCTCCAGAAGCCGTCACCCTGACTCGATGCCTAAACTTTACATCATCAGCTTCGTTTAGCTTTATAGCAAATATGAGTATGGGACTATCTTCCTCTGATGCACCATCAACTAGATAAGTACAAATATTCATATCAACATAACGAGTGCCCTCTGTTAGGTATCTCTCGTTAACATTATTTCTAACAGTCTTGTCATAGCATCGATCAGCCAATGATAAGCTTGAAAAAAAAGTTAAAAAAAGGAAAATTACGTATTTCATGCATCAGACTCAGTTAGAATCAGAGTAGTATATAACAGAGTGCGTACACACCTCGTATACATAGCCACCTTTAGGCTCTGATTCACTACAAATACGATAGAAGTTCAGTTTATTTTTTTCTAAATTAAATACTGGAACTTTAACTTTACGTGTTTTTCCTGCGGATAATTTTAATATTCTATTCAGTTTTCTTTTACTCGTACTTTCAGGTTTTACCTTATTAAAAAATTTGGATAGTTGTTTTTCACTATTTTCACTATTTTCACTATTTTCACTATTTTCACTATCAATATTATTAGTGAGAGTGGTAACGTCATTTAAACTAAAATATAATTTACTCACCGATATCTTGTAGGTTTCAGAGTATTTATTTAAGTTACCAAAAGTAACCAGCAAACGATCATTTGTGCTAAAAAATAAACTTTCTAATGATAGATTGCTTATTGATTGCGCATAAATAAATCCTGAGTAACTTAAGCTCAGTACAAAAATCATCATTAATTTAAATGGAAACTTCATCATAGGTATATTACAACTATCCAACTCTAATTACAGATACTTTATTTTACAACCATTATGGACAGGTAAGCTGAATGGTCGCGGTTACGGTATGGCCGCTTCTACTTTCAGCGATTTCGCTTTTCGAATAATCCACAACAGCAATCGCGTTCAGCTCTGTATCGTTGGACACAGGCGTAGGAGACCCTGTGTTTGCAGCTGAGAATGATGCCGAGGCAGGGGTTGTACCAACCCACAGTTTTAGTTTACCTAGTTCAACATTTCCTACGCCACCATAACGTGCTATCGTTCCTGACACAGTTCTCACCTGCAAGTTAAGTGAAGTTTTACGTGAATCATTGCTATACGGCGTAAACCTAACAAACCTCTCACTTGAGTGAGTTTCGTCCTTAAATAGAATCGAGCCAATTTGCCCTGGCGCAATCTTTATACCACATGCACTATCAATAGTTTCTCTAAATGTTAGTGTTTCAGCAGAAACATTACCTACTAAACCAAAATACAACGACGAAAATAACACACTTAATGTTGTGAGTTTCATTGATACTCCAAAGAATTATTACTCTGAATAAAGAGGGGATTGAAAACGGCTTATGCTAAAAAGCGTTATGTCAATCCCCTGAACCGCGCAGATAATAGGCTCAAATATTAATTTTTCAAAAAAAACATTAATGATCTAATCTGATTTATATAAAAAAAACTAAAAATACAAGCGTATCAGTTAGTTATAATTGTAAAAAATTTAAAACAGATTGCAAAATCTTTAGCCTAAAGTAGTCAAGTGACAAAATTTAAGCATGTTAACTAATTTGAACGATCGGTCAGCGTACAAGAATTGAAATCAATTTGGTTGTTAGACAATCAATTATATACACTGCTATGTTTGATGGAGTATGTGAATAAATTGCTCGCTAATGGCGTTATTTACTAGATAAATAAATTTGGCAAATCGCCAATAAACTTTATAAATTCTCTTTATGGTTAGCGTTTTACAAGTGGCTGATTGATTAGCTTAGATAGTAGACTCGCGACCTTTTCTCGCATCTCTCGCCTGTCCACAATCATATCGATAGTGCCATGTTCTAATAAAAACTCACTGCGCTGGAATTGGTCGGGCAATTGCTGGCGAACCGTTTGCTCAATAACACGCCGACCAGCAAAACCAATTCTGGCACCTGGCTCGGCAATATTAATGTCCCCTAACATGGCTAAGCTTGCCGAAACCCCACCGAAAGTCTGGTCTGTTAATATTGATATATAGGGTAGCCGTAGATCAGACAAACGTCTTAACGCTGCACTGGTTTTGGACATTTGTAATAGTGACATTAATGACTCCTGCATCCGTGCCCCACCACACGCTGAAAAACATACCAGTCCACAGTTCTCTGTTATTGCCGTTTCAACAGCGGTAACGAAGCGCGCACCAACTACCGAGCCCATAGAGCCTGCCATGAATGAAAACTCAAAAGCACAAGTAACAAGAGGTAACCCATACAACTCACCTTTTAATACGATCAGTGCATCTTTTTCTCCGGTATGTTTTTGGGCGAGCTTTAAACGCTCTTTGTACTGTTTAACATCCTTAAACCCGACGATATCTCTCGGTTCAAGATCACAGCCCATTTCTTGCAGCTCACCTTTGTCTAAGAAAGACTCCAATCGCTTGCGCGCAGGCATCCTCATATGGTGGGAACACTCAGGGCATACATACAAGTTTTGTTCAACAAAATCTTTATATAATGTCTTAGTACACTTGGGACACTGCATCCATACACCGTCTGGTATCTCAGCCTTGCGTCCTTTAATTATATTATTACTTTCGTTATCTTCGCTCATTTATTTCGGTTAATAACAGCCAGTATCTTTTTGTACAACCGACATGGTAAACAGATTGTATTGAGCTGAATTACGTAATAAAGTCACTATCTTTGAATTTATAATCTCAAAAAATGGGATAGTTGGCGATGATAGATAAGGTTGAACAACAATGGCTAAGAAGCTTTCATTGTGTTTACGAAAACAATAGCTTCAAAAAAGCCTCTGAGTTTCTTGGATTACCGACATCCAATGTTAGCCGACATATTGGTTTACTTGAAAATACGCTTCATACGCGATTATTTAACAGGACCACTCGTAAAACTTCACCCACACCAGCGGGTGATCAATTATACGAACAAACTCAACCTTTGTTTTTACAGCTTAATGAGGCATTAAGTAAGGTTACAGAACATAGCCATGATGCATTTGGTCAACTTAGAGTGCTTATGCCATACTCTCCTCAATTAGCAGAAGCTGTAGTGTCTTTTTGCGTTGAAAACCCGTCAATATCATTATGCTGTGACACAAACTTAACACCCAACCAAGATTTTCTGAACGGGTTTGATGTCTTTCTCAGTTTCCATAGAGGCAACTTGCCAGACAGCAGTTGGATAGCACGAGAGATCACTCGCTGGACCAGTGCCGTGGTTGCAGCACCAAAACTACTGCGCACTTACTCAAAACCAAATAAGTTGAGTGACTTGCACCATATTCCATGCATTAGCACGTTTTCTGTATTAAGTGGGACCCCCTGGGTCTTTAAATTTCGAAAAGGGGAAACTATTACCCAGCGAATTCAGTCTACTTTTAGAGTCAACAGTGGTCAGCTTGCAAAACAAGGGGCAATGGCTGGCTTGGGCGCTGCAATATTACCATTGCCATTTTGCCAAAATGAAATCGATAATGGATTACTCACCGAACTTCATCTAGATTATGAAGCCGAAGATCTCGTGCTGTATGCCTTTTATTCATCAAGAAAACACCTAGCAAAAAAAGTTGGAGTATTTATCGAACACCTCCAGAAAAGTGTTCGCAGCTAAAGCTCCTTACATTACATACTAATCAACAATATAAGGAGCAATAACATCATCTATGCTGCCTGATTCCCTTTGCTTTATAAATTCTCGATTAAACGTATCGATGAACTCTTGCTTGAAAGGAAAACCAGTATCAATGCTGGTATAACCGAGGTAACCAGACTGTGAGCTGACTTCCTTTACCATCACCATCCAATTACCATCACCTATTTTAGCGTTACTTTTCATTTGGCGTAACGTCCAGTTCGTTGATAAAGAGATGTGCAAATAACAATCGTTGCGTTTTTCTCGAATCATTAGAATATTGGCCTCAGGATCCTTCGCTTCTTGAACTTTAATATCTCCGCGACTTTCTGCCTGCCAAAATGCTTGATCACCAAGGTTATATCCTGAGTTAATTCCGACACGTAAACCATAAAACGAATCTGGCCAAACGATTGGGTTACTTAATTGTTTAACTACATCTCTGTGGCAGTAAATTGCTACTGTTTCCTCAAACAAAGGGACAGAGTATGGTTTGATATATGGTCGCACGTCTGGTAAATAATAAGGCGGCATAAACCCAAAGGCTTTACCGCTTTCTAACAACATCAGTCCCCTATTCCAAGGCACTGATTTAATCACCACTTTAAAATTGGGCATTGAGCTAGCCACATGACGAACAATATCCGGATAAACTCCCCTAGCTTCCCCATCTTCGCTATAGCTATATGGAGGAAAGTCGTTAGTAGCGAACAGAGTGACTGATATTGGTTTAGCGGCCAGTATATTTACGCTCCCCCAAAACAACGCTATCACCATAACTACTTTCATACCGCCTACCAGTATACGTGGGCTCTCACCTTATATATTGCAATATAGTTCCTGTAATACGCTAACACCAGAATGATTAAGGCAGCCGTTCTACCCTTTAACCAAATTAACAGCACCGTTCTGGAGTTGTGAAGTTGATTCTATTAACTTCTCGGGCGATTTCCATGCATAAATCAGCTCTGGGACACGAGAACCACAAGGTGCAATCCAAGTCCTTTCTTGTTTAAAGTGTCCCCCCAGCCTCTCACAAAAATTAATCGCTCTACTATTACTTTTCACTACATTTACATAAATGCCATTATTAGGAAAATGCTTCTTAACCCACTGAGCTACATGACCAACTAAGTTAACACCTAGCCCTTTACCTAAGTAGTAGTCGTCGACATGTAAAGCATCAATAATCGTACCTTTTTCGTAGTCATGATTACCAAATACACAGATGAAACCGCAGAGTAACCCACCTTCTTCAACCATCAGAACATATTGATTGTAGGGAGGGTTGATAAAACGAGTTTGCCAAACAGCTCGACGATCGGCAAGCACATCAAGATCTAAATATTTACGCTCTAGAACACCCTGATAAAACATTTTCCAACTTTGTGCATGCAGTGAAGCCAAGCGTTCATAATCTTCATATGCAGCGACTTTTAATTCCATCTATAAAACCCTGTAACTTCCTGTAAATTATCCATGATCCGGTAAAGCCCAGCACTTCATTACACAAAGCGTACAAGGTGCCAAGTTTAGCCAACATTATAGTGTCTTTCGCTAGAAAATAGTGAAAAGCCAATGTCAATATTTTGATCTTTGATTCAAAAACATAGATTCCAATCATTATGTAATAATTGCTTATGTTAGTTACACATCTAACTTAGACTTGACAACTCATTCTTAGCGATTAAAATCCTGCTCTTAATAAAAAAATAAACTTCATTAATTTTGTCTACACCTACAATACTATGCCTTGCTGCGAACTTAATAATACTATCATAGTCTTTATCCATTTCTCTGATATTCAATGTGCTTATTTTATTTTTTAAAAAATCACATTCAGACCTGTTATGAATAGTTACATAGTGTGAATAAAAATCTCGAGTTGCTTTTCTCCCTAATGTTTGCACCACCATTTAGTCCTCTTAGATAATGACCGAAATTGAGCATAGTACTATTCTTTGTTCCTGGAGAAAACCTAAGGCTTTGAAGTATTAATTTGAGTAAATTGACATCTTGTGTCACTAGATATCCGATTAATAGCTCCAAGTTGAAGTCATTGTTAAAATGAGACTGATGAGTTTTAAACTTTGAAACAATATAATCATGATCTATTTTTCCAAAAACCGTCTCACCATGATAATTGAATGTACCAACATTTTTTGTATGCAAATCATCTTCAACAAGCAAATATGACAATACTGCAATAGAGAGTAACCCTAGTTTAGAAGGATAGCCATTTTTTCCTAACTGCGTTTTTAATTCACTAAACTGGTTTAGCCCTTTTGAACAAATGCCACAAATCTGATTACTGTCGTCAAGCATGATAAGTGATTTAGAAGAGCAGTCACCAATAAATTTTTGCCATATTAAAGAGTATAATATTTCTGATAAAGCATTTATTTTTTCTTCACTTCCATCAGTTAAAGACTTTCCAAAGTACATATCGTTTGTACTTTTGTGCTGATACATAGTAACTGTATGTGCCGATGAATTTAAGTTTTTGACCTTTTTCAAGTCGCTTTTAAATATGCTAAAACCGCTAGTAACCATTCTTCCTGGTGGTACAGAGTTTCCTTCAAGCAATTTATTCTGATATGGTTTTGTATATTGTGCGTCTCCAGAAATTATTTTATTGTGTGCAGATTTAACATATGTTCTTAAGGAAGAAGAATTATTATTTCCTCCATTGAGTAGCTTAGCATGCTTGAAACAGTCTTTTTGACTATTATCTTTTATTATTTTATTTAATGCTCCTGGCTTTATAGATGATGAAACATATTCTGATATCAAACTACTAATATATATAGGTTAAGATTTTTCAACATAACTTTTTAATATATTAGCTCTAGACTGGCCAGCCTTACCATGGTTTTCAAAATGCAACCAATCACTTACTCGCCTTTTTTCAGAGGAGCTTCCATTAGATTTATTATATTGATCTATGGATTGTAGGATTAATTCTTTATTATATATCATATTAAATTCCTACAACTGAAAAATTTAATTTCAATACAAAGTTTAGTTGAACAATAGTCAATAATGATTTATTAACAAAAAACAAAATAAAGAAATATAAGTAAAAAAAACGGGAGATTAACTCTAATGCCGTTCACTTAAGGTGAGCGGCATTGTTTTTTCTGGGGTATCGGCT